>JAKSDA010000127.1 GCA_022360315.1 Pseudomonadota bacterium
AGGCCCTCGAGCAGCCTACAGATATGGAGCTTGGCGCCATGACCGACGAGATTGCCGGGTACGTAAAAAAAAACGAGGGACCGGGCAGCGCCGCATTCTGGAAGACTATCGACTACGAAACGCTATTGGCCTGTTTTGTTACTTTGGCACTCCGGCCCGACAACTCCCCCTTGCCAGGCTGATCGAGCACGCACTTCATGAAGGGATGATCCGCGAAGAAAGCAAATGAGCGAACGCGTTCTGGAAATCCTGCTCGGGGTCAAGAATCGCAAACTGCGCCGCGAGCTGCGCAGTGCCCGACGCGATATCGACACCTTTGCCCAGGGCGCATCCAATCGGCTGCGATCCTCATTCAAGGACGCGTTTGGTGCGGTGGCCGGGCTCGGGTCGGTGGCTGGCCTGGCCAGTATTGGCAAGGGCGTCCTGGACGTCGATCGTAAGCTCACCCGCCTGGGCATCCAGGCCGGCAAAAGCAAGGCATTCATGCACGCCCTGAACAGCGAGTTCGATAGCGTGAGCGACGCGACCGGACTATCGTCCGAATCGCTAGTTGACGCCGCAGCCAAGTTCGTATCGATCACCGGGTCAATGGACGATGCTCGCGCCGGCGCCGAAGCGTTCGCCAAGACCGCGCAGGCGGGTGGTGTCGCCATCGACGATGTGGCGGCAGCGGCGGCGTCACTCCAGAAAAACCTGAGCATCAGCGGTGCCAGCGGGTTCGAAAAGGGCCTGTCGATCTTGCTCACCCAGGGCAAGCAGGGGGCAGTCGAACTGCGCGAGCTGGCCGGGCTGCTACCGAGCATCGCCCCGTCGTTCACTAAATTCGGCCGCGCCGGCACCGAGGGCTTGGCCGAGCTCGGGGCTGCCTTGCAGGTCATTCGCGGCGGTTTTGGCTCAGGCGCCGAAGCAGCCACCGGGCTCAATGCCCTGATGAAAAAGCTCGGCGACAATGCCCACAAGTTCAAGGGGGTCGAGATCTTTGAGACGGATCCCGAAACCGGCGCCAAGACATTCCGCCAATTCAGCGCGATCATCAAGGACATCAGCGAATCCAAACTGATGCAGGACCCGCAAGCGCTGTCCAAGGCCTTTGGGTCCAGCGAGGCCATGCGGGCCTTTTTCGAGCTGGCCAACAACCAGAAGTCGTTCCAGGACCTCATCAAGGTGGGGCTAGAATCCAATGCGGTGCAGGAGGATTTTGGCCGCTACATGGAGTCCAATGCAGGACGCATTGAAAAGGCCTGGACCCGGATGCAAAACACCCTGGCACGCCAGCTCACCCCGGAACGCGTCGACGACCTGGTCGAGGCCTTGGAAGGCCTGGGTGAAACCGTCGCGTTCGTGGTCCAGCATGTCCGTCACTTCGGCATTGCCATGGGAGCGCTCAAACTGGCCCAATGGACCACAGGGTTGTATGGACTGGCGTCGAGCGCTGCCCAGCTCGGTGGCGAGGGTAGCACCGGAATCACCCGGTTTGCTCGGGGTGTGGGTGCGCTCGGCGCGATCGGCGCCGTGGGCACCTTGAGCTACGAGATCGGCACCTTGCTCGACAAGACGCTCAAACTCTCCGATGCCCTGGCCGGCATCGAGGACACCAGCAAGGGCCGCGGCGAACTCAAAGAAGATGTGTATCTCCGCCAGACGCGCGCCGCGATCGCCGATCTGGAAGGCAAGCAAGCCACGCTCAGGCGAGGAGGCCGGGGAGCGTTCGACCTTCACCAGCGCGGGTTTACCCCCGAAAAGATTCAGGACAAGCTCCGATACGAGCGATTGCTCTTGCGCAAACTCGAGAGCCGCGCCGCGGCCAAACGCGGCCTAAAAACTCTGGAGAGTGCGGACGCGCGGATCGTCAAGCCGACTGAGGCCGAGATTCTGGTCGGGTCCTATCAGCGCTCGGGCCTACGGCCGTCAAACCAACTGCTCGAGCGCGTGGCCGCACACCGAGACGCGGTGCGAAGCACCCTGGCCAGGCAGGCCGAGCGGCAGACCGGCAAAGACCTCGCTGATCCCGAAACCAAGGCACTCCTGGAAGCCATGCTGGTCGAGCTCAAGGCGCGGCGAGAACAGCAGATCAAGCTCCAGCTCGATTCTCGCGAACTGCGCACCTTGCTCGAGCAGTCCCCCGACATAACGAGGTCTCCCACGCCATGACCCGTCAACGCATACGCTGGGGACCCCTCGAGTTTGACGACGTGGCGCTGCAGACCTCCGAGCCGCGTACCCTCGCTCGCCAGCTACCTGCCCGAGGCCGCGGCGGCTACTTGCAGGATCGCGGCAGTGCACCGCGCGAAGTTCGCGTATCGGTGCGCTGGACTCGACGTAGCAGCGACGATCGCCCGATCGAGCGCTACCACGCCTTGCGCCGTCACAACGACGGCAAGACCCGATTGCTGGCTCATCCCGTACACGGGACCTTCCCGGCCAAGATGTCCATCGATAGCGAAAACCAAGCTCGTGGCCACATCGACGTCGAGCTCCTGTTTGTCGAGGATATGGGCGCACGGCCTGCTGGCCAGCCGTCTCCATCGCCGCGAGCGGCCATCGGTGCTCTGAATGAGCGAGTGGGCTCACTGCGATTGGCGCTAGAGGAGTCGGGGCAGACCAGTACACTGCCCGATGCGCTGGATGGTCTGGCTACCCAGTGGCAGGACGAGAGCCCGTCAGTGGCCGATATCTCCACATCGGCCAGCCGGTATACGGCAGCGGTTCGCGCAGAAATCACGGACTTGGAGGCGGACACCAACTCCGACCGCATAATGCTGTACCTTGCCCTGATCGACGTCTCGGCGGCGATCCAGCAAGCGGCGACCGCAATGACCGCATCGGAACAAGGCGTACTCGAACTGGCCGTCGATAGTCCGGTGACCGTCCTATCCCTGGCGCAGCAGCTCTACGGGCCCGCTGAGGCGCTTCAGCGGACCGACGACATTCTCCGGCTCAACGTCATCGCAACGCCAAACCTCGTGCCTGGTAGCACGACTCTCACGGTGCCCAGTGTTCGACGTTGAGCTCACAGTGGTTGCCCATGGCGCTGAGATCGGCGGATGGTCCCAAGCATCCATCGATTCGGATGTGCTCACACCCGCCGATGCCTTTTCTCTGTCGCGTCCCTACGACGACGAGGCGTTCGGCCGGTTGCCGCTAGATACCGAGGTGCAAATCCTGGTCAATGGGGCGCCTGTGTTGACTGGCTTTGTCGAAGAGCGCAGCGGCGACTACAGCACCATGACCATTAGTGGCTACGACAAGATCAAGCGCTTGCTGGCCGAGTCTGCTCCACTGGTCCGCTTCGGCGGCAAGTCGCTCGCCGATGTGGCCGGTGAACTCGTAGCGCCGTGGTTTGACCGAGTCACGCTATCCAACACCCGCAACCGGGATTTGCTCCGCGGTCGCGGCAACAAGGCCCGTGCGCGCGGCGGACGGTTACTCGATGAACCCACCGACCCGCGTAAGTCCGACCCCGGTGACTGCAAGTGGGGCGTCCTTGAGGAGCTACTTGAGCGAGCCGGCAATCTGGCCTGGTCCAGCGGTGATGGCAATGAGCTGGTGATCGCAGCCCCGAACTACGACCAGGAAGCGCAGCACAGCTTCACGGTTACCGGCCACGACGCCAACTGTCGCCGCATGCGCTACCGTGAATCCAACGCCAACCGCTATGCTCTGATCGTCGCGGCTGGGACCGGCTACGGTGACGACGCGAATCATGGCGACGCAATCCGCGGAAGGGTCGGCATGGCTCGTGACAATCCCGCATCACCCGACGGCACCGGCATCCACTTCACTCGGCCCAAACGACTGCTGATGCCCGTAGAAGCCCGGTCCATCGCCGAATGCGAACGACTGGCGCAGCGTGAACAGGCCAAACGCGAATCCCTGGCGTTTGAGGTCGAGATCGAGGCGTACTCGTGGGGTGAGGTTCGTGGTTCGGCGCCGACGCTGTATGCGTATGACGTTGTCATCGAGGCTTCGTCTGTCAATACACCAATCGACGGTCTCTATTATGTGATTGGCCGTAGTTTTCAGCGCACCCGCGACGACGAGTACACTGTGCTTCGCGCGGTGCCGATTGGAGTGGAGCTCGTTTAATGCCTCGCTATACCCACAGCTATTTTGCCCAGCAAACCGGACGCCGCGCTCGCCAGATCGCCGGCATGGTGCGCCGCATGACCATCGTCGCCACCTACGCTGTTCGCTGGGTCGTGCACGGCTACTCCGACGAAGCCGGCAACGTAGAGGAAACCGCCGCCGAGGTCTACCCGGGTCTCGGCTATGCCGCCCGCCCGCTGGACGATGATGCCGCCGAGGCCATCGTGGTCCAGGTCGCCGGCCAGGCCAACCACCCGGCATTGATTGCAACGCGCGATCGTACTGCCGAGAATGCGGCCATCCAGCGCGCCGGCCTCGAGCCCGGAGAGCGACTGCTCTACAACCACCACGCACAGATCAAGCTGGCCGCTGACGGCACCATCATCGCCTACAACGAGGTGGCCCAGGTCAAGCTCACGGCCTCGGGCACCATCGAAATCGGTGCGCGAGATGGCTCGTTTCAGCCTGTGGCCCTGGCCGACCATACTCACGACTTCGGCCCGCTCCAGGCCGGCCAGTACACCGTGACTGCGGGTGGAGCCGGAGTGAAACTGCAGACCGGCCCCAGCAAATCCAACTCATCGAAGGTCACCGTCTCATGAGCATGTGGAGCCTGGTTACTGCGAACGGTGAGATCGCTGGTGATTTCCGCCTCGACGCACAGGGCCGGTTTGTCGACGACAACACCGCGGCCACAGCCATGTACTTGGCGTTGACCACAGAGTCGTGGTGGGCCGAGCCGAATGGCAGTCGCATCGCCGAGTTGGTCCGCAATCCACCGGCGGCCAATGCTGAGGCCGCAATCGTCGATGCGGCCCGCGCAGCCTTGGCACCGCTTGAGGAGCGTGGCCGCATCCAGGACATCGCCGTCGCCGTTCAGTTAACTGACCATCGCGCACAGATCGCCGCGAGTGCATTCGATGTGGCAGCCCGGATCCCTGTGCAGGTGAAAGTGACACCATTATGACCATCGCCGAACTCCGCAGCCTGTTCGAGCGAGCTGCTCGAGCGCTCATGCCCACAGCCGACACCACGCCGCAAAGCCCCTTGGGCCAGCTCGGCGCTGTGCTGGCCGCCCTGGTCGCCGGTGCACATCATCGGCTGGACATCCTACGCCGGGATTCGGTCCCCTCGACCGCCACCTACCAGGGAGCGCTTGTGTGGGCTCAGGCTTTGAACGTCGAGCCAGCCGGCCCGACAGTGGCCCGGGGCAAAGCAGCGCTACAGGTCCAGGGGACCCCCTTCACGGCGATCGCCAGCGGACTGAAGCTGGTCGCCGAAACCAACCAGGTCAACCTGGTCATCGACGGCACCTATCAGGTCGGCGCCAACGGCATGGTGGTTTGCGATGTGCGCACCATCGATCGTGGGACCATCGCCAACCTACCCGTCGATACCGTCTGTCGCTTTGTTAGCACCCCACCGAGCCTGCAGGAGACTGCCAAGATCATCGCGCCTCTGTCCGGCGGGCTCGACACCGAGCCCCAGGGCAGCTTTCAGGCACGCGTGGCGCAATTCTTCTCGAATCCACCCCAGGGCGGCAGCACAGCCGACTACGCTCGCTGGATTAGCGAAGCCTTGCCCGACCGGCTCATTGTCGGCTATCCACTACCGCGACGAGCGGGCAAGGGGTCGGTCGATCTCGTCGGCCTGGCCATGGCCGAACGGTCGCTGCGCTTGCTCAGCGCAGCCGATCAGGAGGCCATTGCCGCCTACGTGGCCGACAAGAAACCGGCTACCGATGTCACCCGCACTGTGACCGCCGAGCCTGTCTCGGTAGATATCGAATTAGCTGTCACCCCGGTCTCGGCGCCGCAGTATCAAAGTGACTTTGACGATGCGGGCGGGCTCACCGTGCAATCTTGGCAGCCAGACACCCGGCACTTGCAGTTCACAGGCCCGCTGCCCGCAGATATGCAGCCCAATCACCGTCTCTCGCTGGCGGTCACTGTCGGCGAGAGCACCGGCCGAGAGCAGCGCATTGCTGCCAGGATTTCCGCCGATACCATCGAGCTGGTCAACGATCCCAACAACCCGGTACCAACCGGACTGGCAGCCGGCGATCGCGCCTATGCTGGTGGCCCGCTGGTTGAGCCCGCTCGCCAGGCCATACTCAACGGGTACAGCCTCGCCAGCGACCACGGCACCGTGGCCATCCCCGGTGTCAATCAACTGGGCCCGGCCAACCCAGGCACTCGCTATGGCAGCTGGCTCGATCGCATCGAACCGTCCAGGTTGGCCGCGGCTGCACGAGCACAGCCCGGAGTTGACGATGCAACGGTTGTGGCCCCCTCGGCCACGATTCTGCCTACCGACCCAGCGGCGACAGGCACGCTACCACCCGACGAGACAGAGACCACCCAGGTTTTGCTCGCTGGCCAGGTCATTGTGAGGTACGCATGAGCGCCGAACCACTGCACGATCAACAGCCCGGGGCATCGGGATTCCAGGATAGCCCGGATACGGTGGCTCTCCTGCCGTTCCTTGAGCGACATCCCGAAATTGCGCCGAACGACCAGCGCGGTAATCTCGCACGATTCACGGCAGACTCGACCCAAGGACTCGACATGCCTGGTGTCGTGGCCGACGGCATCACCGGCCCGGCCCGCTCATTTGACGGTACCCAGGGACTTCGGGCCGAAGACCCGCCGGCAGCCACCTACTTGCCCCAGTCGGTCACAGTGCATGCCCTGGTTCGCTGGGATCGGCCCGGGCAAGAGGCCACCGGCCAGCCAGGCACGCTCGTATCCCGTGGCCTGGGCGACAGCGCTGCCCAGCGCCGATGCTGGCACCTCGAGCTCGCAGTCGGCCCATCCGACACTAGCATCCTGCGCTGGGCCTGGGAGCCTCCAGGCGGTGGACTCGCGACATTTGCCGGCGGCAGCTTCGAGTATCGCCCCGGCTGGTATCTCTTCACCGCCACACGCGAATATGTCCGCCGCGATCGCGTCATCGTGCGCTACTGGCAAAACCAGCATCTCCTTGCCGAGCACGAGCTCACCGTCGGCAATCCCGGCCATGTTGGCGGTGGCGCCCCGGCCGGCCCGGTCGTGCTCATCGGCGCGGCCGCTCATGGCCAGAGCTACGAGCGATTCCTAGTTGGCGACATCGACGCCATCCAGGTGCTATCCCAGGCCGTCACCCAGGGACGAGTCGAGGCCCTGCATCGACGATTGTCCTACTGGCAGCCCAAACTCTACCGCGCGGCTCGATCGCTCTCACCAACGAGTTGGCCCCCCGACCCGGCGAGCAACGCCCAGCGGCTACTCAAAGTGGCTGTCCAGCCCATTGCCGCGGTCGAGTCTGCAGCCGATAACCTAGCTCGGAATGGCTTACCACCACGCTGCGAGGGCCACCGGCTCGAGCAATGGGAGCGTTGCCTGGCGTTACCTCGTTCACCCCTGGTAAGCCCGTCTGGCCGCCAAAAGCGTGCCCAGCAAGCCCTACGCCGCGAGCTCGGCTTTACTGCCACGGGCATCAAGAAAGGCCTGGCCCCGCTTCTGGGTACAGCCGAAGCCCAGGTCGAATTGATCACCACCGGCAACGACCTCCGCGACCAATTCGCCAGCGCCGACCTGGATCGTCTGCGCTGGCACGTGCAGGGCCACGGCTCGGTCGCGCTGCAGACCGGACAGTTGCGTCTCAACGGTACGGCAGGTGACGATCTTCGCTGGGACCGAGCCTACCGCCATGCCACCCGGGCGCGCCTTGCCGTGGCCCACCCCGGCGATGCGATCTGGCGAGTCCAGATTGCCTCACTCGCCCTGCCTGGCGCATCCGAAGCTGGCCTCTTCGTGTCCGATGGCGTCGAGACCCTCCTGTTCATGGCCCGCCGCAACTCCGGCGGCAATGGCTTCGCCATCGGCTGGCGCGTCTTCTCCGAACTGCGCTTCGGCGACTTCACGGTGATCCATCTCACCACCGTGTTTCCGGTATGGCTGAGAATCCGTATTCCTGCCGATGGCAGCGCTATACGCGTCTCAAGCAGCGTAACCAAGCCTGCCGGGCCGGTCCGTGAACGCGTCGCCACTACGCTGCCGCGGCCCGTACGCTGGGCCGGCATCATGCTGCGCAGCGACGATGCCGCACTGCCCGAGCCCGCGTCTCTGGTATGCGACGACGCGCTGCTCTGGACCCCGCATGTCGATCGTCCCTTTCACCTATGGGTCTATCGCGATCGCGCCCTGGGCGACAATTACGACCTGATCGGAGCTCGCATCAGTCATCACCGAACGCCAGGCCCGCTTTGACGACGGCGAGCAAGGCTTCGACAACGTACCCCTTGGAGGCTACTAGATGCTGCAACACGGACCCTTTTCGTCCGGCCAGCCCATTCCCGCGGCCTGGGCCACCGACGTGGAAGACCACGTCAACTACCAGTACCACGGCGATCGCGTGCGCCACCTGGCTCCCAACCCGAGCCTGCAGGTCTCTGGTATGTCGTACCATACCGACGGCTACCTGTACGCCGCCCACAACTCCACCGGCATCATGCCTGTTGCATTCAACGAGGGCGATCGCATCAAGGCCCTCGGTGTCAAGCGCATGGGAGCCGGGCCGTGGGGGTGGATCACCGTCGAGCTGCGCCACATCAGCGATAGTGGTGTCGCCACACTTATTGCCGTCACAGCCAGGGACCCACAAGACGAATGGATTCTCTCCAAGGAAGCACTCGATCCCCCACATACAGTCGGCACCGATGGTCACTACGATCTCATGCTCACGCTGTCCGCCCAAAACCACCGCATGCGCGACATCCAGATTACCTATGATCGGCCTGCACCATAGCCACTCTGGGTCGAGGGCCGGCCGACGCCACCTACCCATCGCTCGACTGCATAGGACTGGCACTTGGCCGAGTCGGCCATCCGCGTGGACATCACCGCAGCCACGGGCGAGGTATCTCCAGGCGTCCCGCGGACCGATGAGCTCTATGCCGTGGTGGCGGAGTGGTGGGGGGTATAGCCGGTCATTCCTCGATGATCTGGTCCAGGCCGATGGCCTGTTCCCAGTTCTTGGCGGTCTCGAGCTGAGCCCGGGTGACCTTGGCGTTGGTGAGGTTGGCCCCGGTGAGATCGGCCTGGAGGAGGTTGACCCCGATGAGGTTGACCCCGCTAAGGTCGGCCTGGAGGAGGTTGGCCCCGCTGAGGTCGGCCTCGTCGAGGTTGGCTTCGCGGAGGTCGGCTCTGATGAGGTTGGCCCCGCTAAGGTCGGCCGCGCCGAGGTCGGTCCCAATGAGGTCAGCGAGGGCTATTGAGGCCCCCTTGAGAGTGGCAGCGTACAGTTGAGTTTTGCTGAGGTCAGCCCCGTTGAGCATGGCTCCGCTGAGGTCAGCCTCGTTGAGCATGGCTCCGCTGAGATTGGCCCTAGCGAGTCTGGTCCTGGTGAGCTTGGCCTCGAAGAGCTCAGCGCGGCTGAGGTCGGCCTTGTAGAGGTCTGCTCCGCTGAGGTTGACCCTCTCTAAGTCAGTGTGAAGCCTCTGCCGTCCTTCGATTGCCCTTCCGATTGCGGGCAACACATACAAGGCGAGATAGCGACGATTGCACGCCTCCAGCAGGTTTTTGAGATCGGGGGATAAACTGTACGTTGTGCACTCCTGCCGGATGGACGCTGGGCGATCGCCAAACGGGCCGCCGCCCACGAGGCTCGTGTCACGGCGGAGCTCGAGCATCCCAACATACGAGGGTTCGTTCAGGCGATCAAGGCCGAAGATATCGCCACCTTCTTGGGCCGCAAGCTCACGGGCAACTATCGC
>JAKSDA010000515.1 GCA_022360315.1 Pseudomonadota bacterium
CGCCTCACGCTCGCGAGCCTTCCACTGGTGGAATCGCCGCAGCTTGCCGCGCAGGGACTCGCTCAAGAGGACCTCCTGCGTGCCGCCGGCTTTGCCCGCGCCCTTGAAGACCGAGAGCAGCAACCGGCGCTTCGGCTTGCCATCCCGAAACACATCCCCGACCGAGAGCGCGATGAGCTCGTGCTCGCGCAGCCCCGTGCCGAGGGCCATCGCGTACAGCACATGATCGCGGTAGCCTGCTCGGTGCTCGCCGGTGACCTTGAGCAGTGCTCTCTGCTCGCGTTCGGTCAACGTGCGTGGGGTGCGTGTCGAGTCGGCGTAGTTCGCCATCCTTGGGCATGAAGGCGTGAAGTGGGCGGGATGGCAATCTTCATGGTGCTGGTGCACCTACGGCATCGTCGTCAAGTGAATCCAGAGGCTCACCAGGCGGCCTGCGGCGAGACAGGCGACCATTCCGTCAGCGAACTCGATACAGTCGTCGACAGCACTGGACTCTCCGATTCGAACCCACCCGGTTTCCGGGTTAGCAGCCACCGGCCATCTCTCGCGGTTGACGCGGATGGATGTGCCGGGTGTGAAGTCATCGGGTAGCTCTGCCCGCAACATGCCCCTCCGAGTGGTCGGGAGCGCATCGCATGTCTCCGACCATGTCGTGTGCGGGCAGAGGCCCCACGCGTAGAGAACCACGCCGTCTTCATCGACTTCCAGCTGGACATCGTTGACGAGCACGGATGCGCCACCGCTCTCGGGCTTCGGCTCCACATCGAATGCGAAATCCTGGGAACGGTAGACGGGGGTGACGCGCGGCCGCATCTGTTCTGGCTCGACGTTGAACCGCATGCCTACCTCACGAAGTTGAAATGGAGGATTTCATTGCCCTTGCCGACAACGAGCTCCCATGTTCCCTGGGAACCCCGGAACGAGCCCGCGACATCCCACCGCAACGCACCAGGCACGCCGCCTGGGTCAGGGACACCGCGGCCTCCCGTCATGATTTGTTCGATCGTATGCGGGGAGTTGAGATACGGGCGTGCGGGCTGTCCCTTGAAAGGTCCCCGCTTCACGATGTCGTCGGCATGCCGGGCCACTGTTTCCGTCAACCGGAAGCGGCCAA
>JAKSDA010000599.1 GCA_022360315.1 Pseudomonadota bacterium
CCGAACGCCGCTACCATTATTGGGCAAAGCCCTCCGGCGGACTCCCGCCGGGCGCCCCATGTGCCCGAAATCGGCTAATCGCCGCTCTCGGCCGGGACGCACGCAGATTCGGGAAAACGATTTTTCCCGAATGCTGCTAGATGGAAGCTGCGTGGTGATTCGCGTCTCTGTAGGCGCAGTCGGGTTGGTTTGGCAACCGGGCGACTGGCAAGAAAGTTCTGTTGTTTCATTTAGTTATGAGAGGAACGCTACAAGTGCCGGCGACTGTAAAGTTCCGCGGAGGGTGTTTCGCAGTTTCACCCGGGTGCGGAGTCACCCAGGTAGCCTCATTGCTCGCAGGCAAGTACCCTGAAGAGATTCCAACCGGTGACAGGGCTCCCCAGACAGGTTTCTCCGGGCTAGAATATCCATTGTGAGTTCAACCGCGAAGAGAATTCTCCAAGAAGGGCTTGCCCTTCCCCGGCGAGAACGTCGTCGTGTGGCCGAAGCATTGCTCGATAGCATGCCGCATGAATCCGCCAGTGAGATCGAAGAGGCTTGGAACCAAGAAGCGGTTCGCCGGGCCGAACGCGTCGAACGTGGCGAGGTCGAAGGTCTTGCCGGCGAAGAGGCTTTGCGTGAACTCGAAGCTGAACTCGCAAGCGTGCATCACCGATGACAACGTTTCGAATCCTCCCCGAGGCTCTCGCCGAACTAAAGGAGGCTTCGAACTGGTATGAAGAGCAGCGTGAGGGTCTTGGTCTCGCGTTAGTGTCCGGCAGCCCGCCTCAGAACAGATGTTCTCTGGACTCAATCCCGTCAACTTCGAAGCGCACCTCACCACTTTGCGGGCTGCATGCCCTAGTAGATTGAACGTGTCCTCAACTCTCCCCGCGCCCACTAAAGGGCGCGAGTCAATCCCCACTTGCAGTGTCTTGGGCAGCATGGCCCTCGAGTCGGAATACGAGGAGGCGGTGCGGCTGCTGCAGCAACCAGAGACGAGGTGAGCTGTGCAATCCGATATCTCGAACCCGGCAGCTTTCGGGATCGGTTCGGGCTCATCGCGCGCCTTGTCGTCCTCACCCGAGCCATTGTACTCTTCTGGAAGATCCATGAGGTGGGCTCCAGTCTGCAAGTGGCCGAGGGAAAGGTCAGGTCCTCGTGACGGGCGGTCCCTGGCCGTACAGGCGCGGCGCAGACTCGATGGCGCATATGGCGACCCCGGGATGGGCCGGAATTGTTGGCGGGTATTGCTGGCAGAACTCGAAGTCGAGCGATGAAACAGATCCAGCCAAAGCCCGGAACTCGCGCGGCTCGCCGGCCGGCGCGGCAGCCTGTTTGTTCCCGGGGGCCCGGGGCCGGGGCCGGTGGTGCAACAGGAATCCAGCAAGATAGAACGGATCCAGCAAGGGGCGGGCAACGCGCTCCTGGTCCAGGCCGCGCAGGGGGCCGGAGCGGCGGGGGCGCAGGACGAGCTGGAGGAAGGGATCGTGCCGTCGGGAGCAGCGCTGTTCGAGGCCACGCGGGTGGCCTTGCAGCGCAAGGCCGGAACCGGGGAGCCAGACCAGCCCGGGATGGCCAGCGCCTACGAGGGCCTGATCGCCCTCGCCCGGAGGTCCGGGACCGGCGGGGCGGCCGAGACAGGCGACCGGGAAACGAGCGCGCCGGCAACCGCCGGGACGCCGGGCGTGGTGCAGGCGAAATGCCCGGCTTGCGAAGCCAGGGCAGCCGGGAACGCCGGGAAAGCAGCCGGGGAAAGCACCGGGGCGCCGGGAGCCGATGGGCCCGGAGTGGCGCAGGCCCGGTGTCCGGCCTGTGAGGCCAGAAATACCGTGCAGCGAAAAGAGCGGGACAAGACTTCCAGCGGACCGGGCGAGATGCAGCAGGTAGCGCGCAGAGGACTGGCCGGGGCCGATCAGCCGCTGCCGCACGGGGGCCGGATCCAGACCTCGTTCGGGCGCCACGATGTGTCGGGGGCGCGGGTCCAGGTCGGGGGACCGGCAGCCGAGGCGAGCCGAAGCATGGGGGCGCTGGCCTTCACCTCGGGTCATCAGATCGGATTTCGCCAGGCCCCGGACGTGCGTCTGGCCGCCCACGAGGCCGCCCACGTGGTGCAGCAGCAAGAGGGTTTGAGTCTGCCGGGCAACGTGGGCCAGCCGGGCGATCGATGGGAGAACAACGCCGACCAGGTGGCGGATGCGGTGGTGGCGGGTCGTTCGGCCGAGCCGCTGCTCGACCGGATGACCGGTTCTGGAGGCTCGAGCACAGGAGGCCAAAACAGTCCGGAAGCCAGGCGGGGGCTCGCGCTCGCCACAGCGGGCGAGGCCGAGATCACCGAGCGCTCGGAGATCGTGAAAGAGGTCCCGATCGGCACCGGCGGCGGCGAAAAACCGGCCAGTGCCGGTGCCGGGGGCGGCGAGGAGGAGGCCGGGCAAGAAGAAGAGGTGGAAGAGGCCGAGGCCGAGGCCGAGGCCGGAGCCGAGGCTGCCGAAGCCGGAGCCGGAGCCGAGGCCGAGGCCGGAGCCGAGGCTGCCGAAGCCGGAGCCGGAGCCGGAGCCGAGGCCGAAGCCGGAGCTGGGGCCGGGGGCGGAGCCGAAGCCGGGGCCGGGACCGAAGCCGAAGCCGAAGCCGGGTCCGGGATCGAGGGCGAAAACCAGGCCGCGGTAGCGGAGCCGATCGCGGCGGAGGAACCCGGGCGGACGCCGGCCATGCTGCACCGGGCCCCGGTGCAGCGACAGGCCGATCCGGCGGCCGCGACCGGGGCCGGGGACTGCTCGGTGGTCAAGCATCCGGTCGAAAAACCGCCCGAGGACCTCGACGAGGACGAGCGTCCCGACGAGCCGGAGCCGGGCGAGGTCGAGGAAGAGATCGAGTCGGAGGAAAAAGAGGAGGCGATCGAGAAACAGCCGTGCGAGAAGATCGCCTCCGAGGGCGAGCAGGCGGTCCAGAAAACCCAGGCCGAGGGCGAGGTGATGGCCGAGGGGCCGGTGGTCGAGGAAGGGGGCGGGGCGGCCGGAGGCGAAGGCGGCGAAGGCGGCGGGGCCGTGCAGGCCGCCGGGGCGGCTGCACAGGGCGAGAGCAACGCGATGATGGAAAGCCGGATCGCCGAGGTCGAGGCGGCCCGGGCAGACAGCGTGGCCCTGTACCAGCAAGCCTCGATGGAGGCGGTGGTGGCGGCTTCGGGAGTTGGCCGGGTCCGGGGCCTGCAGGTGAGGTTTGCCGCGGGTGATGTCCCGGCCGAAAATCGGGCTGCGGCAGAAGGCGGGTTCAGGGCCTTCTTTGGCGGCGGCGCCGCCCGCCTGGGCGAGGCCCTGACCTACGCCCAGACCGTGATACCGGGATGGATCGCGGCGGCGGCGAGCCGGGCCGGGGACAGCATTGCAGGGGCCGGACAGCGAGAGCAGGCGGCGATCGCGGGGCGCATGGCCGGGGCCCGGCAAGAGGTCGAGGCCCGGGCCCAGGCGGCGATCCAGCGGGTCGAGAGCGCTCATGGCGCAGCTCTGGCCACGATCGAGTCCTCGACCGCGGCGGCCCTGGCCCAGGTCGAGGCCGGATATGCCAGCGTCTCGGAGCAGATCCCGCTTCAGCGGGACCAGATGATCGCGTCCCTGGAGACGACCTATGCCGAGGTGCAGAATCGCTACCTGGAGGTGGGTCGAACCCGGTCGGGGGCGGCCCGGGCGCGGGGAGCGGAATTCGCGGCGACCTACCGGGGCTGCCGGATCAACCGGACCGACAGCTTCTGGGACGGCCATCTGACCGACCGGAGGGCCGAGGCAGCGGCCAAGGCGGCCGAGCAAACCGCCAAGGGATATGCGGACAACTTTACCGAGACCGCCGGAAAACGGGCGAGGGCGGCGCGGCGCGGACTGCCCCGGGACCGGCATACGGCCCGGTGCACGGCCGAGCAGACCCGGACGAACGTCGACCAGGAATACCGGCAGACCGTGGCCCGGATCGAGCAATCGCGGGCCGACGCAGTGGCGGTGGCCGGACAGTTACTGGCCCGGGCCCGGGCCGATATCGAGGCCCAGCGGGTGGCGGCCCGGGCCCAGCTCGACGCCCAGGAAGCGCGCCAGCTGGACACCGCGCAGCAGACCACGTACTTGCAGATCGTGGCCGCCGAACAGCTGGCCTATGCCGCGGCCGGGGCGCTGCAGCAGGGCATCGTGGCCGCGGCCGGGGGCCTGGAACAGGCCTTCGCGTCGATCGCGGCGGCCCTGGACGGCAGCGATCTGCCCGATCCGGCGACTCTGGTCGGGATTCTGGCCCAGGCGCGGGCGACGATCGACAGCCGGCTGGCCGGTTTGTACGAGCAGATTCACGGCGGGATGGGCGAGATCGACAGTCAGCTGGCCACTCATACCAGCACGGCCGCGGGCCAGCTGGGCGAACTGACGGCGCAGAACAGCGAGCAGGTGTCCGGTCTGATGCAGAGCGTGGGTGAGGGCCTGGACGCCCTGGTCGGCGGAGTGGAATCGGGTCTGAGCCGGCAAGCCGAGGGCCATGCCAGCAGCGTGCAGGGCATGGCCGACGGCGCAGTGGAATCGTTCGACACCCTGCTGGGGGCGCTGGAGGGCAATTATAGCGATCTTCTCAACCAGCTGGACACCACCTCCTCGGAGGCCATCGAGGCCTTGGACAGCTCCTTCGAACAGGCCCTCGGTCCGATGGAGCAGCGCATCCCGGTCGAGGCCAGCGATGCGGCCTCGCACGAGCCGCCGGCCTGGAAGACGGTGGTCAAGTGGATCCTGGTCATCGCGATCACCATCGTGATCGCCTTTGTGGCCGGTCCCGCCGCGGTCGGATTCCTGACCGGAATGGGAATGAGCACGCTGGCCGCGGGGGTGGTCGCAGGAGCGGTGCTGGGCGCGGTGGCCGGGGGTCTGAACCAGGTGGTCTCGAACTGGGAGACCAACCGGGATCTGACCGAGGGCCTGGGCCGGGCGATCGCGATGGGAGCGCTCACCGGCGCGGTGGGCGGACTGGCCGGCGGTCTGGCCTCGGCCGGAGTGGCCCGGGTCTTCGCCGAGGGAGCCCGGCGCGCGGTGGTCGATTTTGCCGCCAACATCGCGCTCGACGCGGTCATGGACCTGGGTTTCCAGCTAGCCGCCAACGGCTGGGATTTCGACAAGATCAACTGGACCGACTTCGCCATCGGCTTGGGCATGTCGATCGCGATGAACGGAGTGCAGGCCCGAGTCCAGGCCCGGGGTGCTCGCCCCACGGCCCCCGACACCACGACTCCGCCCCGCCCCGGCGCACCCGAGGTGCCGAAACGAGGCGTGTTCGACCGGATCGCGGACCTGCAGGGCCGGGCCTACGAATTCGGCGAGGCCGGAGGAAAGGGCTTGCGCTCCCGGGTCGGCGGAGGAGCCCCGGAAGTGCCCGCAGCCACCAGGACCGAGACCGAGCCATCCGCGGAGCGAGCCGTAAAGGAGCCAGACGCGGGCAAAAAGGCGATTTCCGGGCCTCGCGCGGCCGACGAGCCGACCCTCTTCGGTCCCGATGGTAAGCCGATTTCCCGGCCTCGTGCGAACGGCGAGCCCGACGCGGCCGGCCAGACCGTGCCGAGGACCGAGCCGGGCGAGCCCGGTACGGCCCCACGTGGAATGACCCGGGACGGAGCCACCAAGCCAGTGGACCAGGATCCGCTCCAGGGACGAGGTCGGCGGGTGAAGATCGGCGGCGAGGAACACACGCTTTCGATCCGGCGGATCGGAGACCGACGAAGGCTGATCCTGTGCAGCAACCAGTGCGGCGAGATCGCGCTCAAGGTCAAACGCTTGCAAAAAGGGCTCGACCCCGATTCACCCGCTTACAAAGAGCTCGAAGCCCTGGCCGAGCTTGCCCATAAGGCCGATGCGATCGTCAACAGCGTCACTCCTGGTTCGGACGCAGCGGCGATCAAGACGGCCGACGATGCGCTGGAAGGTCTGCGCAAGACCATGCTCGACATCGAGAACCGGTTCCCCAATCTGATCGATCCTGATGTGCCTGTCAGCGGAACCAAATCATCCACAACCCCGACTGGCCGCCGGATCGACCTGGAAGCTCACTTGCCGAAAACCGCGGAAGTCGAGGTGTCGCAGGTGACCATCGATCTGTCTTCAAAGGATTTCACGATTCCGGATAGCTTGCGCAACCTTGGCAAGGACGTGGAATTCATCTACGCAGTGCGCGACAATATTACCGGTGAAATACTCAAGGTGGGTGAAACCGCGGATATCGCGACCAGGTCCAGGGTCTACGAGCGGGCAGGGCGTTTGCACGCCATGGGCCGGAGCCTGTCGATGGAAGTGGTAGCTGTGAAAGTAAAAACCGAGGCCCATGGGACCGCCGCGTCCATCGAGGGTCCGGTGCGCGAGAGCGTGGTAAAGGGCATTGCGGAAGAGCGCGACACCACGTCGGTTCTCGACAATACGCCGATCTTGCCGTGGGATGTCACCGGTGGTCGTCTGCCGAAGGAGCCGCGCGGTCCGGGAACTCCGGGCGTCAGCGATTCGAAGATGCGGGAAAGTGGCGAATACTGGTGGCGCGAACGCAAATGGGGGCCGAATGCCGGGCCCGTGCCGGCTGCCGGTCCCCGGCCAATTCCAGACTGGGCCGCCAAGCTCGCCGGGGGCGATGCGACCAATGAAGCCCTGGCCAATGCTCGACTGGGAGCCATGCTGCGCCAGGAAGGCGGTAATGTGACGGCAGTGGCAAGGAAACTTGGTATGAGCCGGGGCGCTATCCGAGAATATATGAGTAATCGCGGCTTGACCGCTGAAGCTTTGATGAATCTACCTCCACCATGACAGAGAAAACCAAAAAATGGACCCTCGGGACCGTTCCCGAATCGTTCTGGGAACCCATCGACCGGGCCGAAGGCGATCGCGAAAAATTTCGAGAGATCGCCATGGCCATGCCAGCGGAAGAACTCATCGAGCTACATGCCCAGTACATGGCAATGGCCGAGGAGCTGTTCACGCCAAGACACCTGGACCATCTGGGACCCAATGTCAGCGAAGATGCCCTGATGGACATTGCCAACTGGGTTGTCATGCAAGGCGGCGATTGTTATTTTGATATCTACGACCATCCTGAAAAGACTCCCACGCGCGATATGATAAGCGGCCCGAGCTTTGCTTCGATCATGGTGGAGGTCTACGGAGACCGCTTTGGCGAGTGGATTCCCTGGGACTGATGATCCATGCATCGTGATGCCTTGCGGCTCCTGCAGGGTCACCGATAATGGCCAGCTCGGCGATATCGAGGCGCGTGATTGCTGATGCATTATACGAAACGGCAATGTGAGCACAGTGGCAAGGAAACTTGGCATGAGCCGGGGCGCTATCCAGGATTATATGCGTATTCGCGGCCTGACCGCCGAAAACTCAGCTGGAGCGAGTACGATCGGGAAGGCGAGGTTCGCGAGGGAGTCGAGGTGTCCGTAGGTGATTGGGACGCGATCCGGGGTTGGCTCGGTACCCTCGAAGCAGGCACTTCGAACCGCGAAGTGTCTGCTTCGAGGCTGGACCGAGAGGGTGCGCCGATCAACCACGAAGAAAGCGGATGAAGTGAAACGATGCGACAAGGACGGCACGGCAAATGAGTAGTCGAAAGCTACGAATCTCCCTGGGCGATGCCCGCGAGTCAGATTGCACGCCTCCGACGCTGAGTCTGGAATGCGATGCCTATGCCGATCACCTGAAAGCCGCCGGTGTCGAGGTCATCGAGCTCGTTGGGCTCGATCGCATGGGCGCGTGTGGGGAAAGCGGCGCGGCCCTGAATACCCTGGAGGTCCAGGCGGACAGCGAGGCCGAGATGCTGGCCCTGGCCTGTCAAGAGCTCAGCTACCTCGAACTCGGCAGCAAGCCTCGGAAGCACGAGGTCTATCTGGACGATGGTCAGTTCGAGATCACCGCGTTGCTCACCGGCGATCAGGCGATCATACGAGCCGGCGTGTACAGCGATCCGTTCGATCCGCAGGCCCCTGGTAATACGCAAATGTCGGTGGCAATGTATATTGGTATCTCGTCTCCATCTTCGAGCCCCACACCGACATTATTATCAAGAGCCGCCGCGAGACGCTTTACGGCCACAAGCTCTGCCTTACGGCCGGGGCATCGGGCTTGATTCTTGACGGTGACATTCTGGACGGCAACCCGGCCGA
>JAKSDA010000088.1 GCA_022360315.1 Pseudomonadota bacterium
CACGGGGACCACCGTCATTGGGGACCACCCGTCAGCGGGGACCACCGGCACTGAAGCCTCACATCGGCGAGTTAGAGGGGAGGGCTCCTCGCGGAATCGGGTGGGGTGGTTGGTAGCTCGAGGTGGGCTAGAACGCTGAACAGGTTGAAACCTCAGTCATGCTGCCTCCTTGCGCTGAATGGCTTCGAGGTTCTGCAACGCGGACGCGCGGCGGAGGTCGAATTCATTCTTGCGGACGCCCCGGTATCGGGCACGCGGGCCCTTGCGAGAGGAAATATGAGCCAAGCGATGCTCGATGCCAGTACGCTCGCGTAGCCGGCTTCGCCCTTTCTTGGTCGTCTGCAACTTGCGTAAACGCTTCTGACGGGCTTCGTCCTCGGCGATAAGGACGGTTCGACCCCGTCCCAATGACTGGGTTGTGCAGTCGTTGCGTAGGAGGCATTGGGCACAAGCCCGGGGATTGAACTCTATGGTCATACCGAAGTCGAAATCTTCGACCTGTCCAGCTGGACAGGTGATCGTCTTGTCGCGGATGTTGATGTCGAAGTCGGCCTTGGAAAACAGACCCGTCTTGTTGTTGTTTTGCCGCCATGGCTTGCACACCACTTCACCTCCGTCTTTCTCGATCTCTTCGGCGGTAGGGCTCTTGATGTATCCGCGGTCGATGAATAGTTCTCCGATCTCGAATCCTTGATCGTGGATCTCGCCGGTGAGAGTGGCAGCAGCAGTTTGCTCTGGTGCATTGGCTGGCGTCACGGCACAGGCCAGAATCAGCTGTGTCGTCAGATCCGCTGCAACGTGCTCCTTGTATCCATTGAAGGTCTTTTTCTTGCTCTTGCGCCCATGACGCATCTCAGGGTCTTCGACTGAAATTCGACGATCTTTCGCGACCTCATTGCGAATCTTGATAGTACCGTCGGAATCGCGCTCCAGATCCTGCTCCTCGAATTCGTCGAGTGCATCCAGATAGCGCTGAATCGGATCATCGAGCCTTCTCCGCTTGTCGATGTTTTGCTCGACCCAGGTCGTCAATGTGACTACTTGATCCATGAGTTGATTAAGGGCGTCGCTTTTCTGCTCTTTGTCGCTCCAATCTATGTCCAGCCCTGCCTTCACGCTCGAAGCCAAGAACAGCCGGCAGCTCGCCTCCGAACAGATGTCCTCTGGACTCAATCCGGTCAACTTCGACGCGCACGCCAACACCTTACGAGCTGCATGACCCAGTAGATTGAACGTATCCTCAACTCTCCCCGCGCCCACTAAAGGGCGCGAATCAATCCCCACTTGCAGTGCCTTGGGCAGTTTGCGCCAGTCGAATCCGCCGATTTCCCGGGCCAGCTCGATGGTTCGCTCAAGCAAACGGCGGTCCATACCGTGCTCGATAAGACGTTCGCGGAACTGCTGCAGGCAGCCTTGTGAGAACAATGGCTCATCTGACCCCAACGAGCCAAGCACCAGTTTCCAACGAGCATCCGCCCGCGAAGCCACCACAGCTTCCACGTCGGAGGCTTTCACATACGCCTGTAGAAGCAATGCCATGCACATCAGCGCGGGAGACTTCGGGGTGTCCCCGGCGCCCGTATCACGGTACATCGTCTCCAGCTCCGCTTGGAACTCGTCATTGAAGAGTTCGTGTCGATGCATTCGAAGGAAACCGAACAACCTTCGATGGCGCTTGACCAGTTTGAGGATCTCTACTTCTTCTGGACTTGGCTCGATTGGGAGGTTCCACCGCGGTATGGGCATGGCACAGCATCCCAAGTGGATCACACCTGGATCGATCTGTCCATCCCATTCCCCTAACCGATCGATTTCTCATCGATTTCAAGCTGATCAGTGTTCTAGCAGCGTTCGGGAAAAATCCCGAACGCCGCTACCATTATTGGGCAAAGCCCTCCGGCGGACTCCCGCCGGGCGCCCCATGTGCCCGAAATCGGCTAATCGCCGCTCTCGGCCGGGACGCACGCAGATTCGGGAAAACAATTTTTCCCGAATGCTGCTAGTAGTCTTTGTGGGCATTTGGCAACTGAAAGATCTCTTCTACGGTCGATATGGGCTATTTTTGAGAACAATGTTTGCGACCGCAGACGAGCTGATTCGAACCGTGCGAGGCGCCCGCTGGGCCAACCTGGTAGTTGTAAACCTGCGCATCCTGATCGGGTTTGCGTTTATTCCCGCGGGCCTGAAGAAAGTACTCGGGCAACCGTTCACCGATCCCGCCAACACCGGTCTGTTTCACGATTTTCTGCACAGCTTTCACGCTACCGGCGGCTTTTATCGCTTTGTTGGCATGGTGCAGCTGGTCGCAGCCCTGCTGCTGATGACCCAGCGGTTCGCTGCATTGGGGACGCTCCTGGCTCTGCCGGTACTCACCGCCATTGCAGTGTTTTGCTGGAGCACCGGCGCCGGCGTTCCCACTCGCACAGTGGTGACTCTGATGCTCCTGGGTACTGTAGCCCTGTTCGTGTGGGACCGGGATCGATGGCGCGGCATCCTGGTATCCGACCGGTGCGAGACCACGATCCGCGTGGCAGCCCAGGCGCCGGTGATCGACATAAAACTGTGGCAGCGATGCGGAGCCGCTATTCTCGTCCTGTACTCCGCCGTGAGCTGGTTTTCCGGCGGGGTATACCGGCCTCGAGGTATCGAGCTGGACAATCCAGCATTTTATATCCTGCCCTTGCTCCCGCTCTTTCCCCTGGTCACCTTCTTCATCGACCGCCGTCGCCATCGCTAGCCCAGCTTGCACAGTTGTGGCTCAAGCTAGGTTTTTGGACTACCGATTCCGCATGCGATAGCGACCGACCGGGATATGGGGTTGCTGCAACCATCGCGTGACCAGGCCAGGACAATACTGCGCGAGCGTGGGTGGGAGTGAGCGAGCGTCTAGCGTCATGAAGAGCGACGCGGCCTGGACCGCACTCGCGAACCGCGCCGCGAGTGCCGGGATCATCACGACAACCCTTGCCCAAGCACAACACACCCGCTGCCAACAGAGGCCGGATATTCACCTTGACGCTGTCGTCGAGGTCCGGATCCAGCCTTGGAGTCTTCCTCGGGTGACTTCCAGGGGGTGAAGAGCTGAATTCCTGTTCAATATCCGCGGCCGCAATCGGCAATATGCGGCGCGGTACCGGTCTCTTCAAAACGACGCAGGTTACTGGCAATGATCTCTCCGCCGCTCGCCGGATCGATGAGGGAGGCCACGTGCGGCGTAACCAGAATGTTCGGGTGTGACCAGAACGCGTGGTCCGGCGGTAACGGTTCGTTTTTAAAGACGTCCAAGGTCGCCGAAGCGATGTGACCGGTCTCCAGTGCGTGCAGTAGGTCGTCTTCCACCAGATGTTGTCCACGTGCCGCATTGATAATGCAGGCTTTGCGGGGCAGCGCGGCAAAGAGTTCGGCGTTCAAGATACCCTGGGTTTCTGGCGTGAGGGGCAGTAGGCAGACGAGGATTTCGCACTTATCGAGGAAGCCTTCCAGCTGCGTGGTTCCGGTAAAACTCCGCAATCCCTGAATGTGAGCGCCACGTTTCGACCAGCCGGAAACTTGAAAGCCCAAATCAATAAGCGTTTTTGCGGCCGCTCGTCCAAGGGGTCCGAGACCCATGATCCCCACCTTGCGCCGGGTGGCCGGTGGCACGATAATCTGTCGCCATTGCGCCTCGACGTTTGCCTGTTCCAAAGCGGGCAATTCGCGGTGAAACCGCAGAACATGCAACGCCACATATTCGCGCATGCGCTGGGTGAGATCGTCGCCAACGGTTTTGATAATCGGGATGTGACGCGGATAGAGCGGGTCGGCCAGGATGTGGTCCACGCCGGCGCCGATCGAGACCGTGGCCTTGAGGTTGGGGAATCGGGCGATCAGTCCCGCCGGTGGCTTCCAGACGACCGCGTAGTCGACCCGGGCCGGATCATCAAAGGCTTCCGATGCGCGAACATCCCAGCCCGGAAGAAGTGACGAGAGGTGATCGACCCACAACGGCACCCGTTCGGTGTTTGGGATATAGACCGCCGCCAACGGCTGGCGGTCACGCACGGACTCCGGCCTCCGGGTCTGCTGCCCCCAGCCCTGTCGGGAAGGCCATGGGCCCGCTGGCGCCGCCGATCGGTAGCGATGGATCATTCAAGCCATGGACGCTGCCGTCTTCAGATCGGGATACGCCTGAAACGCACGCGTAGAGTTTGGGAAAAACCAGACGCTGGGCGATCTCCAGCGTGTAGTGGCGCCCGAGCTCCGTGATGACCGCCTCGCCGAGCGCCGGGTCGACACGCACCGAGCCACGGTTTGAGGCGTCGAGCCGCGGCATGTTGATCGCCGCTTCCAGATCCATCCCGAAATCCAGCATAAGGGCGGCGACCTGCGCAACCGCCGGCATGATGTGATTGCCGCCGGACGCACCGATCGCAAACAGCGCCCGTCCGCCGCGAACGGCGATGGTCGGGCACATATTGCTGGCATTGATCCGCATCCGGGGCGCCATTGTGGTCGGGTAGCCGGGGCGTGGGTCAAAATATGAGACCGCATTATTCATCATCAGTCCCGTGGCCGGCAAGGTCACGCCGGAACCGAACCGGTTCAGCAACGTGTGGGTCAAAGCCACCATGTTGCCATGCCGGTCCACAGTGGAAAGATGCGATGTGCATGTCCCGACCTCTGTCTCTCGCCCGATCCGGCGGTTGTGGTTGCGCCAGGCCAACTCAAGGCCCGCCGCATAGGTCGCCCAGGTTTCAGGGGTTGGAGCCACCGGTGGCGCCGGCAAGTGGGAGGCAATATGGGCCAGACAATCCCGCAGACGCTGACCGCCACTGGTGGCACCCGGCGTGAACAGACGCGTTCCACGATGCTCGCTTTCCAGAACTTCAGCCTCCAGAACGCTGTAGGCCGCGAAATCGTCGCCCGTGATCGTCGATCCGCCGGAGGCGAGATCCGCAACGATCGCCCTGGCCAGGTCGCCTTGGTAGAAGTCAGCGGCGCCGCCTGCGCCATATGCCTCGAGCGTATCGGCTAATCCGGGAATACTGATCCGGCTTTCGGGAAGTGCCGGACGGCCGTCGGGCAGATAGACGTCAGCCGAAGCGGCATCTTTTTGCAGAGTGCCCATGGCCAGGGATATCTGCAAATGCGCGAACCACTCGACGGACAATCCTGCCCTGGCTAGCTGAATGGCTGGAGCCGCAATGGTTTTCAAAGGCCGCGACCCATAGTTGCGGATCGCATGGTCAAAGCCCGCCGCCGCACCCGGCACGGTGATCGAGCGATAGCCTTCGACGTTGGCGTTGCCTCGGACGGTCGGAAAACCCATCAGGGTTTCGGGAAGATCGGGATCGATGGGATACGCTTCAGGTGCGGTCCGTGCCGCCAACACCCCCTGGAAGTCAAGGACGACGGCTCGCTGCTCACCGGCGAGCCACACGACCATCAGCCCGCTGCCGCCGAGGCCGCACATCCACGGCTCAACGGCTCCCAGCGCCAGTGCTGCCGCGACGGCCGCATCGACCGCGTTCCCGCCGTCATGGAGCAGCGCCGCGCCGGCGCGGGCCGCAAGGTAATGTTGGGCCGCCACCATGCCCTCGGCATGGACGATGGCCGCTTTGCGCACTTGCCAGTGTTCGATAGTCTTACTCATGGACAGGCCTCAAGAGTCCAATCACCGCTCGACCGATGCGGTTGCGCTGGACAGGACGCCGAGTTTTTCGCCCGGCGCAATCTTGCCACAGTCAAAGTTCCGCGCGCGGTCCTTTTTGGACGCAAGCGCAACACCGCCCCCAAAACAGGCTTGGCGGGTATCGCCCAAACGATCGATGACAAGCACATCACCCGGTCGTAACAGGCTCACCACATAGTGGAGCAAGGTCGAATTCTGGCCCGGCAGAGCCAGTGTAAGCGCGGTTCCGACGAGCGGCCAGTGACGGCTTGTTCACGCCATCAGCGTACGAAGCGCACGCCGGCAGGGGGACTCGTCGATGTTCGGGAGCGAGGATGACGACCTCGTCCGGATCGATGAGGGCGAGGCGCTGAGCTGTTTCGTCGAAGGCAGCGCAGCAGGCGGGCCAGCCGACCTCGAACACTCCATCGAGGAGGCCCTCTCTGAGGAGGCGAAACGTCCCGTCGTCGCGACGGGCGATCGCGCTCGGAGACCTGTAGTGCCACAGTGTCCGCTCGGACCATTCCGAGAAACGCGCTTCGAGGGCCCTGAAGGACGCTCGGAGCACATCGAGGGCGTGCCACCCTTCGTCGGTCTCCTCGTGCACATATCGGCGAACCGACCCATCGCGCTCGAGAATGCACAGGACGTCCGGCTCCTCGAGCAACCGGGGCTGTGCGGCGAGCTGGCCCGTGCGCACGTCAAACACTCCACCGTGGCCATGTTTGTCTCGACACGGGCGAGTCGCGGGCCCCCATCGATCCCCATCTCGGGCGGTTGCTTCGGAGGGTTCGGGACGAAGTGGACCTCGTGGTCAGGGCAGTTCGGATGGACGAGGGGAACGGGCAACTCGAGCAATGACCAGTGTTCGCGCTCCTGCCACCCGCTGATATGGCCGAGTCGCGACGCAGTCGCGTAGGCGTTCAGCGCTGCCTCGATTTGCTCTCGCTTTGTCGCCGTATAAAATGGGTCCATGCGAATCACGGGAATGAGTATCTAGCGCCGCTCAGCTTTACACCGTGAATCGGTTTTGCTCCAGTGGCAAGGTGGCATGCGCGACGAAACTTACCTGGTGGGCAGATAGCGCGCAGACCAAGCCATGCAGAACGTCGTTAGTTAGTTCCCGTCCCGGAATCCTTAATATGCTGATATTACACGAAAATTCGCCCATTTTGAGCCCTTTCTGTGCAGTGTGATTTGGCCGAGAACAGCAGAATTCAGCATTTGAGGAGAAATTCGGCGAATTTTTTTGTACGGTCCCGGTGATGGGTGAGGCTGATTTTTCACAGTTCCAGTCACTTTGAGTGGTGACGGGGTTGGGCGGCGATGGGTCAATTTGCAGTGCAGCGCTCCTGGCGATGAGTGGAGCCGAGCCGGCGGCACGGTCGGGTCTTGGGCGGACGCTCCGCCAGAGTGGCGGTCCTCGACTCACGAATCTTGGATTCGCTCGTCTTGCGGTCCGGCGGTC
>JAKSDA010000525.1 GCA_022360315.1 Pseudomonadota bacterium
CCACTGGATACCATCGAAATGAACTATCCAATCGCTGAAATCATTGGTCGGATCACCGCCAGCGGCAAAAACATCGCTGGGACCGGTTCCCCACAGGGTACGAATATCGTCACTCGTAGGCAAGTCCATCAATGTCCAGGATACGCCGTCATAATGAAGTAAGGTACCGAGTTCGCCGGCGGCAAATACGTCGTTGGGCCCGCTGCCCCACACCGTGTAAAGGTTGTTTGATGTCGGCGATTGCATCTGCGTCCAGCCGGTTCCGTCATACTGTACGAGGGTCCCGGATGACCCCACCGCAATGAGTTTGTTCAGGTCGGTTCCCCACACTCCGTGCAGTTGGTAGCGGCCAGCTGGTTGCACCTGGCGCCAGCGAACGCCGTCGTAGTGCACGATCGTGCCGTCTTTGCCCACCGCAACAACGTCGCTCGGCCCGGTGCCCGACAAGGCGATCAAGCCACTCGAGGTCGGTGAGAGCATGGATTGCCACGATGAACCGTCGAAATGAAGCAGTGTGCCTTCCTGTCCGGCGGCAAATACGTCGCTGGGCCCACTGCCCCACAAGGCAGAGAGGCGCTTCGAGGTCGGCACGGGCATCGACTCCCAGGACGTCCCGTCAAAACGGGCCACAGCGCCGTAGTATCCCGCGACAAATACGTCGTGCACTCCGCCGGCCCACAACGCAGTAATAATACTCAACTGCACCGGCGGCGGCGGCACGGGCTGCCATGAATTGCCGGTGAACTGCAGGATCGGGCCCGTTCTGTGATAGGAATATCCAGCCGCAATGATGTTGTCGGGCCCGCTGCCCCACAATGCCATGAGCTCGTGATCGGTCGGCGAGGGCATCGACTCCCAGTAGGTGCCGTCAAAATGGAGCAGGAGGCCACTCGCTCCCGAGGCATACACATTGTCGGGCCCGCTGCCCCAAAGATCAAGGAGTGCGAAGTTGCCCAGATCGGCAGGAAGGGCCATCACATGCCACGATTGGCCGTCAAAGTGAGTCATTGTCTGGAGACCGGCGGCAAATACATCGTTCGGTCCGCTACCCCACAGGGCAAAGATGCTGTCTGTGGTGGCCGAGGGGATCGATGTCCAGGATGTGCCGTCGAAGTGAAGCAGCAAGCCATTCGTACCGCCTGCATAGACATCATTAGGCCCACTGCCCCACAACGCGCCGATCACGCTCGACGTGGGGGAAGACATCGATTGCCAGGACATGCCGTCATAACGGAGTAACGTGCCAGATCCACCCGCAGCAAAGACGTTCTGTGCACTGGTGCCCCACAGTGCGTAAATGTTTTTCGTGGTAGGTGTTGGCATCGATTGCCAGGATACGCCGTCATAATGGAGGATCGCGCCGTCGTCACCAGCGACAAACACGTCTTTGGGCCCACTTCCCCATATGGCATTTAATGAGTAATGGTTGGGCAACGCCATGTCTTGCCAGGTGATGCCGTCGAAATGAAGCACCAGGCCGCCGTCATACCTGCAAGCGGCATAAATGTTATTGGGACCGCTGCCCCACAATGCCTGGTGATGACACCAGATGTGCGGCGACATCTCGGACCAGTTGAATCGACCGCACCGATTGATCGTGGTCCCGCCGCACCTATCTGCACAGTCGATCCGGCCAAAATCGAACCCCAGATCGCTACAGAACAGATTCGACGTCGACGCCGCGTCGCATCGTTGCCCGCTGCCCAGCTGCCCGTCGCCACACTGAGTCCGACAGTCGAGACCGCAGTAGCCGTACTTGGCACTATTTTGCCCGTTCCAACAGGCTGGCTCGGACGATACAAATCGACCAGAGCCGCAATCGCATTGCTCGCCGGGATCGACGATGCCATTTCCACACATCTCGGTGGACGTGCAGGTCCGGTTGCAGCCATCACCGGAGTTGGTGTTGCCATCATCGCAGATCTCGCCACTGTCGATTTGGCCGTTTCCGCAGAGTAGAGCGATGCACACGCCTCGCCGGCAGACCCCGTCCGATACCCCGTGGTATCGACACGGCTGAGCGTCGGCCTTGCCCAGGCACGCATTGACTTGTTCGACCGGAGCACACCCCGGGTAGTCGGCAACACACGTCGAGCCGGCCGGGCATTGCATACCGCTCGGGCACACAGTCGATCGCACCTCTTCACAGGCGCTGATACTCCATAACAGTATGCACATCCATATAGAAACATGGATATTCATCACAGCTCTTGGGCTGAACATGCTCCCGGTCATTCTTCCTCCATTGTGTCATCAGGTCTCGATCTGCCATTACTGGTGATTGCCGCGCCGTCTGCGCATCGCGATGGCGCGAGTGGGTTGGACGTGCCGCCCGTACCAATCTCCTCTACTGGATTCAGCTTACTATGGATGACGGATTTTTGTCTATTACAGACCGTTACACGCCATTATACGACCGGCGCATCGAGACAGTGCTGTTCATGGGCATGACACCGCTGATGGATGATTCGGTAGGAGCGCCGACACTTGTGCACTGAGCAGTGCCCTTGCGAGATTTACCTGTGAAAACCGCCCCGGCGGCGAGTACGCTCCCGCTGTGAGCATCGAGGTACAGGCTACCACGCAGACGCCCGACGCAGCCGGTAGACGTCCGCTCGGTCGGCGATATAAACGGTGCCTGGTGTCGGGCTCGATACAGCATGGAAGGGATTGTCGCCGAGAACCTGATCGTATGGGCGACTGATGCGGACCGGGCTCCACTGGATACCATCGAAATGAACTATCCAATCGCTGAAATCATTGGTCGGATCACCGCCAGCGGCAAAAACATCGCTGGGACCGGTTCCCCACAGGGTACGAATATCGTCACTCGTAGGCAAGTCCATCAATGTCCAGGA
>JAKSDA010000359.1 GCA_022360315.1 Pseudomonadota bacterium
AACCACAGAGCGTCTATTGCAGTCCATTACACCGAACTCTGCGCCAACCACAGAGCGTCTATTGCAGTCCATTACACCGAACTCTGCGCCAACCACAGCCGGGTCGCGCCAAGCGGAGTGGCACCATCTACCACAGTTGCATTTGACCAGGTACCTCGACTCATGCGCCATTGCAGCGACGGGAAGTGCTGCGCGTCAACAGCCACTGTCGCCGAGGACCCTTGTGCCGTCACCCCTACGACTGCATCACGAGTCCGCTCGCCCGCAATCACAGGACAAGCATGACTCGCACAACGCCCTGGTATTCGATCCGCGCGGCCGCCTTGCTCTCGTTGATGAATCGCTTCACGACCCGACGGCCTGCCGACATGGTGGCACTCAGCGCAGCAATGTTCCCGCCGGCGGCACATTCGCGGCTCTCAATGCGATTTTTTTGGCAGCCGGCACAAAAAGCTAACACTCAGCGCGATTTTTTTGGCAGCTGGCACAAAAAACTAACACTCAGCGGTGAGTTTTTCTCGCCGGCGGCATATTGGCGGCGCTCACTGCGATTCGTTTCTCGCCGGCGGCAAATCGACGGCACTCAGCGCTACATGGTTCTCACCGGCGACAAATCCACGCCACTGAACGCCATCTGCCCGCCGCCAGCGTGGTTTCCCGCAATTTCTTACCATATCGTGGCCACCCGGGCCAGACAGGACGCCTTGCAGCCGGGGACGTGGTCCGAATATGACCAGCTGGTCGACGTAACAGATCGGTGCGCAGAGCATCAACGCGTTGACGAAACTAAACCGTTTTTTTGGCCTTGAAGGTGGCGATCCACCGAGCGGTGGCATCGAAAGGATAACCGGCAATGGCAAGTGTTGCGCTGCTGTCGGATCGGTGAGCTCGAGCCTGGCCAAATTCCTTGCCAGACCTGCGCGCGGCCGATTCCCGATCAGCGCCTGTTCAGGGACGCCAGTGATGTTCATGCGGATGGATCATGCGGATTCAAGAGAATCGAGTCGCGACGGGTGCCATGGGCTGTAATAACCTGTAATGGCCCGATTGCTGGTCGCCTGCTATGGTCCTACTAGCAGCAGGGGTAAAAACGCCGGGCAAGGAATGGCCCTTGAGATAGCTTTGTTACGTTATAAGTGTGAGGAAAGCGTACATTCGGATAGAACACGTCATCACTGGTTCAGATTGTGCAGGTAGATCGATACTCCGGCGGGGAATGCTGCCATGCTGCCGGAGTCCGGTTTGTTCGATGAAGGAGGATGATTAAATGGTCGCTCAGCACCCAAACGAGTCGCTCGACTACGTCGTCGAGCGCATTGCTGTCGATGATCTCAAAACCGCCCATAAAACACTCAAGCGCGTGCTCAGAGAACACGAAACCCAGCAGTCGCCGGACGCGATCAAGCATTTTGTCTTCGGTGCGGCGCTGGCGCGGCGGCTCTCTCCCAAGATCGCCGAAGAGACCAATCTCTACCTGTCTGATTTCGATATTCCACAGATCGAGCTGTTCAACCTATTGGCCCGACACATGCCTCTGGTCTCTCGGTCGGGCGATATCAGCAATCACATCCTCGCCCAATTCTGCCAGGGTCGCGACGAGGTCACGCTCATCGATATCGGTATCGGGACCGGTCGGCAGATGGTGGCACTTCTCGACATTCTGGCCGAGCGCCCGGACAGGCCCAAGACCATCACCGTGGTCGGTATCGAGCCGGCCGGGCTCAGCCTCGAAATGGCCGGTCGCAATCTCGAAGAGGCGGCCAGACGCAATGGCTTCGACCTGATTTTTTGCCCGATCCGCAGCGAGATCGAATGCCTCTCGACGGAGTCGCGGCATCTCTTGCGCGAGATCGGATCGAAGCCGGTGGTCAATGCGTCGTTCGCCTTGCATCACATCCGCGATATCGACGGGCACGATGTGCGTACCCCTGTGATGGGTCTCTTGCGGTCTCTCGATCCGGCCGTGCTGGTTTTGGCCGAGCCCCATGTCGACCATCTCGAACCAGATCTGACCCGGCGCTACCACAACTGCTGGAACCATTTTGGCCTCACGTTCGAAGTGATCGACAAGATGCCCGTCGAGCAACACGACAAGGATGCGCTCAAAGTCTGTTTTTTTGGCCGCGAAGTGCGCGATATCCTCGGTATGCCCGAAGAGGAACGAACCGAGCGACACGAGACAGCCAGCTCGTGGCTGCGCCGCCTGCGCACCACCGGCTTTCGCCCCCACAACGTCCCATATCTGGACGAGCAGTTTGCCGACGGCATTATCCAGCTATCTCAGCGCGACGGCTATATCGGGCTCGACTATCACGGTGAGACGATTGTTGCTGTTTTATGTGTAGTGCCCGACGACGCCATGTCGCTGCCGCTATTGGATCTACCCCGGGCTGCGCCGCGGTCCGGGCAACTGCCCAGGGCTCTGGACCGTCCTCGATCGCTCGACGCCGGGGTCTATCTGGCCGCTCTGGTCGCGATCGCCCGAGCTGACCATATCATTCACGAAAAAGAGCGGCCGTTTATCGAGCGGCAGGCGCGGTTTTTCGATATTTCCTCGGCCCAGATATGGGATGTCGGATCGCTGGATGAGGTACTGGCCAGAGCAGGTGAGTTGTCGGAGCACACCCGGGAGGCCATCCTGCGGGATACCGTACTTCTGGCCATGCTCGATGGTGAGTACGTCGAGGCCGAGCGAGTAGAGGTGCGAGCCATTGCCCGAAAACTCGGCTTTGACGACGCCAAGGTCAAGCGCACCGAGGAGCTGAGTCGAGTGTATTTGCCCAGCGAACTGAGTGCGGCGCCATCCTGGTTCCGTGCCCTGTGGGCGCTCGGTGCAAAACACAACGAATGACGGCGGTTGTACTCTTGCCGCGCCGGCCTCATTGATCGGAGACTATGGTCAGGGTGCCTTCGAATGCATCCCGGCCAGGGTGGTCTCGGATGAAGAATTTTGTATTACTCCACGGTGCATGGCACGGCGGATGGGTTTGGGATGAGGTACGCGGGTCTCTCGAGCAAGCAGGACATCGGGTCGAGGCCCCGACGTTGCCCGGCCATGGTCCCGACGATGATCGCGCGGGGTTTGCGTTTGCTCATTATGAAGATGCCCTGGTCGAGGTGGTCGTGCGTCAGCCCGGGCCGGTCGTGCTGGTCGGTCATTCCAGTGCGGGTATCATCATGCAGGCCGCCGCACCGCGGGTAGCGGATCGGCTCGAGCATCTGGTGTTTTTGTCGGCGTTTCTCCTCGGCGACGGACAGTGTCAGCTCGACCTGGTACCGCCCGAGGCTGCCGAGCGCATGTCTCTGGCTGCAGCCGATTCGCCCGACAACTGCGTTCCGGTCATGCCGCCGTTTGTCCGTAACGTGCTCATGGCCGGAGCGAGCCCTGCCCAGCAGGATGCTGTGCTCCAGTCCCTGGTGCCACAGCCGCTGGCGCTGTTTACCCACCGGATCTCGCTCGAGCCGTTTGCGGCGCTCGACGTGCCGCGAACCGTGATCATCGGCGAGGCCGACACATCGCTGCCACCGGGCACATGGGAGGCCATGGCGCGGGCCAATTGTCCCCACCTCGAATTGATCCGGATCCGCAGCGGGCACGAGTCGCCGGTACTCGATCCAGTGGACGTCGTGCGCGGTCTACTCGCCGCTGTGGGCGAGGCTTCAGTTTTCTGAGCGCGGGCATGGCAGAGAACCGTGAAAGGAAGTCCGATGACCGTGACGTGATGATGAGCAGCACGCTGCTGCTCAACTTTCATCAGGCCTGTGTCAACCTGAGTTTCTACCTCGATGAGGATATGCGGCGCCTGGTCGAGGGGGTGAAGCCGGACGATTGGTGCCCGATCAACCAGCTCAGCCAGCTCATTGGCATGGTGGCAGCGCGCTATGACCGACCCTCGCCGATCATCGAGCAGATCGGCGTTGAGATGATGCGAGCCTGGTACGAGCACGGTCCCGGCCATGAGATCGTGAAACGCGGCGTCGATTTTTTGCGCTATCAGGCCAGCTCGCAGGGCTATAGCAGTGTGGTCAGGGGCCCGCGCGACAAAGTCGGCGAGTTCGTCCTACAGGATCTCGACGAGTTGGCCGGCACGGCAGCGGTTTTCAGCTCGACGCCTTTCGACAAGGACATGGAGCGCGGCATCTTGCTGGGCGGACTCCGCCTGGCCGGAGATCTCTCCTATATCGAAATCGACAATTCCGAGGATCCGCTGCGCTACCACATACGGTTTGCCAGTCGGGTGCCGCGCACAACCACGGCTCCCGAGCCGATCGACGCCGAGGCTTTTCTGTACAAGCCCGATCTCAGCGAAGACCGGATGCTCTCGGGCGTTCAGCTACACAGAGTGTTCTGGCGCTATCGCGCGCTACAGCTCGAACTCAACCGTATGCGCGAATTCTGGGAATCGACCAACGAGACCCTGGCCCGCTCGTTTCGCCTGGTCCAGGACAAGGAGCAGGAGTTGCGCGAGTCCTACGCCGCGCTCGAACAGGAGCGGGAGAAGTCCGAGCGTCTGCTGTTGAATATCCTGCCGATGTCGATCGCTCTCCGGCTCAAGGAGCAGCCCAGCGCGATCGCGGCGCAGCATCCTGCGGTGACCATTTTCTTTGCCGACGTGGTGGATTTCACCCAGCTTTCGGGTCGGATTTCGGCCGCAGAGTTGATCGCGGTACTCAACCAGATGTTCTCGTTGTTTGACGAAATCGCCGAACGCCGGGGTATCGAGAAGATCAAGACCATCGGGGACGCGTACATGGCGGTCAGCAATCTCACCGTCCCTCGCGAGGACCACGTCGCTGCCATGGCCGACTTGGCTCTGGAAATTCGCCAACGCATGGGGGAACTGCCCGAGGCGTGTGGAAAGCCCATCTGCGTGCGCATGGGTATCCACACTGGGCCGGTGGTGGCCGGCGTGATCGGCACGACCAAGTTCAGCTACGACGTTTGGGGCGATACAGTGAACATTGCCAGCCGCATTGAATCCTACGGCCTGCCCCGCGAAATACAGGTATCCAGTGACGTTTACAAGCGGCTCCACGACCGCTACGAATTCGGCCCACCCCGTACTCTCAACGTCAAATACCGGGGCGAAATTCAAGCCTACATACTGCGCGGTCGGCGGGTGTGAAAAGCGCGGGAGGCGCACATCGCCATGCTCACTTCGGGCTCGTGGGCCTGGGCACCACGCGGATTCCGCCCGCGATGCGCACGGCAAAGATGAAGTCCGGTCCATCGGGCAACACCGTGAAGTCGTGGGCTGTGCCTGTCGAGTGATGTGCGACCGAACCCGGTCGGAACACGGTTCCATCGGGTTCCGTGCAGCTGCCTTGGAGAACGACAAAGTGTTCGTCGCCCTGGTGTTCGTGCCAGGGAAACACGGTCCCGGCACGGACCCGGATGAACATGGTGAAGTGTCCGGCGTACGCCGGTCCCGGTTGTACGAGCATCATCTCCGAGCCCTTGGCGGGTCCCGGAGACCAGCGCGACGCCTCATCGAGGTAGCGGAGGAGTTCCCGCGCTCGTGCAGGTGTGACTCCGTAGAGTTCGGCCACCGAGTCAGCAAACTCGTCGAAGCGATCGCCCGGCTGTGCCTGATCGCGGTTGATCGATGCGCGTATCGTGTCGAGGGTGCCCGGACGGGGTGCAATTGGTGTCAGTTCGAGTGCCAGGAGAGTCAGCGCGGCGCGGGTTTCGCGCAATTCTTCGGCACACTGGGGACATTCGACGACATGGTCTTCTACAAGGGTCCGTTCCTGGTCCCTCAGTGTACCGCTGGCGAGTTCATAAACGCGCTCGCCGAGATGCTGATTCGCCGTCATCTTTCAGCCTGGGCTGTGCTCGTCTGGCCTCTCGATCATAGTTTGGGTCTTGCAGGGAGTGTTCTGGCGTACTTGGTAGCAGGCATCGCCCGAGTAACGATACGTCGAGGAGGATTGATTGGATCGCCGGAACGTACGGGAAGTTTCGTCTGTGTCTCGGCTGGTGTAGTCATGGTGTAGCACATTCGGCATGTCCTGCCGATGATCGAATAGCCGGGCGCCCGGCCGCTCGGCTCGGAAAGAAGTCCCCTGGCATTCCTTGCCGGGACGTGCGACCGGCCTCTTGACCGGAGCGACCGGGGACACCATAGTGAGGGAGGCTTTGGCCGTGTTCTTTGACAAGGGGGCGATACGGTTTCGACGGGGATGACGATGTTCGAGCTGCGTGTCGTGGAGCCCGTGGCCACGTAAAAACGGGCAAACTTGCAACTGCGAACGATAACGCTGTTGCCCTGGCTGCGTAGTAACGCGGTCACGGCGCCCTTGAGCTTCCGCCTGTAGCTCGAGGACCGCCGCCATCAATCAGGCTGGTCTGCAAGTAACGTCGATCGATTTGTGGATGAGATTCAGGATCGACTAGCTGTGGCCGGAGGCCGCCGACAGCCGCCTTCCACAGCGACTTTTAAATTGCCGGCTACACACGTAGATGCTCGGCCGGAAGCACCTCCGGACCCGGGTTCGACTCCCGGCGCCTCCACTTTTTCGTAACAAAATCAAATACGTAATCGCCATACTTGGCCCTGAGAAACGATACGCTCGGTTTTGTTCCCCCAGAGGGTTTTTCGGCTATTTGGGGTCGGTATCGTTTCCCAACTCATCTGGGTCCTGAGCGGTCTCTAGGTGGGTCCTGAGCGGTCTCTAGGGCGGAGCGGTCACTCGTTGCCCACCAGCAACCATCTCGAGAAAATCGCCAAGACTCTGACCAATGGCGGTGACCGATCGACCATCGAGTATCAGCTTCGCCTTGCCGTCGGTGTCCGAGCCGTCCATCGAACCGGGTCCACAACTCAGGACCAGAACGGTGCCCAGAAGCAAGTGGTTATGGGTACTTACAATTTTTTCGAATTTTTGATGAGGCACGGTCAGGATCGGGGTGCGGCCTTGTTATTTGTTATCCATGGAACAGCTCATCCCCATCGAAGAGCCCGATACCGGGCAACTTGTCACCGGCTTCCTCGGCTTCATGGAGACCACCGGCCTTGCCGAGGTCGTCGGAGGCCAGGAGGTTTTAAAGGCAGGCATCCAAGAACTGGTCAAAGGGGCACTTCCTCTGGCAGCCGAACTGGTGATGCTCGATTCCCAGGGTCGAGACCTGGCCGATGCTGTGAACGATCCCGAAACCGCCCCATACGCGAGCAAGGTCCACGGCTTCATGGAAGACTTGCTCACTCTGGAAGTTCCAGGCGAGCTGCTTCCCTGGGCTCGGCGGATCGTGAGAATGTCTCCATCGGAAGCGCTCACCTTGCGTCGGACCACCACGACCTTGGCTCTTCGAGGTACGAATCCGATGAGTCGAGCACTGGGGCGATTCTTCCTCTTCGAAGCCCTCTGCATCATCCAGCGATTCGAGCTGCTCGCCTCGGGGGTCCAGATCGAGGCTTTGGGTGGTCGAGGTCGAGACGTCGAGACCATTGCCGAACGAGAGCTGGCCATCGCCGAATCAGCTCCAGCATATGGCGATGCACTCCTCGACCTGGATGACCCGATGGGACTGCTGCAGATGCTCGGCCTGGTCGGCCTCGATGGCCACCTCCAGGCTCTCAAAGCCGAGCTGGCAGTCCTGAAGAAGGAGATGACAGAAACGCTGGAGCGCCGCCGAAACATTTTACAAGTCTCCGAGCAACTGCATCCCACGGACGCCATTCTGCTTCTCAACGAGACCGCCGATGAATTCGGCGAAGAACGGCTCTCGGTGAGGCAGCTCCGTGCCCGTCACCCCGGACATCTCGGTGAGGTATCGGACTCGGCCATTTGGAAACGGGTAGAGCGGTTGCCAGAAAAAATTCAGCGAAGAGATTCGCTCCAGACCAGCAGGACGGTCCCCTCGCCCAACAACGGCCCGAATCTCGCCGACCTTGTCATGGAAGTATTGAAGGAGGAGAACGAATGATCACTCCAAGCAGCTGGACCGACGTAGCTACAATTCTGGCCGATTATCCGTGGAGGACTCGCTTACGGCTGGAGAAGGGCTTCCTGCCTCATCCGCTATCAGCGGGTTTGAGCACCAGTTCCGGGATGCCGGAAGGCCAGGTCGCTGACTATCGATATGCCTTCGAAGACGGGTCCGGCCTTCATGTCAAGGACTTCGAAGACCACTACGAGGCCCACCTCGATGAAGTTCACCCCGACGTGAATCTCATCGAACATCTCCGGCAGGATGCCCCGAGTGTCTTCATTGGAGGGAGTGCGGCCCTGGGAGCTGCAGTGGGCGGGTTGATCGGAAAATCATGGAAGTCGGCGCTTGCTGGTGCTGCCATTGCCGGGCTCCTTGGTACTGCACTGGCCGTTGCCGCTCAAGAGGACGACTAACCCGGCAAAAACAGTTCCAAACCCATCAGAATCCCACCAAACCCTCCGGTTTCTCGAGTACGTCCGACGCCATGAGCTATCTGCTGAATAGAGCTGGCTCAGACAGCCAGCTCTCATACCCGGTTTCCATTTCAATGGCGAGGTTATCGGTTTCGTTTTGTATGAATGTGCGCTTTATGCCGACCTTCTCGATGTACTCAATGATGGATAGCAACCAACAGAACGACTCATTGTCGACCGCGGAGCAACTGGCCAGGCACCTCGCCGTCTCGGCCTCCACTGTTCAGAGATTGACCCGAGGCGGTCAGGTTCCGTGCATCCAAATTCGAAGCCTCGTTCGATACGATCTCAACGTTGTTCTCGGCTCCCTCAAGGCTCAAGACAGGCGCCAGCTCTCTTGAAGCTGGTACAGATCGCTCTCCAAGGACCATAGTTTTTCCTGGATTGCCATTGCCTCTTCGTCCTCTGGGTCAACGTCGTCGAAGGGATCGAGCTGCTCTTGTAGTTTTCGATTTCTTTCGACAGCGACTCGATACGCTCCGTGCCTCTCAAGATCAGAGACACGGGGTTCGGCCCCCATGAGCGAAGTCAGGCAAATCGATGGGAAAACCGCGTCCCGCGATCACGCTTTGTGATGGAAACGTGGGAACTCCATCGCAGATCGTAAAATTTGGCAGGCCAAGTCTGGGGAGGTCAAGGGTCGCCGCAGGAGACCAGCGCAGCTGGCCTGCCGTTGACCTCCCCAGCGGCGCTGCTACGCTCCCTGTCGGGTGGGTCAGTTTTTGGTGAGCAGACCCGGGTCAATTCTCGCGAGCGTTGCGGCTTGGGGCTTTGGCGGCGCCTCGGGACGCCGAGCGGAG
>JAKSDA010000630.1 GCA_022360315.1 Pseudomonadota bacterium
CCCCAATGAGACCACCAATGAGATGGCTGGCAACTGGTCGCTGCCTCTGCACCCAAACCCCAAAATCTGCTCAAAACTGACTCTCCCCCCGGCTCCATTTTGCTGAGCAGAAGTGGGTCCATTTTGGTTAGCGTCGCAGCCCGAATCCGCCGAACTCATCACCGCGCCGAGCAGAGCGCTCATCGAAAACCGGAACCTCGGGCCCCACCGGCACTGCGAACTTGATCAAAGGGCCTGGCGACCGGGCGAGGGTCACCTGCGCCCAAGCGAGGCGCTGGCGCATCTCGACGTCCTCATTGACCGCTCGAAGTTTGTCGAGCGGCGCTGCCGCGCGCTCCAGGTGGCGGCTGGCCGCGCGGTAGTTGCCCTCGGGCGGCTCGGCCAGACCGAGTCCCAGCTGGGCGTAGGAGACAACGTCGAACCTCATCGCGGTGAGGGCGGGCCACCACATTCCCCGCGCCCTCATGCACCTCGTCATGCACGCGTTCTTGCTCACGTACATCGCGTTCGTTCCGCCCGCGCGAGTGCGCGAGTTCTTCGAAATGCAGCTGGGACGGACGGAACCGCGACCGCGGTCGAATGGCGACAGCGCCGGCGTCGGTCGCCAGTTGAGCCCGGTTGACCCAGAGGCGAGCCAGGCGCTACCGGGCGAAGCCGGCAGAGATGCACCTGCCGCGTCCCCAGCTGCAGAGCGCGAGCGACAGGTCGCGGCCGTCGGTGACGCCGTCGCCGTTGAAGTCTCCGCGCTCCCAGTCGGACGCCGTCCGCCAATTCCTGAGCACGATCGCGAGGTCATCAATATTGACATCGCCGTCGATGTTGGCGTCGCCTGGCAGCAGTGACATGATGCCCGACCCCGACGCGTCAATCTGCACCCCGACCTGCCCGTTGCACAGGTCGAACACACCGCCGGGCACGTCGTCGAGGGCAGGCGTGAACCCCCAGGTGCGGTCTCCGATACGGATCGTGCCCGCGGCTGCGTCGTGCAGGTCGAACAGCGACTCCATCGCCACCGTATCGTAGCGCAGCGCCTCCCACAGGCTGGCATTCATCATCGCGTTGACCTCAGCGCCGGCGAGTCCCCTTCCCCACAGCGCGACCTCGTCCAGGGCACCCCACCAGAACCCCCAGCCCTGCCGCGTCGCACCGATCGTGACCTGAGTGCCGGTCCCGCCGTGAGTGAAGATGGCCGTGTCGAGCCCCCTGGGCGAGACGGGGTCGTAGGCAACGCCGTCGATGTAGAACACGACGTCGCCGAGCCGGTTGCCGCGCGGCCGGGACAGGATGACCGCGACGTGGTGCCACTGCCCATCGTCGAGCTCCGGCGCACCGTCGGCGTACACACTGACGCCGTTGTCGATGTTGAGTCGCAAGAGGCCGGTGTCCTTTTCGAGCTGCAGATTGAAGCGGTGCTGAGCGCCCACGTCCTTGCCCATGCCCATGATCGTGCGGAAGTCAGTGCGCGCGCCCACCTCCGCGTTGACCCACGCCGTGATCGAGCGTTGCTCGCCTTCGATGTACGGCGATTGTCCGGCTACTCGGACGTTGTCATCGACGCCGTCGAAACCGAGAGCATCGCCGACGATTCCCTGCTCGGCTGTGGGCGTGCCGGTGACGTTGCCCTGGTAGAGCACGTTGCCCAGGGAGCCGGTGTTCGAGAACGCGCTGCCGTTCATATCGTCGAATCCGAAATGGAGCATCAGGCCTTTGTTGCGCACGAAGCTCAGCACACCCGCCGCTTTGTACGCGGTCTGGCGTCCCGAGGTATCGATGGTCAGGGTTCCCGTGAGCACGCCGGGCGACATGCCGCCGGTTCCCACCTTGAACCCCTCGCTGACCTGCCAGTAGCGCCCGCCGTCGCCCTGCAGGTCCACCTCGTAGTGCTCGATGGTGATGACGTCGCGGTCGACGCGAAACACGGCGTAGCTGCCGGTGCCCGAGCCCAGCGGAGGGCTGCCGTGAACCAGCTGAACGATATCGCTTTCCACGTCTTTGGTCGCAGTGGTCGCGTGCACTTCGCCTCCGAAGTACATGCGGACTTTGCCGCCGCGGCCGTGACTATGGTCCTGCAGGACTCGCCACAACGCGGAGTCGTCGCGGTCATCCATCATCATTCCGCTCGACCGGATCTTTCGAACCCCGGACAGCACCGGGGTGTGGCCCTGAACGATCACGTGGTCGACCGTGGGATCGTCGGCGGCGGCGTCGAGCGCCGCGTCCAGCCAGCCCAGGTGCGTGTTGACGTCGCCCACCGTGCCAATGACCTCAGCCGTCACGGCACCGTGCGCCAGGTGCAGGCGAACGTCCGGATCCTCGAACCTGAACACGTCCAAGGTCACGAACAACACGTTGTTGATCTGCTTGAGGTACGATCCCTCGTCGTACTCGCTGCGCGCGGAAACCTGCGGCGCCGTCGAGCTAATGCCGTTCCACGTCGCCGGCAGCGCCAGCGGGTCGACCATCATTCGGCCGAATGCTCGTTTCATGGTGTCGACCTGGTCGGCCTTGTTTGACCGCACCTTCCAGCTGTTGTCGCCGATGTCGTGGTCGCCGATGGCGGCGAGCACTGTGTCGAACCCGTTCTGCCGCAACAGCTCGAGGTACCAGCCGTAGTACACATCTGCGGCGTTGTGAATCGCGTCCGCGGTATTGGCCCCGCCGAACATCTCTTGCAGACCGCGGCCGTTTTGCGGCCAGCGCCCGTTGAGCAGGTCGCCCGCGACCAGGAACGCTTTTGGATCGCCGCCAGCTCTGGCGTACATCTCCGACAGCAGCTCGTTGTAGGTACGCGCCATCGCCACCGTAAGGCTGTTCTTGCCGCCGGGCACCCACCCCGACGCCTGCTTCAGGTTGGCGACGTAGTCCGCGTCGTACAGGGCCGCGATGTCGAGGTCGGCCCCGCCCGAGAGATCTCCGATATCCGAGTTGAACATGTCGGGAGAGCTGACGAATTTCCACTGCGCATGGGCGTGCGGCACCCCCATCAGCAGCGCGACAACGGCGCATACGCTGCGCCACACGACGATTGAACGAAACACCACGCGGAGCTCGGCGGCCCCAGGTGCAATGCAGAGAGATAGGTTCTTGCTCATCGGTTCTTTCTCCACAGCGCGGCCGCGTGAAACGACCAGCTCGCTGGTTCGGGGGGCGCAGCATGCCACGAACTTCGTCGAGCCGGCGATAACAGTTGCCAGCGGAGATCGCGGACAACTCCCTACCGACGCCAGGCGCGACGACGAAGCGCCGTGCCCTTACGCAGCCACGTGCGTGGATCCACGGAACGCTGTCATCCAGCGCCGCCTACTCGAGCAAGCATCCAGGACAGAACGAAGTGGCGTAGTACACGATCACCCGGTCCATCGCGGCGTTTCCGCTGACCTCGGGCGCATACATGTCGTGGGCGTGGGCCCGTGGAGCCACGAACGTTCCAGGTGTTGTCGCGAGGACCCGGTAGTCGCCGACCGCGGAGCCGGCGGGCAGCTCGTGTCCTCATGTCTGCAGTGTTTGTGAAGGTCGGTAGACAATAGGATGGCACAGCTGTCCAGCGCATTCGGCGTCACGTGCATTCATTTAAGACTTGGCGGCACTCGCCTACGTCAGCGCCAAGTTGAAATGTCGACACCGTCCCACGGGCCTGTACTCGCCTACATGGGCGCCAAGTTGAAAAGAGTGCACATTTTAAGGTGATGACACCCCTAACCCCTCGATAACGCTCAAAATTTTCATCGGCGGCAAGGGCTGGCCGCCTAGAATCGTAACCGGCCATCCGCGAGATACAAACAGGCTACGCCAAATGGCCACTGGCACGATACCAATAATCTGTGTGACGCTGATCAGGAGTGAAAACTCCAGGTGTCCGAGTACCAACACGTCTTTGACAGAGTTTCGGCATCCATTAGTGAGGTTGTGCTCTACAGCAAACCAAGTACCCTCATGGATAGTTGGTCCAGACGGCATGTCTCCAGCGACAAGGTAACGAAACTTGTCTGCAATCATCGAACCTTTGTAGCCGGGATATTCAGTCGGACGAGACCGGAGACCCCCTACAACTCTGCCATTCGCGATAGCTACGAGATAGGTCGCCGCAAGGTTGTCGTACTCGTCGTGTTCCATGCCACGCCAACTCGGCATCTCGAATCGCTGCTGTTCATTAAATACCCTCTGCCTGAGCCGCATGAATTCTTCTAAAGGCTTTCCCCGTCAGGAGATTACAAACCAAAACGTCTAACATGTGATCTCGCTACAGCAGGCCCAGCGATGAGGCAGCTGCTTGATTAAGGTCCGTTCATCTTGGTCGGGCGAACATCTCAAAACCCGCTTTGCAAGCACCCCATCCAGCCCCCTGTTAAACAGACTATCGTGCCATAGAGTATTGATGACAGCCATGAACAATAGAGGGGACTTGCTCTCTTACTTGATCGGCAGCACGCATGATTCCATCGACAAAGATAGGGTCATGCTCCGGAGAAATAAGAATCTGCATATTAGAATGAATGGTAAGGGAATGCTCATCAGACGCCTCCAGCTTTTCTCGTGTGGCCTGCACGAATTGCCTTAACGTGCTATTTTCAGATGCCATTAAATTTTGTTGTACGATAAACCCCAACAAGTGAACCGTTGTTCGCATTTCAGAGACGAAACATGCCTGGTATAATGTCTCTGTTGACTCAAGAGCCTTCCATTTTGTGTCTGATAATTCAGGAAAACGTAAAAGGGATTGAAATGGAATCGCAACGCGCACCACTTGTCCTTCCTGACAGATATCATCAATGATTCCCGGTGGGTCGGGCATGATCATTGATCCAAAGCGCGTACCCAATTCACGAACATCTGACTCGCACGATTCATGGATCATAATGGCAATACTGTTATGCAACAGGCTATCAAATACAGTCTTCATAAAAGCACGTGCTTTGTGATGCGAGATGTCTAGATCGTTGGGATCATAGCAGTAGTACAGCATATGTGATGCCACCACAATATCCACACGGCTGGCGTGAAGAGGCTGATTGCTGAAAAGATTGGCTTGATACGCATCCACCTTTAAAAGAGGATCCTCTAAGGAGGAAAGAGACTCTTTTATTGCAATGACAAATCCATGTTGATGATCCAAACCGGTATAGTGAATTCCCTTTCGGTGAAGCTGACGTAATAAGCGAATCAGCTGCTTTGCCAACGTTCCTTCCCCACAGCCAAAATCCAACATCGAAACAATGTTTTTATCCAATAAGCCCGTATAGGCATTGAGTGCGGAAAGTAATATCTCAATCAATCGTGATGTGATGATTTTCTGGTTGGTATGACCTAGAAATGTCAAAAACCGTTCACTGTAGGACTCATTGCCAATGACTCTCCGTGCATCAAGTAGTAGTGACATCGTAGAACTTCTCCATTATTGACATCAGTATTTCAAGCGCTTTGGAGCCTTTTTGCAATATAGGCCACCGGCCTGTCGCGTAACCTCTTCCCACCATTCATGTGCATCCAGACGGCCGGGCGTTGGGCGTTGTCGCGCAGCAAGCTCGTTCGCGAGGCGTTGTGTCGTCTATTTGGGGTGCAGGATCTCAGCGACGTGGAAACGTTGGTGCGGAGAATCGAGGAAGACCGGTCGATCCTGGATTTCGTGACGACGCACGTTGACGCTGCCCGGCGGCGCTGCCAAGGATCGCATCTTCGTAGTCGGCCGAGCCGGACAGCTCTATTCAAGGGCGATTGAGACAAAGTGCCTCGTACCTCGTACATTTAGAGGCAGCCCACGACTGGCCGCAAGGCTTTTGTTTCAACAGCCGCGCGTGATGTCTCTCATAACTCTAAGGGAGGTATCTCGTCGAACGGATCCTCCTGCGGGCCCTGGCGTGGCGCCGGGGGCGGGTCTTCATCGCCAGATTGCCCTCTCTGTCCGCGCATCAGCGCCATCCTATGCCTTAACATCTCTCCCGCAACAAAGGTACCTATAGAGGCTATGCCCATCAGAGTCTTGTAACCCCACTTTTGCCACCAGTCTTCATCTGAAGGTGGAGGAACTCAGCTGGAGGGGGGAGACAGACAACTTGGCCACGAGGAAAATCGTGCCACTGCTTCGTCTTTGAGTCGAACAGCTTTCCCGTGAAAATGCAGCTGCACTTGTACGACGATGGATAGTCTGTCCCGGGACACCCGCGCCATCCTCGCACCTTGAAAACTCCCCTTGTACCGAGTCATTTTTCACTGTGAACGGTGTAGATGAGCACATGCTATACGCCTGCCTTGGTAATATAACGCCTCTCGGTCGCAGAGGGTCAATAGAGCCCGTACCACGACTACCACGACTACGAAGGAGTTCAAAGTTCCAAGTTCACAATATAGTTACAAGACTATCATTGAAGTTCAATCTAATTTCTAAGTGCGGCAAAAATTTGTTTCTTATATCTCTCAGCTGGATGTCTTAAAGCGAGCCAAACGGCTCATAGCGCGATGAGCAGCGCATCCTCTTGCTCGTTGTCGAGACAAAGCCCGCGCCGATGTCATGCTGCCAGCGCACGTCGTCCTGATCTTGAGACGCGAAGCCTGCGGCCGCGGGCAATCTCAGTCGAGCTCTACGAAATGAAAGGTCGCGGTGAGATGTTGGGAGATGTTGGGGACGAAAAAACGGCAGATGTTGGGTCGCGGTAGGAATGCTCATTACTGAGCACCCCTCGCACAGATCCCAGCGAGCGCTACTAACGCACTGGGCTCCTGCCTCGGGTAGTGACGCGCAAGCGTTGGCTCGGATAAGGGTGTAGGATTCGCGGGTGGGGTAGCCAGCGTTTGACATATAGGCTCATTCGTTTCCAGTTGACTTTCCCGTTCTGAGAACGTCTCCTCAGGAAGCGTTTCCACATCTGGAGGATCCGGTAGCGAATGTCCCGAGCGCTTCACTGTTGCGCGGCACAGCATAGTACCGATAATGGCCTTGCAACACCGAGCGCAGCCAGGCGCCGACTTCACGGATGTTTCTGTGCATGCGACGCCTTAGCTCCTGCTTCACGGCTGCGAGCTTGGCGCGCATCTTCTTGCGCATGGTTTTCTGCCGAACCGTAAACTTACCGTTCCTCGTACGACTGCACATATGCGTGAAGCCGAGAAAATCGAAGGTTTCCGGTTTCCCGTCGCCACGCCGCCGCCTATTCTGCGCCGCAAAGCGGCCGAACTCCAGCAAGCGGGTCTTGTCCGGGCAGCCAAAATTCTGGACGTCGCACCATCGACCGTACACCGTTGGCTGAATGATGGTTTCATCGCCGGAGAGCAGCTCACCCCTGGCGCTCCCTAGCAGTACTGTGTCATGGTCCTGACCGCCAAGTGATCGATCTGCTGGATGTTTTCGGTCTCAGCTACAGCCAGGGGGGAGAGCGCGGAAAAGAAGATGTGGTAGGATCGCCCTGCGGCGGCCAATTGGTGCTATGGCAGC
>JAKSDA010000299.1 GCA_022360315.1 Pseudomonadota bacterium
CCCGGGGATCATCCGCTCTGGCTCCAAGGCCGCGATCGACATCCCACAGCCGCAATTCGTCGAATCCATCGCTCGCGAGTTCGAGTAGCTGCTGGCCCTGGTCCGTTTGCTCCAGGGGGATCGCAGCCGATACGGCCAAAGCCTCGATCCGGGCGATACGCATGCCAGGGCGCATTCGCGCCAGTCTATCGAGAGATCGGCGCTGCGATTCAGGGGTCTCGCGCTCGACTTGGCCACGACCGCTGATCCGGATCAGCTCGACGTAGCGGCGCCCTGTGGCTTGCTGCCGGCCGGAATCCGCAGAGTCTCCGGGGGATGTCGGTTTGCTTCGTGCATGGGACTGGTTCTGCATGGTCTCCTGGGTGACGACGCCCACGCTTGGGTCACGCATGGATCCCATCGTGGCGCTTCCACAACGGTTCCGTCAAGCCTGCGCACGAGCGACTGCGGTCGCGACCAATGACTTGAACAACGGATTTGAAGTCGGGAAACCTGCATCACAATATGAGTCGCTATCCTTTACGAAGCAAGAGCACTTTTTGGGCAATGTGCTCTCAAGGGGGGCAGATTCGACTCATTCGCCAAATCATTTGCCAAACCATTCCGCAAATCCCGGGTAAACGCGCTCAAGAAGGCAGTAGAGGCCGAAAACGCCCTCCAGCGAATCATTTGCGAGACTGCATCGCGTGGTGAGGGGAGTCCAGATCGCTCGATCGGGGCTTCATTTCGCTCTGCATTGCCGAAACCCATGCGCTTCCGTGCGGCTCTGAATGTCGCATTGGCAGATTTTGAGCCGGGATTGGGGTGACAAAAGGTGCACCGCTGCGCTGGTTGATTCTATCGCCTCACACTCGGGGCAATCGCCGTCATGAAACGGCCGACATGGAATCATGCGCGAGATTTCTGCTCTTTGTTCAGTTGTTCGAGAACCGCTGTTCGCGCTTAGTCCGGTGAGATCTGTGTAGGCACATGTGCGCAAGGGCGGGCCGTAACAGCTTGAATGGCTCTGGCTCTCGACATCGTATGCACGGTTGCAGATCGCGGTCACTGCGCAAGGGGATGTAGTTTTACGCGTATCATATCTTGACTGCCGAAGTTGGCTGCGAGAGTGTCTGCCCGTTTCTGAACGAGGCGAGCGATGTTCTCTCACAAACCACCGGGCAGTCGCGGGCGCGCAAGAACCCGCCATCCGTGTCGCCAAACCGCGTTCGACTCGCGCGGTAACTCACGATCGCCAGCAGATACCTGCGCTGGCGGTGGCGCACCAGTGGGTAGACAAACGGAATCACAGACAGGGAACAGGCGAATGCCCGGCGAAGCGAGGCTACACCGGGCGCGGGCTATTTGGCCGATTCAATCGGGCGGCATTTGCGCAGGTCACACAACGTGGCGGACGCGCATGAGATACGTGCCGTGCGGGAACACGGCGTCGTGATCGCCGGCGTTGTAGGTGGCGTCAGCTCGCCGAAGCCGTTGTTCTCGACGGTGGCCTTCGCGCACCGTCCTGCACGGACAGCCATGGCTCCTTGGACCGGCGAGATGTTTGCCGTGGGCATCCCACGTCTTCGATGAGCAACGTCCTACTTGCGCCCCAGCTGAACAATGCGTTGCTCCAGATCCTCTCTACGACGTGGTGACTCCGGGACCGAGAGGTCTTCCACTACAAAGCGGGTCGCAACTCGCGTGATCGGCTCCGAACGATCCTCTGCCCACTCTCGCTCCTCCTCGGTCATCGCATCTATGTCCAGTTCGAGATGTTCGCCAAATTCGTCCAGAAGCACTTCAAATAAGGTATTCAGATCGAGCGTGAGCAACATCTTCCTGCTGTGAAATCGAACAGCGACCTTCGTTCGGCTCATCTGAACACCACGCCGCTGATGATCGATTCGAAGTCGGACAACCCCATCGTTCGAGACACCCCGCCCGCTGGATCACGCAAGAATACCTTTCCCGCCGAAACGGAGTCGACGATGACGAAATGGCCTGGATTGCCGCCGATTCGCGCTATAAACGGCCCCTTTGCTGCTAGGCCTGAGAGCTGGGAGGCGGACGGGTACGCATAGAAGCCCTTCCATCCAGACTGGAATTTGTTGAGGTTGGCGGCCAACGTCTCGGGCGTCATACCACGATAGAAGCCGGTGGTTAGATTCGATTGGAACACGTCGAGACCGGACTCACGGAGAAGTTGAGACCCGCACGCAGGTCCGCACGAGTTAGCCGTAAGCTGGGGCTTCATCGCCCCAGGCACCCCGGCCGTGTCATCAGCCGCTCCAGCCGGGCCGAGTCCCCCCCTGGCCGAAGCGGGCCGCCTAAATCGGCGAAACACTGCACCGAGTGCCTTTGTGCCGCCGCGCACGGCTTTTTTCGCCAGGTCCGCGACAAACGAGGTCATACCGGTGAACAACGTGGCGAGGAGGGAGGCGCCGTCGAGGGCGGCCTTAGTGCTGGCTTTGACCTTGAAAGAGGACAGCCATGTGCCGAGGGCAGTGTTGAACAGGCCGATGCCGGCAAACAGGGGGACTTCCTCAGCGCCGCCCTCTTTGCCGTAGCTGACGCCGTGGGGGGAGGCCCCCGGGACGTCCAGGGGCTATGCTCGGGTCGCTGTGGCCACCACCGGGCGCGCCGTCGCCGGTGCCCGCGACGCCGGGCTGGTGCACAGTGGTCTCGGCGGAGCCTGGCCGGGTTCGATTGCCGGCTCCCGTGGTTCCCTGGCTGCTGCTGGCGCCAGCGGTGCCAGATCTCCTGGGCCTCGTCGATGAGTAGGACTGGTCGCATCAGGGTTGATGCCACGTGCTCGGCCCAGCGCTGGCGCAAGGCTTTGAACCCGCCCCAGCGATTGTGATGCTGCATCGGTACACTAAACAGGTCGCCCATCTCA
>JAKSDA010000486.1 GCA_022360315.1 Pseudomonadota bacterium
AGCATCCCCTGCAGGGCGTCGATGGCTGGCAAGCCGTGGGCCAGATGGACATCGGCGAGCAGGTGTCAGCCAGGGATGGCTGGGCCGAAGTGGTATCGATAGCCGCTCTGGAAGAGCGGCAGACCGTCTATAACTTCGAGGTCGAGGGCACGCATACATACTTTGTTGGGCCTGGCGGAGTTTGGGCGCATAACGGATGTGCCCCAAAGGGGGGAGCAAGGAACACAACGTCATCGCCCGCTTTAAACAACAGTCCATACAGTCCTCAAGCTGTGGAGGCGCGTGGCCTCGCTGGATGATAGCCTTTCTTCACCAGCCGCTGCTCGGCCACGCTCATATTGCGGTAGCAGCCGCTTATTCTCCTGTTCTACGACGACGCTAATTGTACCGTACTACACATAAATACCGATGCTTTTCAAATGGTTACCCACTCCTACAAGACGGTTGTCCTGTAATTGATGCTAGAATTGAGTGGCCAGGTAGTTTCTAAAAGCCCGTCCTCGCAGGCGACGATCACAGGTTCACAATGACTGGAAGCCCTCAAGCGGCGCGAATAAGCGACGAGTTTCCCGACGAACTGCCCAAGCAACACGAAATCGTCTGTGGCATGCTCGTGCGCAAAGCAGTGCCGAGCGGCGTACACGGTTTTCTCCAGCAACAGCTGAGTATCTTTCTCGCGCCATTCAGCGGCAGGCGGAACACGCCTGGGGGTTGGTGGACGGGTACCGAGATAGAGGTCGAACTTTTTTCCGATCCTGATGCACAGCGGTATCTACCCGATCTGGTGGGATGGAAAATCGAGGTGCTGCCGAGGCGACCGCTGGAAGCTCGCGTTCGCACTTGGCCACAGTGGGTCTGCGAGATCCTATCGCCCTCCACGTCGGGCCGGGACAAGGGTCCCAAGCAGGACACCTACCACCGAGCCCATGTCGATCACTATTGGCTTGTCGATCCGGCCAAGCAGACGTTGACGGTGCTGGCCTGGACCGAAGATGGGTACCAGACGATTCTCACCGCCGGGACAGGTGAGCGTATTCGTGCCGAACCGTTTGCAGAACGCGAGCTAGACCTTGGCTGGCTCTTCGATTTCGAGTAGCCCTTGGCGAGATGCCACGGCTCGACCGGTTTGCTGCAGCGGATTTTACGATCCGGCCTGGACCGCCACCGTCCCAGCACCGGGAAGCGAGCAACGCTGGCAGTAGCAGAGGCGTCGACCCAGCCGGCGGGCTCAGAGCACCAGAAGCATTTCAGGATTTGGGTCACGAAACTCACCTATGAGGCGTAGCCCTGACAAAGCAGATTCGTGCAGAGGTAGTCAGCCATGGTCTGCCGGATGCCGCTGGGCCAGGTTGAGCCTTGCTCCCGTTGCGCAGAGTTGTCACGACTCCTCCGGGCACTTGGACGATCTGCGCAAAGTCGAGGATGAGGCGAACCAGGCTTTCGATACAAATCAGCCGGATCAATTCTGGCGCCTGAATCAGATCTTTCAGCGCGCTCATGAAGTCGCCGTGCTTGCCGAGATCGTTACAGGCGAGAACAAAGCAATCTACAACGATGGTCGCGATACCGCCTATATTCATCAATCTCTATGGTTGCAGACGTGTTTCCTGAACGGCAGCACGCGCGATGTTCTAGATACAGAGCAATTTGCCAAACTGATACCTCGTTTGCGCCGGGTCTCACTAGATGTGTTGATCCCCAAGAACTTGCCGCAAAAGTCAGCAAGGGCTGGTCGAGGGAGGCGGACGCGGAGTTGACCCCGTACCGCGGAGCATAGCAACAAATTGGGCGGTGCAGGATGTGGTGGGCTTGGTTG
>JAKSDA010000215.1 GCA_022360315.1 Pseudomonadota bacterium
CCTTACTCGGGTCGATAATGCGTCCGGCGCAATCCACGATGACCGCATCCGCCTCCCGGGCAATGCCAAAGATCGCCAGCCGATCGCGCGGATCATCCGCACGGGCTCCCAGGCCCCGATCGATATCCCATAGCCGCAGCTCATCGAATCCATCATCCGCGAGGGCGAGCAGCTCCCGACCCTGCGCCGTCTGCTCCAGCGGGATCGCCGCTGACACTGCCAGTGCCTCGATCCGCGCGACGCGGATTCCAGGGTGCCGCCGGGCAAGTTGCTCCAGTGCGCGCCTCTGCGATTCGGGCGTTTCGCGCTCCACCTGACTGCGGCCGCTGACACGTACCAGCTCTACATACCGCGGCCCCATGGCTTGCTCACAGCCAGAGTCCGCAGAATCGTCAGAACCCTCCTGGGATCGTGCACTTTGTCCTGCGTCCTCCAGGTTGCCCGATACACGCGTCAGTTTTTCTTTCTGCATGTCTTACCTCTCACCGTCTGCGCAGCAGATTGAACATCATCGCACGGCTTCGAGTTACCCGGCCGACTCATCGTGGCGGCTTCCCTGTGCTCACGTCAAGCTGGCGCTGCTCAGAGCCGTGACGATCTGATGATACGGCGTCCGTGATGGCTGAGTTGATGCTGAGCATGGTCGTCTCCTTTCGCGCCCGGAGCCCGGAGCGATATCAACACTCGTGGGGTGTGCATCCAATGTGACCCTCGAACTGCCGGGCAGAAAGTGCGGCTCCCGGACTGCCGCACATAACCACACGAGCACGAGACCCATTTGCCAAATCATTCGCCAAACCATTTCGCAAATGCCCGCTCAAGCTGCGTGGACGGAGAATAAACGATAAAACCATGCAGTGCATCATTGGCCAGACAACGATCTCATCGCTCGCAACCCCAAATAACCTAATTAGAGCGCCCGATTTCGCGTTCTATTTGCGAAAACGGCCGGGCCTCAACGCCGCTCCGAGCATGAGATTCGTGAATCCAGCCCTGCTATTTGGCGGGCGGCGACTGTAATTTTATCCTATTCAGCGATGTGAGCCCCTGCCTCGGGCCGTATACAGATTCATTCGCTGTTAGTCTCGTCTTCGGTGGCGGGAGCGCCATCGCCGAACACGGCGGGCATGTAATCTCGCACAGAGATTTGCTTTTTCTTCGTGTAGATTAGGTGATCGAGGACCGATAAGTGGAGCAGTTCGCCCGCAATGCGAAGCTGCCCGGTCAACGCGATGTCCTTCGCCGATGGTATCGCCTGGCCGCTTGGGTGATTGTGGGCAAGTATGATGCTATTCGCTCCGAGCAGAAGCGCGTTGCGGAACACCTGCTTGGGATCGACATGGACGTGGTCCTGCGCTCCCGAGGCGATTACTTTGTAGCCAATCAGTTCCGAAGCGGCGTTCAAGATCAGGATGATGAAGTGCTCCTGGTCATCATCGAGCGTCGAAAAAACGACATCTAGAACTTGCGTCAGATCAGCGGGTTGACTGATGGTGAGAAGTTCAACATCCGGCGAGGCCGCCAATGCAGTCCGCAGCCTGACCCGCAGTGTCCGCAGACGCGCGGTATAAACCGTCTGGACATTGGTCAAGTCGCGCACTTGCGGAATCCTGGAGCGCTTTTTCATGCCCAGCGAACCATACTACATCAGCTACAGATTTGCCCATCCACGAGCCGGATTCCCTCAGCTCCCTTGCACATAGCAACAAACTCTTCGAGAGTGTCCGGTGGGCGCTCTTCCAGGACGACGAGACCGAATTTTCCGTCAACTACATCTGCGACATCTCGCAGGAGGCGCTGCGGCTCAGGGTTTGTCGATGCTACGCCCGCAATCATCCCGCCGTCCTCAGTGAACACGAGCATCGCCTGCTGGGGATCGCCAGAGTTTTTGCGATCCCAATACAACGCGTATCCGTGGTCTCGTTTACTCTCCAAGTGGCGTATCAATGATGCGGCATCCGAAAAAGTGCGCTCAGGACTGTCGCTCAACTCCGGGAAGGGGTACTCGTCAGCAACGTCTTCTCGGTCGGGCAAAAACCGGTCGAGAAACCGGGCTGCGAGTTCTTCATTCCGCTCACTGCATGTCAGTCCCAACCGCGAACAACGCCAACACGTTGACGACCAAGTCCTGGTGAACCTGTTCTATCCTCGCTTGCTTCTGGAACGCTGTTGTAAACGTATGCCGCAGTCGATTCCCCGAGCCCGTCTGCGCCGAAAATTTGAGCTTTTGCAGTTCTACAAGACAATGACCTCCCGCGACACATGCAGGGCTCGCGAGATACCGTGCGGCGTCACGCCCAAAGCTACGGGTGGAGGCTTCACCCAGACACACGAACAACGCCGCCCGTTGATTGCCATGCGTGGCGTCGTAATACAATTGCTCGAGGCGTTCCGGCTTATTGTACGTCCTGGCCACGTAGGTCATGTCGACGCCCCGACGCGGGTCGGGTTCGGGAACCAGGCGACGGTAATCGAGCGTGATGTTTTGATTCCGATACCAGCCGCTGGGCGCCTTGACCGGCTTGCGATCGATGCACTCCTGGTGTTCTCGTAACGCCTGGTCGTCGTGTTCTATGAACTCGCTCTTGTCGCACCCGACAGCTGCCACGGCGAGAGCAATAACGAGCAGGATACGTCGAGAAAAGCGGCTACGTCGCATCGCTCGAGTCGGTACCGTCATCATTCTCGCTTTTGTCGGCTTCATCCCGGCAAAAGATCGCGGGTATTCCAACAATGCCACCGATGGCGGGCAGTTTGATGGTCATACCCACAGTCGCCAGCCAATAGCGCTCACCGGCAAACTCACGTACACCCCCCGTCACTTTCAGCCCGACGCTGGTATCGCCGCTGTAGCCGAAATTGGCAACACCACAGGCGATGGTATGGCGCTGGCCATTGTCGAGCACCATTTCGCCAGTCAGAGCAATGCTGACACCAGGATCGCTGAAACTGTCGATCGCCAGTACACTACCGGTTGCGTGTATCCCGAGTCGGATACGCGGAAACGCATGCGCTGCGAAAGGATACAAGAGCGCTTTCGTCGGGTCGCGCATGTCCCTAACCCGGACGAGCCGGAACCAAACAGGCCTCCAGGGGCTCTGCCCCTGGACCCCGCCGGGGACTCGTCCCCGGACCCCTCGGAGCTTCGCTCCGAATGATTCGGGTAGGGTAAGGGGAGCATCAGGCCGAAGAA
>JAKSDA010000062.1 GCA_022360315.1 Pseudomonadota bacterium
CCGGCGATACGGCGCAAGACGCCTTGGCGTGACCAAGGGCTCGGGACCGCAGGCGATGACGGATGTGAACATCATCGACTTGCCGCACTGCCCGGAGTGCGGTGCCAAGGAGTGCCTTGTCCGCACCTTTGATGTGACGCCATCGGCGTACGCGGCGTCGGCCCATGTGGCGCATCGCAAATGCGTCAATGCACTGGCCGAGTATCTCAAAGAGCACGGATACTCCGATGCAGACGCCGTGGCCGTTCATCAACACGAGCGCGAGACCCCACGTGAGATCGATCCAGCGTTTCCTCCTGGTCCTGTGAGGTTGCCCGAGCCGAGCATCACTCCCAGCTCTCGATAGAAGCCGCAGGATCCCCATACTTCCCAGGAACGTCCTCCCTATACACCGAGGACCCGGCCAACGTAAAGAACATCCTCGGCCATTCTGTGGCATCTGGTGGCCGCTGATCACGGAACGTCAGTCCTTGACAGTGATGAGCCGATAGCGCGGCCTCCGCGTACGTGAATCGATCTGGCACTGGAGTTGCCAATCGTCATGCACCTCATTACGCCGCTTCACCATGGCCATACCGAGTCGCACTTGCTGCGATGGGATCGCTCCATCGCCGCGGATATCTCGTAGCAAGTCGTGTGCGCGGCAGACCTCGTTGACCTCATGTACGCGCACGAACGCGTCGCCATGGTAGCGCCACCAGGCACGGAAGAGGTTCGCCCACTCTGCGTTGCGCACGTCGTCGACAGTCGGCGGCTGAGAGCGCCTACTCCATGGAATTTCTGTGATCGTACTGATCCGCCGCAATAGACCATGCCAGGATAGACTCGACGCCCCGGCATATGCCCTGGTCGCAAGGTGCACCAGACCGTCGAAGTGAACACGGCATTCGCGGACGCTGAGCGTGGGACATGTGCCACCGACCTGGATTCGGCACACCAGCGCCGCGAGCGGCGCTGGAACGTCCGGGTTGAGCCCGGCCGAGAGCAACACGTGTGGGGTAAAGTCCAGCTCGACGGCGAGGGTCACCGGATCGAGCGAGTACAGCTGCGTTGCGTTGGTGACGAACAGCGCCGGTGTGGTCCCGCGCCAGCCGAAGCGATAGGTCTCCTGCACGGTGTACAGGGCGCCGAGATTGGGCGTGCATAGCACCTGACCGAGCCATCTGACCGCGCCGTGGGCGACGAGCGGCGATTGAGCGGACTCGATGAGAAACGCGGGAATTATTCGCCGCGATGGCAAACAGCGCAGAAGCGCCACGAGCAAGCCCAGCATGTGGACCTGCGATGTCTCGTCCAGCACAAGGGCCGCTACGCTTCGCAGCAACGCATCGAGCGCGGCCCGTTCGCCGTTCGGCGGTGCACTCGGCAGGGCGTCCTCGTTTTGCCCGAGATAGAGGACGTGTTCGCGAAGATCGAGCAAGTCCTCCGAGGCGATGGACCCCGAGGGCTCGACAAAGGGCACTGGGCTGATGAGGCGAAGGGGCTGAATGCTCGCCGGGGGCGCTGCGCAGAGCTGCGCGCAAACCGCTTTGGGCGGGCGGACCGAGACCGCACTCCCATCGCGCATCGTCGCCCACCGCACGCGCCTTCTCAGAAATGCCCGGAGAGCCGAGCGAGTCATGGGAACCGCTCGGAGTACGCCGTCGACGTCGGTGAGTGCGCCGATGCGGTTCCCGTGGAGCCGATACAGGCGCATGCGCGGTGGCGCGGTGAGATTGAGCGCGGCCAGCTCGGTCAGAACCGTATCCATAGATTTCTCGTATAGCTGGATCTCTGGGCTACGCTGCGGCGGGTGCTGCTGTTTGGCGACGTGATCGAGGGCCTTGGCGATCGTGCGCGACAGATAGGAGTCACTTTTTTGACCCGCGGTCCCTGTCGGTCGGTGACGGATGGCGCTGGCCAGTCGCGCCGTATCGGTCACGCCGACGTGAATGAGCTCGGTGGCCAGCGAGAAATCGTAGCCCGACGACGATGTGTCAATGGGTGTTCTGTGCGGGGATTCGCTGGTCTTGCCGTCACCGAGAAAAAGGCCACGGATACGGTAATCCGTGGTCATGAGGCACCGCAGCCAGGGATCGAGTTCCGTCGCGCGTGTCGTTCCAGCAGGCGCTTTGTCCGTGACCTTCACGCTAGCCGGGCGATTCAGTGAAATACGGAGAATGTCGCGGAGAAGGCGAGGATCGTCGATTCGTACAAATTCGGAGAGAGAGTGGCTTGTGCGGTGCGGACGGCTCGGGGTGGGGCGCCCTTTGATGCTCTTGGTCCCGATGACTTTAATGATGCGGGATAGGTTGTATATGCTATCGATTGCAATACTCTCGTCGGAGAAGCGTTCGCGCACCTTGCTCTCGAACAGGCGGAGTCGCTCGGTGAGTTCCTCGCGATTCGATGCAGAGACCGAGCGTGGAGGAATGGCAAACCAGAGGTGGCATCCGTTCCCAGACATCGTCAATACCGGCGCGCGATATCCGCGCGACACGACCTTGTGCGCGATCTTCTGCGCACGTTCTCGGGCCTTGCTCAACTCGAGATCGGTGGAGGCGGTGTGTGCTGCCCGCACGGGATCGACGTCGAGAATCAGGGCCGTAATCCACTGGATATCGGTATCTTTGGCCCCCTTGGCTGTCGTAGAGAGTGCGTTTCGCGACCGCCGGAGAAACGACATCGGCCTTGGTTGAATGCCGACGTAGATGTTCGCGCGGCCGTTGAGCGAGCGGCACGACGCCACGAAGTCGTCTTCGTTGTCGTAGTAGCCGATGCGGACCAGACCGCCGCCCGGACGAATTGCGCGGAGCTCCGTACAGCCGTGGGCCGAATGGGACAAGAACCGATACGACGCTCGAACGTCGGCTTCGATGAAATTTTTCGCCATGCACTATAAACAAAGCCGCAAACCGGAGAAGACTGGACACAGAGCCGATGGAAATCTAGCGCTCTGAGCCGAAACGCGTCCTCGCGAAACAAAGAGATCGTTTTTTCGGGGTGAATTCGTTCGAATGCGTGTCAAGTTCTGGCGCGAAATCGGCTTTGTATTAAATGAGGGCCTCGTTTGGGACCTGTGCGATTTGCGCCATGTCACAACCGATGTAGGGCGAACATCGCCAAGCCAACACACAACGTGGCGTATCGCCGTCACCTGACGGTTTCTCGACTGATCCCCTCTATTCCCTGAATGCAGAGCATGTACCGATGACTTTACGAAGGAGATCTTGCGCATCGCGCAGTTCTTGATGCGGCTATGTACTTCGATGGACTCAGAGAGCGATTACGTGCAGAAATCGGGCAAACCGATATGCATCGTCTGTTTGCGTCTGTACGCCGCCGACACCCTGTTTTCAAGAACTATCGCAGTATCGACGCCGTGCTTTTCGCACTCGAGAATCGCGCAGCCGTCGGATATCGAGCGCAGGATGAACTCTTGCGCGCCTTGGTCCTCCTGACGCAGAGACGACCCGCACAGCGAATCTGGCAGTTGCTCCTTTCCTATGCGTTTTTTCCCGCGCTTTTGCTCGTGCGCGCATCGACGGTTTCTCGGGAAGAGTCGGGAGATCTTGACGGATTCCTGTGGTCCTCGTTTTTTGAAATTTTACATACGTATCCAGTGAAGCGCCGTTCTGGGTCGGTGGCACAGGGGCTCATTATGGACACGAAAAAGCACTATTTTCGAACCCTCGCACAGGCTCACGATGCGGAAGAACAGCGGCGGCGGCTCGTACGGGATACTTATCGGTTTCGAGACCCGCACGTAGGTGTCTATCTCGTGATGGGGATGTTCCCACGTACCCCCAATGCGCTGGCATATGCCCACGCCGTGGTGCGAGCGGCTCCCTTGACCCCACTCGACCAAGATCTCCTAGCTCTCACCGATATCGAAGGCTACAGCATGAAAGAGTACATGGACGTTCGTCACCTGACCACTGGGGATGAAAATCGCGATCGGCGAGAGCGGAATCGCTTGTGGCGTCGGCGCCTGCGCGCGCGAATGCAGCTTCAAGAATTTTTGAAGACGCGCTTTATTTATTGTCCAGTTCTTTAGCGCAGGAGGCTTTGTACTTTATGTGAACTACGAACAACGAGAACTGATCACCAACATCTTTCGCGACGTCACCCTCAGGATGAGTGGCGTCTTCTCTGTCCACCACCCGCGGGATGAGCTCGTTTGGGCCGTCACGCGTGAGCTTCGGTGCATTTTCGATTCCTATGTCGAACAGGAAGCCGATAGCGTCGATCCGATCCCGCGGGGACACCCGGCCGTTCTGGATCTACTCGACCGCATTGATCGCATTGCCGATGGTTGTGTCCACACGCCGTAACAGTTCAAGGAGAACACTCGAATGACTATATGGGACCAGATGAAAGAACGCGCCGACGAACTCGGAGAATCCCTGTTCGTCAAGATGGAGCAATGAGAGACGCTCATAGTCGTGTTTCTCGGCGATCCCGTCCCCCGAGAGGTGGTCTGGACGGGCGAAAAATACCTCGACGCAAACTCAGATGAAGGCCAGGCGCTGGCCAAGCGGGGCAAACGGCCGTCCTTTCGCGCCTCCGTGAATGTGTGCGTGTTGCCCGAGCGCACCATCAAGGTGTTCGAGATGTCTGCCAATACCTTCAAAGACCTGTTCAAGGTACGCGAGAAGTACGGGCTCAATGCCTGGGCGTACGAAGTCGAGAGGCAGGCCAAAAACAAATACCAGATCTTGCCCGAACGGCAGCTGACCGACGAGGAGGCCAGCGAGATCGCCGCACTCGAGCTGATCGACATCGCCAACGTCATGGGAACCCAGGAGGAAGCGTTCGACACCTACGATCGACAGGTGGCCTCTACCGAGAGTGCCTCATCGTCAGCACCGGTGGAAGATGCATCCGCGGCGACGGATGCGCACGACACGCTCAAGAGTCGATTACGCATCCTTCCTGAAGCTGCGGTCAAGCGGTTTCTCGACCAATTCGGCGTGCAGCGCGTGCGCGATCTGCGCGCCGAAGATCTCGGGCGAGCTAATGCTGCTCTCGATCAGCTCGAGCGGGCGACCATCGACCCCTTCGAATAGCGGATGCCGGCGGTGTCCTACATCGATGATGTCTTTGGCGCAGCGGGGCTCTTCGCGCGTCGGTTTCCAGACTATGAACCCAGGCCAGGTCAGATCGCTCTGGCCCGGGCCATTGATGATGCGTTTACCGCGAACGACCACCTCCTGGCCGAGGGCCCTACCGGAACCGGCAAAGGGATCGCGTACGCCGTACCCGCGATGTACCACGTGGCGACGCATCAGCGGCGGGTCCTGATCGTGACCGCCAACATCGCCCTGCAAGAGCAGCTGGTCACCAAGGATTTACCGCAGCTGGAGACGATCGTTCCCTGGCAGGTGTCCTACGCGCTGCTCAAGGGCAAGAACAACTACCTCTGCCTGGATCGCAGCAACGCCGAACTCACCCAGCCGACCCTCAAAGATTTTGACGATCCCGATGATGTCCATCGGGCCATCCGCCAATGGGCCACGCAGACCACCACGGGCGACCGGTCAGAGCTGCCCGTTCATCCATCTCCAGCGTTATGGCGGCGGTTCTCGGTCAGCAGCAAGGACTGCAAGGCAGATGACTGCGCGTATCGCGACGATTGCTTTGCCTACGCGGCTCGAGAGCGCGCCGAAGACGCCGACATCCTGGTCACGAACTATCACATGCTCTTTGTCCATATCCAGGTCCGGGAACGCACCGGAATGGATCTCGTCTTGCCGTCGTTCGACTTGCTGGTCTGCGACGAGGCCCACAAGGCCGCGGACATTGCGCGCGACTTTTTCGGCTACGGCATCTCCAAGCGCGCAATCCGCTGGGTCGGCAGGCAGCTAAATCGACTCGGAGAGTCGGCGCTGCTGTTTCAGCTCAATGAAGCTGCCAATGGCTTCTATGCGGCACTCGAAGCTTTGCATGACGATAGGCGACGACGCCTGCGCAAGCCCGACCTGGCGGACTGGCGACCACTCACCGATGCACTGAAGCAGACCAGCTGGGCCTACAAGCGCGCCATGGCCAGCGAGGCGCACGACGGTCGCCGCGCCATGCTCCGACGTTTGTGGATGCGGGCCCAGGTCCTGGCCGAGCACATCGAGTCGGCCATGTGCCTGTCCCAGGCGAACATGGTCACCTACCTGGCCACCATTGACGATGAGCTCACCCTGTGTACCAAGGCTGTGCAGGTAGCCGACCGATTGCAAGCGGGTCTGTTCGCCGCTGCGACGAGCGTGGTCATGACGTCCGCGACCCTGTCGAGTCATGGTCAGTTCACATACATCGCGAGTGAACTCGGCCTCGTGCAGCCGAACGCGATTGCCGTCGAGTCGCCATTTGACTTCGCGCGGCAAGCCCTCTTCGTCGTCCCGCAAGACATGCCGGCGCCCACCGCGGACGACTATCCCCAGGCCGTGGCGCAGGCGATCCGCGAGATTATCGATCTTGCTGACGGGCGCACTCTGGCCCTGTTCACGTCCTACAAGAACCTCGATGCGTGCCACGCCGAACTCGCGGAGGTTCCCTATCGGGTGCTGAAACAGGGCGAAGCGCCGCGCACCCTGCTGGTCGAGGAATTTCGGCGAGACACGCGATCGGTCTTGCTCGGCACCGAGTCCTTCTGGTCGGGTGTCGATGTGCCCGGTCCATCGCTTTCCTGCGTCGTGATCGACCGGCTACCGTTTCCCTCCCCCGACGATCCCGTGATCGATGCGCTCAGCGAGCGAAACGCACAGTGGTTCCATTCCCATTCGCTACCGCGAGCGGTGATCGCGTTTCGCCAGGGAGTCGGCCGCTTGATTCGCTCGGCCACCGATCGCGGGGTGGTGGTGCTCCTGGATCATCGGATCGTCACCAAGCGCTACGGCACGGCCTTTCTGCGCAGCTTGCCGCCCATGCTCAGAAGCCGACGCATGGAGAATGTTCGCAACTTTCTGGCCGAGGGCGGATGATGTCTTCCCCGTACCTGACCACCCGCGAAGCCGCCGAGTACCTGCGCTATCGCAGTACGGCTGGCATTCGTCAGCTGGTTCGCCGTGGTCTTCTCACGCCAGCCGGACGAGGTCCGCGCGGGACCCATCTCTTCACACGCGACGAGCTTGACGCGTTTGTGAGGCGACGGAATACTGCGTATCCACGGCTGGCTACGTCGAATTTCGGAGTAGCCAATGAACAAGGCACCAAGCACGTATCGACGAAAAACCAGATACAAGGGAATCCTATGCATCGGCAGAGGCAAGTACACAGTCCGGGTCCGCTGGACGGATCCCAAGACCGGGCGAGCCCGGGACAGAAAAGCAATCGTTCACGGAGCCCTCGAGGACGCCAAGGCGAAGCAGGACGAGCTCCGGGAAAACCGCGCATGCCCAGAGCGCGCGGGGCGAATGACCTTGCATACCTTGATCGATTCCTGGCTCACGAGCTATTGCGCAGGTCTACGACCGAAGACGGTGACTAGCTACGTGATGCACATGAAGCGAATCGCCCGATGCATCGGGGAGCACTACGTGGACGCGCTCACCCCCACCGATATCGAGGCATTTCAGACGCAGCAAATCGAGGCGGGCATCGCCGGCGCGACCATCCAGAAGTCCCTCGGCCTGTTGCGGCGACTCTCGCATTATTCGCGCGAGGTCGTGCGGGTGACTGACCACGACTTCTGCGCCACGGTACGTCTACGCAAGGAATGCCGAAAGTACACGGAGGATGAGCCCAACTCGCTGACCATCGAGCAGCTCAATCGGTTGCTGCAGGCCGTTCCCGAAAAATGGTTCCCGCACTTCGCCACCCTGGCCCATACCGGTGTCCGGGTCGGCGAGATGCTCGGCCTTCAGTGGGACGACATCGACTTCGCCAAGGGCACCATCCATATTCGCCGGACCAATTCACAG
>JAKSDA010000545.1:2500-12350 GCA_022360315.1 Pseudomonadota bacterium
TGATTCTCCGTATTTGCGGCACATTTGAGCGCCGACCGATGCGTGTGACCCCTCGATCTCGTGATCGATGGTCTTGCCGATGTCGTGGAAGAGGCCGGCGCGCCGGGCCATTTTGATATTTGTTGCCACTTCTGCGGCCATCAACCCGGCCAGGAAGCCGACCTCGATCGAGTGTTGGAGAAGATTTTGTGCGTAGGACGAGCGGTACTTGAGCCGGCCGAGTTGCAGCACCAGTTCCGGGTGGACGCGGTGGAGGCCGAGATCGAACACTGCTTGTTCGCCGGCTTCCTTGCACAGTTTATCGATTTCCTTCTCGGCTTTTTTTACCACCTCTTCGATACGGGTTGGGTGTATGCGACCATCGGCAACCAGCTTGGAGATGGCCAGGCGTGCGATCTCGCGGCGAACCGGGTTGAAGCACGAGATCGTGATCACCTCAGACGTATCGTCAATGATCATATCGATTCCAGTGGCTGCCTCGAGTGCGCGGATGTTGCGACCTTCGCGGCCGATCAATCGGCCTTTCATATCGTCTGATGGCAGGGGGATAACCGAGACTGTACGTTCTTGAACGAATTCGCTGGCGTAGCGTTGGATGGCAGTGGCGACGATCTGTTTGGATCTCTCGGCGGCTTGCTCGGCAGCGGTTTCGGTGATTTGTTGGACCTCTTGGGCTGCTGCTTTGCGGGCCTCCCCGCGGATTTCGTCTTCCAGTATTTTGCGCGCCTCTTCTTGGCTCAGCCCGGCGATTTCCTCGAGCCGGGCGTTGGCTTTATCCTGAGTAGTTTCGGCTTTACGCACCATGGATTCGGCTGCTTTTTCGCGTCCTGAGATGGATTGTTCGCGCTTCTTGAGCTCGTTTTCGCGGCGCTGAGCATCTTTGCGTTTGCGTTCCAGGTCGCGTTCGCGTCCGGCCAGTGTTTCTTCTTGTTTGGTGAGGTCGATTTTGCGTGTGCGGATCTCGTCTTCGACATCGGCTTTGAGCTTGAATGCCAGTTCTTTTCCCTCGACCTGGGCGGCTCGTTTGATCTCCTCGACCTCGACGTTGGCAGCATTGATGATGCGCTGGGCCTCTGCCTCGGCGGCCTGATCGGTCGCGGCGTTGCGACTGATCCCGATAACTCGTGCGATCGCCAGTCCTGCCAGGACTCCGGTGATCAACGCGAGGATGAAGTAGAGGGCATCCATTGCGAAATCCTATCTGAGCACCTATGTGGGCTGTAATGTGTCATCAGTAGTATCAGCAATTCCCGGATCATCGTCTCGGCAACCCCCGGGAGGAGCGCCGGGCGATTCGCGGTTCGTTGCGGCTTTGCTCACTGTATCGGTGGCGTGGGGGTCCGAGACGTGAAGGACACCGATATCGGTTACCAGGGCATCCATACCCATATCGTGCTCGGTGGTCGGTACATGTTCCACCAGCTGGAATTCGTAGCAGTATCCCACTCGAAGACCGCGACTTTCGGCCAGGGTGGCGTCGTAATGTCCTTTGCCCCATCCCAGCCGTTGCCCATTTCGATCGAAGGCCAGACCGGGGACGACGAACAGGTCAATCTGATCGAGTGGGATGATTTCGGCCGACGGGTTGGGTTCGGGGATGCCGAATGAGCCGGGTTCGAGTGCGGACAGATCGTCCACTCGATAGAACGCCAGCGCGCGTTGTCCTGGGATGACGCGGGGGAAGCACAGTGTGATCTCGCGATGTCTGAGTTGACGTACTGCCTCCTGGGGATTTAGTTCGTCCCCTTGCGCGGCGTACATTGCCACGGTTTTCATGCATCGGGTTGCGATCAAGTGCACCAAGTGGTCGGCAGCGCTAAGGGCCTGGCGGCGTGCGCCATGGCGAGAGTGTTCAGCCCGTATACGCTGTGCGGACTGCCGCAGGGTTTGCTTTTCGCGTTTCAGGCGCTCCTCCATCTGGGGGGGAGGAGGTTTGGTTCGACTTGTTGCCGCGGCGTGGCGTTTGGCTGTCACTTCTTGCTAGGGGGGCCTCTCAGCTGGATCCAGAGTTTTCATGCGTCGCCTGATCGAGATAGCGGAGGATTCGCTGGGATTTTACCCGGACCTGGCGCTTCAGTTGTCTCTGGCTTTCGCGCAGCTGATACAGTTCATCGGCGATATTCATTGCGGCCAAGAGTGCGACCGACTGTGTGGTCACGGTACGGCCGGATCGCCGGGCCTCTTCGACTTTGCTCGTCACGAACTCGGCGAGCTCTCTCAGATAGGCCGACTTGGCGCTTGTACGCACCGCCAGTTGGCAGCCAGCGACCGACACTTTGACCGAGCGATTCACCGCCCCATCATACTGGGCCGGAGGCGGGGATCAAGTCGGACGGACCCTTGTAAATCGTGTGAGAACTCCACTTGATATCCGCCTCGGTCTGAGAATGTCGGGATTCGGCGTGGTCTCGATTCTCCAGTGACGGCACTTGAAATCTTTTACCGCATGGGGCAAGGTTCATGTCCGCCCTGAGGGCCCATAGCTCAGTTGGTAGAGCACCGGCCTTTTAAGCCGAGGGTCGAAGGTTCGAATCCTTCTGGGCTCACCCCGCATCAAGAACTCTATCTGACCCCATCGTCCAGCTGGCCTAGGACACCGGCCTTTCACGCCGGCGACACGGGTTCAAATCCCGTTGGGGTCGCCATGTTAACTATTTGAAATAATTTATGATTTCGGCGATCGTGGGCACCTGGTGCCCACTTTGAGTTCTATTCAGTGCCCACGTTGGTGCCCATCAGGGGTCATCGTTTGGCTCTGGAAGGGGCTCGTCAGACGGCTCGGAATCGGGATCAAACTTCTCGATTTGGCCCCGGCGCTGATCGAGCAAGCCGATCGCGCGATCGGTCTCGCCCGGTACCAGGTGCATGTACTTCAGGGTCGTGGTGAGATCGGCATGGCCGGCCAGCTCCTGAATCGTCCTCGCCGGCACCCCCATCATGGCCAGATGCGAGCAGAACGTGTGCCGCAATGCGTGCCACCCAATGGGCTCAACGCCGGCCTTGCGGCACAGTTTGGGCAGATGCCACCGCGTTGTCTCCATGGTGAGCGGCTCACTCTTGTGCCTGGAGACCAGATAGGCATGCCCCATCGTGGCCAACGCCTCGAGAGCTGCCTGGAGCCGCCTGGTCAGCGGAATTGTGCGCCGTTTCCATCCCTTGGTCGATGTCTCGACGCCGCATGATAGCGACCGTTCGACGGTGATACGCTCTTGTTTGCGATTCCAGTGCGTGGCCTTGAGGGCTCTGATCTCACCGAGCCGCAGACCCGCATCACCACCCAGGAGGATCGCAGCGTGCCACAAGGGCTCGTGCTCGGCTGACCTGATCAGCGTTTCGTATGGGGAAAAATCCAGAAATCTGACTTGTTTGTCCTCGGTCTTGAGCAACTTGATCTTGGGCGGCTTGATCAAGAGGTCGATCTCGACGGCATAGCGGAGAATGGTTCCCAGCGTGGCCAGGATGTTGTTGACTCGCTTGCGCGACCGCTTGCCATCGAGAAGAGCTGCCTTGAACGTCTCGACCTGTCGGGTGTCGATCTGCGACAGCTGCAATGTGCCGAATGCGGGCAATAGATGGCACGTGAGGTGGGATTGTTTGGCTAGTTGCTCACTGAGTTTGTTGTTGGCCTTGGCGTAGGTGTTCATGAATTCCTGCGCAAAGGCGGCGAATGTCGGAACCTCCTTTCCGTCGGGTGGAATCGAGTGTTTGGCCGGCTGAGTCGGCCGAGCCGGTTTGTCACGAGCGGTCTCATCCGATTGGTCGATCGGTAGACCGGCTCGCAGTTTTCGGATGAGCTCTCGCTCGTACTTCTCGGCTCCTCGTCTGCTGTTGACAGGGCTCTTACGGCGGTAGCGCTCGCCTTCAAATCGAAAGTCGCACCACCAACTGTTTTTGTATCGTCGTGCGCTCATTGGTTGTCTTTGCTCCAATGTCTGCACACAGCACCTCCTGGACGCAGAGTAGCACATCTGCGCGGCAGTGCCGTGTTGGGATTACAAGCCAATATCCGATCTCCGCTCAGCGGGATCGTGGCTCCTTGCTATTCAATCGCAGCTCGGGCTATATGGCGCGGCTGAGATTGTACGTACTCAGTCTATTTGTCCGTACCATCGGGGTTCTTGCTAGTTATCGTTGGCTGGTCCAGGTTCCTTTTTGACTGGTTCGGAGATTCCAGGGATACGCTTTTCAAGCATGTTGCGGGTCGTTTGGTAGACGCTGCGGTACTTTCGGGTCCCGGGCTTGAACAGCAAGAGTTGCGTCGGGTCGAGGCCCGGAATCTCTCCCACCCACTGCAAGGTACGAGTACCGGGACGCTTGCGGTGGAGGACGCAGGCCCTTTGTCCCTGGCCCACGGTAGCGCTAAACACCAGCGCTCGAGGATGACGGGTGGGTGGCAGTGGCGGCGCTGGATTGTGCCCTCGAGCCATCGTTGATGTGCGGCAAGCTGCACTCGAGGGTTGAAGAATTGGATCGCACCGCGGGCAATACCGCGCTTCTGCCCCGACAACACAGCGCGCGCAGCCACGAGGTGACGCATCTGTGGATCGCGTCGGGTCGAAGCGCGCGGTTTGCTCCCTTGCCTGCCAAAACGTGCCATGCGCCGTCAACCTCTCGAATAGGCTCTTTCTTCTCCGTTTGGCCCGAAACTGGTTATCGTTCGCAGGCATGCCATGGCGATCGCTATGGCACACCTTGCCACCAGGGCGTCTCCGTTGGCTAGTCCGGCCAGCTGTCCAGAATGTGCGACAAGTCGGTACCATGGCTGTTCACGATGACCGGACAGCCGTGGTCGGGAAGATCATCGAGCGCTGCAAGTACGAACTCGACCACATCGCGGATTTCGGCCTTGGTGGGTTCCCGGCTCAGGTCTCGACGGAAATGGTCGCGTATCGCATGTACTGCGTCGTCCATTTCATTGGCAGGGCCGTCCCCGATCAACCCTTTGTGTGTTGTCCAATATGCCATGTTTTGTCTCCATTGGTTAAAATCGCTAGTTCTTGACCGCGTCTGGTGATGGGGCGTAAACGTGAATGAACTCAATTAGCCTTGTGACAAACGAAGTGAGGCGTTCGACGATCTCGCGAATGGCTGCGTCGCTTTGACCTTGTTTGCGGAGTGCATCAATCAAGGTCTCGAAAATCGACTGCTCGCAACCCCGCCAGGGCAACTCGCCGATCTTGTCGGGTATGGCGTTGGCGATATCTCTGGCCGAAACATCGCGGTCCATTACCAGCATAATAATCACCCCCCCAAACAAGGGCAGTTCGGCGCCGCAAAATAACGTTTTTGACCAGTGCATGAACTGCTCGAGATACTCCGGTTTGATGCCAAAGAGTCTTTCTGCGTGATGAACGGAATCTATCATGCCTCAAACGTCCTTTCTGGGCCGCAGTTCGAGCGGCCAGTCGTTGTTATGGCCGGATTTCACCGGTCATGTTTCTACGTGTTAGTTGCCCTCGAAATACCGGGTATGCGCTTCTCAAGCATCTTTCGGGTCGCTTGGTAGAAGCGGTGAAACTTTCGAGTCCCCGGCGCGAGGAGCAGAAGCTGGGTGGGGTCAACGCCCGGAATCTCCCCAACCCACTGCAAAACGCGGGTACCTGGACGCTGGCGATCAAGCACGCAGGAGCCTTTGTCCTTGGCCCAGGGGAGATCCAGGCACCAGCGCTCAAGGATGACGAGTGGGTGGCAGTGCCGGCGCTTCACGTTGCCGGCGAGCCAACGCTGATGCATGGTTAACTGAACGGTCGGATTAAAAAACTGGATTGCACCAGACGCAATACCGCGTTTCTGTCCCGACAAGACTGCACGCGCTGCCCGAAGGTGACGCATCTGCGGATCGCGACGGGTCGAAGCGCGCCGCTCGCCGCCTTGCCGGCCAAATGTGCCGCGAAAGGTCAGACTGCGAAACAGGCTTTTTCGTCTTCGTTCAGCTCGATTGAGCTCGCTGTCCACAATACAACACAACTCGTTAAACGTTCCGCCAAAATACTCCGACGCCGCAAGTCGCGCGCCGGTAAGCTCGTCGAGCGTGATCGCCGGATCAAAACGCCGAGCCTGTTTGAGCAGCTCGTTGGGTGACTCTCGAACGGTGCCATCCCGGGTCACCGAGCTCTGATTGAGCCTCTGTCGCTCCTTGATGGGCCGAGGTCTGAGGCCGAACCCGTCCGGCTTGAGATCGGGCACAGCAGGCTTAAAAATTGGCCTTCCTGGCCAGACGGGCGGGCTGGATGGTGGTCGGCTGGGGAGAGATCCGCTCGGGGTTGACTCACTGGACGTCGGCTCGCGTGACTGGTTTGGCGTGTCTGACGAGCTGTTCGCTGCAGCCTCGGCTCGCCGATGTTTGGCGAGCAGATAGCCGACCCCAAGCGCACCGCCCAGTGCGAGTGTTTTTGCTAGTTTGCCCATGGGTACTCGGTTGTAAAGCGCGGGACATCCGCGGGAATCTCATGTTGTTTGCGTTGTTGTTCTTTGGCTTTGCGCGAGGCCGCGTAGGCGTCGACCAGTGCGGTTAGCTGTGCAATGAGTGGGTCATTGCATGGGGCTTTCTGTCGCTCTTTGGCGCCTGCTGGCGGTTCGCTGGTACTGCTCACCTGCGCTGACTTGTCTCGCTCTGGACAGTCGGATCGGTTGATTTGGTCTGGCATGGGATCACCTTTGTGTAGTTCTTCTTTCGTGGTCGGTTTGAGTTCATCCGTCTTTGAAGACCCGCACCATGCGCGGGATAGCGACGGCACTGGCGATCAGGCCGCCCAGGATCCAGGCTCCTGTTTTGATGGCAGCGATGAATCGCTTTCCGGCCTCGTCCACGGTCTCGCTGACCAGGTCTGTGGCTGCGTCGATCTGTTCGGCGGCGGTTTCACGTATCGAGTCGATGACCAGCTGGGTGCGGCCTGGCACTGCTTTGCGGCTCTCGAGGTACATGGCCAGTTTACTGGTCGCCTCCTGCCAGAACCATTCGTTGTGTGGATACTGGGCCCCGGCGTCTGCGTTGACCAGCTGCGCATCGATCGAGCGCTTGCTGTTCACCCAGTGCCTCCGGCTGGCCCTGTCACGATCGAGGGCTTTGGGGCTGCGAAGTAGTTCGCGCACGTACTCTCCGTGCCAGTAGTCGGTCAGCTGCCGGAGGTCTCGGTGTGTGGTCCGCGGTATGGCTTTGCCAAATCGGCCGGCATCGCTGCCGCGCTCAGCGACGTAGGTGCGTTTCAGTGCAATCCATTGGCGTACGTGATCGCTGGTTGATTGAACGACTGTGTTTTTTATCATCATGCTCACAATGCGGAGAGCCAGCCGGCCACGGGGGCGCACCCGTGTCAGAGGCGCGCCCCCGCAGGCCCGCAGTGTCGTAGTTCGGCTCGGTCAGAGTTCCAGACGAGCTCTATGCTTGTTCGTGGTCAACCGAACGAGCCTCGGAATCTCGTGCGGTTTGATAGTCGGGTGTCGGTGTCCGAATGAGCGATGTCAGCCAATCGCAGAGAGTAAACGCGTTGGGTTCCCTCGCGCTCTTGTCGCGGGTACCCTCCTTGACGTCACCGTGATAGTTGGGTGTACTCGTTTTGAACAATGACATGATCACACCTCAGTGGATAAAGAGATCGATCGCCTTGGCCGCCAGATCGCTCAGAGCCAGAATCCGAGTTTGGTTTTGCGAATGCCTGGCCAGTGCTTCACGGTGTTCTGTGGCGTTGTTGCGATCTGTGACGTCGTCACCGGTGGCCTCGGGAGGTTTGCCGGGTACGCCGAGAAACGATGCCCATACTTTGCCCACCGCGGGAATGATTTCGACCAGCGCACTCTTGCGGATCGAGAAGTATTCGCCGTTGGACACGTATCCACCACCAGGGGCGTACCCGCCACCGGAGGCGTACCCGCCGCCAGAGGCGTACCCGCCGCCAGAGGCGTGCCCGGTGGAGATGCCGATGATCTCGTTTTCTCGACCGCCCTGCGAATGGGACGGCTGCGGACGACGGCGGGGCTGCGAACGCGGCTGCGGACGCGGCGCCGGCGGGTGGCTGGAAGGGGGGCGGCTACGCGGGTGGCCGCTGGTTTTTCGCGAGCGGTGGTCGCGCACTCGGGCGTTGCGGTACTCGACGAAGTCGTCATACTCATCGTCATCGTCGGGTACCATGACGTCCAGGATCTGACCTGTGTCAGGGTCTTCATAGGAATGGGAATAGATCAAACTCATTCTGGTGCCTTTCTGGTAGTTTGGTAGGTATTGATTTATCGTTATGAGGCATCTTCGAATTCATCGTCGGGATCGACGACGCGAAGATATGCATTGCGCTGATTTGCGCGGCTGGTAACCTGACGGGCCGCGGCCAGGCGTTTGCGGTGTTCTTCTTTTTCGCGCTCTTGTTTTTTTCGCTTGTCCCGCTCTTCGAGTGCCTCGTAGGCGTCGACTGCGTACTGGTTGATCAACGAGAATGTCCCAGCAGCGGCCAGTCCCGTTCCAGCGGCCATGAGATGGTTCCTTTCCAACAGGTAACCGGCCGTGGTGGCGGTGGCTCCGGTGCTGAGCAAAATACCCGCCGTCACCTTGGGCCCGAGCCAGCCCATGCCGACCATGAGAACACCCAGAGCATTGCCAACCGCCCCAGCAGCAACGCCTGCACCGACATGGGAGCCATCCATCTCCTGCAACCGTTCTCCGATGGATGGACGCGACTGATTTTGGTCGTCACTTGAGCTATCGTCAGGATTTGCATTCCGCCGGATGGTAACTTTGGGCGGAGATTTGTTGCGTTTGGCGTTTGTAGCGGATTTGTTTCGTGGCATTGGTCCTCCTTTGTCTGTTTTTGATTGTTGGCTGTATGTCGTTATCGAAATGCGAATGTCATGCGACGCACGCGTTCTCTGGTCGAGTCGTGGGTTGATTTCTCGGCGGGCCTCGAATCGCCCTCGAGACCGAGAACGAGCGTGCCGACCAGGCGCTCGTCGCTGGAGCTCTGTTGTGTGCTCGGTTTCCTCGTTTGTGCATCCTGGGCGCTTTGCATGGCGACGTCGACCCCTTCCAGAGCAACCGCTGCAGCCGGGCCAAACTTGGCGACCAGAGCCGCTTTGATCGCCTGGGGAGCCAGTTGTTCGGCGACCTCGGTGACTTCCTTGACAAAGCGCGCCACGATTCCCTTATTGAGTTTGATGGAGAAATTGCGAATACTGCCAGCCATCTGGTCGAACGCAGCATGTCCTTGCCCGCCCCACAAGGCTGCAGCGTCGGCAGCGCGGTCGAGGACGTGATCGACAGTCTCGTAGGTATCGATCGGCTCACCCGTGATCAATGCGTTGCGCAGCAGCTCGAGGGAGTGGTCGTAATAGTCTTCGGTGCCATCCTCGGCACATGCATTGCGCGCCATTGCACTGAACCATGGAGCAAGATGCCGTTTCGCCATGGGCGAGACGTTGTGAGCACGATAGGCCGTTGCCAACATGGTATTGTGTGGTGGAGATACTGGATCGAGTAGAACAACGTATGGGCGATTGTCGCGTATCTCGACCGGGAATGTATGCCAGCCCTGATCCAGGACCATACTTGCCGAGGTTCGCTCGATGGTCGAGTCGAGGATTTCAGCAGCGGCGAGATAGAGTACGGTCCGCTCGAAGCAATTGGGATCGCTCGGCGCATAGCGCAAACGTTGCGAGATTTGGCAAGGGATGCGCGGTCCGTCGGCAGGGTCGCCGAAATCGTCGCGTTGCTCGAGGCTGCGCACGTACAGGATGAATTCGCGAAGGTGGTCAAACTGGCAGACAAACGCTCTGAACCACGGCAGCGCTGCCAGGCGTTTGGCCTCCTGATGGGCCAATGTCAGGCACTCCTTGTCGTTTAGTGGGTCTACGATGGTCATGAAAT
>JAKSDA010000404.1 GCA_022360315.1 Pseudomonadota bacterium
AGGGAGTCGTTTGACGGCGGCCCTTGAGGCGGCCGGTGTCGCCGAGGTGTTCGTTGCAAGGCTGGAGGCGGGCGACGTCCACGAGGATGAGGCGGCGGCGCGGATCGCGGCGGCGGTCGCCGGCGGGGTCGTGCAGCCCGAAGATCCCTTCACCGGCCGCGCCAATCTCTTTGCCGCCGATGCCGGGCTTTTGATGCCGGACCGGGCCGCCATAGACCGCCTGAATGCGATCCATCCCGCGATCACGATCGCGACACTCGATGCGTTCGAACGGGTCGAGACCGGTCGCATGGTGGCGACCGTCAAGATCATCCCGTTTTCGGCACCGGAGGCGGCGGTCGCCGAGGCCGAGGCCGTGGCGCGGTCGGCATCCGTCGTCCGCATCGCTCCGTTTCGCCTGCGGACCGTCGGCGTCGTGGCGACGACCTTGCCGACGCTCAAGGTGAGCGTTCTCGACAAGACGCGAACGATTCTTGACGAAAGACTGGCGCCGACCGGGGCGGTCGTGTCCGAGGAAGTGCGCGTGCCGCATTCGAGCGAGGCCCTGACGGATGCGATCCGCGCCCTGGCGCCGCATTGCGACTGCGTTGTCGTTTTCGGCGCTTCGGCCATCGTCGATGAAGCCGACGTCGTTCCGGCGTCTATCGTCGCCGCCGGCGGCCGGATCGTCCATTTCGGCATGCCGGTCGATCCGGGCAATCTGCTGCTGCTGGCCGATCTCGACGGCGTCCCGGTCCTGGGCGCGCCCGGCTGCGCACGCAGCCCGCGCGAGAACGGTTTCGACTGGATCCTCGATCGTGTTCTGGCCGGTATCGCGGTGTCGCCGACGGATGTCCGGGGCCTCGGCGTGGGCGGCCTGTTGATGGAGATCGTGACCCGGCCGCAGCCGCGGCGAGAGCCCGTCCCCGCGCCGGCAAGGCCACAGCGGGTCGGCGCCATCGTGCTGGCGGCCGGACGATCGTCGCGCATGGGGGCGGAGAACAAGCTGCTCTTGCCGGTTTCCGGCGAACCCATGGTCCGTCATCCCGTCGACGCCGCGTTCGGTGCCGGTCTGTCGCCGGTCGTTGTCGTGACCGGCCACGAGGTCGAGGCCGTGCGCGCGGCGCTCGCCGGCAAACCGGTCCGCTTCGCGCACAATCCGGACTTCGCGACCGGGCTGTCATCCTCCCTCGGGCGCGGTATCGCCGCCATGGATGACGATGTCGATGCCGCGATCGTGCTTCTGGGCG
>JAKSDA010000293.1 GCA_022360315.1 Pseudomonadota bacterium
CGTGCCAAATGCTCGACGCCAGGGCAACGCCTCCCTCAGAGAACGTGCTCAGAAGTGGCCCTGTGTCCATCAAATTCCTATGCCCTACTTCACTCGACTCACCTGTCAGAAATCGACGGATTTACGCTGCCGTTGACAGATACTTGACGAGAAACGTCAGAAATGACTTCGCATGCTCCCGGTCGAGCCACTGAAGGGCGGCATTGCGTGCGGGGACCTGTGGAGTATCGTCGCCGCGGAAGCGGACCACGAGCCCATGCTCGGAGGGCACTTGTTCGAGTAACCCAGAGGCCAGAGCCTGGGCGAGGTGAAAACGGGTTATTGGCACAGTCGTGAGGGCGGACGCGTTACCATGTCCAGCGAAGGCCCACAGAAGATCCAGATCCACGTAACCCGGTGCGGCGGCGGCCAGCGCTAGCAGCTGGCGAGTACCCGCATCTGCTACCCGGCCAAGCTGACTCACACGTTGGGACCAATCCAGGGACGGTTGGCGCGCCATGGAGCGCCTTGGCCAAACCAAACGTTCTGGTAAGCGCACACCCATCAATCCGCGGGTCGTTCGCCTCTGCGCCCAGTTCTCCAGCCTGGCAAGCCCTTCTGGCGACCAGGGAATCAATGCCGGGCGAAGCGGCTCATGTGCCGAAGAGCCGGGTACCATTGGGCGAGGCGAACAGCGGAGCAGTCGACTCAGAAGCGGCGTGGCCATCCAGTGTAGCTCTCCCCAGGGATGAGTCCATGTCAGTTGGGCTTCAGCAGGCAGACGACGAAGAGCGCGACTCAAGACGCCAGATGCGATGCCCGATGCCAGTCCATCTGTGATCAGCAGGACCAGCACTGGTTGTCCAGGTTGCCCTGCGGAGGCCAGGGTTCGGTGAAGCTCTCGCAGAGCTTCCGAAGTCGCGCGACTTTCGCGTTCACTCAGGTCTGCTGCTACGTACTGGACTCTGACAAAGCGGCCTGACTGCTGGGCCAACTCGACCAGAGCCTCGACCGCATCAAACCACGGAGCCATCTGGCCTGCACGATCCTCCACGACGACGAGCCACGTGGCGGGCACCCGACGAGGCGTCTTGATCAGCTGAAGCTCATCCACTTGCGCTGCCCGTCGAACGGTCGCTGAAACGTCAACCTCGGTGGGTCCTCGGGGCTCGAATGTCCCCAGCCGATGAAGTGCTCGAGACCAGGCAAGTCGTCCTTCTAGCGCAGCAGGTCTACCAACTCTTCCGTGTAATGGTTCCCGTTCGCTGTTAGCCTGACCCTCGTCGTCCGCGCTGGCCGGACGAGCCATTGCAACCTGCACAGCTTGTGAGGGCTTCACGGTAGAGCCATGCGCACTGTTAGCATCTCCCGACTGAGGGTGGGCATCCAGCGGCACCTCTGCTCGGTTCGGCGATGTGACTTCCAGGAGACTCGATCCGATACGTCCCCCTAACCAGATCAGCTCGGCGATCTCTCTCGGCTGCGCGTGTCGATTAGCCTCGAGGCGCGCCAGTAGGTCGGAGAGCTGAACAGGCATGGGTCAGCTTTCTCTTGTAGTCCGACGGGACAAACTTTCCTGGACAGCGCTGCGAGGTGCTCCTTGGTCCTCCAGGAAGAGTGCCTGCAGAAGCACATCGGTATTCTCTTCGGCGTACGCTGCGAGTAACTCGTCGACGTTTTGATGTCCTAACCAATTTTTCACCAGCTCGGCGAGAATTGTTGGATCGTCAGGACGCTGGAGCTCAAGCCGTACGCAGCGCCGGCGAAACGCTTCCGGAAACTCGCGTTCTCGATTCGTGGTGATCACGACAACCGGATGGTGATGAGTTCGCACGCGTCCGGCTATGATCTTCACGCGATCCTTCTTGCCGCCTTGAGTTCCCTGGTGGTCGCACGGCAACACCCAGGTTTCGCCGCCCAGGCGAACCAGCTCCTTGATCACAAAAGAACCCTCCTCGAAGACATGCAGAAGGTCGTTGGGTAGATCGTACGAGGCCTTGTCCAGCTCATCGATGAGGATGACCCGGGGCCGCCGCGTGGGCAACAATGCAGTGCCGAAAGGCCCGAGGGTGATGAACTCACCCAAGGACAGGTGCGATTCGGGCCGGTCCGACTGAGGCTCAGCCGAGTCCGGTCGTTCCGATGGTCTTCCACTGCCGCGGGTGGCTTGCAGATGACTGACGGCGTCGTATTCGTACAGACCATCCTGCAATGTTGTCCTCGATGAGATATCCCACCTTAGTGGTATTCCCAGGCCGAGGCGCCAGGCGATGCTATAGGCGAGGCTGGATTTTCCAATCCCCGGCGCGCCCTCGACCAAGAGCGGTCGACGCAGCCGTAACGCTATATTCACGGCATTGAGTTCGCGAGCGCCATTGGTCGTGATGTAACGCTCGGCCCGGCGCCGCAATGGGCCGCCATCCGGGAATGCCGGTGGGCCTCGGTCGACCTTGTCTGCTCGGTCCTGCCAGGGAAGTCCGGGCGTACGCCACGGAGGAGCATCCGCGAGCCAGCTCTCCAGGACTTTGTCGTCAACGGGTTTCGCTTTGTCCTGATAGATATACCAACTGGCTGTGTCGTCCGCCATCACTGGCTCCTAGATGGGAGTTAGGGCCTCGAACTGTACTGGATCAGCGTTGTAGTCGGGGTCGGTCCATAGCAAATGAATGTTGCGTCCGCTCCGTATCCACGTATGGGCTGCCCTAAATATCTCGCCGAATGGGACTCTCTCTGTCTCCCCGAAGAGTATGTCGAAAAAAGCTTCGACATCGTCACCGCTCACTAGTACTGAAAGCGTGAGATCATCATGGGTGTCGACTACGGGTGAGTCACTTTCGTCGCTCTGGCTCCAGACCGGTTCCGTACACATCAATACCTTCTGGTCGGCGCGCTTGTCACGGAGACATTCATGGTCAATTCTCTCGCAGCACACGGCCAAGGTAGCGGAGCTGCGTCCGGGAGCTGGACGGTCGAGTTGTCCGCAATGGCTGCTGCCTGGCACGGAAACGCCGTAGGCGTAAGGCCATATGGTCACTGCGTTGAACCACTTACCGGTCTTGGCTTTTCGTTTGGGCTCCAGAGCGAGATGGAAGTCTGCCAGGGCATATGAGGCTTCTACATTGATTTGCAGGACGAGTTCCCTGGTGGACTTCACGAACCGAGCGCGCGAGAGATACGATACAGCGTGAAAAAGAATGCTCCACAGCTGATCGCATGTGGCCACCCGGGTATTTTTTGGCAGCGGTATCTTGATTATCTCCCTTCCACGCTCAACAGCCCGAACCCACTCAGCAGTCCATCCCCCGTCTTCGTGCTCGGCGAGCCGTACGGCAAGCACGCGGAGAGTAGATAAGGGTTCCGGCGCAACGATTCCCTGCTCGACGCTTCCAGATGTGGTGGCCGCTATGTGTTGCCGTAGCCAGGAGCGCAGCGGAGCGAGTTCGGCATCGTTTGTTGATGACCCCTCCATGAGGGAACTTGCGAGCGCGCGTAGAACCTGCAAGGGATCCAGCCCCCTCAACCTGCACGAGGATACGAGCACTGCAACAAAAGGTTCGAAAGCACTCCCTCGTCCGTGCTCCAACTCATCGAGCTCTCTGGTAGCAAATGGCAGAATGGGCCGTAGCGTTCGCGCAAGCTCGGTACGGCGATCGACAAGACAACTTCTCGGCAACGCGCGTAGGAACGAGAGCGGAAGAAACAGGCGCCGGATTTCCTGGCGGCGTGGCTCATGGTCACTCGCAAGCCTCTCGAACAAGCTGTCGAGATCGAGTTTTCGGTATCGAAGTAGGCATTCGACTGCATTGAAGGCAAACTTGTTGGGAGCTTGGCCCTCGGGGCTCGGGATCTCTCCGTGCAACACGGGATAGGTCTGTACCAGCACGTGGTGCATACGGAACGCGTCAACACAAAGCGATCCGAGCAACTCACAAAGATAACGATTGATCAGTCCAGATTCAACGATCTCACGATCGAGGCTCATCGCGCAGCTTCCTTCCATGTCCGTGCAATTCGATCAATCTCATTGATGCGTCTGTCGAACTCCGTGCGCAATCGTTCGAAAAACTCTTCATCAATCAGATTGTATCTCTCCAATACATCGACCGCGTGGTCCATAAGCTCATTCTTCTTCATGACCCCATCCGGGATTTCCCCAATGATGTCACGACCACGCGGGCCAAATTTGAGAAAACGTCGAAGCCCGGAGCTATCAAAGAGGCCACCCAGGAGCTCCCATACCCCCCGGAGTGCCGCTTCCCTCGATGGTCGATTCTCCGGTTTCGTGGGTGAAACATCACGAGATTCATCCACCTTCCTTGTGGAATCTTGAGCCGTATGCATGACTTTTTGGCCGAGCGGACTGGGCTTGGAATCCGGCCCATGTGGGTCGGCAACGGAGCTTGGTGGCACCAGCGGGGGAGGCGAAGCTACCCGTGTGCCAGGGCCATCAATCGGGCCCAGCTGCACGAGAACCATACTGTTGGGGTCAATGCCCTTACGGGTGTGCAGAACTGGGACGGGATGGTACTTCATGTCGTGGTTGACCAGCTCGTTGACACCCATGTCGAACGCGGTCTGCACCGAGCGACCGTTGCCCAAGCCCATGTAGAAGGCGGCAGCGAAGGCGATAGCGTCGCGATCACCCATGGCCTTGTTCATGCCAATGGCGACGTCAAGATGCTCGGTCACGGCGCGGGCGTGCTCTTCGGAAAAACAGGCGTTGAAAACGACCATGCGAACATTGTCACCAACGGTGGCGAAAATTCGCTGCAAGGCCTCTCCCGAGACGGAGGCAGCCCTGTCGTTTTGGTCTATCAGCAGAATCTCGCTGGAGACACTGTGACCACTGAAGTGGACGATATGCGGCTGATGCCATAGGAGCTGGTCCTGCAGATCGCGGGGCCGCACTGCCCACTCGCTGACCAAGGCGAGCTGCTCCCGATGTCTGGACATGCGAATGCTATCACGAATCTCGCGAATCTCCTTGTCGAGGGCAAGGCGGGTTGCGTCACGCGGGTTGGCGGCCAAGAATAGAATCTTGATCGGCGGTGAGACCGAAACTGCGCCACTCAGGCCTGGGCTGCTCGGGGTCACAAGAGCATGAGAGTCTGGTGGCGAACCGCTGCTGATCGGTGCAGTAGCGATCTCCTTGGGCATACCAGTAGAACGAGCCAGGAGCGGAGCGAGCTCCCTCGTTGGCGCCTGCGTGGGCGGTTTCTTCTGAATCTGGCCGATGGGAGCCGCGATGACCTCGGGCTCGCCGATGAGCCGGCGACGCAGAGTATCGTAGCGCCCGGGCACCGGATAATAGGTGTACGGCTTGAGTGCGCGAGGGATGGCCTCTTCGTCCTGAGGATCGAGCAAGACGGGAACGATGTGCGCATTGAGTCCGCTGGCGTCGTAGACGAGCGACTGGAGAACCTGCCCTTCCCAGGTCGTCCCACGACCCTCACCGGTTGCCGCCTTACCCTCAAAGCGTTGTTTGTAGGTTGCTGTGCAGACCATCAAGACGAAGTCGGCCTGCTCGATCTGCTCGAGCGTCCAACGCTGCCAGCCCTCGGCCGGGTGCGGCTCAAACTGATCGATTATGGCGTCGATGCCGTCGGTTCGCAGCCGATTGGCCAGTGCCAGAACCCGACCACGGTGCTCGTCAGAGTCGTGGCTATAGCTGATGAATACTCGCTTGAGCCGGTCGCGCTCGTCGTCGGCCATGCCACCAGCTTGAGATACCCCATCCCTATCGCTGCTCATATGCAGAATCATGCCGCCATTGGCGACCGATTGGCAAGTTACCTACCTAGTGTGGTCGCAGGCCGATGCTCCCGTACTGCTTCCTGGGCCTGACCCGGTACGCACAGAGCATGCTCCCAGCCTTGCTATCGAGGACGCCCCACGCAGCGAGCGGGCTCTCTGCTCCGTATCGCCGATCTTCACAAGTAATGCGTTGTCGCCTGTAGGGTCATGTGGCCAGCTGCAGATAGGGCCCCACCGGGGTCTGGACCGCCAGGGACAGAAGCGATTGCTCGATTCGTCGAGTAGCAGCTCCCACGACAGGTCGGCCAACTCGGGAGCTAGCTTCAACTGTAACTTGATCCGCAAGCCAATGTCTTCTTTTTCGGACACCTGATCAAGGTTGATCCGAAACCACGCCGGTATGTTCTCAGCGAACACGCTGTCGAACAAATGTGCTACCCAGTTCACGGGCCGCTGCCATCTCGGGCGAAACCCTGGCCTATCGAGGGGACCAAAGGCCAAGCTCCTGAAGACGGGGCATCGGATGCAAACAGAGGCATGAGATTGGCTATGATGCCCATCACTGCCTGGTAGTGAGAAAGTCTCACTTCATTTGGTAACGTAATGCCCGTACAGCGAGCCTCTTCGAATCGCTCTCGCATCTCCAGGAAGCTCTTGCGTTTGGCGAGTTCCTCCTCGAGAGTCATGGTCCGAGTTCGCTTTCCGGGTGCAACGCCAGGTTTCGGCGCTGACCACCGATTGGGGTCGCCTTCGATAGCGGCGGTGCGGGTGATTCACGCTGTCGAGACATTGTCTATGATGGTGAGCCGACGCCCGTTTTTCAGGGCGCCCTTGGGTTTTTACGCCGATTTTTACCTGCAAGTGGATTTCCGGCCGTGAGGGCCACGTGCTGTTGCGAGAAGCGGTACTTGTCCATGTAACAGTGGGCCTGCCCTGCGGCTGCGGCTTCATTGTGGCAGAGATTTCAGCGTGATATCGTGCTCTCATGCAAGAGACCAGGGTTGGCCGGTATCGCATTACAGCGAAACTCGGCGAGGGTGGCATGGGGGTTGTGTACAGAGCGGAGCACGAAACTCTTGAGACGCCGGCAGTGGTCAAGGTGTTGCACGAGCATCTCTCACACAGAGCGGACGTCGCGAAGCGCTTCGAGAATGAGGCGAAAGCTGCTTCGCGTATTGGTCACCCTGGAATTGTCAAGGTCATGGATGTGGGCTGGCTGGACAAGCGCATGTTCATCTTGATGGAGTTTCTGCAGGGAGAATCGCTGTCCGACCGGCTCGAACGAGTCCGTCGCCTGGGCGAAATAACCGCGGTTACCTTTATTGGCCAGGCGGCTCGGGCGTTAGGAGCGGCCCACAAGAAGGGCATCATTCATCGCGACCTCAAGCCCGATAACATGTTCCTTGTGCCCGATACTGAAGTAGCGGGGGGCGAGCGCATCAAGCTACTCGATTTCGGCATTGCCAAGCTCATGGAGGAGAAAAACTTCTCCACCCACAGTGGCGCTCTTTTGGGGACGCCGCCGTATATGTCTCCAGAGCAATGCAGTGGTGCGGGCCAGGTTGATCTGCGCAGCGATCTCTATTCGCTCGGAGTGATTCTGTTCGAGATGCTGTGTGGTCGGCGACCATTCACGGGCAGGGGGTATGGCGACTATATCGCTGCGCATTTGACGAGAAACCCGCCATCGGTACGCGAGTTCAATCCCGAAGTATCTGAGAGTGTGGCGCGGATCGTGGCCCAGCTTTTGGTCAAGGATCGTGACAAACGGTATGCGACGACGGGTGAACTCATGGAGGCGTTAAACGCAGCCGGCGTGTCGCGACCCAGCACGGACGACTGGTCAGAGATCCGGGCGAGAAACATACAGGTTCAGGCAAACCCGCAGGAGACCACGCAAGGCATCAACGGCGGCCCCCGCTCTGAGCTAGATGACACAGTTCCCGAAGACGGGGCACCAAATACGGACAGAGGCATGCAAGCTGGTTCAACGCCGACGACCGTGCCAAACCGCGCAAGACCGGGCGCCAAAAAAGGGCCGATTCCAGGCGATGGCCGCGCCGCGCCGAATCAATCGCTGGGCATTGTGCATACAGCGCTAGAGGATGTGGCACCAATGCGCTTCGTGGGCTTGACCGGAGGCACGTTTACGATGGGCAGCCCAAAGGACGAGAAAGGTCGCGATGACGACGAGACGGAGCACGAAGTGACCGTTTCGGGGTTCGAGATCGCGGAAGCAGTGGTGACTCAGAAGCAGTGGAAGGCGGTGATGGGCACTGACCCGAGCTACAAGTTTGAGAACAGCGGAAACACCGATGAGCACCCAGTGCAGGAAATAAGCTGGTATGACGCGATCGAGTTTGTGAACAAGCTATCGCGGCGAGAACGGCTGCCGGAGTGTTATGAAGTGAAAGGAAGCACAGTGAAGCTGCGGGAGTCGTGTACAGGCTATCGCTTACCCACCGAGGCCGAGTGGGAATACGCTTGCCGGGCAGGCAGTCAGACGATGTACGGCCAGGGCGTGGATGCGTTAGCTCTGAGCGAGTATGCCCGGTATGGCGAAAGCTGGAACAAAGGGACTGTGCCGGTAAAACGCTTGAAGCCGAATGCATGGGGCCTATACGGCATGCATGGCAATGTTTGGGAATGGGTATGGGACTGGTACGCGCCATATCCAGATGGTGCACAGACAGATCCACATGGACCCACGGACGACAACGCGCCATCCGTGCAGATCGGTAACAATCAGGAGAAGATACGCGTGCTGCGTGGGGGCGCCTTCTTCCTCAGGGCCGAGAACATGCGCTGTGCGTACCGGTACGGGTTCTGGCCCGGGTTCCGGATCTGGTACAACGGCCTGCGGGTCGTGCGTTGTGCTCGCCGCCAGCCTTGATCCATTGAATCATTGGCCCATTGGCCGGGAAAAAGGTGCCCCGCGTAAGGGGGCCGCGCCGAAAATTTGCTGGGTAGTGGTCATTACGTGACACTATTTTGTCATCATGTAACCAAATTTGGGCTAAGGAAGCCGGTTTTCGCCATCATTCGCCACAATCTGTCACGATGTAACCGCGTCCTTGATCATGTATAGCCACGATTTGTCAATTGATGACCAAGTCGTGGCAGGCCAACCAAATGGCCATACGCGTCTTTAGTGAAACGAGCCAACATCGCAAACGCACGAGCACTCAGGCTGTGCAGGTCACAAGATTGCCGTGCGACGAGAAACGGCCGGCAGGACGCCCTCGTCGCCGGCACAAACCAGTATGATGTTGGCTTCTACATCAGGGTCTCAACTGTGTCACTTTTGTGCTGCCAACAGTCATCCAAAGGCAGCCACTGGCCGCCATTCGCGCCACCTAATCCCAAGAAATCTAACGATTTTTAACCCCAATCATCCACCCGAGTAATTATCGGGGCCAGCCCAGCAGACCGCTACACTGCTACACCGATAGATCGCTACACCGGCATTGCTTGTGGCTCAGGATTCGCGTCCTTTGTGGCGCGGGTCGAAGCGGTCGCGCAGTCCATCGCCGAGCAGGTTGGCGCCGAGCACCACGGTCATGATGGCAGCGCCGGGAATGATGGCAAAATACTCGTAGCCGGGTTTCCACATGAATGTGGTTCCCTGGTCGAGCAGAGCGCCCCAGGTATAATCGACCTGGGGGCCGAGGCCGAGAAACGACAGCGATGCCTCGACCAGGATGACGCTGCCGAAGCCGAAGGTCATTTGAACCATGATCGGCGAGAGCAGGTTGGGAATGATGTGCCGGCGCATGATCAGCCATGAACTGGCGCCGATGCACTGGGCGGCCATAACGTAGTCGCGTTCGCGCAATGTGAGCACCTGGCCGCGTGCCACTCGGGCATAGCCAACCCAGCCGTTGATGGCCAGGGCGAGGATAAGCACGCCCACGCCGGGCCGGGCGACCGTCGCCACGATGGCGATGTTGAGCAGAATGCCGGGAAACGCCATCAGAATATCGACCACGCGCATGATGATCTCGTCGACGATACCGCCGAAATAGCCCGAGATCACACCGAGCACAACGCCGACGAACGCGCACAGAAACACCACGCTAGCACTGATGATCAGAGCGACGCGCGCGCCGTGGAGCAGTTGCGAGAGCGCATCTCTGCCGTGTTGATCAGTGCCCAGCCAATGCTGAACCGAAGGGGATGCAAAGCTCTGCTCCAGGATCATTTCGACCGGTGAGTACGGAGCAACGAGCGGGCCAAAGAGACCGGCCAGGACAAACACCAGCAGCATGACTGCACCGACGTACGCACTGGGCGAGAGGCCGAGTTTGGCCAGAGCATTGCGGGGTTTGCTCATGCCCGGCGAATCCTCGGGTCGGTCAGACCATATGCCAGGTCGACCAGCAAATTGACTGTCACATAAAAAACCGCGATGACCAGGACCGAGCCCTGCACGATGGGGTAATTGCGCTCCTGGATGCCCTCGATGAGCAGCGTGCCCAGACCGGGGCGCGCAAAGACCTTTTCGGTGATAATGGCGCCGCTGAGCATAGCGCCAAACTGCAGGCCGGCCACTGTGATGACCGGCAAAAGGGCGTTGCGCAGTCCGTGTTTGAGCAGCACCACGGTGTTTGGCAAACCTTTGGCGCGCGCAGTGGTCATGTAATCCTCGCGCAAAACGTCGACCAGCGACGACCGGGTCATGCGCGAGAGCATGGCCATGAGGTGTGTGCCCACAACCACCGAGGGGAGAAAGAGTGCCAGGGGGGCGTCTGGCTCAGCCGGGCCGGGAAACCAGCCCAGGTAGACAAAAAAGATGAGGATGGCCAGCGGGCCCATGAGCATGGTCGGCATGGAGATGCCCGACAGGGACAGCACGGCAGCCAGGGTATCGACAGCGGTTCCCTGTCGCACGGCAGCCACGATGCCCAGCGGCAGGGCCAGGATCACGGCCACTGCAATGCCGCCGATGGCCAGCCAAAGGGTGTAGGGCATGACTGCGTTAATGCGCTCCATGACAGTGGGCAGCTTGTCCGGGTTGGGGCACTGCTGGCCCAGCGTGCCGTTGAAAATGTTGCCGACAAAAATCAAAAACTGCTCCCCCTTGGGCTTGTCGAGGTGCAGGCACTGTCGGATTTCCTCGCGCTGAGCATCGTCGGCATTGTCGCCGGCCAGCTGGTCGACCGGGTCGCCCGGGATCACGTGCAAAAACGAGAAGACCAGGATAGATACCCCGAAGACAGCAATGAGCCCGAGCCCGAGCCGGCGCAGAAGAAACGAACCGATCGACATGACGCGACGGAGCGCAGCCTACCACCGCCGACCGGATGATCTGACCAATCCTCCAAGAATTTCATGCAGCATCGGTATCGACGTCAGCCATCGGCATCGGGCCCGAGCCCATCTGTTTTCTCACCCGCGGCCGAAACATCGGGCCCGAGCCCATCTGTTTTCTCACCCGCGGCCGAAACATCGGGCCCGAACCCACCTGTTTTCCTACTCGCGGCCGAAACATCGGGCCCGAACCCACCTGTTTCCTACTCGCGGCCGAAACCATCTGGCCCGAGCCCATCTGCTTTCCTGCTCGCGGCCGAAACATCTGACCCGAGCCTATCTGCTTTCCTACTCGCGGCCGAAACACCTGGCCCGAGCCCACCTGCCTTCCGACTCCGTACCAACCCATTGATCCTCGGCATCGGTTTCGCCATCGGCATCGGCCATCGGTCTCGGTGCTCAATCCCGGCAATCGGCTCCAGCATCGCCGGCCCTGACCGATTGGCTCGCGGCCCGCGCGCGCGCACCCTGGTTGAAGTCATCGCCATGATGCAAACCGCCACTGATCGACACCAACTCGCGCGACGTGGCTGGGCATCGCGGGCGTCAATTCAGTTGATCACGCGGTCAGCCGTATGATGCGGAGACGCCAGGGTGAACGGTGCGATCTCTGCGTCGAACATCGAGCCGTCGTCGCGAAACATCTGGTAGGTGCCGTGCATGGTGCCGAGCGGAGTTTCCAGGGCGCATCCCGAGGTGTACTCGAAACTCTGCCCCGGCTCGAGACGAGGCTGCTGGCCGACCACGCCGTCGCCCTTGACTTCATCAACCACACCACGACCATCCGTGATGATCCAGTGGCGGGTGCGCAGCTGGGCCGGCTCAGTGCCCTCGTTGCGGATCGTCACCGTGTAGGCAAAGACATAACGCTCATCGTCGGGCTCGGATTGATCCGGCAAATATACCGACTCCACTGTAACGCGGATTCCCTCGGTTACAGCGTTGGACGTGGGTTCGGATACTTTGATGCTCACCAGTGGACTGTGCCGCACAGGCCCCGGCAGTGCAAGTTTCCAGGATTAGTGCCTGGCTCCCGCAAGCAGTGCCCGCCGCCCGCAATCAGTGCCCGCCGCGTGATTCACACCCCTTAGACGTCGCCACGGGCCACGTTGAGAAACCGCTGGTCGCCAGCCGGCCCCGGCGCCGACCCCGACAGAGACAGCGCCACCACCAGCACTCCGTTGGCCAAGAGGCCGTAGAGACCGGCGTGAATGGGAAAAAACCGATGTCCGGGAAACAAGATAAAATACACCGTGACTGCGGCTCCGGCCAGCATGCCGATAAGTACTGCCTTTCCAGTGGCACGCCGCCAGTACAGAGCCGCGATCACCGCGGGCGCAAACTGAACCACAGCGCCGTACGCCGACAAAAGTAGCTGGACCAAACTGCCCTGATACAGCACCGCAACCCCATACGACAAGAGCATGATCAGAACCACTGTCGCCCGGATCAAACGCCGCTCTTGCTCGGGGTCGAAACGTCGATCCCCGGCCCGGACCAGGCCGTCTCTCACTGCAATCGAGGCCGCTGCATGGGCCATGGCGTCGCCCGACGACATCGACGCAGCCAGTGCCCCGGCACAAAATAAACCGACCAAAAGCGCCGGTATCTCCATGTTCATCAGCATGTGGGGCAAAATCTGATCGGCGCGCTCGGGACCGGGCTGGAAAAAAATTCCCGCAAAGCCGATCAAAAACAACGGCACCAGGAAAATCTGAAAAGTCGGATACAAGACAACGGTACGCCGAATGGTCGCCACATCGCGCGCTGTAAACGCCTTCATGAAGAGATGCGGCCAGACCGAAAATCCGACGATCGAAACAACGATGGCCGATGAGTATTCGCCCCAGTGCCAGGGCTGACCACTGCTGGTCAATCCCGGCGCGAGCAGCATCTCGGGCTTTTGCTCGGCAATTTGCTCGAACATCGGCCCGACACCACCGTAAAGACGATAGGGCAAATACAATCCCAGCCCCCACGCCAGGATCATCATGAAGATGCCCTGAAACGTGTTGGTCCAGCCGACACCGAGTACACCGCTCCGCAATACATAGATCATGACCACGGTATAAACCAGCGCAGCACCGGCCCACTCGGGAATGGCACCGCGGGTCGCCGAGGACAAAATGTAGCCCGATCCCTTCATCTGAAGGGCCAAATACGGCACAAATGCCACAACGCTGATCAGCGCCATCAGTCCGGCAATGGGCCGAAGACCGAACCGCTCGGCAACCATTTCAGCCTGGGTGACAAATCCGTATTCGCGCCCCACCCGCGCAGCGCGAACCCCCAGAAAATAAAATGGCGTGAATCCCAGCGCACCGTAGCCCAATATGTAAAACGCCGCCGCGCCCTTGGAGTAGGCCCAGCCCGGCGCACCGAGAAAGGCAAATGCGCTGAATATGGTGGCGCCGGTGATGAAATACATGAGCATCAAGCCGAGCGTCCGATCACCGGCAACATAGCCCTCGGCTGTGCCGCTGGCTTTCCGACCCGGCAAAATGCCCAGGACTAGGCACGTGCTCAGATAGACCAGCGATACGGCTACAACAACCCAGGATTCAGGCACTCAGTCCTCCTCCGAGGCAACAGAATCGCCGAATCGGCCTGCCTCATGCGATGGCGCGCCGGTCACGTGATAGATGAGTAACACGACAAAGGTCAACACCACCCAGCCCACGACCCAGGCCAGAGAAAACGGCACGCCCAGGACATAGGGCTCGATGCGGTTACCCAGCCAATCGTAGCCAGGCCAGATCAGCGCGGCCAGGCATAGAACGACATATGCGGTGAAAAGTAGGTTGCGCACGGCCGGTCATTGTAGCCCACCCGGCCGGGAAAAACCGGAAGGATGCCCGCCGACCGCCGCGAACACATCACGTCGATGCGACCCAGTTGCCGTGAAATGTGGCCGGAATATGATGGTCAAAAAACGCCCTCGCAACCGGTCCATCGGGCAAACGCTGGCCGTCGATGACAGCCAGGAAGCTGGTGTGACTGCGTCCGTCGTAGACCAGCGTCAGCACATAGCCGTCGGTCTCGGACCGGGCGCCAGCACGGGGAACAAATACTGGCTCGGACGCGGATTGCAAATCGTCGAACAAATACTCCACCAACTCGCCGGTGTCGACGTCCAGACGACCAATACCACCACCACCGTGAATGGTTAGCCACGCATATCGATACTCGCCGGCCTCGACATCGGGATGCAAACGCGGAAACTCGCACGGCACGTCCGATAACTGTGCGCTGTCAAGTGCACGCCTTTCCGGGTCGATCGTGATACGGTGAAAGGTGCCCGGCGCATAGCCATTGTCGCTGATAAAACCGAGCATCGTATCAAAATTGCGGTAGCGGACAATATCGACCACCAGCCGGCCATCTCTCTCGAACGCGTTGGCGTAATGCCATTGAAAAAACGCATCGGTGTGAAAGCGAATGGCCCGATCCAGAGCGTCGATGGGCGCCGCGATCACCTCGGTACCAAGCCGCGGCGTCCACTCGAAGATGCGATGAAAAGGCCCCATCTGCAACATGGTACGCATAACTCGAATTCGCACCGGCGACAGCAACAACACCACATGATTGCCGGTAACCATGAAATCGTGAATCATCGGCGCATAGGTCAAGGACAGGCTGCCCACGTGCCGGGCCTGTCCACTGTCGGGAAGCTCGTAGAGGTCGAGATAGGTCTGTTTGCCGTAACGAAGTCCTATGTTGTACATGGCGCGGCGCGTCGGCACCCGGTGGGGATGGGCCGAAAACGCGCCCCGAATGATACCGCCGAGGTCGGTCTCACCCAACGTGGCCAGTCCGTCAGGCGCGATCTCGGTCGGTCGCGCGGCCTCCATCAGGGCAAATAGACGCCCTTGCCACCAGATCACGTTGGTGTTGCCGGTATTCTTGCCCTGACGGCGCTGCGCAACATTCAGCAATCGCTGCGCTGCAGGAGCGCTAAATCCGTAGATCATTCGCCCCGCAGCACGCTCGTGCACGAGCCCCCGACTCTCGATGATCCGCGCCGCGCCACAGGCCTGACCCGCCTCGAGCCGAACCGCAGTGATCACACCGTCACCCTCAAACGGATGGCCGTAGCGGCGGCCAAATAGCTCGAATAACCCCGGTCCGTCGCGATAAAGAGTCCCTCGCAACTCAGCCGGAAGCTCGCCCTCGACTCGCAGTGGCTCAAAACCGTGTTCGTACGGCAAACTCTCTCGATACAACGTATCCCTCGATCTGCCTGCTCGCGATTGAATGTCTGCCTGGGCCATCAGTTGCCTCGCAATGTCGCATTGCTCGCTTTACGTCGCATACACCGACCACGCGGCCAACCCGCCGATCAAATACCCCATACCTGTTGACCAGATCGGCCGAACGGGCGACCAGCTGGGGTAGTTTCGACGAGTAAGCATCGCTTACTTCGTTCTGTTCATTTCGTTACCACAGCCGATCCTTGACCGCAAGCACAAAGTAAGCGACGCTTCCATTTGTGTCCAGGGGCACGAAACGAAGGAGCTACCATCACGGCAATTTGCGGCGGGCATTGATCGACGCGGCACTGGAGCTGGTTTCAGAGAACGGGCCTCACGGTTTCAGCATGCGCGAGGCGGCCCGCCGTGCCGGTGTGTCATCGGGGGCGCCGTACAAGCATTTCCCCGACCGTGACGCGCTTATGCGGGCGATATCAGCGGAGGGCGAACAGCGTTTGCTGGCTGCCATGGATGAGGAGATGGCCCGCGCAGGCACTGAACCGACGGCTCGATTTCGGGCCATGGGCATCGCGTATGTCAAGTTTGCCGTGGCCAATCCGTCGTACTTCCGGGTCATGACCATGCCCGAGTATCTCGATGCCGAGCAGGAAACCACCATCCAGGGCCAGGAGGATGCGGTTCATGCGATCATTTCGTCGGCCCAGGCGTCGGGAGCAATGACTGCAGACGATCCCCGGGTGGTTTCGCTGGCAGCACATTGCCTGGTCTATGGCCTGGCTCGCCTGTTCATCGACGGCCATCTGGCGCGCGATGGAATTGGCCCCCAGCAAGCCGAAGCAGTGGCCACTGCCGTGACCGGTGTGTTCGGCCGGGGCCTGGTACCGCGCAAGCCAGACCAATGAGCAAGCGCGGTTCGAGCGGATGTGGAAATCGATCGAACAAATAATGTGGAGACGCCCGAAAAGAGCGTTGACTGAATAGAGGCTATGTAGGGCAAAAAAAACGCCGGCACGCAGAAGCGGCCGGCCTTGCCTGAGAAAAGACGTCGTGCGGATCAGAAGGCGTGCGAGAATCTGGCGTACATAAAGCGACCGAGATAGTCGTAGGTCGCAGCGTCAGAGCTGGCCAGGAAACCGTTGTAGATCACGGCAGGCTTGGCATCCCATACGTTGTTCATGCCCGCGGTGAACTTGGATTGGCCGGCCAGAGTCTTGAATGCGTAGGTGACAAACAGGTCGCCGGTGAAGTTGGGGTCGATGTCTCGACTGGGAATCGTGTCTTCGTCCACACCTTCACGCCGGCAGGCTCTTTGCTCGCATTCGCGGAATGGGCCGATGAAGCGCACGTTGGCACCGGCGCCGAACTGCCTGAGCCCCCACAGGAGGGAATAGTTGGCTTTCCACTCGGGGAATGCGCCCACGTCATAAACACCCTTGCCCTTGACAACAAATCCACCGGGCTGAATCTCGTCGTATTTCTGCAGCCAGGTGCCTTCGAGGTTGTGGCGCAACCGGCCAAACGGGGTTGTGTGGTCGTAGCGCAGGTTGAAGTCGATTCCCGCGGTGTCATTGCCGCCAATGTTGTCCTGGGTGTCCGAGAGGCCCACGATCACACCAGTTGCCGGGTCGCGCCGAATCGCGTCGCAGGCCTGCTGGTCGCGGTCTTCTTGCAGGTAGCACTGCGATAGGATGACAGCAGGACCCCTGGGCTGAATGGCATTGTCGATGCTGATGTTGAAATAATCGACGGTAAAAGCCAGACCGGGAACCATGGGAGGCTCGATGACGATGCCTGCAGTGAAGATATTGGCGGTCTCAGCTTCCAGATTCGGGTTGCCACCGACCCGAGTTTTTATCTGCGTGCGATCATCGTAAAAGCCCTGGGGTACTTCGTCGATGGCACAATTGGTCACCGCCTCCGGAGTGCGCGGATCCTCATCGCTGTCATTGGTCCTGGTGTTGCAGGGATCGGTGACGTTGGGGAAGTCATCGGCGTTGCCGGAAAAGAGTTCGCCGATACTGGGAGCGCGGAACGCGGTGGAGTAGGTGCCGCGCACCGATACGGCCGAATGAGGACGCCACAGGCCGCCCACTTTCCAGGTGTAGTCGCTGCCAAAACTGCTGTAGTCGAATACTCGCATCGCGGCGTCGAACTGGACCCATTTAGCCCACGGCTTGCCCGCCACCGGCACGACAGACAGCTCGCCATATGCTGCCACTACCTCATAACCACCGAGAGTCGGCTCTCCCTTGTTGCCGGTGGTATCGCCCGAGGCAGTGAGAGGATCGGGCTCAAATCCGCCCGACTCGTCGCGATACTCGGCGCCGAGGGCCAGAGAGACGTCGCCGCCCCACGGCGTATCGACCAGCTTTCCGGTCGCGTTGACCAGGAGCGACTCCTGTTGGGTAAAACCATTGGCGGTCCCGGTATAGCTGATGTAGTTGAGCATCTCTGGCGTGATCGTGCCCGGGCCGCCAAACAGGTTGAGCGGCACACACACGGGATCGAGATCGTCCGGTCCGGTACCGCAGCGGATATTGCCAGACTCGTCGACAAAGGTCGGCCCGAGCGCCTTCTCCACGCGGCTCTTCACAAAGCGACCCTCGTTGACCGAGGTACCCTCGGTGCGGCCAAAGTTAAACGAGGCACTCCAGTGCCAGCCCTTGAGGAACGGGATCTGGTCAGGAGCGTCGCCCTCGAGGCCAACGACAGAGCGGAACGTATCGACGTTTTGCATGTAATGGCGATTGCTGGCCTCGACAAACCGACGCCGTACGTCGAGCATGTCGCGACCAAACGGATTGTAGTAGTTGTTGGCATCGACCACGATGGCCGGGCTTTCGAAATACGTGGTCAGCGGGGTGGGCGCGAGCAGCTGATCCGACTGGCGGTTGGTGTACGAAGCCTCGAAAAAGCCCTTGACCTTGTCGTGGAATTTGTACGTGCCGGTCGAGAATATGTTGTAGCGCTCCTGCGGCGTGACCAGATAGTTCTCTGGCTGGTAATTGTACTGATCGCCCTCGCCGACGTCCTGGTTGCCGGTATTGGCAAAATCGCGCCAGCCGCTATCCGGGTCGTTGAAGCAAATGCCCGACTGGCAGCTGCCGTTGATGACCTCATCCCACAGATCGTTACCACCGATGGGAATCGGGTTTCCATCGCCGTCCTTGACCAGTTCGCCATTCTCGTCTCTGACGAACTGGCGATTTTGCACGTATCCCTCGGGCACCGACGAACTGCCCATGGTGGATTCGACACGGTCTTGCCAATTGTACGATTTATCGTTTTTACTGAAGTCGCGATCGCCGGCCATCATCTTGTACTGCTCGTAAAAACCGGCCGAGAACATGATGTTGCCGCGCTCGCTGGAATGGCCGGCAGTCACGCTGACATCGTATACCGTGCCCAGACCGTCGGGTGTGCTGCCCAGATACCCGGCCGCCTCGGCGCCGCCGTCAAAATCTTGCCGGGTGATAATGTTGACTACGCCGCCAATGGCGTCTGAACCGTAGATGGCCGACGCTCCGTCTTTGAGCACCTCGACTCGCTCGATCACTGCAGTGGGAATGGCGTTGAGATCGACCGACGAGTTGGCACCTGTGCCGCCGGGAACATGGCGGCGGCCGTTGACCAGGACCAGGGTTCGGGCCGAGCCCAGACCGCGCAAGTTGACCCGAGTCGTGCCGTTGCCGCCGTTGTTGAACTGCACGTTGATGGCGTTGGATTGCGCCGGCAGGTTCTGCAAGATGTCGCCCACCGAGGCCAGACCCGAAGCATCGATTTCTGCCTTGTCGAGCACGGCTACCGGGGCCGGAGTGGTCGTGATACGGCGCCGAATGGCCGAGCCGGTGACCACGATGACCTCGCCCTCTTCCTCGATGGGATCGCCCTCGAGGCTGACCTCGGCCTGCGATGGATCGATCTGATCGCCGACAGGTGCATCGGGACTCGCTGCAGCATCGGGAACGGCCTGATCCGGGCTGGCCTCCGGCGCCGGCGGCGGCTCATCGGGAATGGCAGGAGCCGGTTGTACAGGCGGCGTTTCCTGAGGTTGCTCGTTTGCACTGGTGTCTTGCGGCTGTTCGGCCGCATCGGAATCCGGTGGCTGTTCTGGCTCCGCTGGCTGATCTGCCGGCTGATCCTGGGCAGAAGCACCCAGCGGAATACCTACCAGGGCGAGCACTGTTACGATCAGGCTCGCTCGCAACAAACGATGACTCTCAGAAAACATGCCGATTCTCCCTTTTGTTAGTATCCTTACCAAATCCATGCTGAGAACGTCGCTCAACCGGGCGCTTACCCGGGGTGATCAGCCATGGATGTCGCGGGCTTATGGAGTAAGGCCGAAATCTTTGTAACCTACTTGGTGGCATCACACAAGATAGAAACCCACCCTAGCCGGTCTGGCTCAGCACCGACTAGATCCCGATTGCTGACTCTCGCTATCCGGATGAGCAGCGAGTGATAGACGGGCCCCCTTACCTCATGTGCCCGGAATGTCGCGTTGGCTTCACAGGCCGACAAATTGCCTTCACACTCTCGTTACACTCGGGCTCGAGAGAGGTAACTTGTTGAAACAGCAAATCAAATTAAATGGTTGAGCCATTAGACCGAACAGCATCTCCCAGCTGAGCTGGGCTCATTCACCCCCGTGACATCGATTGTCCCGGTGCACACAAGATCGTCGAAATGTTTTCACGGCCGGATAGAATGGCGATGAGCTTACTGATTTGCGGGGACCGAGAGTCTGTTTCTCACCATTCTGACAATCAATAACAGAAAAGGGGTTGGCGTCAGCGGGGAGATCGCGCATCCGGTTTGCCGGGGGGCGAGCAAAAACGCAGTAACAAACCAAATTCGATGTTGTGTTGCCACGGTTAGCCACGATGGGTTCCATCCATCCCGATTCAGACCGCCTCTATATCCGTCTCGAGAGCCGACGGCGTTTCTGGGAGATCACGGTGGCGGGCAGCGAGCTCTACACTCGCTACGGTCGGGTCGGCAGCGACGGCCGGATGTCCCGGCGGCGGGTATTTTCCACCCCCCAGGCGGCGCGGGAAGAGGCCGAGAAGCGCATCGCAGTCAAGCGCAAGGAGGGATACCGGGCAATTGACGGTCTGGACCGGGCGCAACCCGCAGTGGCGAGGAGCGGACCGGTCGGGCACGTCCACGCCTACGAGCCGGCACTGGTCGCGGCAATCCTCGACGCTCCGGACGACGAGGATAGCTACCTGGTCTACGCCGACTGGCTACAATCGCAGGGCGACCCGCGCGGTGAACTGATCGCGCTGCACCACGCCGAGCAGCGCAAACCACACGATGCACGCATCAAGCGGGCCATGCAGAGTTTCGAGCGCGAGCATGGCCGTCTCTTGCCAGCTCGTCTGGTCGAGGTGATCGGGACAGAGCCGACCACAGCCGGACCGATTGCGGGCCAATGCGCAGTGCAATGGCGGCTTGGTTTCGTGCACCGGGCATGGATCGGCAGGCGTTCGGACAATCGGCCATACACGGTCCGTGAGCTGGTCGCTGCCCTGCTCGCTCATCCGTCGGCGCTATTTTTGCGCGAGCTTGTTATCGGCCCGCTCGGGACAGGTCGGGCGCGCGACTATCGCCCGGTGATCGACGCGATCTGCGACGCCGCGCCGGCCGCTCTGTGTGAACTGACCATCGCCGACGTGCCGATCGGGTACACCGAGTTGGCTCCGGTCGAGCTGGGCGATGTGAGCCGTCTCGTGGCCAGTCTGCCGCAGCTGCAGGCGCTCCGTCTGCGCGGCGGTGCGATCGCACTCGACGAGGTAGATGCACCGGCGCTGCGCACGTTCGACGTGATCACGCCCGAGTTCGACGGCGAATTTCTGGACGCTGTCGATCGCTCTGTCGGCCGTTCTCTGCGGAATTCGCCCGGGGCCCGCCATGCCGCGGGCGCCGACCAGATCGCCGGCCGCGGATGGCCGCGCCTGGCCGAGCTGCACCTGTGCGGCAACGACGGTGAACTACGCCTGGACGCCCTGCCGACCGTGCTCGAGGGCCGGGCCGTGCCAGCGCTGCGCAAGCTCTTTCTCGTGCGTACGACATCGACCATCGCCATCTGGAACGCCCTGGCCGCATCGCCGCTGCTCGAACAACTCGACTCTGTCGACCTGTCCCACGGCGATCTCTCCGATCAGCACGTCGGCCACATGCTGTCGCAGCGATCGGCATTTTCCCATCTACAAGAGCTCAGACTGGACGGCAACTACCTGTCTCGCGCTGTGCGGGCCGATTTGCAGCGCTTGTGCGGCAACGTCAGTATTGCCGATCAACGCGGCGTGGCCGCCGATCTGCCCCCCATCACCGACCATGACATCATCGACAATGCCCCCGACGCCCGGTCGTATATGGCCGCTGGCGATGTGGCGGCCAACCCGACCGCGTGGCTGCGCCTGGGGGTCTGGGTCACCGTGATCTGGGGGCGCTATCGGGGCAGCAACGGCGACTATGATGTGTTTGTCGATGGCGCCACCCTGCACGACGAGCCCGTCGACGCCGGGTGCACGTGCCCGAGTTCGAAGTATCCGTGCAAGCACGTGCTCGGGCTGCTCAGGCTGTGGGTCGCGCGCGGTCGCGATCACCGCCGTGCCATCCCGGTAGCCGAACCGCTGCCGGGGTTCATCGATCGGTGCCGGGCCAGTCGGTACGACTCGATTTGAACCACGCGAGACTCGCAACAGAAACACATCGTGGGTAGGTTTAGAGCCGGTCCAAAAACCTCGGACCGAGCCAGAGCGACGAGGCGCGCCGCCAGTGGGTGGGCGAGGAGTGGACAATACCGGGTTGTATTTGACCGACGAGCAAGCCCGCTGGCGGTGATGGATCGGCGCTCTGGCGACGCGGAGAGTTTTTGGACCGGCTCTTATTGCGATTGGGCCTTGCCCACCGCAACGGCGGCGGCTCGTAGTGGCTCTTCGCCGATCATATACCCCTCGTGAACCACACCGACGACCACCCCGTCCTTCTGTGGATCGGCGACCGGGATCACGCTGACCGCGTCGTGGATCTCGGGATCGAAACGCTCCCCCATGGCCGGCTTGTGGCTGACACCAAACTCACCCAGTTTGGAGAGAAAGCGCCTGCGCACCAGTTCGACTCCGTCCACCACGGCCGGGTTGTGGTCGACCTGCCGCGCCGACGCGAGCGCGCGTTCGAGATCGTCGAGGATTTCCAGAAATCCGAGCAAAAACTTGCGCAGGCGCTGCTCGACGACCTTGTCCGCCTCGCGCTCGATGCGCTGTCTGGATTTTTCGAATTCCCCGTCGGCAAGGCGCAGCTTTTCGTCTTTTTCCGCGAGAAGAATGCTCAGCTGCTCGACCTCGGACTCGAGAATCTGGACGTAATTCTCGCCCCGCTGCTGTCTGACCGAATTGGCTCGAGACGGCGTGGCAAGACTGGCCTCGAGTTCCTCGACTGCCCGGATCGCGTCAAAGTCGACCTCGGTATCGACGCTGTCCTCAAAGTCGAAGTGAATATCGTCGTCCGGCTCGGTTTTCACGGTCTCCGCCCGCTCGGACCGGGGAGGCCGCAGATCGCGAGCAGTATCGCGCCGTGTGCTGACATCGTCGGGCACAGTCGTAACCTCGGTATCTTGCTGATCGCCAAAATCCAACGGATCGGGATCCACAACGGATTCGGGAAAAGATCCTGAAGGCGGTTTTGGCGAGGACTTGGAGGTCGGTTTGGAATCGCTGCTCATAGCGCTGATGTGAGTTTAAACCGCACAGCCATCACTGACGCGGTGACATGCGGAAGGACCGATCTTACACGTGCAACCCGGAGAGACGAGAGTTTTGGCGACATTTCGGCGGCGCGGCCGGTGCTTTGCCGGGTTGTTTTACATCGCTGCCTCGATCGTGGGCGCTTTTTGCCGCTGCGCCGTCATCGCGGTGAATGCAGTCATATTGACGATATCGGCGACCGAGGACTGGGGCTGAAGCAGGGCAACCGGTTTGGCGATACCGAGAAGAATCGGCCCTACGGCCAGGGCTCCGCCGATCGACGCGAGAATCTTGTAGGCCGCATTGGCCGCGCTGAGCGATGAGAAGATGAGCACATTGGCCGCCTGGGTCAGCCGGGCAAAGGGAAACGCCTCGTCGAGCTTGGCCTTGTCGAGCGCATAGTCGGCCTGCATCTCGCCATCGATCTCCAGGTCGGGCCGGGCCTGACGGACCAGTTCCAGGGCCTGAATGACCTTGGTGGTCTCGGCGTGCTGGACCGAGCCAAAGTTAGAAAACGAGACCATGGCAGCACGCGGGAGGATTCCCATCGAAGCGACCGCATCGGTCACCTGCACCGCGGTATCGGCCAGGGTTTCCGCATCTGGATCGATGTTGATCGTGGCGTCGGAAAAAAAGCGCACTCGGTTTTTGCTCACCAGCATGTACATGCTGGTCGCGACCTTGACCCCGGGTCGCAGTCCGAGAATCTGCAACGCGGGTCGGATGGTGTCGGGGTAGGTGAAGCGCAAACCGGATACCAGGCCGTCCGCCTCGCCCATTTCTACCATCATCATGCCGAAGTATTGAGTCTTGTGGGCCAGACTGCGGGCCTGGCCCACTGTCATGCCCTTGCGCTGGCGCAGTTGCCACAATCTGTCGGCGTACTCGCCGTGTCGGTCGGATTGCCACGGGTCGACCACCTCGACGCCGCGCGCGAGCAGGTCCAGGCCAGCTTCGCGGCAGTGGCCCGCGATATCCTCGTGCCGGCCGAGCAGAATCGGCCGGGCAATGCCCTCGTCGACCACGGTCTGAACCGCGCGCAATAGCTTGGGCACAGCGGCGTCGGTGAATACGATGCGCTGGGGGTTTCGCTTGGCAGTCCGGACCACTCCGCGCATGATCGAGTCGGCGGCGTTGACCGAGCGGCGAGACAGGCGCTCGCGGTAGGCCGCGATGTCGATTTCGCGCCGCGCAACACCGCTGTCCATAGCGGCCCCGGCCACAGCCGGGGCCACCCACCAGAGCACGCGCGGATCGAACGGTTTGGGGATCAAATAGTCGGGCCCAAACTTGAAGTGCTTGCCGCCGTAGGCCCCGGCCACGGTTTCGGGCACGGGCTCGTGGGCAAGCGCGGCGAGCGCGCGGGCTGCGGCTACTTTCATGGCCTCGCTGACAGCCCTGGCCCGAACGTCGAGCGCTCCGCGGAAAATGAACGGAAAGCCCAGGACGTTGTTGACCTGATTGGGATAATCCGAGCGACCCGTGGCGACCAGAGCGTCCTTGCGGACGCTGACCGCGTCGGGATAGGAGATCTCGGGATCGGGGTTGGCCAGAGCAAAGATGATCGGCCGGTCGGCCATGGTCTCGACCATGGCCTTGCTGACCAGACCGCCGATCGACAGACCGAGAAACATGTCGGCGCCGACCAGGGCATCGGCCAGAGTGCGGGCACCGCTCTCAGGTACGGCAAAGCGCTCCTTATGCCGGTTCAGACCGCTGCGCCCCTGGTAGACCACACCCCGCGAATCGACCAGGCAAACGTGCTCTTTGCGCAGACCCAGCGCGATGAAAAAGTCGACGCAGGCAATGGCTGCGGCACCGGCGCCGGACACCACCAGCTTGAGATCGGCGGGATCTTTGCCCGCGAGCTCGCAGGCGTTGAGCATGGCCGCACCCGAAATGATGGCAGTGCCGTGCTGATCGTCGTGAAATACCGGAATCGACAGGCGCTCGCGCAGCTTTTTTTCGATCTCGAAACAGCCGGGCGCGGCGATGTCTTCCAGATTTATACCGCCAAAGGTCGGCTCCAGCGCAGCCACCATGTCGACGAATTTGTCGACGTCGGTCTCGGCGACCTCCAGGTCGAATACATCGATATCCGCAAATCTCTTGAATAAGCAGGCTTTCCCTTCCATCACTGGTTTGCCCGCTGCAGCGCCGATATCACCCAGGCCCAGGACCGCAGTACCATTGCTGATGACCGCGACCAGGTTACCGCGTGCGGTGTAATCCCAACTGGCGTCCTCGTTTTCTGCGATCTCCCGACACGGCTCGGCCACGCCGGGGGTGTAGGCGAGTGAGAGATCGATTTCGGTGACCAGCGGTTTGGTGGTCACGACCTCGATTTTGCCGCGCCGGTCGCGGCGGTGATATTCGAGTGCGTCCTCTTTGCGAGCCATCCCGGGACGGTAGTCTCTCGCTCACCCCCGGGCAAGGCGGCCAGCAGACAAGATGGTGTGGAGCAGCGGCCGGGCGGTCAGATGATTCGATCGGCCGGACGTCACGTTTGCAACGATCCAGCGTGACCGTGGCCGTCCCGATCGCCTGGCGCCGGGCTACCATGTTTGGGCAAAGTCACGGACGGCCGGACTCCCGCCTGGCTCGGCCGTTGGCCTCGCAACACAAACGCCTTGATCCACGACCAATGCGTTTCTGTTCAGTCTACTTGGTGGACGGTCCGAGCGCCCTGTGCACGATCTTGTCCACAGTACCTCGAGGCACGTCGAGCTGAACGTCGAGGCGGCTACCGGTTTGTTGAACGCTCGCACTGGACAGTGGTCGCGCCAGGCCAAGCGCTGCCAATTCAGGAGTTCCGGCCGCATCGGCGGCGCTTTTGCGCAACAGTACTGCAACCGCCGAGGCCGCCTGGCGCGACGAGAGATGAAGGCGTATGCGCAAGCTCAAACCCGATTGCATGTCGACCTTGGCCATCACCGCTTCGACACTGTGACCGCCGGTGTCCCGGGCAATATCCGCGCGCAGCTTGGCCGGGATGACGAATACCGCCCACAGATCACTGCCGGTGGGGCCGCGGGGTAGCAGTGTGGTGAGGGCCGAGGTGCTCACGGCCGAGCGCGACGTGCCGCGGTATACGTCGATGATCTCGACCATGGTGTCTTTGGGTGTGATCACCAGATAGCCATCCAGGAATGCGAGGGCGGTGTCGCCGTCCAGTACGTAGTAGACGGCGCCGCGATGCCTGGCCGAGGCGAACGACGAGGATGCCTGTCTGGCCGCCGTTATCACGGCGCTTTCGGCAAAGCGACCCCCGAGTACAACGGCGATATCCCGGGACTGGGCAAAGTCGTCAGCCATGGCCACGATCGCCGTATCGATGTCTCGCTCGATACTGAGTCCGGCCCGCGTGCGCAATTTGGCCGCTTTCTCGGCGATCTCGCCCGAACGGAGGAGCGCGGCGACAATGGCTCTACCGGCTGCGCTGCGCCCAGTTCGCCGGACATTCCACGTGATGACCAGAGCTGTGTTGGCGGGCAGCAATCTCAGGGCGTCGGTGCCGCCTCCGGCCGGCCCGCCAGTAGAAGCGGCGCCGTCGTTCGCAGAAGCGGCGCCGTCATCGGTAGATACAACAATAATGGCCGGTACGACGACTCCAATCACGGCGAGTACAGCGACTCGGAATAGGCATCTGACGATCATGGGCCTGCCCAGTTTGAGGGACCCCAAGCCCATCGCAAAGCGCAAAACATCACGATGCTACGCCCGTGCGCAACAGTGGACAATTCGGCTCTGTCACCGGCACCCCCGGCCAACTCCAGCCAACTCGGAATCGGGCCCGACCCGGCCATCGTATACTCCCCTGTATGGATCTACCGCTCGCGCTCACCGGAGCTTTGCCGGCCCTGGCCGCCATGTGGTATTTCGACCGGGTCGACGCCAGGCGTCCCGAGCCGAGATGGACCCTGCGCAGAGTTGCCATTGCCGGGGCACTGTCCACCATTCCCTGTGCAGCCGCGGCCTACGCGCTCCTCGAAGCCGCGCCGCCGGCGCCGAGCTACCAGCGGGCACTCTACGAATCGTTTGTGGTCGCAGCGGGAGTCGAAGAACTGGCCAAGGTCCTCATCGTCTACTGGCTGGTCTGGCGCAGACCCGAATTCGATGAACGACTCGATGGAATCATCTACGCCGCCCGCGCCGGTCTCGGCTTCGCCCTGGTCGAAAACGTCCTTTACCTCCTGGCCACCGACACCATGAAGGGCTTTGCTGTCACCTATCTCTTGCGCGCCTTGCTCGCCGTACCGGGACATGCGATCTGGGCCGGTGTCATGGGCTATTACGCAGCCATACGCCGCTTCGACCGGGTCGGTCCCGGCCTGATCGGCGGCTACCTGCTCGCCGTTTTACTCCACGGCAGCTACGACGCCGCCATTTTCCTCGGCGAACCGCTCCGCAACCACGACTTGCAAAACATAGCCTATGGCCTGCTGTTCTTCCTTCCCGCCACCATCATCTGCGGCGGACTCGCGTTGCGCCGCATGGCCCAAACTGCCCTGGCCCGCGATGACGCCGATCACGGAGCACACTCAGTTTGATTTCTCCCTCATCCAGGCGGTCTCCTGGCTCCGATGATCGATGTAATCCCTACAGCTACACTTAGTACCGAACCGACAAAGTACATGAATACACTGTAGTCGAATTGCATACCTGAATATTGTGGTGAAGCAGCGATAAACAACATGCCGGTCACTGCGGCACTTCCGGCAGCGACCAATGCAGTCTTGGCGAGCAGATTTTGACGCCGTCTCAGCGCTGCTGTAAGAGCAAGGGCCAACACAATGCCTCCGGTCAGGAGTGCGGCGGTGTAGGCAGCAACTCCCGTTCGAATCCAGCCCACATCGCGCTCGAATTGCTCCAGCGGCCGGTACGTACATTCATCGGCCCGGCACATTTCGACGCTGCGCAGGCCAATGGACGAACGCATGGCGCCCGAATTGTAGGTCAACCACCCCATGGTCATCCCGCCGAGCAATATCAACCCAGAAGCGGTAAGCCCGATAACAGCGATAAACACTCTGTACATAAAAACCGGGTAGTTTGTAGTCAACAGTAGTTTGGTAGTCAACAGTAGTAGAGAACAAGTATTTGCCGGCCAGTTTTTCCAGCGCTTGACGCAAATGAGCTTTGCGGTCACTATTGCGCACGAACCGATGCAGGGGGGTCGATCAATTGCATTTATCTCGCTGGCGTCTGTTGCTGCAGTGCTGGCCAATTCGTCGTTACCGGCTGCATCGTCGGCTTCTTCTTCGCTGCAGCCGATTTCCGGCCGGGCTCAGATCACACCAGCGCAGCCAGAGCTTTCTGAACGCGCACTCGAAACCCCGGGCCTTGCCCAGCCAATCAATGCGCAGCCAGTCAACGTGCGGCCAGTCAATGATCGGTTGCGCGCCTTTTCTTGGCCCACAAACGCCAGCGTGTTGCATTCAGTCGGCCATTGGTTGACTCACCGCTGGCGATATGTGGATCGCTGGATGACCCATGAGTGGTTCACTGATCCCGGTGCGGTGCTCCTGGTCTGGCTCACCTCCGGACCGTCGCGCCTATCTCCCGACAGCGGCGGACCTCGAGCCGCAATCGATAGGTCCGAATTCAGTGCGCTGAAAATTCAGCCTATCGCCGGTGCGCAGAGTTCGGGATATGGCTATCGCCGCCACCCGATCAGTGGCCGGCGCAAATTTCACAGGGGAGTGGATTTCCGGGCCAGGCGCGGCACGCCGGTTCGCGCCGCTGGATCGGGGGTCGTGGTGGTCGCGAAGAGGCGGGGAGGTTACGGCAAATTGGTCATCATTTCCCACGGAAAGGGCGTGGAAACGCGCTATGCACATCTGCACCGCATCGGGGTAAAAAAGGGCGAGGTCGTGGCTGCTGGCGAAGTCATCGGAGCGGTCGGTTCAACAGGGCGTTCAACCGGTCCGCATCTTCATTTCGAAGTACGGCGATCCGGCAAGGCCGTGGACCCACATTGGGCGATGAGGCAATCGCGCCGCGACGTCGCCGCTCGAGCGATCGGGGCCATCGTCGCCGCGGTCGATCGGCTGGCACAAAAACGCTAGCCCGGGTCATTGTCATTCATCACGTCACCTCCCGGAGGGTGGGATGATCGCCGCGATCGATATCGGCGCAACGACCATCAAGGCAGCGCTGGTCACTGCAACGGGCAATATCGAGTCCCGCGTCGAGGCTCTCACACCGAGTTCTGCCGGCAGTGACGCGGTGCTCGACTGTGTAGCCGACCTGGTTTTCGAACTGTCGCAATTGCATACACCGGTGGCGATCGGCGTGGGTTCTTGTGGCCTGGTCGATGCTCGAGGCCGCGTCGTGGAAACCACCGCGACCATGCCCGGCTGGGCCGGAACGGATATTCCCGCTGCGATCAAGCACCGGACAGGCTATTTCTGTACTGCCGACAACGATGGAAATGTCGCAGCACTGGGCGAAGCACTGTGCGGTGCAGGTCGCGGTGTCCGATCGCTGGCCATGCTCGTCCTCGGCACAGGAGTGGGCGGTGGCATTGTCATCGATGGCCGCATATTTCACGGCGCCGGATCCATGGCCGGCACATTTGGCCATTTGTGCGTCAAGCCGGGTGGACGGACGTGTGCGTGCGGTGCTCGTGGATGTCTGGAAGCGTATGCGTCGGCCTGGGCCATGCGCCGGTATGCCGGACGAGACGCACACGAAGTATTTGCCCAGGTCCAGACTGGAGACTCTGCGTTTGCCGAGCACATCGCCGAGGCAGCCGATGCGCTCGGCCTGGCATTGGCCTCGATCGCCCACGCTCTCAACCCGGCGATGATCGTGATCGGCGGCGGTGTCGCCCGGGGATGGTCGCTCTTGGCCGGGGCCGCACTTGCTCGATTTGCAGACTCGACTCTGCCCTGTGCCCGCTCCTCGACCCGCATTGTCCCCGCGTCCCTCGGCTCCGACGCCGGAATCATCGGCGCGGCGATGTTGGCAGCTGGCAGTCTTGCTGCCACCTGAAGGTAGACTCCTTACTGGTCAAGCGATCAGGTATACACTCCGCGGGACTACTCGCATCGACCCTGTCTCGCCGGTGTCTCTCGAACTATATGAGACTGTACAGAAACGGAATTAGGTATTTCCCCGAATTTTGTCTTCCCGATCTGACACTGTCACATCGACGTACATTGCGTCGATTTCGCGGGCGTATTTCTCGGTGACCAGTCTGCGTTTGACGTTCAGAGTGGCGGTGAGCTCACCGCTCTCGACTGTAAAACGGTGCGGCAAGATCTTGAATCGCTTGATCGTTTCCCCATTGGCCCGGTGACGATTGACCTCTTCGACGATGTCCTGCACCGCGTTGCGAAGCTCGACAATCTGGTCGATAGGCGCCTCCGGCAAACCGCGTTCGGCGACGAATATGCCGGCAACCTCCTCGTCGAGGGCGAGCAACGCCGACAGAAATGGACGTCGGTCGCCGATGACCACGGCCTCGCCGATGAGCGGGTGGTCTTTGAGTGCGGCCTCGATACTCTCGGGCGCAATGTGGTTGCCACCGTTCGCGATGAAAATGTTCTTTTTGCGGCCAGTGATTTTCAAATATCCGTCGGAATCGATCTCGCCCACATCTCCAGTGCGCAGCCAGCCATCGACCAGACTATTGCTGGTGGCGAGTTCATCCCTGTAATAGCCCATGAACAAGTTCGGTCCCCTGACCAAAATCTCTCCGTCCTGGGCGATTTTGGCCTCGACCCCGTCAATCGGTTTTCCGACCGTGCCGAACCTGGTCTCCCCTATCCGGTTGAAGCTAGTCGGCCCACAGCTTTCGGATTGCCCGTACTGTTCGTGGATCACCAGGTCGAGAGAGGCAAAGAAGTCGATGACCTGTCGTGAAATTGACCCGGCGCCACTCACCAACACTCTGGTATGGCGCAGACCCAGTGCTTTTTTGAGCCTGGTAAAGATCAGGTAGCTGGCGAGCTTATATTGTATGGTCAACAGCGCACCCAGCGACCGGCCGCAATTTTGTCGTTCGCTCACCCGTGTTCCAACCCGCCGGACCCAGTCGATCAGGGCTCTTTTTATTCCCTGAGTTCGAGCCAGCCTGGCTTGCACTGCAGCGTGATACTTCTCCCAAATGCGGGGTAGGCCGAATAGAATCGTCGGTTCGACCTCGCGCAGATTGTCGGACACTTTTGCCAGTGATTCAGCGTAATAAACTGCTGCCCCGACTGTGATCGGGCAGTACATGGCAAGCGTCTGTTCGGCAATGTGGGACAGCGGCAAATACGATAGAATGCGGTCGCAGTCAGTCTGTTTCAACAATCCAACCTGGTTGTCGGAAGCCCAGGTCAAGTTACTGTGGGACAGCATTACTCCCCTGGGCGGCCCTGTTGCACCCGATGTATAAATAAGTGCAGCCAGGGACTCTGGCTCCAGTTCATCAATACATTGATCGAATTCGGCATCGGAAATCCCATCGCCATGGCTGTCGAAATCAGCCCAACTCATGACCTGGCGGTCTTCGACATGGGGAGCGTCCGCCATGAGGATTACATGCTCGAGCCGGGGCAACTCACCGCGCCTGTCGGCAATTTTTTGCCAGCTGGATCCGTCCTGCAATAAGACGACCCGAGCCTCGGCATGGGCGGCGATATATTGGATTTCCTCAGCCGAGCAAGCCGCGTAGATACCGGCTCCAGCGGCGCCAATACACATGGCTCCGAGGTGAAATATCACCCACTCGGGTCGGTTGAATCCGAGCATGGCGACCTTATCGCCCGGCCCAAGGCCCATGGCCATGAGCGATTTACCCGCTCGCCGCACCTGGCCAACATAGGACTGCCAGTCGATTGACCGCCAGTGTCGGTCAGTTTTGACATGGTAAGCAGGCTCCGCAGGACGAAGGTGGAGCTGATTCATCAGGCGGGCGGGAATCGTGTCAGCGCGCATGCAATCCGATCCTGGGGAGATCGCGACGGTATTGCAACTCCGGTCGCGCGAGATCCCGGCAATTGGGCCCGGCATTCATGTCGGGTCGATACCGGTATACCAAATCGGGTCCTCCTTATGGGCACTTCTCCATTCCCCGAAACCAAGTATTGAAATCATTCAGTTTTTCGGGCAAAGGCCGCGATTGGCGAATCAATGCTCCCGGCTGGTCTGTGCACAGAGCCAGTCTCTGCAGCTCCGTTAGCTCGCATTAGGCCCTCATTAGCCCGCATTATTTGCCTCGGCGTCTTCACCACGGCATTGTCGCGAGGTTGTAGCTGCTGAGGAGATTGACAAACGCCGGGCAGATACAACCGCAGTAGATGGTGTGGTGAATAATGCGGTCTAAAACATCGACCGAACTCTACGGTGCGGGCGGATTGGGGACAGGGAATCCTCATCTCGCAGAATGCGAGATCGAGTAGCACTTATTGAAACGTCAAGTGCCTGAACACAACAGAGGGGGTATATAGCGAAAAATAGAAACTCGCGTGTGGTTTCGGTCTGCGCAGCTATCTGCTTTCAACAATTATTTCGTGCAGTTAAACACGGATATGCCCAACTCTACCAGGCCGAAAAAGCGGTTGGATGTGGGCCTTTGGCTGGCCCGAAAGCGATTGTGCTGTGCAGCGTATCTCGAAAAACCGGACCGAGTCAGGCGCAAGGCGCGCCGTGGCAACCGGCGAGCGAGCAGCTCCGGGCGGGAGTCCTGACCCGGACTATATCATCGCTGCACTGTCGCGACGTCGCAGCGGCCGGGGAAGATCTGGCAAACGACCGGTGTCACACGCCGCAGGCACATTACAATACACAGGGTGCCACGACAGAAGCGGCATTCTCAACGGTTCTCGACAGATGCCACTGCAGCCGGTGTCGTTTCCAATGATCCGGCCGAGCATCTGCCCTCTCTCACCAACCAGGTGAGTCTCCATAGCAGGGTTCGGAAACGTCCCGAACGCCGCTACCATTCTTGGCCAACTCCTTTGGAGTACCTGCCGGAGCGTCCCCAAGGCCTGACTCGGCGCATCGCCTCTCTACACATGATCACATCGGAGAGAATCCAACCTGATCATGCGCGGCCCGACCGCTTCGCGCCCGGGCTGTCATATGGGGCAAAGCCCCGGACGACCGTACTCTCGGCCGTTGGCCTCGCAACAGGAACGCCTTGTCTGCTCGACAACTAATGCGTTCAGTTCAGTTCGGATCGCGCTCGGCTTGGTGAAAACAAGTTTCCCAAATGCTGCTAGACTTTGCGGCGACGGCGTCGCTTGCCGCCACTGCGCCCGGCCCGGGGTTTACCGGTCGACGGATAGTAGCTGGTAGCACGTTTTTGACCTTCGACCTTGATGGCATTGCTCTGCAAGAGCTTCTTGGTCGGCAGAGTGAGATCCTTGGTTGTGGTGCCGAGCGCCTTGGCGATGGCCTCCATCCGCTGGCCGGGATTTTCGCGGATGAATTCGAGTAAGGTGTCGGCGGTCTCCTGAATCTCCTCAGGAGACCGCTTACCGCTCTTTCGGCGGGTACGCGTGGCCGGTAGTGCGGCCTTGACCCCGCCACGGCGAACGCTGCCCAGCGCAGACTCCAAAGTCTCCTGGGCGGCCTTCTTGGCCAGGTCGGTGATTTCGCTGACGAACGCGTCAATACGTTCGTTTATCTCGCGCTGAAAATCGGGCATAGAGAGTTCCTTTTGTCAGTTAGTGTGGGATTCGTTGGACGGGACCTTGGTGCCTCGGTAGTAGCCAGATCGGTTGCCGGCCTGTCAATGGGACCGTCTCCCGACGAATGGCGCCAGCCTTGCTCATAGCATGTTTGGCCCAGGAGCGGCCAGTGGTTGGTTGATAGCCCAATCGAGTGAAGCCATTGATCGAAGCCATCGCTCTTGATGTCATCGATCTCCAAATCCGGGGAGCGCACAATATACCTATCGATCAACGGATCGACATGTAATCTACACAAGTTGAGTTAATGGGGCAAATCGCAATCGCAAAAAAATGTTCGCCGCCAACCCAATTCATCCCTGCGGACGACGCTAGTCGGGATTTCTTGCCGTGACATTGTCGCCAGACCACACCCTGGGACGATGACGAAGGCGTATTGCAATACGTCGAGAAGTCGGAGCAACAAGACCTGCCATTTGTCCGTTCCGCCGCTCTAAAGGGAGGAGATAAGCGGCGGCCACAGTACCCGGCAGGGTTCGGGAAAATCTCGAACGCCGCTACCATTATTGACATGGCCCTCGGCAAATTGGCAAAACCCTCCGCTATTGGGCAAAGCTCCCGGCCGGGGCACACAGAATGTGAGTCGGAGTCGACAGTCCGAGATCTCACACTTGGTGGGCCGCCAGCAGCTGACTGCGAGCGGGCCACAAGAATGGCGAATTGATTTTACCGGGGGGGACTGACATTCGGGCACGACTCCAAATCTCGCCCCACCTGTCCAACCATTTTTGTGGCGATCGATGCGGACAATGCGAGCAGTGGACAGACAGTGTCCGGGAGAGAATGATTTTCTCGCATCAAACTCCGAGTTCTCGGAGTAGGACCCGCAGATGCCGACAGACACAGGCGTGCCGGCGTTTACTCCGCGGTTCCGTCCGCTCGGCAAACTGTGCGCAGCCCCCACCGGCCAATGTCGGGTTTGGACAAAATTGCAGTGAGCTGCAACTTTCCAGCACCGCGGTCTTCGATACTCGGAGTATCAATACGCACTCGCCTGGTCCAGGTCGGATTATTCATCACGGCACCGTCGCAAGGTTGCAACTGCCGAGACAGATCTGGCAAACGACCGGTGCCGCACGCCGCAGGCGTATTACGATACACCGGGTACCGCGATGGGGGGACGGTATTCTCAAGGGTTCCCCGCAGATGCAACCGCAGCGGGTGTCGTCTTGACTAATCCGGGCCAGGCTGGATACCGAACGCCGCTCGGATTATGTGATCGCTTGAGCCTCGCATGGGCTTACCGAGTCAGACTCTCGGCATAGTCGACGGGTCGATGTTGGCTTGGTAGTCAAACACCGGGGCATGGTCGATGGGGTGAAGTCGACGAGCAGCCAGACATCCGGTGTGGTCATGGCCGAGGTTAGAGTGCGCGAGTGCAGAGTGTGTGGCATGTGCGGCCGTGGTTGGGTATCGCGAAAAAAAATCGCCCCGGCAATTAGAAATCCTCACCCTCATACAGTCAGCCGTTCCGCAGACTCGATCACGTGCTAGGTATTGTAGCTAACGTCATCGAAAATACAAAAAAAAAGATAATCAAGTTGAGAGAGGGTTCGTGTGAGCGGTAACCGCGGTGGTGGGAGGCAATGTTTGGGGGATCGGCATTGAGCTCATGGGTAGTATCCGAATCCCCCTGCTCCTGCATGTAGCAGATAACCCCCGATAAGTATTCTAAATTTGAAGAGAAGAATCGAAGTTCGCGCCAGCCCGGATCATTCATCACGGCACCGTCGCGAGGTTGCAGCTGCCGAGCAAGATCTGACAAATGAGCCGAGCCGCGCGCCGCAGTCTTATTGCAATACAAGAGTGCCACGGCCACGGCGGTATTGCCAAAGGTTCCCGGCAGATGCGATCGTTGCAGGTGTGGTGGTGAATAATCCGGGCGAGATGAATCCATACGTTTCACAAGGCGATCCATCGGAGTTGCCGTTCGATGTTTCAGCAGAGAGTGGGAGTCCAGAAGGATAGTTTGCCACGCCTGTATCCTCTCCTTTGCTGGACAAATGCACAGGTATCTGGATACCCTCCTCTGGTATGTCCCAAGTCGAGGATCGCGTGGCGTCCCATCTCTCGTCCTTGAATTCCGCACAGCGAGAAGCGGTTACATTTGCCGACGAGGCGCCACTTTTGGTTATTGCCGGAGCCGGATCAGGCAAGACCAACACACTTGCCCATCGGGTGGCTCACTTGCTTCTCGGGCGGGCTGACCCAGAACGGATTTTACTGCTGACATTTTCGCGACGAGCAGCCATCGAGATGACTAGGCGGGCCGAGCGCATCATTCGTATGGCCACACAGTCGAACGCTCGGCGGCTCGGTTCTACTCGCTCGGCGCCCGGGATCATCCGCTGGTCCGGCACGTTTCACGCTGTGGCCAACCGACTTTTACGCCTGCACGCGCACAGTATCGGGCTCGATCCGTCGTTTACCGTACTTGATCGTTCAGATTCGGCGGACCTTCTCAATCTCGTGCGCAACGAACTCGGGCTGGCCAAGAAGGCCCGCCGGTTCCCCAAAAAAAGTACTTGTCTGGCCATCTATTCGCGCGCTGTCAACGAGCAAAAACCGCTCGAGCTCTGTCTGGAACAGGCCTTTCCGTGGTGCCGGGATTGGGCTGAGCAATTGCGCAATCTGTTTCGTGGATATGTGGAAGCCAAGCAGGCTCGCCGGGTGGTGGACTACGACGATCTACTGCTCTATTGGTATCATCTGATGCAGGAGCCCGCTCTGGCCAGGCGGGTGGGCAAGCGCTTCGACCACGTTTTGGTCGACGAATATCAAGATACCAATGCACTGCAGGCCGCCATCCTTCTCGCACTCAAGCCGGCCGGCGTCGGACTCACTGTCGTGGGCGACGACGCCCAGGCCATCTATGGATTTCGCGCTGCCACGGTGCGCAACATCCTCGACTTTCCCGACCAGTTTCCCGTCGCCGCCAAGATCGTCACGCTGGCTGAAAACTATCGTTCCACCCAGCCCATCCTCGACGCGGCCAATGCGGTCATCGAGCAGTGTCCGGAGCGCTACGTCAAAAAGCTTTTTTCGCGTCGGGCCGCCCGGTCCAAACCGATCTTGGCGACAGTCGAAGACGAGATCTGCCAGGTCGATTATGTGATCGAGCACATTCTGGCCAATCGTGAGGAAGGTACAGACCTGCGCCACCAGGCGGTTCTGTTTCGCACTGCCCACCACAGCGATGCCCTCGAGGTCGAACTCGGCCGGCGAAATATTCCGTTCGTCAAGTACGGTGGACTCAAGTTTCTCGAAGCGGCCCATGTCAAAGATGTGCTGTGTGTTTTGCGCTGGGCCGAGAATCCCAGCGATGTGATCGCGGCCTTCCGGGTGCTGCAGCTCTTGCCCGGTATCGGCCCGGCCGCCGCCAAACGCATCATCGAGCATATCCACAGCCATGAGGGCAATCTGAAGGCGCTTAACACCGCCAGCCCGCCGGCAGCTGCGCGCCACCACTGGCCGCTGACATGCGAGTTATTTTCGCATCTGTGCAACCCAGCTACCGAATGGCGCGGCCAGGTACATATGGTGAAGACGTGGTACGAGCCATTGCTCGAGCAAGCCCACGACAACGCTCAGGTACGGCTCGGTGACATCGAGCAACTCGACCAGATCTCGGCCGAGTATCCCAGCCGAGAGCGCTTCTTGACCGAACTCACTCTCGATCCGCCCGAGAGCTCCGGCGACCTGGCCGGGCCTCCATTGCTCGACGAGGACTATCTCATTTTGTCCACCATACACTCGGCCAAAGGACAGGAATGGGATGCTGTATTCATTCTGAACTGTACCGATGGGTGCATCCCATCGGACATGGCCACCGGCGATCGCGAGCAGATCGAGGAAGAGCGGCGACTGCTCTATGTGGCCATGACTCGGGCCAAGAACCAGCTCCATTTGATGCATCCGTTGCGCATGTTTGTCCGAGAACAGCGGCGGCACGGCGACCGTCACGTATACACCCCGATATCGCGATTTTTGTCCGAGGGGACCCAAAAACGCTTCCACCGGGTGAGTCGTGGCCGCAGCGTGGCCGCGCTCGAAGAACTGGCCGCCTCGGAGAGAATCGATGCGCGGGTCGATGTAGCTGCCAAACTGCGCGGCATGTGGTAAACGGCGGCGTATTCGCTGTAACTGCGCAGCGCTGACCACCGTACTATTACCATAAGAGCAATCCTGGCGTTGGGCCTATCGACTGCGCTCGGCTGATGAGCTCTTGCGCCAGCTGGGCCGGCCGAAGCACCAGGTGTGGCACACCCGGTGATCGCCCTGGCCTATCACGTCGATTACTGGAACTACCTGGGATGGTCCGACCCGTTTTCGTCATCGCGATGAAGCGCGCGCCAACGTCGATATGCGCGCCAGAGCGCCGGTGGACAGCTGTATACGCCGCAGTTGGTCATACCCGGCCGGACCCACGAGGTCGGATCACGTTCCGGGCATGGACGGCTCGAGGTCGCCAGTGCCCTGTCCTGGCGCCGGGAGAACCTGGGAGTAGCCGTGTTCGTTCAAGATCCCGACAATCTATTTATCCACGGCGCACGCGCGTTAGTCCCCTCGGAACTGGCAACATCGCACACTCGCTGATAGCTGACCGTAGATCTCGTGGCATGATGGGATACTCTCGACACTTCGATGTCACAAAATTCCGACGAGGGCGCCCAAACCCGGTCGTTTGCCAGAGCTTGCCCGCCAGCGCCGACCTCGCGACCGCGCCGTGATGAATGGTTTCATCAATAATATCGTAGTGCTGCTCTATCTGCCACAGTAGTGCTACGGTGCGCTATCGTAGCGGCTGTGCTGGACATCTTTCGAGGCACTCAGCGATTCGAGATCATCAGAGAGTTGGGCGTCGGCGGCATGGGCACTGTCTACGAGGCGCGCGACCGCGAACAGAATCAGCGGGTCGCGCTCAAATTCCTCCAGCAGATGGATGCAAAGGCGATCTTGCGCTTCAAGGGTGAATATCGCGTAGCGCGCGATATTCACCATCGCAACCTGGTCCGCCTGGGCGACCTCTTCAAAGAAGAAGGACGCTGGTTTTTCACCATGGAGCTGATCTCGGGAGTGGACATCGTGAAGTACGTGCGCCCCGCGGTCGGTTCGTTTGACGAGGATAGATTGCGCTCGGCGCTCGGCCAGCTTGCGGCAGGTCTTTTGGCACTTCACCGCGCCGACCAGGTCCACCGCGATATCAAACCATCCAACGTCCTGGTCACCGGCGAAGGACGGATTGTCCTGCTCGACTTTGGAATGACCACGGCTCTCGACGCTCCGGGCGAGCTGTCGTCCGGCTCGATCATGGGCACCAGCCAGTATATGGCGCCCGAGCAGGCCATGGGAGAAACCGTCACAACGAGCGCAGATTGGTATAGCGTCGGCGTTCTTCTCTACCAGCTGCTCACCGGCGAGGTGCCGTTCAAAGGCGACCACGTCGAGATCTCTCTGAGCAAGTATCGCGGTGATCCGCCCCGGCCGCGCGACCGAATCGCCGGCATACCCGACGATCTCGACGAGCTGTGCACTGCGCTGCTCAGCCGCGATCCGGCCAGCAGGGCCAGCGGGGATGACGTCGCACGGGTCAGCGATGGCAAGGCCGGCAAGCCGGCAGCTCCGCTCTGTCGGAACTCCGCTGCGCATTCACTGCCGGGACGTCCAGCCGATCGAATAGCCGGTCGGGACGGGCGCGGCGGATCGGCAGCCGAGGCGTCGGATAGCGCCAACCCGGGCCGATCCGAAACGTCCCCAGCCGGGTTAGCAGCTCGTGGAGAGCGTTCCTCGCCCGAGCGTTCACCCGACAACGCGATCGACCGAGCAGCCGGTCGGCCGGCCGTTTCACCCGCTTCGCATTGCTCGCCGGGACGTCTGCCCGACCACTCGGTACTCTTTGTCGATCGCAAGGCCGAGATGGACCTGCTCGAAGAGGCTTTTACCGCCAGCCGTGCCGAGCCAATGACGGTGTGCATACACGGACCATCGGGGATCGGCAAGACCACCCTCGTCGAACAGCTTCGCTTGCGCATTCGCGATCGGCACGACGAAGCCCTGTTTCTTCTCAGCCGCTGTTATCCGCGCGAATCTGTGCCCTACAAAGCGGTCGACGCTGCCATTGATACACTCACCCACTGGCTGGCCGACCGCTCTCAGGATGAGATCGCCGATCTTCTGCCCGACGATGTGAGCATTCTGTCCCGGATGTTTCCAGTGCTGCGCCGGGTCCACGCCATCGCGCGCGCGGCCCGGCCGATTGTCGACCAGACCAGTCCGCGCCAACTTCGGGCCCGGGCGCTTTCGGTCCTGGCCGAGCTCATCCGGCGCATTGCAGCCCGACGCCCGCTGGTCCTGGTCATCGACGATATCCAATGGGCTGACGGAGACAGTCGATCGCTGCTCGAAGCGCTGCTGGCACCGCTCGACCCGCCGTGTATCCTCATCGTCACCACAGAACGGCAGCCAGCCGGGGTCGAGCGACTGTCGCCCGGTCGGTTGAGCAGTGGATCGCTTCCGGCCTCCTGGCTGCCCGGCCGGGTGCGCGAAGTCGAGCTCGGCCCACTGCCTGCCGATGCCGCGACCCAGCTGGCCCGGGCACTTCTGTCCCGCACCGGTATGAGCGCCGCCGCAAGAGCCGATGCGGTGGCCGACAGCGCTGGAGGCCACCCGGGTTTCATCGAAGAGCTGGTCGCGGTCGGCGCGGAACAAGGTGGCGACCCCGAAAAGGCCCTCTCTCTCTCCGCGCTTTTCGAGCGGCGCATCGCGGCGCTCGATGCGCGCGCGCGACGCATCCTCGACATTCTGTGCGCAGCCGGACCACCGCTCAACCAGGACGCCTGTGCCGCAGCGGCAAAGCTCGCGTTCAGCGACTTCGTCGACCTGGGCAGAGACCTGGTCGACACCCGCCTGGCTCGCATGAACGGCTCGCGCCGGGCCGACACGATCGAACTCTACCACGACGAAATTCGCGCGATTTTGGCCCGGGAATTCGACCGCGACGCCATGCGTGCCGCCAACGCCGACATCGCCCTGGCGCTCGAAATGACCGATTGCGACACCCCAGAGCGATTGGCCGATCACTGGATCGCGGCCGGCAACAGGCGAAAAGGCCGCGAATACTGCCTGGCCGCTGCCGAGCGCGCGAGCAACCAGGGGGCGATGCGCCGCGCTGTCGATCTCTACGAAAAAGCGCTGGAGTGCGGTCAGGGCCGGCACAGCGACGATGGCGATGATGGCGCCGAAAAGGACGGTTCGGCCGCTCTGCGACTCGCCGACAGCCTGATCGCCATCGGGCATTGTGCCCGCGCTGGCGAGGTCCTGGTCGATGCAGCCGCCGCCCGCCCGGTCGGTGAGGTGGCCACGGTCAAAGCGCGCGCAGCCGAGCAGTTTTTGCGCGGCGGCTACGTCGAACGGGGCCTCGAGCTGCTCAGCAGTGGCGCCGCCGCACTCGATCTGCCGTCATTTGGCCGCAACGCCTCGCCCCGGTTGACCTGGCAGCGCGCCCTGGCCCGGCTTTTCGGGCTCAGTTTTCGCGAGCGTCGGGCCGACGAAATTCGCCCACGAGATCTCGCTCGTATCGATTTTCTGGCCGGTGCAGCGCTCGGGCTCATGGGCATCGAGCACGGCCTGTGCGCGGCGGCGCAGACAGAGCACTTCCGGCACGCGATGCGGGTCGGCGAGCTGAGTCGGGTCCAGCGGGCTGTCGCCTTCGAGCTCATCGTCGAGGCCATGTCGGGATCAGCGCGGCGCCGGGGCCAGCTGAGCGATATGCTCGACGATCTCACCGAACGCTGCGACACCCCGACAGCCCGGTCCGTGGCGCTCTTGAGCAAGGGCTTGACCTCATTTCACTCCGGCCGGTTTAAAGCCAGCTGCGACGATCTGGCCAGATGCCGGCGCAACCTCGACGAAATCGGCGCCGGGGCCAGCAAAGAGCGCTCTCTCGCCGCGGTATATCAGCTTCGCGCCCACGTCTATATGGGCGATTTCTCGGCTGCTCATGCTCTCTTCGGCCCCGCCCTGGCCAGTGCCAGAGAGCGCGGCGACCGCTACGGCACGCGTTCGCTGCCGCTGGGACAAACCGTGCTCTTGTGGCTGGCCCACAACGACTCCGACCGTGCCGCCGAACAGGTCGACGGCCAAACTGCCGATGCAGACATCGACCGCCTGTCCATTCCGCGCTACGAAGCCGTTCTGGCCCGCTCTGCGATCGAGCTCTACCGCGGCCGATCCGACCTCGTGCTCGAGCTCTTGCGGATCAGCGAGGCCGATCTCCGCCGGTCCCGGGTGATAGAGCAACGATCTATGCGGATTCAAATTGTCGATATCACGGGGCGCGCCTACCTGGCCACTGCGGCTGCCACCCACAACCGCCGCGATCGGGCCGAGTATCTCAGCCAGGCCATGGAGCAATCCCGGCTGCTGGCGCGCGAACGGGTGCCGTGGGCCACCGCCATGGCGACTGCGATCCGGGTCAGTGCGGCGACCATCGCCGGCGGTGGAATGCCATCGGATTGGCAAAGAGCAGCCCAGGAGTTCGAATCGGCCCACATGATGCAGCATCGGGACGTGTGTCGATGGCGCCAGGGACTTCTCACTGCTGGCGATGATGGTGGCGAGCTAGCTTCGGCCGCACTGCGGGCCATGCAGAAACGGGGTGTGGTTGCTCCGGCTCGCTTTGCCAGCGTGCTGGTTCCCGGTCCCTCCCTGTCCGACGCGTGAGGACAATGGAACCACTGGGATTCGCCGGTACCGAACGCTTCCAGATCCTGGCTGAGATCGGCAGGGGTGGTATGGGTACTGTGTACAAGGCCATCGACCGCGAGGCCGAGAGCACGGTTGCCCTCAAAGTGCTCAACTCCTACAGTCCCGAAGCGCTTTTGCGATTCAAGCGCGAGTTCCGTGCGCTCGCGGGCATCGAGCATCCCAATCTGGTCATGCTCGGCGAACTCGGCGAGGTCGACGGCTCCTGGTTCTTCACCATGGAGCTCATCGACGGGGTCGACTTCATCGAGTATCTGAGCATGACGGCCAGAAAAAATGCCGGCAGAAAATCGTCCATAGGGCCGAGCGGCACGCGCGGCGGCCGGCGGCGGGTGCGACAGGTGGGACGGGGGCTCGGCGATAGAGCGTCCGACCTGCTGTCTCGGCTGGACGAATCGGGCGCGCGTTTCGACGAGCAATTTCTGCGCTCGGTGTTGCTCCAGGTCGTGCGCGGTCTCGATGCGCTTCACCGCGTCCGCAAAATTCACCGCGACATCAAGCCGGCCAATGTGCTGGTGACCTTCGACGGCCGCGCAGTGATCCTCGATTTCGGCTTGGTTGCCGACCGGGACCGGCCCGATCCGCACAGCCGGCAGCACATCGTCGGCACCATCGCGTACATGGCTCCAGAACAGCTTCTTTCGGGTCGGGCGACACCGGCCACAGATTTTTACGCCATGGGCATCATGCTCTATCAGGCGCTCACCGGCCGCCTGCCCTTTTTGGGCACGCTGATCGAGCAAGTCACGGCCAAACAAGAAAACATTGTGCGCCCGCCGAGCGAGCTGGCCCGCGGCATCCCCGAAGACCTCGATGCGCTGTGCGTGGCTCTCCTGCACCGGGATGCCGCCGAACGGCCTGGAGCCGAAGAGATCTTGCAGCGCCTCGGCGCCGGCCACAGCGAATCGGTCCTCGCGGCCAGCACAGAGCGCACCGCGAGCCCCGGCGATATGGAACTCTTCATCGGTCGTCGCGCCCAGCTCCAGGTACTGCTCTCGGCTATGCAACCCGACAATCTGCCGTTCACCTGCGTGATCCGCGCCGCGTCCGGGGTCGGCAAATCGGCCCTGGCCCGGCGCTTTATCGAACTCGCCGGGCCGGACATCCTGTTGCTCGACGGACGGTGCTACGAACGGGAAAACGTTCCATTCAAAGGGGTCGACGGCGTCATTGATGCACTGGCCCATCATCTGGTCGACTTGTCCGACGACGAAGTGACCGAGCTTCTGCCCGATTCAGCGCCTCTGCTCATCTTTCCCTTTCCGATCCTGCGCCGGATCGAGGCCCTGCGAGCGGCCGATGTCTGGCACAGCGCCCGTGTCCAGGACCGGCGCGAGCGCGTATTTGTCGCTCTGCGCCAGCTCTTCGCCCGGCTGGCCGAACGGCACCGCCTGATCGTTCTCATCGACGACATGCAGTGGGCCGGAGCCGATACATGGATGCTGGTTCGCCAACTGGTGCAGCCCCCAGCTGCCCCCGGGCTGCTTCTGGTCTTGCTCACTCGTCCATTCGGCGCCCCGTCCGCCGAGCACCTCGGCAGAGCAACCGAGCGGGAAAACGATCAATCGGATCAGAATGGTCAAAATGACCGCGATGATCAAACCGACCGCAAGAGTGATCGTGCAGCCGGGCCTTACGACCCATTTGATGTGATCCCGGGCAGAAAAGAGCTCGTCGACCTCGACGTCTTGCCCGCCGACGAGGCGGTCGAGTTAACCCGCGCACTGCTCGAGCAGCACCGCGCCAGCCGTTGCCAGACCGAATCGACAGCAACCGAACCGACAGCGACACAAAGCGTTTCGGAGGGCGATGTTCTGGATGCTATTTCCCGCCAGCTGGCCCGTGAATCTGGCGGTCATCCTCTGTTCATTCGCGAGCTCGTCGATCACGTGACCGAGGTCGGCGTCGACGCGACCCGAGAGACCCGGCTGGAAGAGGCATTGATCGCCCGCATACGTCGCCTGCCGCCGCCATCGCGCCAGCTGGTCCAGTTGATCGCAGTGGCCGGCATTCCGGTACAGCAATCCATCATGGCGCGGGCCGCTGATCTCGATTTCACCGCGTATACTCGGGTTGTCACCCCGTTGCGCCAGGCTCGCCTGGTGTACAGCCCCGGTGTTCATCCCAGCGACCCGATCGAGCACTATCACGACCGGGTGCGCGAATCAGTACTGTCCTACATGCCGCCCGACCAGCGCAAAAAGCTGCACCGCCGACTGGTCGAAGTATTCGAAGAACGGGGTGTCTTCGAGCACAACCCCGAAGTGGCCGTGCACCATCTGTCGGCATCTGGCGACGATGCCCGCGCTGCCCACTATGCCGAGATAGCCGGAAAACGAGCCATAAATGCGCTCGCCTTCGACCAGGCAGCCAGGCTGTATCAAACCGCCCTCGAACTCGGCGAGCACGATGCCGCTGCGGTGCTTCGCCTGACTCTGGCCCGCGCCGAGGCCCTGGTCGACGGCGGGCGAAACACCGAGGCGGCCGCGCTCTACAGCGGTGCAGCCGAGATGACCGCGGATGCCGACGTTCGCCACGACTGCCAGCGCCGCGCTGCCGAACAGTTGCTGTTTTCGGGCGACATAGACCAGGGCGTGCGCACCCTGGAGCAGGTCCTCGCCCCACTCGGCGTGCGCCTCGCCGCCACGCCGAAAAGGGCCCTCTTGTCGCTGCTCTGGCAGCGTGCCCGGCTGCGTCTGCGCGGCCTTGGTTTCACCGAACGCAGCGAGAGCGAGATTGCTCCCGACCAATGGGTTCGACTCGACGTATACAAAACAGTCACCATGGGTTTGGGCATGGTCGACAATATCCGGGCAGCGGATTTCCAATCGCGGCATCTCCGCCTCGCCCTCGAGCTCGGCGAGCCCACTCGCTTGCTCCACGCTCTTTCGTTCGAGACCTGGTTTTTGGCTTCACAGATGTCGGCGCGCAGCCGGCACCTGGCCGCTCTGACTGTCGAACTCGCCGAGCGCAAAGGCGGGCCAATAGCGCGGGCCTACGCGCGATTTGCGCACAGCGGCGTCTATTATTTCGTGGACAACGACTGGGCTTCGGCGCGGCAATGCCTGCTCGAAAGCGAGCGCCTTCTGCGCGAGCACGCGCAATCAGCCGGATTCGAGACCGATACTCTGGGTGTGTTTCGCTGTTTTTGCTCGCTGCAACTGGGCGACTTGATCGACCTGGCCCACTCGGTGCCGGCCTACATCGACCAGGCAGTTCGGCGCGGTGTCCACTATGTGCAGGTCAGTCTGCGCAGTCGGCTGATCTTGCCGTGGCTGGCAGCGGGCGACCCGGACCGCGCCGCCGACGAGCTCGAGCGGGCATTTGCAGCCTGGGTGCCGTGGTCGGAGAGATTTTCGGTTCAGCACTTCTACGGCCTGCACTCGCTGTGCGAACTGGCCCTGTACCGCGATCAGCCCGACGCTGGCACCGCTCATATGGCCGAGCAATGGGACGCTCTGCGCAGTTCTCATCTCCTGCGCATCCCGCTGGTTCGAGCCGAGATCGACTACGCCCGGGCTCGTCTGGCCATTGCGCGAGCAATCGGGCAAAAGCCGGCAGACCGGGCTGGAAACGTGCGCCGGGCCCGGGCCATTGCCCGCCGGCTGGCCCGCAATCGGGCCCCATTGGCTCGGGCTCTATGCTCGCTGGTTCGCGCCGCGATCGCCCGGGCAAATGGCGACGACGAGCGCGCTATTGCCGCGCTCGACAAGGCCATCGCGGTTCTCGACGCCATGAAGCAGCATTTATTGCTCTATACAGCGCGGCACCACCGCGCCGGGCTGATCGGCGGTGAACAGAGCAAGAGCGAGCGCGACGCCGCCCTGGCCTGGCTGAACCAGCAGAACGTGGTCAAGCCCGAGACGCTGTGCCGGATGCTGCTACCCGGCTTCGAGTGACCTGCTTGCCAGATTGGCAATGTCTGGCCGCCTCGAATGACAGAGTTGCTTAACACACTGGCAACGAGTCCCGTGTCCCGGTGCAAATGGCCAAAAATCGCTGTTCGACAGCCATCGGCCTCCTGGCACCGACTTTGAATTGACCGCGTGTATGGCCCGATTTATCAGTCGTCATATTCGCATTGCCAGCATGTCGATCGCAGTTTTATGCGTGATTCTATGTGCGGGATTGGCGGCGCGTGCTGCCAATCACGTCATCGAGGGCAAATACCTCGGCGAATCGGCAGACTCGCCGTTGCCACGCATCGCGCCCACCTCCGGGCGCTCGGTCGGCGGTGCCCAGCAGCGGACCAAAGACGGCGCCGAGCTGGTCGAGCGCAACATGTTCTGCTCCGAATGCGCGCTGCAACCGCCTGCGCCCGACATCGTGCCCGAAAACGCGGACGAAATTCCCCTGACCGCTCTGCCAATCGAGCTACTGGCGACCAATTTGTCCGGCAATAGTACGGCGTCATTTGCCACCATTCGCAACACTCGATCGAGCCATCAGGGCTCTTTTTTCACCGGCAACGTGATCCCAGGCGCTGGCCCGATCGAACGGATCGCCGGAGTGTATGTGGTTTTTCGCAACAACAAAACCGACCGGGCAGAGCGGATTTCTCTTCGTTCGCCGCCAAAAAACCCCGCCAGGCCAGCTACTTTGAGTCGTCAGAAGCCGAACACCAGTTCGCCATACAGCGAGCGGGTCAAAAAGATCGACGACCGCACCTATGCAGTGGAGCGTGCGATTGTCCAGCAGGTCATGGCCAATCCGACCAAGCTGGGCGCCCGGGCCATACCGGCGCAAAAAGACGGTGCGATCATCGGCTTTCGGCTCTACGGTATGCGTCGCAATTCGCCGCTCGTGGCCATCGGCCTGCGCAGCGGCGACACCATTCGGTCGATCAACGGCTACGAGTTCACTTCCCCGGACAAGATGCTCGAAGCATACGAAAAACTCAAAACCGCGGATAACCTCACTGTCACGGTGTTGCGCCGCGGTACCCCGGTCGAGATGCGCTATCAGCTGCAATGAGGAGAAACCGAGACGGCCAGCGGCCGGGCCGGGGCTAGTCGCGGCACGATGTGGGCAGGACATTGGTTCGGTACTGGCCGCGAACGTTGCCGGGAGGATTGTATCGACAGACCCACAGCTCGGCATTGCGACACTCGGCCATGGCACAGCCGAGCTCGGTAGTGCCAAGCCAGACAATTTGCGTGAAATGGCCGGTCTTGAAGGCAAAGCCCGGCCTGGAAAAGTCGTAGCTCCTGACCTCATCGTACCAGCCGGCCTCGACCCGCTCCGCGCGGGAGCTGCCCAGCGGGGCAAAATAGGCCAGATTCTCGCCGTATGGCGAATTCGTATCATGTTCGAATGCGCACTGATTGTCGCGCAATGTGTTGGCCCAGCGCTGTGCCGCGGCCGCGACCGCTTCTGACCAGACCAGTGGCGGCGCGCAGTGCTGGGCGCGATGGCGATTGTGCGCGGCCAGTATGCCGGCCAATCTCCCGGCTGGGCGCGATTGTGCTGGCTGCCCCGGTTGCACCGGCGGTGCTCGCCCCGGTGCTGATGACGGTGCGGGCTCGGCATCGGACCGGTACGGATCCACGGGATACTCGTCTGCGCGGTGATCACGCTCGGGGTAGTCCTGTGTCGGGTACTCATCCTCCGCATACTCACCGTGCGGCTCGGCCGGCTGACCGGGTGTTGTGGGTCGTGCCGGCGGCGGCGACCAGTACCCGCCATGCGGATCGGCGGGCGCCGCTGTACCAGGCGCAGGCGGCAGCGGCCGAGGAGGCGGTGGATTGCTCGGTACGCAGCCGGCCGATACCGACAGCATCACCAGCAGTGCCAATAGCTCGATGATCATCCTCGAACCGTAGCAGAATCGGCCATCACCGGAGCGCAGCCCGGTCAGCGCCGGGTCAAATCACCATCGGCGGCAGTGAATTCGCTGCGCAGAAAATCCCCGATGGCATCACTGGTGTGGGGGCCAATCACAATGTCGGCAGCTTCTTTCACCGCCGGGTGTGCATTTGCCATGGCCACGCCCAGACCGCTTCGAGTCAACAGCTCGAGGTCGTTCAGGCCGTCGCCAAAGGCAAGGACGTGGTCGGGAGCAATGCCATAGTGGCGGTGGATGTGGTCGAGTGCGCTGCCCTTGGTCACTCCCGGTGGCAGTACCTCGAGATACGCTGGCTCGGAATTGACCAGAGTACAGTCGTTGGCCAGGTTTGCCCGCAACGGCTCATGGAGTCGCGTCACGTCGCCAACCTCGTCGATGAGTATCAACTTGACCGGGCTTTCCTCGCCAGCAGCGATGCGATCGACCAGGTCCGGGACCACGCGATGAGGCACCCCGTCCTTGTTCTCGCTGCGCCGTGAGGTCTCGGATACCCGTGCGATCCAGATCTCGCCGGCCACATACGCATTGACGTGGACGCCATTGGCCAGTGCCATGGCCATGGCTGTGACCGCGTCGTCCATGGGCAGTCCGGCCTGATACACCGGGCGAGCTGTGGCAACATCCCACACCATGGCACCGTTCAACAAGATGAGCGGACCGGTCGCGCCGACTGTCTCGACATAGGGAGCCGCGCTTCTCGGCATCCGCCCGGTGGCCAGGCCGACTCGAACCCCGCCCTGCATGATCTCACCGAGAGCGCTCGTATTGGCCTGGCGAATCAACCGTTCGGGGCTCAGCAAGGTACCGTCGAGGTCGGCTAACACCAGGCGATAGGACGCGTTCACAGCAATTTCTCCACGCTGACTCCGCGTTTGGGCAACAGGCTGTTATCGTCCAGATACGACCGGGGCAAGACGACAACACCTTTTTTGCCCTTGTCGTCGAGTACCCGGGCGTGAGCGGCGCGCAGACCGCCGAGCCACCACCGAGTGTCGGCGATAAAGATCATATCGCCCGGATTCGCCTTCATGGCAGCCAGATCGTCCGGGTGCAGGCTGATCGCGATCACGTCGCCTTCAACCGTCTCGACATACTCGGCCCGGTCTTCGCCGCCAATCTCGATGGTAGCCTGAATTTTGGCCCCACGGGCACGGTTGGGCTCGCCGCCCTTGAATTGCCGTTCCGAGTCGCGAACAGTCTTGATGGTCAGTCCGACCAGCTCTTCATCGGTACGAGATGGTCTGGTCAAAAAGGTGGCGACGAGTCCGATGATGCCACTTGCCAGGACCCCCCACAGGGCGCGCATATACTTAAAATCTCCAGATGGATCGACGCCGTGGGCAAGCGGTTTGACCACATCCGGGTACACGATGACCAGTAGCATGGCTAGGGCGCCGCCGAACAGGGTGGCAAATGCCGCCCTGGCGGTGAAACGCGGCCACAGAAAGCCCAGCACGATGCATACCGCCATGGGCGGCGTCACGGTGGCGACAAACTTGCCGTGGGCGACATAAATCGAATTCTCGCGCATGAATATGGGCACCAGAGAGAGGCCGATGAGCGCCGCCACGATGGAGGTGACCTGAGCGCAGCGCAGGTAGTATTTATCCGAGCGGTCGCGGGCTATATACGGCCGCCAGATGTCGTTGATCACCACCGCGGCAGTCGCGTTGATGAGCGTATCGGCGGTGGACATGAGAGCGGCGAGCAGCGCGGCCATGATCAGGCCAAAAACTCCCGGGCTGGCCAGAATATTGGTGACAATGACAAAAATATCGTTGGGATCAGGCGGATTGGGCGCGCCATCGGGCCAGGCGCCGCCGTGGAACATCGATGCGCCGAGCCAGCCGGCATTGCCCACGGCCAGAACCGCAATGGGAAAGAGGCACATGAACGCGATGGTGAGGGCCTTGCGGCCCTCGTTCACACTGCGCAGGGCGAGAAAACGCATCAAGATGCCCTGATTGAAGAAATAGGCGGCAAAACTCGAGGCAATGGCATCTTGCCAGAATATCCCGATGAATGAAAAATTCGACGGCTGGTTAAAATCGGCCAGGCCGTAGCGGTGCCCCTCGGGCAAGCCACGCCAGAACGCGGGCAGCCCGTCGATGATGCTGCCGTCACCGAGATAGTTGAGACCGAGCAAAAAGATGGTGAGCCCCGCGATGAGAAGCAGGACTCCCTGCAAAAGGTCGGTCATGATGACCGCAGTCTGGCCCCCCGAAGTCACGTAGATCGCAGTCGCAATGGCCACGATAGCGGCCAGTTCCATCACTCCGAGCCCGAGCAACGGACCGAGCAACGGCTTGAGAGCCACGCCCAGCGTATAAAAGTTGATCCCGATGTAGCCGACCAGATACACGGTCAAGAACAATATGGCCATGATTCGCGTCGGCGTGTCGAAGCGGCGCTCGAAGTACTCGGGTACCGATCTCATGCGCGTGAAGTAGATGATAGGCAGCCAGGCAAACATCCATAGCGGCATAAAAAACCAGTCGTTGAGGTAGCTCATCGACGACGACAAGCCGTAGCGAAAACCAGCTGCCGAGTATTTGACAAAGCTATAGGAGCCGACCACCGTGGCGATCATGCTGAAGGCGATGATCCACCAGGCGAATTTGCGACCGCTAAAGAAATAGTCGGTGGTGCTTTTTATGTATTTGCCAAAGTAACTGCCAAAGCCGAAGACAAATACGAAATAGACCAGGATGAGAACCTGATCGATCGTGGCGATCTCGAGACCTTCCATGATCCGGACTCCTCCCTGCTACTCGACAAAGGGCAGGACAAATTGAAATAAGCCGTGCCCGGTGGCAAACAGAATCAGGCAAATCGTGGTCGCGACAAAAATGGCTCGCTCGGACGGCTCTTTGAGGTCCAGCACGCCGCTGCGTATGCACACCACGCTGCCCAGCACGTAGATCAGTCCCCCGCCTCCGTACAGGTAGAACCAGGAAAGCTCGCGCATGTAACATCTCTTACCGTGCTCGAGCCGACGGGTCCATGCCTGGTGTCAACGATGACTGTCCCAGTGGTGAAATGTATTGCTCGCCGAGCCCGGCCAATTCCAGCGTGATGGTTTTTGTCCTGCAAAATCAGTTAATTGCACAAATTGAAGCAAAAACGGGCGATCCCGGCGAATCGCCGGCCGACCACGGCTCACCGCGTTGGCAGCGCAATTGCTGCGAGATGGCCAAGAGCAATCCGGTATGAGCCGCTCGAGCCGAGAATCCAACTCGAAGGCCAACTCGACAAGGTACGGTTGCCTGGCTCTTTGCTTCCTCCCCGACGGACGATACGATTCAGCTGGGCCAGCACGGTCCTGTTTTCGCACGAGACAATCGCAGTCGAGTTGATGAGCACACCGCCGTATTCAGAGGGAGAGCCAGTCAAAGAGGATGGCTACCGTGGGCTGCTGACCATCGACCTCGACGCGCTGGCCGAGAATTATCGCCATCTGAAGCGGATCGCATCGCCCGCCACATGCAGCGCGGTGGTCAAGGCCAACGCGTACGGGTTGGGTGTCGAGCAAGTCGCCGCTCGTCTGCAAAAAGAAGGTTGCGATACATTCTTTGTCGCCACCCTGGCCGAGGCCGTGCGGCTGAGAAATACCGCAAAGGACGCTGCAATTGGGGTGTTCGAGGGCGTCGGGCTGGACACCGAAGAGATCTTTGCCCGGGTCAATGCAATTCCGGTCCTCAACTCGCTGGACCAGATAAAGCGCTGGGCAGCATTTGCTCGCTCGCATCCGGACAGATTTCCCGGCGGCGCTCCGGCGATGGTTCATATTGATACGGGCATGACGCGGCTCGGGCTGAGCGCAGGGGACGTCGCCACCATTGCACAGCAGCCGGACATGCTGAACGGTGTCAGGCTGGACTACGTGATGACCCATCTGGCCTGCGCAGACGAGCCGTCACGTGGCCTCAATCGCGAGCAGCTCGAGCTTTTTGCGTCGCTCCGCAGCCACTTTCCCGCGGCCAGGACCAGCATCGGCAACTCCGCCGGCACCCTGCTGGGACCGGAGTTTCGCGGCGATCTGGTCCGGCCCGGCATCGCCCTCTACGGCGCCAATCCGTTTACCGGTCTTCCGAATCCAATGAAAGAGGTGGTTCGCCTGCAGGGTCGCATCATTCAGGTCCGGGATATCGACCGCCCGCTTCCGGTCGGCTACGGCGCTACTCATACCGCTCGACCGCCGTGTCGCCTGGCCACGGTGGCAGTGGGCTACGCAGACGGATATCCCCGTTCGCTCGGCAATCGCGGCTTCGCATGCATCGGCGAGAAGCGGATTCCGATCGTGGGCAAGGTGTCCATGGATCTGATCATTTTCGATGTTTCCGACCTCCCTGCCCATCGAGTGCAGCCGGGCGGGCTGGTCGACCTCATCGGCGGCGGAGTACCCGTGGACGAGATCGCCGAGGTCGCGGGGACCATCGCATATGAACTGCTAGCCAATCTGGGCGGCCGCTATCGCCGGATCTACCAAACCTCCGCATAACCAGTATGCATTGCAACCACGGTCGATAATATTATAAAATAATGACAACAGTAATAGTAGCAACAACGGCATCATCAACGTCATTGTTATCAGTATACAGCTGATTCACATGTGCAGATCGAGGTGAATACGGTCATGGCCAACTTGCAAAGTATGACCAATATAAACGGTGAGATTACCAAGACAGAAGACGCGCGGATTCCAGTACTGGACCGTGGGTTTCTGTACGGCGACTCGGTCTACGAAGTATTCCGTACCTACGATGGGGTACCGATGCTCTACGAAGAGCACTGGACGCGTCTGGAGAACTCGGCCGGGCTGATTCAAATGGATGTGAGCGGCTCCCGGGCCCTCATCGCGGAGCAGATCCGGCGCACGGTTCGGGCTACTGGCGCCGACCGGCTGAGGCAGGACGTCTACGTGCGCTATATTATCACACGGGGTGCAGGGGCGATAGATCTGTATCCCGATCCAGAGTTGCTGACACGGTATGTGATTATTGTGAAAGAAGCGCCGACCTGGAATCGGGATTTCTACAGCCGCGGAATGCGCATCGCGATTCCCGCGACGCGGCGCAATCCCCTCAACGCGTTGAATCCGAATATCAAGGGCGGCAACTACTTGAACAACGTCATGGGTGTCATTGAAGCCCGGCGCCGCCACGATGCCGATGACTGTGTCATGTTGAATGACGAGGGCCTGGTCACAGAGGCATCGAACAGCAACGTCTTTTTCGTCATCGACGGCGACCTGGTAACCCCGGCGCAGACCGCGGGCAACCTGCGCGGCCTGACCAAGGCCGCGGTGCGCACCGCATGCCAGCAGAACGGGCTGGCCAGTGTTGAGCGCGACATTGCTGCTCACGAGTTGCCGCGAGCGACCGAGTGTTTTGTGACCAGCGCGACCCGCGAGGTGATGCCGGTGGTCAGCCTGCGGCTCGAAGACGGCAAGCTGGTCGAGTTTCCCCCCGGTGGTGGCGAGATCACCAGGCGTGTGGTCGCCAGTTACAAGGGTTACATTGCCAACCACGTGCGTGACAATGCGAGTGCATGCATGTTCGAACCAGGGTAAACGGTCCACAATCGATCTCGCCCAAAAAACCCAATCGAGGCCAATGATTCATGGAAATCAGGCAACCGTATTTGTTATTTCTCGGCGATGCTCCCGACGATCTGGCGGCCAAGACGGCCCGGGGAGTCTGGCAGTGGCGGCCCCAGGCCTGTGTGGGCCAGTTTCGTCTCGAGGGATGTGCAACGAGTTTGCAGCTACCCGATCTCACCCTGGCTGAAGCGCGCGAGCGCGGGGCCAAGACCCTGTTGATCGGGGTCGCCAATCGGGGTGGTGTCATTCCCGACAGCTGGCGTGTGCCGCTGGTACAAGCGCTCGAGCTGGGCATGGACATCGCCAGCGGATTGCACACCCGGCTCTCGGGTATCGAGGTCATCCGCAGCGCGGCCGAGCGGACCGGGTGCAGTCTACACGAAGTGAGACACCCCGAGGGACCGTTTCCGGTGGCCACTGGCGCGCCGCGCCCCGGCCGCCGTTTATTGACGGTGGGCACAGATTGCTCGGTCGGCAAGATGTACACGGCGCTCGCCCTGGAGCGCGAGTTGCGCGGCCGGGGGATTGCAGCCGACTTTCGCGCGACCGGCCAGACCGGTATTCTGATCGCCGGCAGTGGGGTGGCAATCGACGCGGTGGTCGCCGATTTCATATCCGGCGCGACCGAGGAGCTGTGTCCGGCCAATGATGCCGAGCACTGGGATCTCGTCGAGGGCCAGGGCTCGCTGTTTCACGCGTCGTTTGCCGGGGTGAGCCTCGGCTTGCTGCACGGCGCCCAACCCGAAGCGCTGGTTCTTTGCCACGAGCCGACCCGGACTCACATGCGCGGGTTACCGCATCAGTCGCTGCCGGGGCTCAAGGAGTGCATGGACGCCAATCTGGCCGCAGCTTCGCTGGTCAGCCCCGAGGTCCGCTTCGTCGGAGTTGCCATCAACACCTCTGGACTGGACCCGAAATCTGCCGAAACAATCCTCGCCGAGACCGAAGCCGAACTGGCCTTGCCGTGCGTCGACCCCCTGCGCCAGGGTGTCGACCGCATTGTCGATGGAATGATATGAATCGCGCACTACGGGTCGAAGTTGAATCGTGGCCCTTGCGGGAGGTGTTCACCATCTCGCGCGGGAGCAAAACCCAAGCCAGGGTCGTGCTGGTCGAGATCACCGGCGCCGGTGTAACCGGGCGAGGGGAATGCGTACCGTACGCTCGCTATGGCGAGAGCATGGCCAGTGTGGTGGCGCAGATCGAGGGACTGCGCGCAGATATCGAGGCCGGATTGGGGCGAGTAGAGCTGCAATCCGCGTTGCCGGCAGGGGCAGCGCGCAATGCACTCGACTGTGCGTTGTGGGATCTGGAAGCCAGGCATTCGGGCCGGCGAGTGTGGCAGCTCGCCGCCGTATCGCCACCGCAATCGGTGACCACGGCGTACACCTTGAGTATGAGTACTGCTGATGCGATGGCCGCGGCAGCGCGCAAGCATGCTCACCGGCCGCTGCTGAAGTTGAAGCTGGGCGGTAGCAGGGTGCCAGAAGCGGTCGCCGCGGTTCGGCGCGAGGCCCCGCAGGCGGTCTTGATCCTCGATGCCAACGAGGCCTGGACCGTGGATCAGCTGGTCGAGTGGATGCCGCATCTCTCCCGGGCCGGGGTCGCGTTGATCGAGCAGCCATTGCCGGCCGGTCAGGACGATGCACTGGCCGATGTGGATCGGATCGTTCCGATCGGTGCCGACGAATCGTGTCATATTTCGCGGGATGTGGCGGCCGTGAGCGGGCGCTACGACGTGGTGAACATCAAGCTCGACAAGGCGGGCGGTTTGACCGAAGCGCTCGCCGTGCGCGCCGCTGCCCTGGCAGCCGGGCTCGACATCATGGTCGGCTGCATGGTGTCGACGTCGCTGGCCATGGCGCCGGCGATGTTGTTGGCGGCCGGTGCTCGTTTTGTCGATCTGGACGGCCCATTGCTTCTGGCCAGCGACCGCGAGCACGGCCTGACCCTGGTCGACGGCAAGCTCACTCCACCGGGCCCGGAGCTGTGGGGGTGAGGGCCCGTCTGGCCCGGCCGAGCACAGGATCGTGCAGCCGTGCAGCCCTTTTCTTGCCCATCTCGGGGATCTAGTACGAAACTAGGTCAACCATGGGCAAGGACGACCTGGATCCCGCTGCACTAACCGGGGAATCCGATTTTGCAGTACGAGTGCGCGAGCTTCGCGCGGCGCATCGGGCGCATCCGATACCGCGTTATCGCAGTATCGTATTGCATTGGATGGGGCGCTGGCTGCGCCGGACCAACCGGGCACGGAAAGCGCCGCTCCCCGAGGTCCAGCCCGGTCAGGTCGCGATCAGCTTCGCCGGCCACGCCACGGTACTGATCCGGTATTCTGACAGCGCCGTGCTCTGTGACCCGATGCTCGGCAACTGGGCCAGGGGGGTGAAGCGCGCCGTGGCGCCCGGGCTCTCGCCCGACGATCTCATGAATGTCCAGTTGATACTGATCAGCCACGACCACGCCGACCATCTTCACCGCCCCACGTTGAAACAGCTGCCCCGCTCGGCCACAGTGGTCGTGCCGCCTCAGACTGCCCAGCACGTCTCGGATCTCGGCTTTGCCCGGGTGATCGAATTGCGTCCCGGGCAGGGTTTTCAAGATCACGGCGTCGGCCTCGATACCGCCGAGGTCCATCACGGTGACAAGACTGCCCAGTCCCTGTCATATGTCGTTCGCGGCAGCGGTCCCAGTGTGTATTTTTGCGGCGACAGTGGCTATTTTCGCGGGTTCGCTGAGATCGGCGCGCGCTATCATCCAGATATTGCGCTGCTGCCCATTGGAGGGTATGCGCCGCTTTCGTTTCGCGACCGACACATGAGTCCGCTCGACGCGTTGTACGCCCTCGAGGACCTCGGCGCTCGGGTCATGATTCCGATCCATCACGGTGCCTTTGCCCTGTCGTACGAGCATTTGAACGAGCCGAGTCGCTGGCTGGCCGAGCTGGTCAGCGAGCGAGGACTGGACCATTTCGTGGTCGAGCTGGCTCCGGGCGAGTCGCGCGTATTCGTGCCCCCCCGCACTGCGCACCTGAAGCGGTCGAATCCGGCCTCGCTCGAGCCGTCCGAGCCGGGCAGCGTGGGATCCAGTTTTCTCGACCACCCCGCCGCGCCCGAACCACAGCAACCTCTGCCCGAGGTCCCGGCCTATGCACACCTGCAGGCCATGCCACAAAGGCGGCGCAGTGGCGGCTCGATGTCCGCCTTCATCCGCGCAGCCGAGCGGGACACTGGATCGAAAAGAGAGCGTGTCATCGACGCGGAAAGCGAGTCGGTACCCGACACCGGTATCGTCATCGACGCCGATAGAGACGGCCTGAGCAAGCCCGTGGTCGTACCGGGTTAGACCCGGATCATTCACCGCGACACCTGCGCTGGTAGGTGCCGGCAACCTCCGAGCCGGTCGGCTCGCTCAATCGCGGCCCAACGCCTTGCGCAGGAGCGACAGAAAGTCACGGGCCGTGCTGCCGGTGAAGATGAATGCACACGGCACGTAGACCACGGCGCCAGTAATGATCTCGACAGCCAGCCGGATCGCTGCAGTCTCCACGCCCAGCGCGATCAGCCCGTAGCGTACTCCGAGTACCGCAGCAGCCATCACGGCGCACGACAGAAGCGGGCGGACAAACCCGGGCAGAAACCTCACGATCGGCACGTTGTCCTGCCGGCTGATCGCCACCGCGAAGGACAATGAGTGGGCGCCAAACGCGACACCCACGCTCGCAGCCGCCAGCACGGGCGTGGGCAATACGCTCAGACCGATGAGCAGAAGGCCGACCTTGATGATCTCGCAGAACAGCATGGTTCCGGTCCGCTCGGTCACCTTCAGATGCTGCCCCAATGTCCAGCTCAGTGGACGAAAAACCGATAGAATTGCCAGGATGGTCAAGAGTGGTGCCACGCCCTGCCACTTGTCGGGCAAGATGACCTCGATGAGTGGATCGGCGACGACTGCCAGCCCCACAGCCATGGGGAAAATGATCAAGCCCAACAGAGTGGTCGAGCGCACAACCACTGCAATGCGACGCGATGGCTCGATCTTGGCCAGGGACGGCAGAAGAACACCACTCACGTGTTCGCCGACCTGGGTGGCCGGAATATCGGCGATATTGTACCCCATCTGGTAAAGCGCCATGGCCCCGGGTCCGAAGCGAGACGAGATCATCAAGTTGTCGATGGTGCGCCCGAGCGAATAAAGCGCATTGTCCAAATTGAGCAGAGTGCCGAATCGAAACATGTCCACAGTGCGCTTCCAGTTGATACGATACGGTTTCAGCCACTGCCTCCAGCTCGTCGCCACAAGCATGATCGCCATGACCACGCATGACTGGACAATATTGCCGATCACGATCGCATCGCCTGCCCACCCGTACGCGGCCAGGGTCAGCGCGACCCCGACGTAAAACACCTCGCCCAGGGCGTGGGAAACTGCCGATGCGCGGAAATGCATGTCTCGGGCCAGGACGCGATCGGGTATGTACGACATGCGGCGGATCGCGACCGCGAGGATGCAGCCGGGAATGTACTGGCCCATATTCGGCGCGTTGAGCAGGGGAGCCAGTATGTCGGTCAAGAGCACCGCGATCGTGAGCCCGACAATCCCGAGCACAAACATGTAGAACGTGGCGTGAAACGGAACATCGTCGCCGTCATGCTGTTTGACGATGAGGTACTGATCGACCGCAAAACGGCTGAAGACATCGCCCAGAGTGCATACGATCCACGCCGCCATCACTTCGCCGTACACACTGGGATCGATAAAGCGGGTGATGATAATCGTGCCGATCGCTCCCACAGCGCGGGCCCCGACACCCATGCCAATTGTCCAGAGCGCGCCGCGCATGGCTTTTTTTGCTATCGACAAGACCGGACCTCCCGAACGAGCAACTCAGCCCCGATCATGGCTCATCCACGTGGTTGCCATCAATCCACCGGGATGGTTTCCAGCCCGCAATCCGGTTCCTGGCCTGGCCGGATCGGACACGGTCGGCCAGGCGCTGTTCATGACTACGGGCGCGACCCTGCGCCCAAAGGCGGCCTTGCCTCAAAATGATCGTCCGAGCGCACAGCGGTCGGGCCGGGCACGGTCGCGCTGGATCGTTTTGCAACGTGACCGTGTGGTAGCTGGAAGTACACGATTTCACGCCTGGGCTTACGGTTCGGCCAGCCCGGGCGGATCGCGCCAGCGCTGGCGGCGGACCTGGCGGAGGCGGTCGACGATCTCGATGAATTTGGGGTCATCGGCGCGTCGGATATCGTGCCTGCGACCTTTCTCGAAGTTGCACGATCCACAGGCCAAGGCCAGATTCTCCACCTCGTTCGTGCCCCCGTGGTTGCGCGGCACGATGTGTTCGATGGTCGCGTGGCTGATCGGCGTGCCATCCCGGGCGACGATCAACCGCCGATTGCAGTGAATGCATTTGCCCACCCATACGGGCTGTCCTTGTTGCTCGCTCGTCACGAACGTGCTGTCCGTGGCCACGATATCGAGAATGCGCCGGCGCTTGCTGGAGTTCATGGTCCGATGCGGAGTATAGCGCCACCCGGGCCGGCCTTTGCCGGTTGATCGTCCTGGCCACGGCTCTACCAAAACGACCGGCGCACCTCGAGCAGCCGCCTCGTCCCGGGTCAGCTCGCTGCGCTCACCGGCCAGTTTTATGGCGATTAGCTCACGCATATCACCCATTCCGCGGTCCCACCTCGGATGCGGAAACGGCGGCGTATCGGCACCAAACGGCCCTGGAACCGCGGCCAGAAAGCGCCGCGCCAGCTCGCTCTGCACCCGGCGCAACAGGTCGTCGATGCGCTCGACATCGGCTTTCTCGGGCAGCCGGGTCTGTTGTCGCACCTCGAGCGGATCGATATCGGCAAAACTGTCCATGCGACGTTCACCGTTCTACTCTACACACACTCACGTCGGACAAGATGAAACCTGACCGTGCGCGGCCCAAGAGCTTCGCGCCCGGGCTCGAGCACGACGATCGAACGGGACAATGGCGACTTTTCTCTCCACCTGGGGGGCCAAGAGTCCCAAGTCGGGTGGGATGAATGTCCCGATCTGGTGTGGTCGATCCCATCAACTCGGCTGCAAGGATTCGATCTTGTTCTGGTCTGAGTTGTCAGCCGAGCATTCACGAAAAATCCGTCTTTCGATGTACAAAAAAAAACCACAGCATGGGTCGTGCATGCATTGTGTCGGCAATGGGGGGCTCATACGACGTCATTCTCGTGCTGCATCCATTCCGCGACAATGTGAGGGAGTTTCAAATCATGGTGCGGCCGCTGGAGGCGTTGGATGCCGAGTATTTGCTGGGAACCGAGGGGTTGTTTAATCCCAAGACAGACACTGCATTGATCGTGCTGCGATTCTCGGCCGAGACGGCCAAGCGGCTCGGCGCATATACCATCCACTTGTTTGCACAGCGCAGCGGACTGCCGATGATCGTTCCCGCCAAGCTCACCCCGAAGCAGCGCAGACGCTTTTTTATCGAGCACCTGACGGCGTCCTATAATGTGTACGTTCAGCTCTACCCATCGGCGGACGAGCCCTATCCGCTGGTCGAGCGCACCCTGCTCACCTTGTCGGGACATCTGGAGACCATCCCGTATATGGAGCCACCGGCCGACTTCGACATCGAGCGGGCGGTTCCTCTTTTTAACGCCCAGCTAGAACAAAAAGACTCCCGCCGACCGCGTCGTACTCAGCCGCCCTGGCACCGGCTCGATCCGGTCGGATAGCAATCGGGCTCGATGCCGACGTTGTCCGGGCATGTTGTCCGGTCGCGGTGATGACTGGTTCGCACCACCGCAACCAGTGCTGTAGTTATCTCATGAAGGCCACCTGAGGTGAGGAAACGCCTCTTTGTACTGGGTGAGACGGTCGAGCTCGATGAGGAGCTGTTGTGCACCGGGCACCCGTTGCTGGGGATTTTTGGCCAGAAGACGCAAGATAAGGGCTTCTGTCGCCCGATCGAGCGACGGCACGAGCGCGCGCAGCGATGGTGCCGGCACCGTCTGTTGACGCTGCAATATCTTGTGGTCGCGATGGCCGAAAAACGGCGGCTGACCGCACAGCATGTGAAACATGATACAGCCGAGAGCGTAGAGGTCGGCGCGGTGATCAACTGTGCTGGCGCAGCGAGACTGCTCCGGCGCCATATACGCCGGCGTACCCATGACCACGCCGTTCATTGTCTCGAGGCCGGCGATCGAATGGCCAGCCGCCCGGCCACTCGGCTCGGTGAGAACGCGGCTGTGCATTGCGTGCCAGGAGGTTTGGCCAGAGTCGTGCGCGCTCATCTCAACAGCGCCCAACTGTTTGGCAATGCCAAAATCGACGATCTTGATCCGCTCTCCGAACTCGACTCCCGGGTCGCCAACCACCATGATGTTGGCCGGCTTGAGGTCGCGATGAACCACACCCCTGGCATGAGCTGCGGTCAATGCACCGGTAATTTGCTTCATCAGGGCAATGGCGTGACCCGCTGTTAATGGGCCTTTTCGATCGAGACGGTCGTGCAATGTTTTACCGGCGATATACTCCATGATGTAAAATGCCCGACCGTTCTCATGATACCCAACGTCGAATACATCGACGATTCCCGGATGAGAGATGGCCGAGGTCACTCTGGCCTCGTTGAAGAAACGCGCAATGGCAACGCGGTCACGCGAAAGATCGCTTCTTACGACCTTGACCGCTGCTCTTCGCCCGATCAGTCGGTGTTCGGCCAAATACACCTCACCCATGCCACCCGATGCGAGATGCGCCTTGATCTCGTAACCGCCAGCAGTCGTGCCGATAATCGACTCGCGGCCGGGTTTATTATCATCGGCCAGCCGGAAGTGTTTGAGCCGGCTGACTGTCGGATACGGGTCGGCAGCGAGCAGTACCTCGAGCTGTTGCCGCAATTCTGTATGGCCCGCACAGGCGCGGTCGAGAAATGCTTGCCTCGCCTCCGCACCGAGGTCGACAGCGGCATCAAATAGGTCCTCCAAGTCCGCTATGCGCGGATTCCGCCCAGCTTCCATCACGTCTCTACTACCGTTCGCAGCGCGCCGCCATTCCATGCCACCAGGACCCATGGCTCGCCGACCTCACACTCATGATTCTGATCCAATTATCAATCTGATCCCTCGCGCAATCGTCGTCAACGGGCAAGCTTGTGCAGCTTTGCACACAACCGGCAAAAAGGCGATCAAATGGCCTCATAACCGGCATTGCTGCAATGCCTGTCCTCGATCGTGGACACCAGCAGAGTTGCCGCTTTTGTTATCGGCCCGCCTTGGAATCCGCTCTGGCCGAACGCTGTTTGCGCCGCCGCCAGCGAGGTGAAAAGCGACCGTCGTCGAGGGCGCGATATCCGAAGGCAACGATCACCTCGGGCAGAGTTTCTGCCGGGCAGCCGAGCCAGCGGGCCAGCTGCCTGGGCGGGGAAAACGGACTGGCCCGGCGCGCGGCTGCAGTCAGGCTTCGGTGGGCTTTCTCGGCGATATCGGCGCGGATGGCGCGAGGTCCGAAGAGCGGATAGCCGATCGCCATGTGCAGGCCCGGATCGAGTCGAGTCTGGCCGGTGAATGATGTGGCTCCAGCGGGCGGCAGGGCGACGGAGACTCCGGTTGGCAAGGAGGCCGATACCAGGGCTGCGCGTCTTTGCAGGGCACGTGGAGAGAGCAAGCTGGGCACGTAGACTGTGCATCGACCGATGCGGACATCGAGCGAGGCGAGGATATCGCGGTCGCGCGCGTCGAGATCGCGCAGCTGGGCCCTTGCCTGCCGGCGCAGTACTGTGCCCAGGCCTTGCTCGAGTTGATATACCAGCCCGCGCCCGGCCGGCGAGAGTTCGCTCGCCCGGTCCCGGCGCAGGGGAGCGAGCGTTTCGGCGACCAGATCGCGAACCCACGCGATCATTCTCCGCAGCACACGCGAATGGGCCCCGGCGCCGAGTTCCTCGATGAGCAGGGTGACCTCGGGTCGGAGCAGATCGACCCCGCGCGACATGCGCGCGATCGCCCGATCGTCGAAGGTGATGGTCCCGGCGCTATCGACGTGAAACTGTCCGTGCTCGGCCGCGATCATCTGTTCGATCGCGCGTTCGCCCTGGTTGTATTCGGCATCGCCGAGCAGTCCGCGCAGCTTGGCAAAGGGATTGCCCCGATCGGCCGGCGCAATCGCGCGCGGGCGTTTTTGTTGCTGGCGGGCGACAAAGCGCTGAACCAGACGATCGTGCAGCGCATCGCTGAGCCGGTCTTCAATGGCGCGTGTGCGCTCCTGCCAGCCCTCGGCGTCGGCGACCCAATGGGTGTGATAGCTGATGTACGTCCAGGTTCGGACAAACGCGATCCGGCGCATGAGCGTGTCGATGTCGCCGCTGGTTTCGTCGAGATGGGATACCTGCTGACTCATCCACTGGACATCGATCGATGCCGACTTTCCGGTGAGCTGGCGGTAAATGGCGCCGAGCAGGCGCACGTGGCTATCCTCCAGAAGCTTGCGGAAATCGGGAATCTGGCACACCTCCCACAATAGCGCCACGGCGTCCTGGCCCCGACAGCGACGGCGGATCTCGTCGTCGCTGGCCAGTTTGACCAGAGCGCTGTAGTCCTCGGCGTAGTCGACCAGTTTCAGCACCGAATGGTCGGGCCGGCGGGCGAGCGAGGCGATCAGCGCGTCCACGCTGCGCATATCGAGCCGGCTATTTCTCCACACCAGTCGCTGCACCGGTTCGAAGCGGTGGTTTTCGATGGAGTGGAACACCGAGTTTGACAGCGAGGGAAGTGGTGCCAGTGTGCCGAATGTGCCGTCTCGCTGGTAGCGACCGGCGCGGCCGGCAATCTGGGCCAATTCGTGGACCTCGAGCAATCGCTCGCGCTGGCCGTCGAATTTGCGCAGCCCGGCAAATGCGATGTGGTCGACGTCCAGATTCATGCCCATACCGATGGCGTCTGTTGCCACCAGGTATTGCACTTCGCCCGACTGGTACAGTGCGACCTGAGCGTTGCGCGTGCGCGGCGACAGCGCACCGAGCACCACGGCCACACCGCCGCGCCGCTGGCGCAGCCGTTCGGCCAGTTCATAGACGCGCGTGGCCGAGAAAGCCACCACGGCCGAGCGAGGCGGCAGCGAGCGCAGTGACATCATGCCGGCGTGGCGCAGCTGGGACAGACGGGGATGGCGGCGCACCTTTGCCTCGGGGACCAGCGTTTCGACCATTTGACGAATGGTCTCTGCGCCCATGAACCAGGTCTCCTGGCGTCCGCGCGCATTGAGCAGTCGATCGGTGAACACATGCCCGCGCCGGTGATGAGCGGCGAGTTGGATCTCGTCGACGGCGACAAAATCGACCGCGCGCGATATCGGCATGGACTCGACAGTACACACCCAGTATCGCGGCGAACTGGGGATTCGCTTCTCCTCGCCGGTCACCAGGGCGACCTGGTTTTCTCCGCGCAGGGAGGTGACTCGATCATAGACCTCGCGGGCGAGCAGGCGCAGCGGCAGGCCGATCATCCCCGAGTCATGCTCGAGCATGCGTTCGACCGCGCGGTGGGTCTTTCCGGTGTTGGTGGGGGCGAGGACAGCGTGAATCGGCATCACCTGGACCGGTGATTGTAGCGTGCTTTGGCCCGGATGATTGCTCTCTCGGCGGGGCGAGCGGCGATTGGGGCCGCGGGTCAATGAGATAAACCACCGGTTCCGGTACGCTCCGAGCTATGGAAAGGCAGCAGTCCGAGGCGCCAGTCGGAACCGATAATCGGGCAGATGGGGTAGTCCTGCGTTTTGCTGCGGGCACCATTGAAATCGATGGGCTGGCCCGAGAGAGCTCTGTCTTGCCACCGTCGTGTCGCTGGGATCCCCGCTCCACGTGTCATCGTGCGCCTGCGCTTGCCTATGCCGACCTGGTCATGGCGCTGAGGGGTGCGGGCATGGCCTACGACGATCAGGCCAGCTCGTACGAGACGCTCGATTTGGGTCTGCGCATACACCGCAAGGCGCGTCCATTCCAGGATCAGGCAATGGGCGCGTGGATGGCACAAAAAAGCCGTGGCGTGGTGGTTTTGCCGACGGGAGCGGGCAAGAGTCATGTCGCGGTCATGGCCATCGACGCCCGGCGGCGCAGTACGCTCGTGGTCGCGCCTACTCTCGATCTGGTCCGGCAGTGGTACGACTTGCTGCGGACCAGTTTTGGTCAGCCGGTGGGCGTGATTGGCGGCGGTGAATACGACGTGCAGCGACTCACGGTGACGACGTACGACTCGGCCTGCAATCACATGGTGAACCTGGGCGATCGCTTTGGCCTGGTGGTATTCGACGAGTGTCATCATCTGCCGAGCGAGGGTTATGCATTTGCCGCGCGGTTCTGTCTGGCGCCATTTCGCCTCGGTCTCACTGCGACGCCGGAGCGCACCGATGGTCGCGAGGAGCTTTTGCACGAGCTGGTGGGACCGCTGGTCCTGCGCTGCGACATCGTCGAGCTGTCAGGTGATTACCTGGCCGACTACGAGACCGTGCAGGTCGAGGTCGAGTTTACTCCCGAGGAGCGACAGGACTACGACCAGGCCCGCGGCACATATCGCGACTACATACGGCGGATGGGAATTCGCATGGGCAAGGGCGGCGCTGGCTGGTCGGAGTTTGTCATGTTGTCGGCGTCCAGCGAGGCCGGCCAGCGCGCCATGGCCGCGTATCGCACCCAGCGTCGGCTGGCCTTTGCAGCGTCGGCCAAACTCGATTATGTCGAGCATTTACTGGATCGCCACAAAGACGACCGCACATTGGTATTTGCCGACGACAACGCCACCACGTACGAAGTATCGCGGCGCTTTTTGATTCCGGCCATCACTCATCAGACCAAGGTCACCGAGCGCAGCCATATTCTGTCCGGGTTGGCCAGCGGAACCTACACTGCGGTGGTCACGTCGAAAGTTCTCAACGAAGGGGTTGATGTGCCCGAGGCCAATGTCGCCGTGGTCATATCGGGTAGCGGATCGGTCCGGGAGCACGTCCAGCGACTCGGCCGCGTCCTGCGCAAACAAGGCGACAAGCGGGCGATACTCTACGAGCTGGTCACGGCCGAAACCAGTGAGACATTCACCAGCGAGCGCCGCCGCGAACACACCGCGTATCGGCGTTCATGAGTCCTTGCACGAGCGCCCAATCCGATTATCCCCTCGAGCATCGCCGCTGGGACGAAGCTTAGCTCGCATTCTTATTGGCTGGTCCGATCGACGCAGTTCTGCCCGTGGTCGGCCAGACGCCATTCGAGTTCGGTGCCGGTGAGCGTGAATGTGACGATTTCATCCCGGTATTTGGCCTCGAGGTGGCCGCTGGCGATGAGATCGTCGATGACGTCGAGACCGATCGGGCGCATGTGCATTCGCGCTGTCACTCGAGCGGGATTTTGGGCCAATATATAGGCTTTTTCGACCGCGTGATAGAACGCGGGGTCACTGGGATCATTGGTCACTGCCGGCGGCAAGAGCTCGCTCTTGACCTGACGCACGTCCCAGAACATATGGGCAATGTCGCCACTCTCGTCCAGACCGTAGTCTCGGATCTGCCACAGCTGAGGATCCTGTGCGGCTACCTCGGCCACTGCTTGCCCGTCGGCCACGACCCCGCTCGAAAAAATGATCTGATCTCGATCGTCATATGCGATGAACTCGACCCAGGCTCGCCGATCCTGGGCCGCGCCGCTCGGCAACATATGACCGGCAAACACATTGTCCAGTGAATAGATAAAACCGAGGGTGCTCGAGGACGAATCCGGGCACAGGATCGGATTGACTGCACCGAAGAGATCGCGTTCGATGCCGGCGAGCTGGGCCGGTTTTTCGGGCCAGGGCGTGAGCGCCACATCGACCCCCGGGAACGAGTGATCCTTGGGCTTGCGCAGCGGCACTCCGTCGTAGTCGGCAACTGTGCCCTCCCGGTCGCCGATCATGTGGCACTTGCCGCACGATAGATGAGCACCCGGGATATCCTCGCGAGCAAAGACGCTCTCTTTCCACTCGCGGAATGTGCGCTCGATCGCGACCCCGGCCGGAGTGACAATGTCGTGGCACGAACCGCAGAGAGCCGACGATTCAGTCGACTCGCGGTCGTGCAGCGGTGAATATGCCATCCGGTGGCCGTCGTTGGATACCGGGTCACGGATACCCCCCCGCATGACTCCGTCGTCGGCCAGTGTTAATGGATTGTTGTGAGTGCCCTCGACTGCCACCACCGAGTGACAAAAATAGCAGGTCACTCCCTTCAAGTGCTGGGGTACATCGTCGAGATTGAGGCCATCGGTGGTGGCGCCGGTGCGCACAGCCATGGGTGCGTGGCATTGCACGCAGAAATCGCCCAGCTCGCCATCGGTCTCTTCCTGACCGCGCGCATTCATGGCCAGAAATACCGGATCGTCGGCTGCATAGGCGTGCATGCTGCCCGACCACTCCTCGAAGTGCTGGGGATGGCACGACTCGCACGACTCGGGCTTGATCAGCTCTTCCACGGGCAAATAATCCGGTTCGCCACAGGCTGCAACAAGCGCGGGCAAAAGGGCCAGGGCCAGAATACGGGTCGAGCTGGTCATCGCCGGGCTCCCATCTCGATCCAGGTTGCGATCGCACAGATCTCGCTGTCCATCAGCTTGTTGCCCGGCGGCATGACCCGAGCCGGATCGTCGGCCGCAACCCGGGCCAGAAGCACACCACAGCCGAGCGACTCGGAATCCACCCGCGCTGCGGCTCCGCCACTGCCGGTGAGCAAGTCGTGGGCCTGGTCGATATCTGCGAATATCAGACCCGCCCTGGCCCCCTCGCGGGCGTGACAAGCAGAGCCCGCCACGCCGCATTTGGCGACCAGCGTGTTGGTGAAGACGTTCTCGAACGTGGGCTGATAAAGCGGCACGCAATCGGCAGTGACCTCGACACAGGCATCGCTGTCCGAACAGGCACCGCATACTGCGAGCAAGCAAAACAACCCGGCCAGCAAACTCGGTCTGGACACGGCGAGATCGCCGGCCGGGTGATGGCAACTTTTTGACATGGGCTCTGTCATCATGGTCAGTACAGTGGTCGCAATTGTTCGAAGAGAAGCTGGTAGCGCTGATAGGATTCGCGATAGATGGCATACGGTTCGGGCTCGCCAGCCAGTACGTCGCGACAATCCGGTTCGTTCGCCACCAGTTCGGCGCATTGTTCGAGGTCGTTACTGATGCCCGCAGCCACGGCCGCGAGCATGGCGGCTCCGACCGGGCAGGTGTCGACACGGCGGACCCGTTCCACCGGCAAACCGGTCACGTAGGAGCGAATCTCGGCCCACAGTCGACTGCGCGCGCCGCCGCCCATGAGCAGAATGGATTGCACCGACACGTCGAGAGCGATCAAGCGCTCGACCACATCGAGCATGGCAAACGCGCAGCCCTCCATGACTGCTCGGGCCAGGTGGCCGCGGCCATGCGCCGTGGTCAATCCGTAGAAACAACCGCGTGCTGTGGGGATCCATTCGGGCGCCATGGCCCCGGACAGAGCGGGCAGAAAGAGCAGATCATCCGAGCCCGGCGGCACCGACGAGGCAGCGGCGTCGAGTGCGTCAAAGTCACCAACACCGACGATTTCGCGCAGCCATGACATGGCTCCTCCCGACAGCCAGCCGGGATTTTCGATGAAGAAATCGTCATTGGCGTAACAATGAGTTTCGACCAGGCCGCCCGGGTCAAATACTGCATCGTGGCTCAATGCACCGACCACTTCGCCGGTACCGAGGACGCATGCCATGCGGCCCGGACTCACCAATCCGGCTCCCAGCGGAGTGGCAAAGTCATCGCCTGTTCCCACTGCGACCGGTGTGCCGGGGCGGAGCCCGGTCAGAGCAGCTCCGGTGTCCGACAGTGTTCCAGCCCGGTCACTGGCATGAGCGATGGCGGGCAGCTCGGCGCGGTCAATCTCGAACATATCCAACAATTCACTGTCGAAATCGCGGGTATCCAGCGCGTATAGCATGGTCGTGGAGGCCAGGCCGTGATCGAAGACATAGGCGCCGGTCAGTTGCTCGACCAGATAGGACACAGGCTGATGATATCGGGCCGCCGCATCGGCATGTCGCTTGAGCCAGCGGATCTTGGCCGCCATGTGAGTGGCGTCGGCGACGACACCGGTTCTGCGCATGAACTCGCCCACTCCCAGGCCATTCGACCAGGCCGGCATTTCGCTGTCAGCCCGCCGGTCGCACCAGATGATGCAGGGAGTGGTCGGCTTGCCGTCACTGTCCACGCCCACACATCCGTCCAGTTGCCCGGACACTCCGACAGCGCGAACATCTGCGGCTTGCAGCCCGGCTGCAGCAAGCGCCTGAGCCACAGCCGGAGCCAGCACGGATTGCCAGTCGCGCACATCTTGCTCGGCCCATCCGGGCTCGGGATAGCGCACAGAATAGCGGCCAGACCCCTCGCCGAGCACAGTCAAGTCATCGCCGGTGACCACGACTTTGAGGCTCTGGGTCCCGACATCAATGCCAATGATGGCCATGCAATGCTCCTTTCACTCACTCTCTTGGCCAGCCCTGTCATCGGCGGCGCGAAGTTTCGGGCTCACCCGCCGGCACGCCTCGGGCGCGGTCATCGAGTGGAGCGTCTGCCGGCTCGCTGTGCAGAGAATCGCACGCACGCCGGGCCAGTTCGATCACGTGGGGATCGCAAGCACCGATGTTTTGCAGGGCATCGGCCAGGCGCATCACGTAGTCGAGATTTGTGCCGCTCGGCCCGCGAGCTCTCTGCACGATCCGGGCGATGTCCTCGATCGGTTCGGGCCCGGCATAGTTGGGGTTTTCGGCGGTGGCCACATAGACCAGCGCGCGCACAGAAGGGTCGGCCGGGCGACCGGCAATTCGATTGTCCCGGTCCAGCAAAACATCGGCATAGACCCGCTGGTACCCGCCTTTTTCCCGAAAGTCCAACCTGGCCAGAACGCTTTCGCGATCCTCGTCTGCCACCCGATAGGCCATTCCCCAGCACACTTCGCCCGGTTCGGCCAGCAGCGTGACCACCCGTCCGGGCGCCTCGGGGGTGCCTCGGTGATCGGTGGATTGCTGCCAAAACCGGCGCTTGAACCCCTCGATATAGCCGGGATGGCGCTCGCGATAGGGAAACGCGGGCCGCCAGATCAAAGAGCCGTAACCAAAGATCCAGAGATCGCCCTGCACGACCTCTAGCATACCTCGACAGGCCGGGGTTGAGATGGGTTCGCGAAACTTCGTCGACCTGCCCGCGATCGCGCTGGAACGGATGCAACGCGATCGTGCGCGGCCCGACCGCTCGGCGCTCGCCTGTCATGGTTGGGCAACCCCCCGGACGGAGTCCCGGCCGGCTCAGCCGTTGGCCTCGCACCACAACCACCTCGCTTGATGCACAACCATGTGTTTCTGTTTCGCTCGGTCTTTGCGGCTGCTGCGCTATGGTGTTGAATCGTGAACTTCTTTGGTCATGCAACAGTGGCCAGCTGGCGATCGACAAGCCCTGCCCTGGCGCTCGGCGCCATGCTGCCGGATTTTGCGACCATGTGTCGCGGTCGCATCAGCGAGGTCCACAATCAGGACATCGCATCGGGCATTACACTGCACCACCAGACCGACGCGTTGTTTCACCGATTGCCCTTTTTTGTCGAGCTCTATGTCGAAACAACCGGGCGACTGCGCGAGCGCGGCGTGGCCAGAGGCGGTGCCCGGGGCGCTGCGCACGTGGCGGTCGAGCTCGTTTTGGACGGCGCACTTCTCGACGATAGCGGCGCTTGTGATCGGTATCTCGCCGCAGTCGAGCTCACTGCGTCGATTCGCCACGACCTGTCGTGGCAGCAATCGGATCAGGCCGCGCGCTGGGAGCATCTGTGCGAACGCCTGCGCAAGCGCGGCTTGCCACACGGGTATCGCCAACCCGATTCGGTTGCCGAGTACATCGCGCGGATCCTGTCAGGGCGGCCGCAGCTGGCGCTCAGCCGGCACGAAAAAGACGCCCTGCGCGCCGAATTGCCCGCTCTGCGCGATCGCGTCCACGCCCGCACCGCCGAACTGATCAAGGCACTGCGCGACGGCTTGTGATCTCTGCTCGAACGGGAACCGTCGCGTTTGCGGGTGGGCTGAACGATCGCTTTACTTCCAACATCTTAAACGTAACCGCCCGGTACTTTCTTGCACATCGACTCCCTTTGTACAATATAGCCCCGTGGCTGCCGACCTCCATTCGGATCTTGATCTCGTTATCTTTAAGGAAGGCTCGGACTTTTTTGGCACGATCTAAACCTTCAGTGTCGACCTTACCATTCTTTAATATGCAAGTATACCCGCTTATCTTGATATGCATATCAGGTTGACCTTCAAGAGCCCTCACTGCTGACTTCAAAGCTTTCTTAGATGCGGGCGTCAAGTTCTTATCATCATCATCATCAAGAACAGCGGTGAAGAGTCGTGGATGCTCTTCTCCGTTGAGTTGCATTGGAGCAAACTCGCGCGGGATTTGATCGCTGGGACAACCATTGGCATCCCTGAAACCGTAGCGGCTACGTGCATCAGGCCGACACTGTTTGACAGCGTCGTCGGAGTCGTTCGCGGGATCGTTACCGGACTTCGTTGGGCCATGATCGGAGCTCGCTACATCGTGCTCGCCGGTTTTTTCCCCGCCCTTAGCTGGTCCCGAAAGCTCCTTCTTGTATTTTTCAAGATCTCGTTTGACGCCTTCAAGCTCAGCCTCGAGTTCAGCGATTTGCTGCAACGACGTTGGACTGCCCGAGGCTGACCGATTATCCAGAGCAATGTGCCAGGTTAGCAAGGCCGAGACCGAGGCACTTGGCAAGGTCTCTGCGGATCCCTGCCCGATCTCAGTTGCTCCAAGTTGTCCCCGAAGCTCAAGCGACCAGTTTTTCCAGCCCACACCAATGCCTGTATGAAAACCTACCTCAACGCCCTCTAGCTGATTATCCAGCTGAAGAAACCGTCCATTGTCGTGTTGTCTTCCGCTGCGGAATTCGAGTGTGGGCCCCATGACTAGCGCAAGGTGCCACGGAGATCCAGCCAGGGCTCTCTTGTAATCGAAGAGGAGACGAATGCCTTTATAGTCGATCCTGTATTCGCCAAGAGTGAAGCCACTCTTCTCGATATTATCGGCACCTCGATCCGAGAAAACAATCTCTGGCCGCAGAGCCCATCGCGGCAAGCGCGCAGTCACGGGTATGGAGATATAAAGGCCGAGTGTTCCGCCAAGACGCCACGAGGAGTCGTAGTCAGAGAGCAGATAGAGTTGCGATGCATTGCCTCCTGCGAGTACTCCAAACGAGGGGTTCCGCTGCGCCGACGCGGCAGCACCTCGGTCTCCACCTGCCAGCACTGGCCTTGCTGTAAGCATAAAAATTCCCCATACACATGTCAGTAAAATCCTTTGCATAGCGGGTAGTTCCCCTCAAACATACTCAGTGCGCAATCAATGTATACAAATCGAGCGAGTCAGACGTCCATGAACGCCACTGAAACGGGCCAGGCGCACCGCGTGTGAATGCGGCCCGGGACAGTTCTTCCACACATTTGCATTCGGCGAGGACACAATCGCAGTCAAACGGATTCTTGCCTATTTCGCATTGCTCGCCTGCTGCAAGGTTGAGATGTTCATCACCGCATCGCGGCAGGGTGCAGTCGGAATCACACCCCGCTGTATCACCGCCCTCATCGCAGATTTCTCCGGCGGCTTTATTCCGGTAGCTATCGCCGCACGTGGGCACGGAGCAGTCATAGTCGCAGTCGACCGTGTCCACGCCACCTTTATCACATGCTTCGTTGGCCGCTCCGTTGACATGATGGTCGCCGCACTCAGGCAACGTGCAGTCGGAGTCACACTCCGCTGTATCACCACCCTTATCGCAGATTTCTCCGGCGGCTTTATTCCGATAGCTATCACCGCACTGTACATCCGTGCAATCGTAGTCGCATTCGGCCGTGTCCACGCCACCTTCATCACATGCTTCGTTGGCCGCTCCGTTGACATGGTGGTCGCCGCACTCAGGCAACGTGCAGTCGGAGTCACACCTCGCGGTATTATTACCGTCCTCATCGCAGAGCTCTCGAGCGGCTGTATTGACGTGGCCATCCCCGCACTCAGGCAACGTGCAGTCGGAGTCGCACCCCGCTGTATTATCACCGCCCTCATCGCAGATTTCTCGAGCGGCTGTATTGACGTAGCCATCCCCGCACAATGGCTTTGTGCAATCTCTGTCGCAGGCAAGAGAGTCGCCAGCGGTGTCGCACTGCTCTCGTATACCGGTGGCAGGATTGACAAACTCTGGATTGAAGTCACCATCGCCACACAACGGCCGTGTGCAATCAGCATCACAGGTGCTGGTGAAGATGCCGCCATCGTCGCATTCTTCACCCGCAGAGCCCGGCACACGAACTCCATCGCCACAGGTTTCGTGAAAGCAGTCGGGACTGCAGCCATCACCTGCAATGGTATTTCCATCGTCACATTGCTCCATCGGGTGGATAATGTGATCGCCACAGGTTTCTAGCTTCATGCAGGTTGCTTCACAACCATCGCCAGAAACATTGTTATTGTCATCGCAGACCTCATTGAAGTCGCGAAAGCCGTTGCCGCATTGTTCTTCAGATAAGCAATCTTTGCTGCATCCATCACCGGAGATCGTACGGCCATCGTCGGTCGTGCCATCGTCACAGACCTCCCATGGTGGATCGACGATGCCGTTGCCGCAGGTCTCGATCCGTCGGCAGTCGCTGCTGCAGCCATCGCCGGACTCGACATTGCCGTCATCACAGACCTCATCCAACGCCAGGTCCCGTATGCCGTCGCCGCAGGTATTCAGAATGCAGATCTTCTGGTCTGCCGCGCAGCGCATGCCCGCTGGACAGCGCCAGTCGTTGTCGCACTTGGTCGTCGTGGTTCCGTCAAAAACACATGACAGGTTGCCATGAATGGCTATGACCACAAGCAATGCAGCAAGCGAGTAGGAGTTCAATTGAATGCGTTGCACAGAGCGTCTTCTTCGTCTCTTGATTTAATACGAACCGACGATATGGAGACCAAAGCTATCTCCAGTTCCAACCGCACCGACCCGAATGGCGTGCACTGATCCGAGATCGCGGCGTCCCACGCGAGACACCACGCGCTTTCTATTGAGATACAACAGTACCGTGCCAGAGAGAAGCACCGTGCCACCAATCGCATAGAGAACGCGAGCCCAGGTTTGCTGCTGCTCGGCTTTTGTAAGGACAGATTGAAGGTCGGGCACATTCTGTTCAGCGCAGCCGCGTATGGGTCGGCAGCGCCGTTCAAACTCGCTGTCGTAAAAATCAAAACTCTGTGACGATTTGTCATCGAAATACCCAGCGCCGGCAGCCAGACCGGCTCCCCCGGCAATCACAGCCAGGGGAATCCATCGCGGCATCAAGCGCGTGTATCCAGTCGCGTCTTCAAGGTGAATAGGCGACAAGTTGACAGCCTTGCGTTGTCCGGGGTTTACGGTAAGAACGCGTTCGTCCGCGATATGGCCCGGCTTGCTGGCCAGCACGTGATGTCCGCCGGGATTCGCCAGCCGAGTGCAACGGCCGGGACACACCAATAGAGGCGTTCCGTCGACCGTGACCTCGGCTCCCACAAGGTCACATGTGATCTCGAGATGTACGAGTTGCGACTCGAGCAGCTGTCGCTCGCTCTTGCCCCGCTGGTATTTTTCAGAGCCGAGTGGCGCCGGCCCATAGCGCAAGGCCCGAAGCAAGCTCTCATACGCACGAATGGGCTGGTTCTGCTTCATCTGCGCCAGCGCCAGGTTAAAATAGATGACCGGGTGCTTTACCAGTGCGAGCGCCTGCTGGTATTTCGCTGCAGCTGCGTCGTATATTAGCTCCTTGACCAGTTCGTTGCCCGCCAAAAACAGTGCATGAGCCCTGTGCTGCGTCGTTCGCGGCACGTTCTTTAACCATGGCTCCTCACCTTTATCCCATTGGGGAGAAGCGACTTCCCGAGGCAACTGCTCGGCGCACGGGGTCTGTGCTCGCGACACTGTGACCGTGACAATGAGCAGCCCCGCACCGGTCAAGGCAATGTATCCGACTCGTCTCATCGATCTGGTTTGTTGTGCAACCCGATGGGTGGAACTCAGTTGTTTGACGAATCCACGTGATAGTTTTCGATGATCCAGCTGATTTGCCCGGCCAGTCGACGGTTCCGTTCTCTCTGCGCGTCGAGCTGACGTTTTCGCTCGGCGCTCAGCTGCTCGGCTCGGGCACGAGCGGCCAGGGCAGAGTCCTCGGCATCGCGCGCTCGCTGGCTCTCTCGTTGCGCGCGCCTGGCTTGCCGTCGTGCTCTGCCAAGGGCCTGGCGGAGTTCAGCATTGGTTAGTTCCAGACTGTGATTGGCATTGTCGAGCGCTTGATCGGCGACCAGCAAGGCGTTGCCCTTTTCGCTGGCCTCCTGTTGCGCGCGCTTGCGTGCCGCTGTTTCGCTCTGAAGCGCTTTGAGTTGCCGGGTCACCTTCTGCTGGGCCTGGCGAGCAACCGCTGCCTGCTGGAGGGATTTTTGCTGGGCGTCGCGTATCAATATCAGAGCGACCGCGCCAGCAGCGACAAGAAGGCAGAGGAAACCGATGGTTCCGGCCACAGCCCAGCGTTTGCGACGGGCCGAGCGGTTGGCCAAGGCCAGTACAGCGTTCAGATACGCTCGCTGCAACTCGGGCAGTGCACTGTGGTAGCGTCGATCCCATCGCTGCGCGTTGCGCATGGCCTCGCCGCGCCAGAGCAGCCCGTTGGGCCGATCCATTGCCTGCCACTGCTTGGCAGCCGTTCTGAGCTGGTCGAGAAATGCCGCATCCTCCTGGTTTTCGTCGAGCCAGCGGCGCAGCTGGGGCCAGCTGTGGATGAGTGACTCGTGGACGATCTCGACCGAGGCGCCGGCGCCGCTGTCGCCGGTCTGAATGACCAGAAGCCGCGCCCGGACCAGATGATCGACAATGCTCGCAATGTCGTCGGCGCTGCCGGATGGCTCTTGCAACTCGTCGATCAACTCGTCCATGGAAACGACAGCGCGGGTCCGTTCGGGAGTGACGAGGCGCAGAACGATGGCTCGCAACAGGTGCTGGCGTTGCAACGGAAATTCGGCCAGAACAGCGTCGGCGTGAGCGGCCAGGGCGCCAGCGATGCCGCCGAGCTGGCCGTAGCTGGCCTCGGTGACAAGTCGTCTCTCGGTATCGCGCGCGTCCCACAGCTTGGTCGCGGCAAATTGCAGCAGTGGCAAGGAGCCGGGAATGCGCTCCAGATGATCGAGCATGTGCTCGACCATGGCCGGGGACTCGAACTGGTAGCCGGCCATATCGACCGGCTGAATCAGAGCGTCGCGCAGTCCGCTGCGACCGGGCGGGGTCAGAAAGAGCAAGCCCTGCGCAAGCTCGGCCATGAACTGCGGGTCTTCGGCAACCCGGTCGAGAAAGTCCGAACGGATCGACAGGATCACGCGCAGCGGTGTAGTCGCATCATCGGCCACGCCAGCCAGACACGCGGTGAAGGCACGGCGTTCGGTCTCGCCCGTGCCCAGGGTGTAGAGCTCTTCAAATTGATCGATAAAGACCAATATATTGCGGTGTCGCCGGCGCGCCTGGTCGCGGAGCACAACGCCCAGGTAGCCGGGTTCGGTCCACAGGCGCTCGACGATTGCGCGGTGATCGCTCAAGGCGCCGGTGTCGAGCCTCGCCTCGGCGGTTGCCTCGGCAGCTGCCGAGCCGCCACCTGTCGATTGTCGACATGCCAGGGCAGAGACCAGGCGGGCCAGCGCGGCCATGGGCTCGCGGCCGGGACGGACCACCCTGGCCGTCCACAACTCGTCCGAGAGCTTGAGAGCAGGCACCACCCCGGCTCGAACAAACGAGGATTTGCCGACGCCCGACGGCCCCACGACCCCGAGTACGGGCTTGTCGCGCAAGCGCGACACGGCAAAGGCGATCTCTTGGGTGCGGCCAAAAAAGCGGTCGGCGTCCGCTTCCTGGAATGCATTCAGGCCGGCAAACGGGCTCTGATCCAGGCGCAATCGGCGCGTGTGCTCGCCGACTGCGATCGACTCGAGAGCGGCGAGAAGATCGCGCGCTGAGGCGATACGCTGGTTTTTGGGCTTGATCAAGCAGCGGTCGATGACGTCGGCGAGTTCGTATGCAAGCCCGGGACAGGCCGACCGGACGCCCGGCATCGGCTGATCGAGGATGCCCGTGATCATCAGCTCGCGACCCTGACGCGGCGCCAGTGGGTGTTTTCCCGCCACCATCTTAAATAAAATGATTCCGACTGCCCACAGGTCAGTCCGATGATCGACCTCGTCGGCGCCCCATTGCTCGGGAGACATGTACGGCACAGTGCCGACCAATACTCCCCGCACGGTCTGCTGGGGGACATCAGCAAACCCATCGAGGCCGGGCGCTGGTCGGACGAGCATCGAGGGAGAGATTGCCCGATCGGGCTGGCCTGGCCCGGCGCGGTCGGCGAAGCCGGGCACTAACCCGGGCGACTGCAACAGCTTGGCGACGCCGAAGTCGAGCACTTTGACCGCGCCTGACTCGGTAACAAAGATATTGTCGGGCTTGAGGTCGCGATGCACAATGCCGTGCTCATGGGCACAGGCCAATGCCCGCATCACGGGGATCATGAGCTCCACAGCTCGCCTGGGCGACAGCGTCCGCCCGGCCTGGAGTTGTTTGCTCAGCGGCGCTCCGTGCAGATACTCGAGCACCATGAAAGGATGACCGTCCCACTCGTCGACCTCGTGGATCACCACGATGTTTTCGTGATGGCAACGCGCTGTGGCGCGGGCCTCCAGAATGAATCGCGCGCTGAGTTCGGGCTGGTCTGTCTGTAGAAATTTGATGGCAACCCGCCGGCCGAGCTTGGTATCTCGGGCCAGAAAAACCGCACCCATGCCACCCCGTCCGAGCTCGCGAATCACCTCGTGCTGGCCGATGCGGGTGCCCGGGCCGGGAAGGTCCGCGGTGCCCGAAATCTGTTCGTTTCCGGTTCCTCTTGCCAGCGAGTGTCGCGGGGGTTTTGGCGTGCGGAATGCCGCTGCGGGTGGTGGCGGTGGTGTCTTGCCGGCAACCCCCGATGCACCGATCTCGACATCTACAAGGGAGACATGAGATAGCACTTCACAGTCCATATGGTCGGCATATTCAGACTCGTCGTTGTGCATACTCCACCCTCGTCGTTGTGCATACTCCACCCTCTTTTAAAAGATAAAGCGAGCGCTTTGCAAGACAAACCGAGCACTTTACTGTGAGTATTTCCCGACCCATAACGCAAAGACTATTTATTACTAAATGTTGGGATATAATGTCTCAGCAAAGGACAACGCAGACCCGCTATAGACATTGCTACCGGGCTCCGGTGATCAAACTCCGGGCTCTAGTTTTGAAAGTTAAAAATCAGTCGCCTACTGATGGGACTGAATGGCTTCTCAGTCTGACCATTTTCGTGGACACCGTCCATGAAATAGACCATTTTTGTGGACACTGTCCGTGGAATCTCTGGACCTGGGTCGTGTCATGAGTAGCCAGTGGCTGGAGCTGTCATGCCTGCAACGCCGGCTGTGCGGCGATTTGTCGATTGCGTCGGGCGCGGCTGAAATTGCTTTCTGGCCGGACATCTCGCGATGACTCAGCACAGCGATGGAACCTCACGGTCGAGACCGAAGCGGCAAAGCGCCCGGCCAGGCGTGCAGCTCGGGACGTTTTCACCGCCCTCGGCCCGGAGTTGACTGGCCGGGGCGCTCGTGTAGCATTCGCTCGTGCGCAGGACAATCCCATCGCGCGGCGGCCCGGGGCCGACAAGGACGCTCGAGCGTCAGCGCCGCGCTGGCGTTGCCCGATCGTGAATTCGGCGGTGTGGAGATCGTGTGGCTCGAGACGACATAATTGCCACCACTATTCGAGCCGTCGCCCATCCTGTCTGCCTTCACGCCCCTGGAGGGCGGCTACCGCCAGGCCATCGCTCCCGGCGATCGACTCGTCACCTCGGCAAGCGCCGGCGCGACGTGGTGGGCAGTACCAGGGCACACCCGCTTGAGTTGGCAAGGCGGAGCGCCGGTGACCGTGGCGCTGCCAAACATCCCGGTGGTTGTCGCAAAGCTCGACACCCGTGTCTGATAACCACTGCGACTGCGGAATTACACTGCGTGAACAATTCTTCACGAGAGCAGCCGTTCTCTTGAAGATTCGCCCTATACGCCGCTGGCATGTACTTTGGATAGAGGGTGGGCCGACGTTGGTTGTAAGGATACTGATAATGAATCAATTGTACTCTTCTACGATTTTTGCGACATTTTTAACATCGACCGTGCTCTCGGTCGGTCTGGCAGCATGTGGTGGTAATGATGGTGCCGGCCCTGACGATACCGAGACTCGCCTTCGTTCCACGCTGCCCGAGATCGTGCAGGCAACCGAGAAATCCCTCGAGGTGCTCGATGCGATGCCGGCCATGGATTGGATAAGTGAGAGTCTCGACGCTCTGAACCTCTCGTTTGCCAGCCTACCCATCGAGATTCCCAGTTTGATTGAAGACGGGACATCTGCGCTGGCGTTCAAGAAGGCTGCCGACGGAGAAGAAGACATCGTCGAGCAGTTGCTCGAACTGGTCTTCAACGAGGAGAGCTACGAGGGTGACGGGTATTTCCGGCTCCGCCCCGAGGTGGTCTGCGAAAAAGATCTCGCGGGCAACATCGATCAGCAGTGTGTCAAGGAAGTCAACCGCGCCGAGATTCGCCTCCGCGCCGTACTTGCTGGGGACGGCCTCGACATCTCGCTGGCCATCGGCCCTGATCGTTCCGAGCCGCTGATTCTCGAATTGCGCAGCGACCGGCTCTCCGCGGTCATCGATCTGGCCGAGGGCAAGGACGCCATTGCTCATCTGGCCGAGATTTCCGGTGAGGACGCTGATTTGCCCGAGGTGATGGAAGGCGTGCTGGCATTCTCCCTGGTCGTCAACGGCGACAAAGATGTGTCATTGGAGACAGCTGTGCGCCAGCCCGTCCGTGTCGAGGCCGCCCTGCCCCAGGGCGCGATCTCGTTTTCTTCGGAGGCCAAGGAGCCAATGGCATCGATTCGCCTGCAGGAGAATCAGGTGACCTTCCGGCTCGACGTCGGCAAGACCGTACTGTCGGTTCCGTGGCAGCTGGCCGGCGATGGCAGCCTTGCCCAGGGCGATACATTCCGCATGGAATTCGCCGGCATATCGGTGATGACCACGCTCCGGCCCGACGACCAATCCGCGACCATCCGGAATATCGGCCTGGGCGATGGCACCACATCGATCAAGCTCGACGACCACGCCTTGTTTGCGCTCGATCTCAACGCCGATCTGGGGCGCCGTTTCGACGTGACCATCACGCCCACTGCCAATGGCGCGGCCTCGTTCCTGGTCGAGCCCGGTTTCGACCTGTCCATGGCGTTTGATCTGCGCCCGCTGGCCCTGGCGGGTGACCAGATTGAAGAATTCATGCTCAACGAGACCTACCGCATCGCGTTTACCGGCAACGACGCAACTGCCGCGCCGTATGCTCCCGACACGGCAAACGACGGTGGAATCCGCATCGAGTCGGGCACCTTGACCATCTCGAGCACAGCCGCCACCGATGACATCGTGGTCACAGCCGGCCAGTGTCTGGTCGAGAATCCGACCCCCCCGGCCGAGGCCCATGCCGTCCTCGGTTTCCTCACCACTGCGGCATGTCCGTAGTTGACGGCTTCCCGTCGCCTGCTCCCCCACCAACCTCCACAGACACACCGCACTCATTCACCGGCCTGAAGACCTCCCTCGAGTGATCACTCGTCCCCGCGCATGCGGCGGCGCGACCGAAACGCATTCGTTGTGGATAAAATGAGGCGTTTCTGTTGCGGGCACGGATCAGATCAGGTTCCGGCTGGCTTTATCGAGCCAAACTGGCTCTCGGTCGGCTCGCTTCAACAGAACCACGGCTCGGTGAGGCGTGGAACTTTTTTGCGCGGACGCGGCGGCTGCGGTCTGATTTGCCGGCCTGCCGCTCGGTACGCACGCTCGCGCAGCGACTCGATCACACCTGCCGGATCGCTGGCAGATTGGGCTGCATCGGTAACGATGCGGGTGAATTCGTCGTACAGAGCGTCGACCCGCGGATCGGGATGACTCCACTCGTGGGTGAGCGCGACCTTGTCGAGAGGGCCAAATGCCGCTCGGCCCTCGGCGGCAGAAAGCAGGAGCGAGCCGGGCGGCACGAGCAGGCGAACCGCCAGCTGAATCGGGTCGACATGGTAGACCAGACCCTCGGACTCGATGAAATCGACGAGCTCGCACACATCGGCCAGCGTGGTCCACGGCGTGAACGTCACAAAGGTCGGCCGCAAGGTCAGGCCAGCTTTTCGGCACAGATCCAGGACCTGTTCGACGTCGCCGCGGCGGTGGCGTTTTTGCAGCGCCGAGAGCACGCGATCGCTCAGCGACTCGACCGCGCTTACCACGAACGCACAACCCAGTTCGGATAGCTCGGGCAAATAGCGCCGGTGTTTTTGCAGGTGGCTTATCTGAGCGGTTATGTCGAACGTGAGATCGGGCCATCGCTCGTGCCCGGCGCGCAGGATGGCCATGCCGTGGCCCGGTCCGTTAAAAAAATCGGGATCACCAAACGTGATATGTCGAGCACCAAGAGCCACTTGCGCGGCAATATCGTCGAGTACAACGCGCGCGTCGATGACAAAAAAACGGCCGCTGTAGACCGCGGGAATGGGACAGTGGCGACACACGTCGAGGCATCCGCGCGATGTCTCGGTATAGCCGGTGAGGCGCAATTCGCCGGTACCGGTGTCGAGGCGAGCGTAGTGCTCGGGACCGGGCAGGCCCTTGCGGTCGACACGGGGGACGTCGAGCCTGGCCAGCACAGTCTGCGCAAAGGGCCGGGGCGTGTGTCCTTGCGCCACACGCTCGGCCAGTTCGACCACCGCCTGCTCGCTCTCGCCAGCGAGCATCCAATCGGCCCCCAGTTCGTACAGATAGTCGGCGTTGAGCACCGCATACGGGCCGAAAAAACACATTTTCGCGTCCGGGTTGTGAGTCCGGATATACTCGGCAAGACGCGCGCCCACGCGCAACGCGGTATGCATGGGCACAGAAATGCAAACCAGCCCGGCTCGCATTACGGCTTGCACGATGTCTCGATCGACCCCGGGATCAGACGCCCCCCTGCCCGCATCGAGTGAAATATCGATGCAGGCCGGGGCAAACCCGGCCCGCTCGAGAAATGCCTTGGGCAAGGTCAGGCCGTGCGGAGCATGGCCGAGTTCATAACACGACAGCAACAAGATGCGGCCCGGACTTCGCAGGTCGGGCCGACCTGGCAAGGGATGGTTTTGCACATCATCGCCCGGTGCGTGAACTGGCTCGTCCGGGGCGATCGCACGCCGGGGTAAAAAGCGAAGCAGGGCCGAACGACGGGACATACGGCGAGGTTTTCGGGACAATCGAGGGCGCCGCGTGGCGCTACTTGGTTTGCTGCGGCACGTAGTCGGGCGGCACAGCCGCACCCTCGCCAAAAAAGTACGCCTCGCACTGTTCGAGCAGTACTTCGTGGGCCCTCTGCTGGGTGAGGTCGAGCCGATACTCGTTGACGATCATCTTGGAATGCTCGATCCACATGAACCACGCCTCCTGAGAGACGTTGTCGTAGATCCGCTGCCCGAGCTCGTTGTCGAACGGCTTGAACGGCAGCGCGGGAAGCTCTTTGTTGAGCTTGACGCATTTGACCATACGGGACACGGAACAACTCCTTCTGGCACGGGGCCAACATGAGTTGAGCAGAGCTGCCCCGCTTGCGCAAGCACCGCGACGCGACATCGAGCCCGAACATCGACACGACCACAACCGGGACACCGGCAAAAGACGCGATCGCTTGCACTGAGCGCCTGGACAACGTGAGTATCGGCTCATGCCAGCCGATACCAGAGCTCGCCGAACCAGTATGCCGTCAGCCAGAACCGCCAGCCGGCTGGCATCGATCATTTTGGTATGCGGCTACGCTATCGCATTGCCGGCACGACCGGCCAGCCAGTCGCCGCTCTCGTCATCGGCTATCGCCTGGCCGCCTTCGCGGAACGCCGGCACCAGCTGGTGCAGGGCGTGGCAGCGCGATGGGAAAAGGCAACCCTGGCAGTGACCGGCGAGCTGACCGTGCGCGAGCAACTCGGCGGCGACTCGGACAACCAGGTCGAAATCCGCACCGGCGCTGCAGTCACTCACGGCATGGTGATCAATCTGATCCGGGTTGGCCTCGAATCATTCGCGCTGATCCCGATCACTGGCCCCCGCATCTCCGATCCCGCCTCTAGCCCAAACGACGAAGATGTATCGGTCTATGTCGGACCAACCTTGCGCCTTTTTGCCGAATCTCTGTGGCTCACCGCGAGCGCCGCAACTGGACGCCTCACCGACCCGGGCTCGCCACTGCTCGTACGCGTGGTCCTGGGCGCCCAGTTCTCGCGCTGAAAGGAGTAGAACTCATTTACTAGTAATTATTTGTGTAGTTACACAAACAAAATCTGCCGGGACCGAGAAGTTGTTGTCAGGAACGACAATGTATGGTCTGATGGTTGACCCTCTTACATAGTGGGTTTTACATGAAAAACCAGGAGAGTGGACGATGCGCAGGGGTGTACAGCGTGCTTTGCAGCAAAGCCCGAATACTGCGGACAGTGGTAATTCCCAGCGAGCTCCCGGCAAGTCGCCGCTCACGGCGAAACTGCCGTCGGGGCAGCAACGTGCGGTGCAGGGCAAGCTGACGTCATCTGGTTCGGGAGCGCAATCAGCGCGTCCGGCTGGCTCTCCTGCACCGAGATCGGCTCCCGACTGGCTGGCTGATCCGCTGATGGATGCCGCTCATCGCGGCAGCTCTCCCGATCGAATCAACGGCCCAACCTCCTCGAATTCGCCTGTCCAGGCCCGAGCCGGGGCGGACACTGCCGAACCGAGTGACGTCCATCGCGCGGCGGCCAGCGGTATCGAGAGCAGTGGAGGCTCCCTGCCCTATCTTTCGGCCATCCAGAACGCGTTTGGCGCCCATGACGTGAGCGGGGTCGTGGCGCATATTGGCGGCGCGGCCGAGGCCGCGTGCGAGTCCATGGGCGCGGCGGCCTATGCGACCGGACACAACGTCGCCTTCGCGTCCGCGCCTGATCTGCACACCGCGGCCCACGAGGCTGCTCACGTGGTTCAGCAGCGAGGTGGAGTCTCGCTCTCCGGTGGCGTCGGACAGGCCGGTGATCGCTACGAAGAGCATGCCGACGCCGTCGCCGACGCCGTGGTTGCCGGTCGCTCGGCCGAGGATTTGCTCGGCCAGGTGGCGACCCGGAATTCGGCTTCTGGTGGGGCCGGGGCAGTACAGCGGTTCAATTCTTACGAACACAAGGCCATGGGCGACGAGGGAACCCGCACGGCCGGAGGCCAGACACGGACCGTCGAGGTCGCGCCCAACTACTCGCTCAGCTTCGGCGATCTCACCGCCATGTCGGGCGATTATTTCGAGAGTGTCGAGCAGATTAAAACCCACGCCGCGCGGCCGGGTCCGGGTCCTGGCACACGCGAGGAGATCGAGTACGTCAGGGTGGTCCACATTCTCGGCCAGGAAAACCGCGAATCGCAATATTCGGAACAAGCCCGCGAGGCAGTGATGAATCGCTACTACGCCCTCGCCGGCAACAACAGTTCGCACTTCACCGAGCCACGGGGAAAAAGCGAGCGCAGCAAATTGAACAATGCGGGCAATTACCGCGGCAACCACGAAAATGCCATCAAGGCGGCGGCCCGGGCCGGCAAATCCGGTGCATCCATGGACGAGGCCCTGCTCTGCGAGGGCTTTGCCAGTCATTATTTGACCGATGCCTACGCATCCGGGCACGTGCGGACCGAGCGCATCAGCATCTCGCAATGGTGGAACCCCATAGTTCCCATGTTCTGGACCAACCTAAAACTGTTCATCGCCGAACAGATGGCCTGGCACATCAACGACAATACCACCCTGGCCGGCACCTTCCAGACCGTGCAGCAGCTGTGGGAACGGGTCAGGGACATCATCGACAACAAGGGATTGCCGACTCTCTCGTTTGGCGACGTAGTGTCGGGAGCAGTCCACGACTACGACAACATAAAGGGCGTTCAAACCCAGCACGGCCTGCTGGTCGGTGATGGCGAGGTGCGCGATGGACGGGGCAAACCCATCATCGACCCCAAGACCGGACAGCGCGTCCCCGAGGCGGTCAACACCGAGCAAAAAGCCGTTGCGGCGGTCCGGTTGAGCATGGGCGAAGTCGACAAGGCCTACGAGCTCGGCAAATCGCACACGCCCGACGTGGTGGTTGCATTGCTTCTGGCCGATGGCCAATACGAGGCCGAAAAAATCTGGCCCAGGGCCAAACCAGAGAGCGACCAGCCGGCCGGGCGGCCGCGCTGGAAGCAACCCGATGTCGCCAGTCTGGTCGCCGACGCGACCATGAAGGAGGCGATCGGTATCTTTGCCGCTGAAAAAGCCCAATCTCTCGAGGGTGCGCTGGGCTTCGAGGATATTGAACAGTTCGGCATGGTCGTGGTCAGCGCCAGCCTGCAGGCTCAGGGCTTCCGCCAGCGAATCACTGGACCGTTGCGGGCCAACCCGGTCGAGTTTCTCACCCGAGTGATCGATTATACTCCCAATACCGGAGGTGGCGTGGCCGGTCACGACACCGATGACAACGCCAGAGAGTACATCGCCATGGCGCGCGAGCAGGGAGCCATGTCCACCCTGACCCGGAAACAGCGCTACCAGCTCATCCGTGATCTGGTCCCCGGCGTGTGCGGCAATGACGACGAGCGGGCGATCATTCGCGTTCTCGAGAGTGCCAGCCCCGCCGACATGACCACCGTGGTCAAGCAACTGGGCGGCGGCAGCGCCGAAAAGGGCATCGACTACCTCGATTCCGGGGTGGATTGGTCCGAATGGAGTGAACTCAAGAGGGTGATGCGCCGCTCTGCCGAGTTGAGGAAACATCTCTGATGCCGGTGCCGGGCCAGAAACAACCGAGACGAGCCCGGTCGGATACCCGATCAGGCGCCCGGATCGCTCGCTCCTGCCCTTTGATCGTGGCCGTTCTTGCAATGGCCAGCCCGTCATGGGCGTGCGGCGGAAAGGAGAAAAACGTGCCCGCCACCGACCCGGTGACCATGGAAAACGCAGCCCTGGCTCGGGGAGCTGATCGAGTGCTTCTTTCGCCCGACGGGCGGTGGATGGTACTGCAGTATGCCCTTGCCGGACAACTTCCGCTGGTGGTTCGCCTCGACCGGCGCGAAACGATGCCGACCGCGGTCGGCCGCGGCCTGCTCGCGGGTCCGCCCGGTTCTGATGGAACCGTGTTCTATTTCGAGCACGAGGCACCGGGCATGCGCGAGGTACTGGCCACACCGGCCGACAAGCGGCGCAGCCATCTCCGCCGACTCGGCGAGCCCAGCCCGCTCCTGTCTATCGACGGCGCCCATGGCGGCTGGCCTGCTGCCCGTGGCCAACTCGTGATCATCGGTGGAACCGGGGACCGCATGAACGTGCTCATCTTTGATACGGACAAAAAAATCGTACTCGCTCGCCGTGAACTGGCCGGTGCCATGGGTTTTTTGGCCGACTTTGCGGTGGCCAATGGCCTGGTCCACCTGCTTTTTGACGCCTCGCGGGTAGCCGATCCAGCCATCCGGGATTCTGGCCTCGTATTGCTCACTCTGGCCGTGCCATCACTCGACGAGGTGTGGAAACGCGAAGGCGTGGCCCCGGCCGACTTGTTCGCACGGCCGAAATTCGGCGTCATTGCCGCCGATCGCCGCATTGTCGTATTGTCTGATACCAGCGAAAAAATGGCCACGTTCGACGCCAAAACCGGCCAGCCCGGACCGGTGCTGCAGCTCGCCGTCGGTCGCGCCAACCTCGACCTGCTCCCGGCTGCCCGTCCAGCCGAGGATACGTTTGTCCTGTGGACCAAGCCCGGCCGCGGAGCCAACAGTCGTCGCGGCTGGAAACTCGTCCGCATACGCGGTGACGAGGTCGAAGTCGTCGTCGACCGGCCCGAAGAACTGCCGCCCGGAGCCGGCACATGGGATGGCAAGCGGGTCGTTCTCGCTCCGTTCGGCCCGCCGCGGGTAGGTGAGCCCGGTGAGTGGGGCGACGAAGTCCGCCGCTACTTGAAGCTACTGGACTGACTCGCGAGCATCGGCTCCCGGTATTGGCTTCCGCTCTCGGCAGCTCGGACTGGCCGGGATTCAGGCTTCGGCCTTTTCGAGCAGAGCACGACCGGGCGAAATCTTCTCGGCGTGGCGCTCGATGATCGCCACGATCGCGTCAGCCCAGGCCGCACTGCTGTTCAGAGACGGGATCAGGAAAATCTCCTCGCCACCAGCCTCGACAAACTGTTCCCTGCCGCGAATGCCGATCTCTTCGATGGTTTCCAGGCAATCGGCCACAAAAGCCGGACAGTAGACCGCCAGGCGCTTTTTGCCCGCCCGGGCCAGTCTGTCGATCATTCGGTCGGTGTACGGTCCGATCCACACAGTCCTGCCCAGCCGGGACTGAAAGCACACTGTATAGTCATCGGGCGCCAGATCGAGCTTCTCGGCCAGACGACGCGCAGTGGCAAAACACTGAGCGCGATAGCAGTTGCGATTGACCTCGGTGATTCGGTTGCAGCAGTCATCGCTGGCCAGGCAGTGCGACCCGCTCTCGTCGCTCTGCACGACTTGCCTCTCGGGCAAACCGTGAAACGAAAACAAGACGTGGTCGGGCTGGGAGGATTCGACGACCGTTGCCCCGATCTCGGCAAATGCGTCGATAAAGCCGTGGTCCCCGTAAAACGGCTCGATCACCGACAGCTGGGGCACATTTCGCGTCTCGCTGGCCTGGCGAAAAACCTCCTCCAACACACTGCCCGTGGTCGCCGACGCATACTGGGGAAAAAGTGGCAACAACACGATGCGATCGACAAAAGCAGCGCGAAACCGGGCCAGCGCATCGGCGATCGAGGGCTGGCCGTAGCGCATCGCGAGTTCGACATGCCAGCTCTCGCCAAGACGTCCGGCAACCTGCTCGGCCAGATCCTGGCTGTGGTAGAGCAGCGGCGAACCCCGCTCGGTCCAGATTTTCTGATACGCCTGTGCACTCTGCTTGGGGCGAAACGGCAGGATGATGAGATTGAGCAGCAAAAAACGCCCGATCGGGTTGATGTCGATAACCCGGGGATCGGACAAAAACTGGCGCAAATACCGGCGCACGGCCCCGGTTTCGGGCTCGTCCGGAGTGCCCAGGTTGACGAGCAAAAGGCCGGTCATACCCGGCGTTATAGCAGCCGGCCGCACTCTCGGGGTAGAGGTAAACAGAAACACACTTTGGCCGGGGATCAAAAAGCCGTTTCTGTAGCGAGGCCAGCGGCCCAGCCGGCCGAGAGTCCGGCCGTCGGGGGCTTGGCCAAAAATAATAACCCAAGCGGTCGGGCCGAGCGGGTTCCCCCTGGCCCTTTCCCGCGCGATCGTGTGTAGAAAGCGTTACTCGAGGGAAACTCGCAGCTCCGGATCGAGCACGTCAGCCAGGTAGACCGAATGAAGATGGACCGGTAGCGCAATCAGCTGACGGGCAAAGCGCTCCATGTCCTCGTTGGTCTCATCAAACGAGATACCGAAGCCGCTCTCCCCTCGCCAGGCCACGTGCCCGCGCGCCGTACACGTGCGGTTAGCCAGCATACGGAAGCCGAGTTCGACCTCCGACCCCACCGGTGGAGATTGCTCCGCCCTTACAAACACTCCCCCCGGAGCAAGGTTGCCGACCTCCACAAGCATTCGCAGGTCCCCTGGACTGTCAATCATGATCGCAGACAGCTTCAGGTCCACGCGGGGATGTTTGCGCCGATACGTATCGACCTCCCTAGAAAGAACAGCATTGCCCATATGTTTGTACCTCTCGAGCTTGGACACGCGAGAACCATGCCAGGTTGCTTACACTTCCCATCAATAACTATCCACTTATTCGAGGTATTTCCTCTAACACTAACAGGTTCTCAAGTGATTGAAGTTGCGGACGAACAACAGACCTTGACCGGAGTCGGGGGGGACTGTGACCGGTAACTATATGCATCAGTCAAGATTCCAGGGTGGAATTGTACTTACCAAAATGGAAACGTACTGGTCCAGACAGCTGCCCGACCTGCCGACACACGTGGCCTCCCTCGTCCTGCTCGACCCGAACACGCAGGGCGGCTCATGCTGCGCGCAACCCCTCGCCATCGCCCGATCCGCCATTGCAGATGCCAGGGCTGGTCCGGACACTCATCCGAGCAACGATCGTCTCGACCTGAACCGGCTTGGCACCCTGGACCCGCGCAGCTACCGCTCAATGCTCGCAAAATGGCCGATCGATCTGTATCCATCTCGCCATGTCCACCTTCGCCATGTCCACCTTATGTGTTCAACTCATTCTGCGTATTGTTCAGCTAGCTCTCGATTGCAGGCCGTGCCGTGCTCTGAGTATCGCTCGAGCAAATATTATTATTTGAGATCGAACTGGATAGAACGCGATTTTGACTCCGTGTCAAGCCCAGGTAAGCGCTTCTGGCAATTAAACAGAAACGCATTGGTTGTGGATCAAACAAGACGTTTTGGCTTATATAGTCCACCAATGCCAGACAACGAAACCACTGACACCGAAAGAACTGTCGTAAATGTCGATGAAGTCGAAGAAATCACTCATATGAACGGGCAATGGGGCGGGGCCTACCAGGTGCTCACTCCTTCGATGCGGCCGCGCGGCGGTAGCCTGGGCGTCAACCGCACCCGTCTACCGCCTGGCCATACGACCTGCCCGTTTCACTACCATCAGCGCGAAGACGAGGTTTTCTTCATCCTGTCCGGACGCGGAATGCTGCGCTACGGGGACGAGATCAAAGAGATTCGACCAGGCGATTGCATATCCTGCCCGGCCGGAACCAAGATCGCTCACCAGATTGCCAATCCATTTGATGAAGATCTCATTTATCTCGCAATCGGTCCATACGATCCGGATGAAGTGTGTGTATATCCCGATAACGGCAAAGTCCTGGTCCGGAGCATTCAGCGAATCGGATTTCTCGAGAATGTCGACTACATGGAAGGTGAACCCGAAACGCCGAAGATATTTGATCTTCTCAGCAAACGTGGGTAGACGCCCGCGGCCTGCCACCCCGCAATGCTCGGTCGAGGGTTGCGGGGTTGTAGCCCACGATCATCACCTTTCCGGCAACAATGGTTGGTGCGCGCAGATTACCGCTGCGCCCAACCAGCACGGCGGCGAGTTCTTCATCTGCCGGCGGGTCATTTTTCATGTCGAAAAACAGGACTTTTTTGCCCCGCGCGACCCACAGCTGGCCGGACTCGCGGGCGAGTTCGAGCGCCTGCGCGGGTCCCAGTTTGTGCTTGCGTGCATCGACCTGTTCTTTGATGGTCACATCAATTGTCGCAAGAAACTCCTGCGTTCGTTTGCAGCTGGTTCAACCCTTGCGGTAATAGTACCAATCGATCGCTGCCACAGAATCACTCCGTTTGCTGTCTTGCTCGTTTGTTGTACAGGTCCAGGTCCCTGGTTGTCGATCTTGGTGCTCGGTCCTGGCCTGATTGTATCTGTGTTCCGACGGGGGCAGTGTCGGATACTTCGAATACGGCAAGCAAGTCGGCGGCCGGCTTATTTCGCCGGGGCGCCAGAGCCAGCAATTTCGTATACATTGCGACTACGCCCGGCACTGTGCTGAAATGGGGGCCGAACTGACGAGGAGAATGTTGTGCGCGTTGGATTTGCCGTGCCGCAATGTGGAGACTTTGCGGTAAGCCCTGCTTCGCTCATCGCTGCTGCGGTCCGTGCCGAGGAGCTCGGCTACGCCAGCCTGTGGGTGTCCGAACGTCTGCTCTGGCCGATCACGCTGAGCGTTCCCTATCCCGCCTCACCGGGGGGAACGCTGCCCGAGGTCACCCAGGCACAGCTCGATCCGCTGGCCACGTTGACCTTCGTGGCCGCTCACACCAGGTCGGTCGCACTGGGCACGAGTGTGATCAATCTGCCCCAGTATCAGCCGTTGCGGCTGGCCCGCATGCTCGCCACGATGGATGTCCTGTCTGGCGGACGGTTGCGAGTTGGGCTCGGCAACGGCTGGATGCCCGAGGAATTTTCGGCTGTCGGTATTTCCCGGGACGGCCTGGGCAAGCGCGCCGACGAGTACATCGAGGTACTCAAACAGATCTGGACCGACAGCTTGATCGAGTTCGACGGCCGCTACGTGCAGATCCCGCGCTCGATCGTGGCCCTCAAACCGGTACAAAAGCCGCATCCACCGATATATATGGCTGCGTTCACCCCATCGGCCATGCGCCGGGTAGCCCGCCACGCCGACGGCTGGAATCCATCCGGTTTATCTGTAGAGGACATCGTTGCCAAATTCGACCACATCAAATCCATGGCGCGAGATGCTGGCCGCGATGCCGACGCGCTCGAACTCATCGTCCGGGCCAATGTCCTGTTCACCCGCCGGCCCGGTGGCGACAAGCGGCGCTTGTTCTGTGGGACGTCACAAGAGATCCGCAGCGATGTTCAAAAGATTCGCCAGATCGATACCGACGAACTCATCGTCGACGTACAGTGGTCCAGGGATGTCGATTCGTTATCCGCCCTGATCGAGCGCATGGAAGAAATGTGGAGCATCGTCCAATCCGCATGAGGCGGACGGCATGCAACACATGCGGTGTCCCGCTTCGGTCTTTTTCGAGATTTTCCCCGGCAACTGCAACCCCGCCGACACGCTCGTTGCGAATAAACCGGGCCAGAGGGGTGAACCCCCAGTGGAATGCGTGTAATGTTTCGGCGTTCGAGTGCATCTGTCAAAATACCTGTCCCGGAGATGTAGGGAGCTCAGGGACAGCGAGATGTCGAAATCAGAGGCGACCATGAGTCGAAATGTCCAGTCCCGCAGGCCATTTGTATCTGGCCGAGCCTCCGCAAGTGCGATCGTCATGAGTGCGCTTTTTGCTCTGTCGGGCGTTTTCCTGGGATCCGGTTGCTCGGATGCAGAGGATCGCCCGGCCACGTGGTCCTACGTGTACGCGACCATCATCCAGCCCAACTGCACGACATCGAACTGTCACACACCGCCGGCGTCGACCGCTGGATTGCGCTTCGATACCCGAGAATCGGCCTACAATTACCTGACCGGGCGGATCTGTGAAACCGCTGAGCAGATCGATCCAGATCTCGAAGCCGATCACAACTTCGTCGTACCTTTCCAACCCGAAGGCTCCAAGCTCATCTATTTATTGCGCGGTGAAGAAGTGCGCAACATGCCACCCGACGTACCACTGCCCGACGTCGAAGTCGAGATCATCGAAAATTGGATCCTGGAGGGAGCAGCGTGCAATTGACCGACCAACGCATGAGACAACGCATTGTGTGCAACCTGCGCTGCGGCCCCGGCCAGCGCTTTGCGATCGTCGGCGTGGCCGCGCTGATCGGGCTATTGTGTTATCTCGGCCCCATCGAGCGCGCGGCTGCCTATCCGCAATTTCAATTCAGCACCTATGCCACGACGTGCACTGCGTGTCATTTTTCGCCCACGGGCGGCGGCCTGGTCAACGGTTTTGGCCGCGGCGAGGCCGGCGACACGATCAGCCAGTACGGCGGTGACGGCGGCTTTTTGCACGGGTTGTGGACCCCGCCCGAGTGGATTCAGCTCGGCGCTGATTTTCGCGGTGCGAGCATCGTCAAAAAGACCTGGGACGAGCCCCAGGTTTTGGGCTTTCCCATGCAGGCCGACCTGTACACGCGGTTTGCTTTCAAGGACTTCTCGTTTAATCTGATCACCGGGCTGCGCGGCTCGGCTCGCGAACCCCGCCGGCCGCTGGTCGAGCGTCTGTGGTCGCGCGAGCACTACCTGATGTGGAGCCCCAGCACCTCCAACTACTACGCCCGCGTCGGCCGATTTTTTGCCCCGTATGGGCTCAGGTTGCCCGATCACTCGGCGTACGTCCGGCGCTACCTGGGTCAACACACTCTCGAGGAGACCTACAACCTCTCGTTCGGCCGCATGGATGACGCGTGGGAGGCGCATGGCACCCTGTTCATGCCGTCGCCGCTCTTTCCGTTTGGCCGGCGGGCGAGCGGTGGAACCTTCTACTACGAGCGCCGCATACGCGACGACAGCGCCTCGTTCGGCGCGCAGTCGCGGTTCGACATATCGTCCGACGACGTGCAATTCTGGCTCGGCGGGCTGGGCAAGTTATGGCTCGACGACCTCAAGCTGCTATTTCTGTCCGAGCTCGATTTCGGCCTGCAGACCTTTCGCCTCGACGGCACTGGCGAGGACCCGGATCCGCAGCTGCAAATGGCGTTGTATTTTGGCGTGACCTATTTCTTGAAACAGGGATTCATGCTGGGTGGGGCGATCGAGCATTTCGATCACGACGTCGCTCTCAAGGGCTCGGCCCGCGATTCGATCAACCTGACTCTGCAGTACTTCCCGTACGCTCATGTCGAGGTCATGCTGCTGGGCAAGCTCGAAACCCAGGGTTTTGACTCGCCCAATCCGCAGGCCATGTTGATGTTCCACTATTATCTGTGAACCGGTGCGAGGAACCATGTTCACCAGATCTCTATTCATTCGATCTTTCTACCTCTGCGGTCTGGCCATGGCGGTGAGTTCGCTGGCGATCTCGTGCAGCCCGAGCGTGCCCGACGGGCCGACCTGGGCCGGTGATGTAGCACCGATTCTGGCGGCCAACTGCGTGCGTTGCCACACAGTGCCAGCGATCGGTGGGGCGCCCGACTCGTTTCGGCTGGACACCTATGAGGACTGGGTGGCCGATGACGGCCGTATTATTCGCGGCGCTGGGACCATGGCGAGTTACGTCCGGGCGCGCATTCAGCCGCAAGAGGATGCGATTCCGCGCATGCCGCCTGCTGAGGGATTTGCCGAGCTGACCAGCCGGCAAGCCGACGTAGTGGCCAACTGGGCGCCAGTCGCTGCTGCGGAGGGACTGCCTGCACGCGGGGCACCCCGCGACGGCAACCGCGGTCCGGAAATGACGATTCTGTCACAAGAGGAGGTCGCCGGCACGCTGGTCATCGATTACGAAATTCGCGACCCGGACCGCGATATCGTGGTGGGCGAGTTGCGAGCCGGTCAAAGCGCCGATGGAGCCCAGGTCATTACGCGAGAGCTGCACAGCGGGCGCGGGCGGGTCACCTGGGATACCGGCGCGTTTGCCAATGGCTCCTACCAGCTGTTCGCGGTGCTCAGCGATACCAGTGAGAGTCATCCGCCGATCGAGCTTCTCGACCAGCCGTACACGGTATCCAACGGCAATGTGGCGCCCACGGTCACCGTGGCCAATGTGCGGCGCGACTCGTTGATCGCCAGAGCCGAGACACCCGACTTTGATATCTTGGTCAATATTGTCGATCCCGATACGGCCGATCTGACCCTGAGCATCAAGGCTGTGCTCGGCGACCAGGAGATCTCGGTGGCCTCGTATATCGCGGCGACTGCGGGCGACAATACCGTGACATGGCCGCTGGCCAGTGTAACGCAAGGTGATGCCTGGCATCTCGAGGTCACGGTCGAGGATGGAGCCAACTCGCGGACGGTTGAGGTCGGGCCGTTCATCATCGGCACGGAGACCACGACCGAGACGTTCGCCACCATTACCAATGATGTGCTGGCGATTTACTGCAATTTCTGCCATCCGGGTGCGATGATTCCCGGGTTGACCCACGATTTCGCGCTCTATCAAGGTACCGGCGATGTCCTGGGGATCACCGAGTTGCGCGGATTGATCTATCGGCGCGCCGTGCAGCAGGGCAACATGCCTCCATTGTCGTCGTCGCCTGATGCTGCGCGACGGCCTCCAGCAGCGGCGCTGGATCGGCTCGAGAACTGGCTCCTGGCAGGAGCACCCGAAGGAGTGACGCAATGAGACTCATGGGCGCGATATCGGGAGTTGTTGTTTCGACCATGGTGTTGAGTGCGAGTGCCTGCGTCGAAGAGGTCGACGTGAGTGGTTTGTCCGACGAATTCTCTGTCTCGTCATATACCGACTGGTACAACATCGATGTGGCGGGCATTGCTCCGGGTCACGGCGAGACATTCCGGCGCATTTACGTCAACGACGTCGGGCGGAGTTACGGCCATGTAGGCCGATATCCGGTCGGCACGGTGTTGATCAAAGAGATCTACAAACTCGAGGGAGAGTCGGGCCAGGGCGACCTGGACTATACCGCGGTCATGCGCAAGCTCGACCCGGCCCGGGCTCCCGAGGGGATCGACTTACAGGGTGATTGGCTTTTCACCTTCCTGGACGAGGCCCGAGGAGACGGCGAGTACACCATATCCAGCTGCTACGATCACTGCCACGTCCAGGCTCCGGTCGACTACGCCTGGTACGACTACGGACTGTGAGCCCTCAGATCATCATTATTGGCGGCGGGGTTGCGGGACTTGCTGCGGCCTACTACTTGCGCCACTTGGGTGATCGCGTGTGCCTTTTCGAGGCCCGTACAGTCGGCAATGACGAGGCCAGCTCATTTGGACAATCGCGCATGTACCGCGAGATGTACTCGGATGGGTATTTCTGCCGCATGGCCGGGCACGCCAACCGGCTGTGGCAACAACTCGAGCACGAGCACGAGGTGCAGCTCCAGCGCAGGCACGGGCTCTTGTTTTACGGCGAGGAGTTTGACGAGGAGACCATCGAGGGCAGCATCCCGGGTGCCCGGCGGGTCATGGAGGAGCGGGCAATTGCCTTCGAGGTGCACGACGCCGCGTCCATGGCAAAGCGCTGGAACCTCGAGCCCCGGCCCGAGTTCGTGGGTCTGTTCGAGCCCACTGCCGGAGCTGTTCTGGCCGACCGCGTTTTGCGTCTGTTTGCCGACGAGATCCGACGGGCCGGTGTGCTTCTGTTCGAAGGTCGGGCAGTCGAGCGCATCGACCTCGACGGAAGCCAGGCGAGCGTCCATACCAGCGATGGGGCGATTCACCGAGCCGACCAGGTCGTGATGTGTGCAGGGCCGTGGACCAACCAGCTTTTGAGACCGCTCGGCTTCGACCTGTCACTGGAGCTGTGGCTGATGCTGTGGGCTCACTACGAGGTCGCGCAGGAGCACGCAGACGGTTTTCCCCAGTGGTTTTGCTTTCAGCGTCATCGCGGCAGGGACGGCGGCCTGTACTACGGCTTTCCAGTCATGTCGAGCGCGCCCTCGGGACGCCCGCAGATCAAGGTGGGCATTGATTGGGCCCCGGCAGAGATGAGGGCCCTGCGACCACACGACCTTCCGCGCGCGCCGAGCCCGTACCTGGTGGATTTGCTCGATGCGTTTGTGCGGACCCAGCTTCGTCACGTCGAGGCCAGGGTCGACATACGTTGCAGTCCGTATACCATGACACCGGATATTCACTTCGTGGTCGACCGTCTACACCCGCGGCTGAGCCTGTTCGCGGGCGGATCGAGTCATGCATTCAAGTTTGCCCCGCTGCTCGGCCAGCTGCTCGCCTCTCTCGCGCTCGAGCAAGACCCCGGTCACGACCTGTCATCCTGGCGCGCAACCCGCCCAGGAATGATCCGTCCGAATCCGTAGACTCTCGGCATCGGCTTTCAGCATCGGTCTCGGTCTCGGCCAATGCGTTTCTGCCCAGGCGTTTCCCGTTTATCTGCCACAGCTATCGAGTGCGCTCGGACAGGATCTCGTGAACCCGCTCGACCAATGCCTCGATACCGTCCCTTTTGCTGATATATCCCTCGATACCTGCGTCCCTGGCTCTCTTTGCGAGTTCCTCTTTGGCCAGGCTGGACAGCAGATAGATGGACGCTGTAATGCCGGTCAGCTCATTGCGCAATATCATCGCGACGTCATCGCCGTGCAATTCGGGCATCATGACGTCGAGCAGAATGAGATCAAAGGTGCGGAGTTTGTCCTCATCGGCGATCTGGCTCAACACCTGAGCGATATCGACGTCGTATCCTGCCCCCTCTAACGCCTCCTTGGCCAAGTCGAGCATGAGGGCACTGTCGTCGACAACGAGAATACGCGGCCGGCGCCCGGGTCCGGCCTCGGCTTGTCGCTCCTCGGATGTGTCTTGTTCGAGCTGCTCGTCGAATAACTCTTGACCGATGCCCAGGGCTACCTGGCGCAGGTTCGCCGGCATCTTTTCGAGCATCGTGCGCAATTGCGATGCGTAGTAACCCGATCGCCGCTGCATCAGCTCTCGATAGAGAGCTGCCGCTATCTCCGTGGCTTCCATGGCCATCGCCCTGCGATTGGAACAGTGAAACACGATGGCCGATTCGATCAGCTGACTGGCCAGGCTCATGGTGGTGCGATCCAGGGCCGGAACCCGCAACATCGGCCGCATGGCAATGGCTTCCTGCAAAAGCGGCCAGGCCTCGAGATCCCGCAAGCTACTGTGCAGCAATCTCGCGTCGCGTATCAGGTCACCCAGCACCGTATCCAGCTCGTTCGGCGCGAGCAGAACCGCCTGTCGCTGCCGCAACTGCTTGGACAAAGGTATGGTCTCGGCAGCCTGATCGAACTTCTTCTCCGCAATGAACGCGGCAAAGAGCTCGCGAAGTAGCGCCAGCCGCTCGTCGAGCTGTTCGAGCCATGTAGGTTGCTCGCGGCTCAGCTCGAGTTCGAGAGCCGATCGGGCTGCCTCCCAAGCGTGCGCGTATTCCCTGTCCGCCATGAATGCCCTGGCCACATTGATCAGGCGTTGCACCACATCAGCATGGAATTGCGGGGGAACCTCCTCATTCAGCTGCAGTGCAATGCGCGCCGCTTCGACAAATACCTCGAGCGCTTCGTCGCTGTGCCCTTCGCGGAACAGAGTACCACCCCACTGCGACAACGCAGTCGTGAGGTCTCGCCCGTACAGAGAGGGATCACGCTCGACCAGCTCACGCAACATGGCCATGGCGGGCTGCACGGCCAGCCTGGAGCCGTCAGCGGATCCGCGACCATCCACAACGCCCGCGCGGAGCTGCCGACTGGTTTCCGCGTGCCGCTGTGTTGCCATTAACTTGTACCTCGTTTGCTACTGCGGCGGATCGCTCACTCTACATTCAAATCGGCGAGTTGACTCAGAGCCATGTCGTCACAGATATGAGCTGTCAAGAGTCGTCACACCGAGTCGTGGTCATGTGCTTGTTCGTGTCTGCGCAAACGGTATCCGCAGAATACCGACGCTGAACCAACGATCGCCGACGGTAGTAGAGTAGCGTAGCTGAGCGCCGGAATAGCAAAAAACCACCCCTCGGACGACATCCAAAACCCGCCACCCAAATACCGACACAAAACTACATTGATAACAATGTATGTCTATCGAGCCTATGAGCCTACTTAGTAGTACCTAATACGACATGTGATCGGCGCGATCGAGACTCTGCGGCTTCACGCCGGCTGCGCGTTCAGAACCGGCCACTGAGTAGATCGATGGCCAGGCCGGGCTTTGCACTGCTCGCTGCCAGAGCTGGATTTTCGGCCGGGCGAAAGGACGGTACGCCGACCCCCCAACTGCCATCAGCGCTGCGCTGAAGCAAACCTGGCGGCGGTAGATCGACCGCGCGCCCTGGCCCTGGACGACCCCTGCGGACCAGCTGCTTCTTGCCAATGCGCTCCCTGCGATCCAGTTTGTGGGTCAAACGCCAGGCCAGGTATCCGCCGCCGAACATGCCGATCAGCGACAGTACTCCGACTGTCTGGGCGGACGAATCATCGTCGCCCTCGCCCCTGATGAACGGATAGACCAGTATCCACGGTGCCGCCGCACCGATGCCCGCACCGGCATCGATCCACAACATACGCCGCCGTGAGGTATCGATGCGCTTGGCGGCGTAGAGACCCGTGCCCAGGCCAAGCGCTGTGCCGACCATGGCGTTGATCGAAAAGGCCTCGCTCTCGGCCGGATCCATGGCCACCCCGAGAAGCAAGCTGCCGAGCATGCCGTACATGCCCATCGAGTTGGTCAGTGAAACATCGCCAGGGGACGGGTCGAGCTTGCTGGCCAGGGCCAGACCCAGTCCTGTCCCCACCGCCCCACCAATCGCAATACCCTTGTAGATCTCATTGGTCGAGCTGTTGTCAATGCCGGTGAGCACATCCGAAAAATAGCCGAGAAACGCTCCCGACCACACGCCGGACCATCCGATGACCGCGGCCTGTCCCTCTGAATACGGACGCCGTCTGGTCAGATGATGGGCGCCGAGCATGCCGGCTGCCGAGGCCGCGACACCGGCCACCAGCGCACCACCGCCAACCTGGCCAAACTCGTCCTCGGGACCGGCCAGGGCCAGACCAGCGAGGAATCCATAGATCCCGCCGTAGACCATGAGCGTACGCCGTCCCCTGGCCAGGTCGCCGCGGCGGTCGTTCGAGTCGGCCGGCTTGTCCGCCTCCCCTTCTACCTTCGTCACATCGACCAGCGTGTCGCTGTCGCCATTGGCGGTCTCGGCGTCGGCCTGGACAGAATTGCCAGGGAGCTCGATAGGCTCGTTTTCGGGCTCAGGGCGATCGCTGGAGCCGCTGGATTCGCCGTACGGGTCGATGGGCGCGCCCCAATCCTCGCCTGGCTTGCCGCCATTTAAGGGGTTGGCAGTTTCGCCAGACGGCTCCGCGCGCTGGTCGAAGTCGCCCCCGTCAGCTGGCGTCGACGCCGCAATACTCGACTTGACAGGGGCCGGCACACCGTCATCGGCCGCCACGCCGAGTCTGCCATTGACTTCCCGCAAAAGAGCCAGCGCATCCCGAGAATGCGGGCCTTCAGCCCTGCGGCGAAGACATTCGACCAACAGCGACTTGGCGTCTGAATAGTCGCCCTGCCCGAACAAAACCCGCGCGCGCTCCAACAACGCTCGTGCCACCGCCTGGTCGATCTCATCCGTGGCCGGCTCGTTTGAATCCGAAGGATCGTCCAGGTCGGCAGGTTGCGACTCGCCGTCATCCGGGGCCGGCGCTGGCTGCGCCCGCGCTGATAGAGAAACCAACATCACCAGCACGACCACCAACGATGACCTGATATCACAAGACCGAGACATATGGCACAGCAAGCACGCGATAGGTTCTTTAGGGAATACCATCGCACGGCAGATCCTTCAATGCTCTACCGCCCATTGCCAGTGGTCTGCGATCTCGGTCACGCAATCCAGTGACGTTGTGGGTGGCCGGTTGTTCGGTTAACGCTTTAGGGGATTGGCCCGGTACTGTGCCGACGCCGCTATTTGGCCGGGGTACCGAAGAGCGTGGCCATGGTGGCCCGCTCGATACGGACGTCGAGAAGCTCGCCGACCTCGGCGCAATCGGCCGGGACGATCACCGATTTGAAACCGTCGGTGCGGCCGACCAGCTGGTCTTTGCCGCGCTTGGACCGGCCGTGAATGAGGATGCGTTCTCGCTTGCCTACCCGGGCCGCAAAGACCTCGGCCGAGATCGATTCCTGCAGCGCGATGATCTCCTGAAGGCGTCGCTTTTTGTCGACCAGCGGCACGTCATCGGCCAGTTTTTTGCCTGCATAGGTGAGATCGCGTTCCGAGTAGAGGAACATAAAAGCGCTGTCGAAACGCAGCTCGCGCATGAGATTCAACGTCTCTCGATGGTCGTCGAGGGTCTCGCCGCAAAACCCAGTCAAGATATCGGTCGATATGGCGATGTCCGGGATCCTGGCCCTTAACTCGGCGACGATGGCACGAAACTCGGCCGCGGTATAGCCGCGCCGCATGCGCTCGAGGACGCGATCCGAGCCGGACTGGACCGGCAGATGAACATAGTTGCAGACCTTGTCCAGGTCGGCGATGGTCGCGATGACCTCGCTGGTAAAATCGACCGGATAGGGCGAGGTAAAGCGTATGCGGCTTATGTTGTCGACCCGCGCCACGGCGCGCAAGAGCTGGGCAAAACCGACATCCTCGTATCGGTAGGAATTGACTGTCTGGCCGAGCAGGACGACCTCGCGGTAGCCGGCATCGGCGTGGGCGCGAACCTGACGCAGTATTTCGCGCGGTGGCGTGCCTTTTTCGCGCCCGCGGGTGAACGGCACGACACAAAATGTACAGAACTTGTCGCAACCGCGTTGAATGGTCACGAACCCCGATACGCCGTCGCCGCCTTCAGCTCCGCTCAGGCCTTCGTAGGTCTCTGATCTGTCGAGCTGCACATCGATGATGGGACCGGCAGGGGCAGAGCCGTCGTCTGCAGAGCCGTCGTCTGTAGAAGCGGAGCGGCTCGCATGCGCTCGTGCGATCAGGTCTGGAAAGTGCCGGTAGCTATCGGGCCCGGCAATGAGGTCCACGTAGGGGGCACGATCGAGCAAACCGGCCTTGAGATGTTCGGCCATACACCCGGCAATGCCGAGAATCACTCCCGAGCGGCGCTTCTTGTGCACGCCCAGCTCCCGGGCCCGGGCAAAAACCCGCTCTTCGGCCTTTTCGCGTACCGCGCATGTATTGATCAAGATGACGTCGGCGTCGTCGGCACGATCGGTCTTTTGGTATCCAGCCCGCGAAAGGACGCCTGTGAGCATATCCGAGTCGGCGACGTTCATCTGGCAGCCATAGGTCTCCAAGTATACCCGCGGCATGCCCTCGGCCGCTTGCCAGTTCACTTCGGTATTCTCTTCTGTGTCCTTGCCGCGGCCGAGTCGACCCAGCGGTATGAACTGCGAGTTGCCCACAATGACGCCTCATTACCACGGCTCGCTGAGCCGCGCTATCATGGGCTGTGCTCACCACGGCGATTCGCGGACTGGTCCGGGTCGTACTGGCCGGAACCGTGCTCTATGTGGCGGCATTCGAAGGCCGTCGCGCCGGGCTCATCGCCTTTGCCGTATGGCTCGCCCTGCTCTTTGTCATGGTGGTCTGGCTGCCCCGGGCCGCTCACCGTGCATTTCGGCAGGGGAACTACAAGCGCTCGAAATTGCTGTATAACGTTCTTCGAGTATGGGCATTGCGCAAAACCGCGCGGGTCTCGATCGAGGTCTCGCTGGCCGCCTGCGCGCTGGCCGACGGCAGCTGGGATCGCGCGATCGAAATGCTCGATGGCATGGAGGTCGAGGCATTAAACGAAGCGGCCCGGGCCGCCTGGCTCAACAATCGGGCGTATGCGCTGGCCCGCTCCGGGCGAGATGCCGGAGCAGCGCTCGAATACTCGAACCGAGCCATTGATCTTCGTCCCGACGTGGCCGGGTTTCGCCACACCCGCGGAGTGGCCCTGCTGGCCCTGGGCCGGGTCGAGGAGGCCATCGGCGAGCTCGATCGCCTGTGGGGTCAGCTAGCTGGTCATACCGGTGATGAGATGCCACTTCTCGAAGCAGAGCGGTGCTACGACCTGGGCCGAGCATGGCAGCAAAAAGGCGAGCGAGACTATGCACTCGATTATTTTGACCGGGCGCGCCGCGCATCGCCCGAGTCGCGCTGGGCGTATCGCGCGGCCGAGTACCTCGATCCGGTCACCAGACCCCAGCTCGCCGAATTTCTCGAGTCCTAGCGGTCCCGGCTAGGCTACGATGAGGTGATGCAAAACCCGACCAACTCGCAGGCGGTCCCCTTCGAATTACTCGACAGTCAGGGCAACTGGCACCGCTCTGGCGACTACGCGGGTTCCTGGCTCCTTCTGGTCTTTCACCGCCATCTCGGCTGACTGCCGTGCCGCGGGCACCTGTCGCAGTTGCGGCGCATCAAACACCACCTCGATCAACTGAACGTACGGATTCTGGTCGTGACCTTTGAAGCCGACTTTCTGGCCCAGGCGTACCGCGAAGAGGTCGGACTGCCCTGGCCGCTGCTGATCGATCGCGATCGATCGCTGTACCGGGCATACGGTATGTTGCGCGGTAGCTGGTCGGATATATGGGGGCCGTCGACCTGGCTGGCCTACGCCCGCGAACTGCGTCGCGGTCACAAACTGGTCCGCGGCCCGGCCGATTGGGCTCAGCGCGGGGGCGACGTACTGGTCGATCCCGCCGGCGCGGTACGCCTTCACCACATCGGCAAGGGGCCAGCCGATCGGCCCGACGTCGCGGGCATCGTCGACCGGATCGAGAGGACGGAGACAGGGCGGTAAAATGGGCCCAGAGCGAGCGTTCGCCGGCCCGCGGCAGGGCTTTCTCGTGCCGCGGGGTATGATGCACTATCCCCGAGCACCGGTGCCAACCGTGATTCTAATGGTAGAAGCGGCCGGCATCGCGCCGACCGGAGACGAATAGCAAAGCACGTACAGGACACTCGAAGCAACGCCCGATGAACCGAAGTTACCCCGGCAGCGACAATTGCCGCAATCGATGTAGGGGGCCTGAATGCAGGCCGGGCCGATAATCTGAGCCCGGTGAGAATGGGCCGGGAGCAGACTTTCAACTCTGGCGCGAGAAAGTTAAAAAGTTCGTTCCGCGCCCCGTTCAAAACCCATGGCGGTGTGGTCTACTCTACGTCGATCAAATTGCCGTGGCGGACGATTCGGAATAACCCATGACCAACTGCGAAATCGCCCGCGCGATCACCGGGCTCTTGTAGCATTCCGGCTGCCAAGGAGACCATTCTCATGACAACAGATAGCTTTCCGCACCGTGCCGACGTCGTGGTCATCGGCGTCGGGGGTATCGTCGGCTCATCCCTTGCCTACTTTCTGTCCGAACTCGGCGTTCACAATATTGTCGGCCTCGAAAAGGCCGGGGCCATTCCCTCGGACATTGCATCGACCGCGCACGCGTCCGATTTCATCTTCAACACCGCACACGACAAGCTGAGCAACTGGACCACCGCGTACAGCCGCAAGTTCTACGACGAAAACGGCTACTTTCTCAAACGCGGCGGCATGGAGATCTGCCGCAAAGACGACGACGAGCGCTGGGAGGAGCTCAAACGAAAGGTCGGGTCGGGTAAGGCGTTCGGCACCAATGTCCGGCTCATCTCGGCGAGCGAGGCCAAGGAAAAATTCCCCCTGCTCAACGAGGACTCGATTCGCGGCGCGATGTGGGATCCCGATGCCGGCCTGGTCATCCCGCGGTCCCAGGACGTGGTCCTCGAAACGGTCGATCGCGCCCGCGATAAGGGCGCGCTGCGCACGTTTACCAACACCCCGGCGATCGGTTTCGACATCGAAAACGGCCGCCTCAAAGGCGTGCATACCAGACGCGGAACGATCGAGACGCCGCTCGCGGTCATCACCTCTGGAATCTGGGGACCGGCCATTGGTGACATGGCCGGAGTTCCGGTTCCCCTGTGGCCAGTCGAGCACCCACTGCTCTTCTTCGGCCCACTCGACAGCATCCAGGGCAGCGAGGAGTATCTGGTCTACCCGCTTTTTCGCGACCAGGGCAACTCGGCCTACGTGCGCGACACCGGGCGGGTCGAAGGCGGAATGCTCGAATGGGGCTACTACGAGGAACACAAACCGCGCCTGGTCGACACCCGGGATATCGGCAACCCCGACAAGACCAAGACCTCGCCGTCCATGCGCATCTTGGCCATGGACGAGATCGCCGACGCGTTGACCAAGGCAGTGGAGACCGTTCCGATTCTCGAGGAACTCGGCTGGGACGAGCGCAAGTCGTTTAACGGCCTCCTGTCGGTAACCCTGGACAACGGCTCGCTGGTCGGGGAGACACCCGAGGTCCGCGGTCTGTGGTTATGTGAGGGCGTATGGGTCAAAGACGGCCCGGGTATGGCACGGCTGTGCGCCGAGTGGATCGCCCACGGCGTGGCGCAGATGGACCCGCACGCCGCCGACATCGCGAGGTTTTACCCGGCGCAGAAAGAGCGCGAATACATTCGCGGGCGGTGCCGCGAAAACGCGCAAAAAATCTACAATCCGCCGGTCCATCCCCGCGAGCCGTGGCTCACCGGCCGCAACATCTTTCACAGTCCATTCTACCGGCGCGAGGTCGAGCTGGGCGGCTACTTCGACAACGAAATCGGCGGCTGGGAACGGGCCTACGCCTACGATTACAACAGGGAAAAACTAGCCAAATACCTGGCCAGAGTACCGGTCCGCGAAAACGAGTGGGATCGCCGCCACGTGCCCTATGAGATCGCCAATGCCGAGCATCTGGCCATGAGCGATGACGTCGGCATGATCAACCTGTCGCATTTTGCCATCTTCGACATCGAAGGGCCCGATGCCGAGACCCTGCTGGAGACCCTATCGGTGGCCAAGGTCGGCGGCAATAAGCCGGCGGGAAAGGCAGTGTACACCAACTTTTTGAACCGCGTCGGCGGGGTGCAATCCGACCTGACCATCTGCCGGCTCGACACCACCAAGTACCGCGTCATTACCGGAGGCGCCGACGGCAATCGCGACCTGGTATGGATTCGCAATTATCGCGACGACAACGGCCTCGATGCGGCCATCGATATTCGCACCCACGACCTGGCGACGCTGGGTCTATGGGGGCCCAGGGCCGGCGAGGTCCTGGGCACCCTGATCGATCCCGACGAGCTGGCAAACGATACCTTCACGTTCGCATCGGCCAGGGAACTCGTGCTGTCGCTCCCCAGCGGAATGCAGATTCCGGTGTGGGCGCTCCGCATCTCGTACGTCGGCGAGTTTGGCTGGGAGCTCTATTTTGCCAACGATCCGGCGGTTGGTCTGCCGCTCTACGACGGGTTGCTCGACGCCGGTGTGATTCCGGTCGGCATCGAGACCTACGCCACCAGCCGCCGGCTAGAAAAATGCTATCGCCTCCAGGGAGCCGATCTCGAGACCGAGTACAATGCGTACGAATCGGCGGTCCACCGCGCCAAGGTCAAGGCCGACCACTTCATCGGCAAGGAAGCGTACCTCGAGCAACGCGATCAGCGGCCGGCAGCCATTCTTTGCACCATGACGCTCGATACCCTGACCGTGGCGGGTGGCCCGCCGCGATTCCCGGTCGGTATTGGGCCCATTCTCGACCCATCGAGCAAGGCGGTCCTCATCGACGACAAGGGCCGGCGCTCGTACAGCACCAGCACCTCGTACTGTCCGTCCCTCGGCAAGCACGCCGTGATGGGCTACCTGCCTGCGGACCACGCAAAGGTCGGCGGCAAAGTCGTACTCGAGTATTTTAACGAGGACGGCGATGGACACTACCCGATGACCATCGAGGTCGTCGGCAAGGGTTCGTTGTACGATCCCGACAATCTGCGCGTACGAGGCCAGAAATAACACAGAGCCATGACTTCAAGACCTGGAGCGAAACAAACATGAGCCAAAAACCTGTTAGGCATCCAAACGTGCCAACTGTGGACCAGAGCGACCGGCTGGTCCCGATCAACCTGCGCCAATCCGGTCCGACCCCTGTACGATTACTGATCTCGACGCGGGTTCGAAAATCGCCATTCTGGCACCTGTCGGTCGAAGCCGGGGCCTGGCGGGCAACCGTGTACAACCGCACCTATCACCCGCGCGGCTACGTCAAGCCAGAAGACGGCGGCGCCATGGTCGAATACGACGCCCTGGTCAATCGAGTGACCATGTGGGATGTGGCGGTCGAGCGGCAGATCCGGGTCAAGGGACCCGGAGCCGAAGGCCTGGTCGATTTCGTGATCACCCGGGATGCAACCAAGATCAAGCCCATGCACGGCAAGTACTGCATCCTGTGCAACGAAAAGGGTGGAATCCTCAACGATCCGGTCCTGTTGCGGCCTTCCGCCGACGAATTCTGGTTTTCGCTGGCAGATACGGACCTGATGCTGTGGCTCCAGGCGGTAAATCTCGGCCGCAAGTGGGATGCTGACATCGCCGAGATCGATGTCAGCCCTGTCCAGATCCAGGGCCCACTCTCGGTCGACCTGATGGCCGATCTGATCGGCGACGAGGTCCGCGAAATTCCGTATTACGGGCTGCTGGAGGCCGAGATCGGCGGCGTCTCGGTGCTGATCAGTCAGTCCGGCTTCACTGGTGAAAAAGGCTACGAAATCTACGTACGAGACGCTTCGCTCAACGCCGAGGTGGTCTGGTATGCAGTTCGCGGGGCCGGGGCCAAATTCGGACTCCAGGTCATCGCGCCCGCGCACCACCGGCGCATTGCCGCTGGAATTCTGTCATGGGGCCAGGACATGGACTTCGAGACGTCGCCGTTCCAGGTCAATCTGGGCTATCAGGTGTCGCGAAAAAAAACCGCGGACTATATCGGCAAGAAGGAGCTAGAACGGCAGCGCGCCGAGATCGACGCCGGCCGCTACCCATTCAAGCTCAAGATGGTCGGCATCAAGCTCGGCGGTCGCCCGATTATCGACTACGCCAACGACTTCTGGATCATCTCGACACCGGAGGGCGTCGAGGTTGGTTATGTCACCTCGCCCTGGTGGTCGCCCGAACTCGACACCAACATTGCCCTTTGCTGGGTGCCCTTCGAACTGTCCAGTTTGGGAACCAAACTCAAGGTCGCCCTGCCGGAGATGTACGCCGAGCAACAGGGCAAGCCCGTCGACGCCGAGGTCTGCGAAGTGCCGTTCCGTCCCTCGGTCAACCCGAGTGCCCGGGAAGTCGCCAAGGCGCACGGCCGCGACTACGCCTTCTGACCCCTACAGTCTCACCGAGTGCGTCGGATGCTGCGGTGCCTGCTCACGTATTTCGTGTACGCTCCGCGGGACTCCCCGCATCCGCCTTGTCTCTCGAATCTATGTGAGACTGTACAGGCGTGAGCGTGTGAACGCGGCTATCCCGCAGTCTCCGCGCGCAATCCTTTGAACGTACTGAAACACATCAATACCAACACCAGGGCGAAGGGAAAGCCCGTGGCGATCGCCGCCGCTTGCAGCGATGTCAGACCCCCGCCCAGCAACAGGGCGATGGCGACCAGGCCCTCGAAGGTGCACCAGAAGATCCGCTGGGCCACAGGGGAGTCGACCTTGCCGCCAGCGGTAATGGTGTCGATCACCAGCGAGCCAGAGTCGGATGAGGTCACAAAGAAAACAATCACCAGGGTAATACCGATAAACGACAGAATCCCGGCCATCGGCAGCGGCTCCAGCATCTTGAACAGCGACAGTTCCGGGGCCCAGTTGGTGACGGTCTCGATCACGCCCGTATAACCGTCGGCAATGAACTGGACGATTGCAGTGCCGCCGAACGCGTTCATCCACAGGATCGAGACAATGGTCGGGCTGATCAAAACGCAAATCACAAACTCCCGCACAGTACGACCCCGAGACACGCGGGCGATAAACATGCCGACGAACGGCGACCAGGAGATCCACCAGGCCCAGTAGAAGGTCGTCCAGCCGTGCATGAACTCGGCATCCTCGCGGCCGATCCAGTTGCTCAAGGGCAGGATGTTCGCAGCATAGGCGACGGTGCCCTGGAAGAAACCCTTGACGATGTCGAGGGTCGGCCCCACCACGATCACAAATATCAGGAGCAGAAACGCGAGAATCATGTTGATCTCACTCAGTCGTTTCACCCCCCTGTCCAGCCCGGCCATGACGGAAATGAGCGCCACTGACGTGATGGCGAGGATCAACAACACTTTGGTTACATCGGTGACCGGCAATCCAAACAGATAATTCAGGCCGGCGCTGGCCTGTTCCGCACCCAGACCGAGCGAGGTCGCCAGACCGAAGAGAGTGGCAAACACGGCCAGTGTATCGATGATGTGGCCGAACCATCCCCACACCGCGTTGCCCAAAATCGGATGGAAAGCCGCTCGGATGGTGAGCGGCAGGCCGCGGTTGTGACAGGCCAGGGCCAGCGATAGCGCGACCACCGCGTAGATCGCCCACGGATGCAGGCCCCAATGGAAAATGGTCGCGGCCATGCCGAGCCAGCGCGCGGCTTCCTGGTCGTCGCTGCTCACTCCGAGCGGCGGGTTCTGGAAATGAAAAACCGGTTCCAGCACGCCGAAAAACATCAGGCCAATGCCCATGCCGGCGGCAAAAAGCATGGCAAGCCATCCGGGGTAGGAATAGTCGGGCCGGGCCTCGACACCGCCGATCCGGACCTTGCCGAACGGTGACACGATCAACGCCAGGCAAAAGAGCACGAAGATGTTGCCGGCGCTCATGAAGACCCAGTCGAAGGTCGAGGTAAGCCAGGGCCGCAGCGCACCGAAAAGCTCCGCGGCCCCGGCCTGGAACATCAGGACAAAGATGACGAAACCAACAATGATAACGCTGGAGATCAGGAAGACCGGATTGTGAATATCGAGACCGAATATCTCGATATTGTCCTGGCCGATTTCGTAGTCTACCGGTTTCGCTTCGCTCATCACCCGAGCTCCCTCATGGTGTTGGAAACGCTCGATAAAATCCTACCGATTGCCATACTTCCTCCGGTATTTTTAATATGGAAATCGCCGCAGCACAGGTCATGGCTGCTCATAACCCCGCCACGGTATCATCTTTGTCTATTTGTCGCAGCCTTGTGTCCCTGTCCGGATATTGCTATCATACCGCAACAGGGCCGTGCTTTGATGTCACAAACCGCGGCATCTTTGGGCCTCGATTTGTATCTCGGCAAATTCCCGCTGTCTTTATAGAGCCAGAAATTCGTTGGTTGTGCCCATATGTACAATCACGAGGCCAGCCGAGAGGCAAACGAAAATCCAATTGACGCAGCTTGTCGTCATCGAGGTGTCCGGGCTTGCCGGCACATGGATGTCAGATGGAGCGGCCGGGCGCCCCCGGCATCGATCCAACCCCACGTTTTCAGTGACGTCACTCAACCAGGCAATTCGCCGCGGCACACTGGAGGACAGGGACGGCTCGAGTAACCGCGCCGGACCCGGTTTTGGCAATTTCGGCACGCAAACCGACAGCATTCGGGAATCCCCAGCGCCGCTGTGATTGTTGGTCGAATCACACGCAGCGACAGAAAAACCAGTTTCCGAACCCTGCCGGGCCCGGAAACCGGATCGGGAGCGAAACACCGGTGCCATACGTTGTATAATCAGCACCATGGCCGGGGTTACAGCTGAACGCGACGAGTGGATGCGGCGCACCGGTCCGCTCTATCCCGGGCTGGTAGCTCTGTGCTATCTGACGGCCGTCCCCCTACCGCGTGGGCTAGAGCCCACCGAAGACGATGTAGTGCGCAGTGCGGTATGGTTTCCGCTAGTTGGCGGAATCGCTGGCACCGTCCTCTACAGCCTGGCCCAGCTCCTGCGAGCTGCGAACCTGGCCACAGCAGTTGCAGCCATATTTATAGTGGTCGCCGGTGTTGCCGGCACCAGGGCAATGCGCGAGCTCGGTGTGGGAAAAACCGCCGATCGTCTCGGCGGGCTCCGGGCCAATGTGTCCGCGTCCGAGATCACGGCCCACGGTGCCATCGCCATTGTCGCCGCTCTCGCGCTGCGCGCCGGGGCTCTGATCAGCACTGATGTTGGAGTGTGGTTCGCCGCTCTCGTGATCTCTCAGGCAAGCGCATACTGGGCCATGCTGCTTGCACTCAAGCTCACTCACCAGGCCGACGGTGAGTCCGGTTCGCGTCAGGGTCGCACCGAGTCCGCGCTCACTGGAAAAGTTTCGTGGACAACCGCAGCCGTGGCCGGCGGGATTCTCGCCGGGGCAGCGGTCATGCTCGACGTATGGCACACCGGCGGCTACAGCTTTGTGGCCGTGCTGGCCACCGCCCTTCTCGCCTGTTTCGTCGGATGGTTCTTCCAGCGCCGTACAGACGGCGCGACCCGGCCGACCCTCGCCAGTGCGGCACTCATCTGCGAGATCGCAGCACTGCTGGTATTCGCCGCCGCCCATCCGGCGAGTGAGTCACCGTGGATTGGGCCGCCCACCTGACCGGGTCACGGTCTGGCCGTCACTGTTTGGTCTTGCGGATCTTCTCCTTCAGAGTCGAGAAGCCGATATCCAGGCGTAGAGCTGCGCGTTGCCGATCGCCGCCAGAACGGCGGATCATGTACTCGGCGTACGAGCGTTCAAACTGGCGGCGCGCGCGCCGCATCGACCACGGGCGCTGTGTGGTCTGGAGCTTCTTCATGAGATCGTCGATCTCGGCCTTGAACGTGGCATCAAAATACTTGGGACGCGGCATGCGATTCCTCCTTACTAAGGATCACCTCAACTGTGAGCTGTGCGCAAATTAATGTTCACCCTAATTGTGAGCCAAGCGCAACGGTTGATCCATATAGAGTCGCATATGTTGGCATACTGGGCCACAAAATCGGCTTACTGGGCTAATTTTTTGGCGCTGATACGCACTATAATGACCATCGTGGACGAACGAGAACGCAAAGGCCAGACCGACGACGTCGTTGCAGTAGAGATCGGGGACGTACTCGATCTCCACACTTTCAGGCCGCGCGACGTGCCCGAACTGGTCCGCGACTACATCGACGAGTGCCTGGAGCGCGGCTTCGACCAGGTTCGGATCATTCACGGCAAGGGGATCGGCAACCTGCGAAGGACGGTCCACGCCGTCCTTCAGCGTCACGAGGGCGTCGAGGAGTACAGCTTGGCCGGCGATTCGGCCGGGGGCTGGGGCGCCACACTGGTACGGCTGAGAGTCCCATGAAGAAGTATGCCGCTGCTACTATGCGAAATCGTGAGCCCATCGCGGAAATCCTACGCCGCGAGTTGCCAGCTTCCGGCACAGTGCTGGAGATCGCCAGTGGAACCGGCCAGCATATCGTTCATTTCGCCCGAGAGTTTCCCCATTTGACATGGCAACCGAGCGACGTCGAGCCATCGGCCCTGGCCAGCATCCGGGCCTGGCGCGACGAGGCTGGTCTCGCCAACCTCTTGCCACCGCTCGCTGTCGACGTCACTGCCGAAAACTGGCCGATCATCCACAGGTCCGGAGCGGCCGATCGTTCGATCGGCCCGGTCGAAGCAGTGTTAAATATCAATATGATTCATATTTCTCCATGGCCAGCATGCTCGGATCTGTTCAGAGGGGCCAGAGATCTGCTGCCACCGGCAGGATTGCTCTACATATACGGTCCGTATTTTGTGCGGGGGCGAATCGCAGCGCCGAGCAACCTGGCATTCGATGCGTCGCTGCGTGCTCGTAACCCCGATTGGGGCATCCGATACCTCGACGATGTCGAAGCCCGGGGAGCCGCGTTTGGTTTTTCACTGTGCACGGTCTCCGAAATGCCGAAGAACAACCTATCGCTGATCTTCCGGCGAGATGCCACGGCCGAGGCCGCCCGGTCCAGGAACCCGACAAAACTCTCGTGATTGCGCATAAATAAAATAATTTCAATTATCTATTCCGATCCATCAGCATCGCAATGCAGCGGTTGCTGGCTGGCGCAGCGCGCTCACTCACCCCAACCGAGCTCGCCCCACGCCGAGTTATGGCAACTGTCGCCGTTGATTCGCAACATCAGTGGTAGGATGAACTTTTTTTGACTCAAGAGGCCTGATATCACGATGGTCCAGGAATGCAACGTGTCCCTCGATGTTGGTAGTAGCGGTGGCCGGTCCGATTTTTTTTGGCTGTGACAACGCTGGCGACGTCACGCTCTCGGCGTTTTGCAATCCTCGGGGTGGCCTGGCGGCTTGCTGCCATGGCCCTCGGCTGCGCACTTGATCGAGGCCGACACGGCCACTGGTGTACGAGTGGACATTGCCGAGGCAGCCATGCCGATCCGTGTGGACGGAGTGGCGATCGATGTTATGCCGTGCGATCGCCTCGACGGTTTTTCGCCCAGTGGTGCCATGTTGGCCATCTTTCCGACCGGCATTCGGAGCAGCCGGGCGACCGGATTTTCGATCGATCACCCACTCGTGGATCGGTTGGCACCGGGCTACCGGCAATTTTGCAGCCGTCGAGGAGCAGGCATAAGACGGGACGAGCTCGTATTGAGCTGGTATTTTGTAACTGCGTCCGACCAATCGCTCACTGCGAATCTGCGCAGTATATGGCACCGAGCCATGCCAGTGGTCCCGGCCGGTCCTGCTCCTAGCAGAGTTCGGGAAAAATCCCGAACTCTGCTACCATTGTTGGGCAAAGCCCTCCGGCGGACTCCCGCCGGGCGCCCCAGGTGCCCGAAATCGGCCGATCGCCGCTCTCGGCCGGGGCGCGCGCAGATTCGGGAAAA
>JAKSDA010000505.1 GCA_022360315.1 Pseudomonadota bacterium
AGCGTGGTCTCGCTCGCTTCTCCAACCGACCACTGGTCCTGAAAGCCCTGAGCATCGCCCAGGGGATAGAGCTGTATTGTTGGCCTGAGCATCGAATCCCTCTGTCACATCTGTGGTTGGCCGAACGGACGCGCGGCTGCGCAGAGCGTGCTGGCCGCCTCGAGTATGGCGATGGGCAGATAGTGCCGGGTGCGCAACTCGTCGAGACGAGCGCGGCGCGCATACGCCAACGGCTGCCAAAACCTGGCCACAGCGCGTGCGTCTTCAATGGTGTCCGCGTTGCCGTGCTGGGTCAGGTCGAGTAGCAGGCTGCGGGCCCGTTCGATCTGGCTCATGGTTGGCGCGCGATAACAAGCCATGGCAGCCTCGTACACTTCGTACACCAGGGTGCGGACATCTTCGCGTTCCTGCTGGATCCACCGTTGTAGCATTCCGGCCCGCCATGCCATGGTTGAATGCCAGGATCGGCGACCCGTTACGGTGGCTGGCGGCAGGCACGGCTGGGGCTGACAAAAGATTGTCACCAGCAGGGCACGACCACGCCAATCGTCGCACAGGCGGCCGAGTAGACGCGCGATCTCGCTTTCGTCCTCGGCCAGCGGCGACCATCGGGCAGCGGTGAGTGGCGAGGCAGCGCAAAGCTCGCCGATCAGTGAGTTAGACAGCTCATTGGCCACCCCGGATTGCCTGGCCAGGGCCGGGCCGACAATGGCGTCGCGGGCGATCAGTTCCCAGGCCGGCAGTTGCGACGGCTTGACCGGTCGTACGGCGCGGGCCAGCTCTCCGGCCAGATCGCTGCGATCGCGCAGGCTCACTGCGGCAGCCAGAAAAACGGCCTCAGTACCAAGTGCGCGCGAGTCGTCCAGGGGTGGATCGCCCAGTTGCAAACGCGCTGCGTGCAGCGCTGCCAGCTCGACCAATTGGCCACGGGTGGCCGAATCGAGCTGGAGCAACTTGTCGAGATCGAACGGCACGCCGCGCGGCGGCGCTCCCCGGCCCGCTCTGGCCCAGGTCAGCACTGCGCAGGCCCCGTCGACAGCGCCATGAGCAGCATCATCGAAAGCGCGATCGACCGCATCGTGGCCAGCACTGCCGGCCGCCGCGGCATCGACCGCACCGGAAGCATTGCGTGCAGGGCCAGGCGGTGGGTCGACGCGGCGGATTCTCACGACCGCTCCTCCGAGTGCGACGACTCCTCCGAGTCGGCGATTCGCACTGGGTCGGTGCCCGCTGGCACCACGTCGTGGGCGCAGCGCACCATGGCATTGCCCTGGCGAGCGTAGAAGCGCAGCACCCGTTCGCCGGTGCGCGGCGCAATGTTGATCAGGCCGGCCAGCTGCCAGGGAATGCGGAATGTGGTGAAGTGCAGCTGGACATCCACCGACGACAGGCCAAATGACGCGGTGGCCGGAAATAGATGAGTGTGATACCAGCCGAGCAAGCGCCCGTCGTGATGATGCAAATATCGTTTTACTGCCTCGAACGAATCGCCGGTAAAGACAAAATGCAACAGCGATGCGCCGCTCTGCTCGGCCGGCACGGCCTCGGTGACCACAACGAGATGACGCTCGTGGGCAAGGCTATCGCGGTAGACGTGGCCGAGCAAAAAGCCGCCCTCCTCAACCTCGCGCGAAAACTGCCGAGTGCGGCACAGTTCGCGGGCCACTGCTTCAGCGACCAGTGCGGTCACCGGCCGAGTGGG
>JAKSDA010000408.1 GCA_022360315.1 Pseudomonadota bacterium
AAGTCGGGTTTTGCGCCGATTGAGCAGGTCGATCGCTCGGTCTTTTTCGCCCTCGACCAGGTGCATGTACTTGAGCGTGGTGGCGAGATCGGCATGGCCGGCGAGCTCTTGGATGGTGCGCGGGGGGGCTCCCATCATGGCCAAGTGGGAGCAGAACGTGTGGCGCAGAGCGTGCCAGCCGATCGGCTGGATGTTGGCCCTGCGACACATGCGGGGCAGATGCCAACGGGTCATCTCGAGAGTGAGCGGCTTTTCCCGGTCGCACGCGATCACGTAGGTGCGATCGCAGGGCGTCAGGCGTTCCAGCGCAGCCTGGGCCCGAGCGGTGAGCGGGATCGTTCGCCGGTTCCATCCCTTGGTCGTGGTTTCCATGTCACGCCACAGGGAACGCTGCACTGTGATGCGCTGGTGGCCATGATCCCAGTGCTCGGGTCTGAACCCACGGATTTCTCCCAGGCGAAGCCCGGCGTCTCCGCCCAGCAGGATTGCTGCTTGCCACATGGGTTCATCTGCGGCGGCAGCGATCAGGTCCTCGTAGGGGCCAAAATCGAGAAACTGAAAGGTGCGATCGTCGGCTTTTAGCTTCTTGATCTTGGGCGCCTTGTCCAGGACCTCGATCTCGACCGCATAGGTCAGGATGCGGCCGAGAGTGGCCAGGATGTTGTTGACCCGCTTGCGGGACCGCTTGCCTTGCAACAGGCTGGCCTTGAGCCGCTCGATCTGTCGGGTACCGATTTCATCGATGGGCAGCGGGCCAAACGCGGGTATTAGTTGACTGTTGAGATGACACCGCTTTTCGACTTGCTCACTGGGTTTGTTGTTCGCCTTGGCGTAGGTTTCCATAAACTCATCGGCAAAGGCTGCAAATGTTGGCACCTCCTTGTTGGTCGTAGGTTCCGATTCCGAGAATGTGCGTTGTGAAGTGGGTAGCCTTTCGGACAGATTTCCGTCGATAGAAAGGCCCATACGCAATCGCTGCATGAGCACCCGCTCGTACTTCTCGGCATCGCGTTTGTTGTTGCCAGGACTCCGACGCCGGTATCGCTCGCCCTGAAAGTGGACATCACAGTACCAGACGCCATTTCTGCGTCGCACAGTCATTGGTTGTTGTGTCTCCAATGCTCGCAACGGCACCTCCTGAGCGCAGGGTACCACAGTGTGTCCGCGGTGCCGCTGTCAAGCTGCTAAAAATCCCCGGAAGACGCTCAATGAGCATGGCCCGAGTGGTTCGTAGAATATCCGGTACGGGTTGCCGGACGGTTGCGATGAAGAGCACAGCCACCCTGGCAAGCGCGACACAGTGACAACCGTGCTCGCGCAAACCACGGCCTCCCGGTTGTCGTCCAGGGATCTGATACTCCCTCTATTATATACTCACTATCGGGGTTGCCGCCGCTTGCGAGCATTTGTTTCTGTGCTCTCGGTACGACTCTCGCTATTTGTTCGTGGCATAACTCGCACAACTGGTCATCGTGCGCAGGTGTGCCATGGCGATCGCCATGGCACACCTTGCCACCAAGGCGTCTCCGTTCGCTAGTCCGGCCAGCTGTTCAGAATTTGCGATAGGTCGGAGCTGTTCACGCTCGCCGGACAGTTGTAGTCAGGTAGTTCGTCGAGCGCTGCAAGAACGAACTCGACTGCGTTGCGGATTTCATTCTTGCTGGGTTCACGGCCGAGATCTCGACGGAAGTGTTCGCGTACCGCATGCACTGCGTCGCTCATTGCATCGGCCGGACCGTCCCCAATGATACCTGTGTGTGTTGTCCAATATGCCACGTTGTGTCTCCATTGGTCGAAGTTGCTAGTTCATGCTCACGCTTGGCGGTGGGTGTACATGCCAATACGCTCATTTGTCGTCGCTTCGATGACCGAACCGAAGGTTTCGACAATCTCGCGAATATCCGCGTCGCTTTGACCTCGTTCATGGAGTGCCTCAATCAACGTCTCAAAAATACGCTGCTCGCAGCCCCGCAACGGTAACTCGTCGATCTTGTCGGGTATGGCATTGGCGACACCGTTTGCTGATATGCGGCGGTCGACTGCGAGTGCTCCAATCAGCGTACCAAGCAAAGACAGTTCCTCGCCACAGAATAACGTTTTCGCCCAGCGACGAATCTGGTCGACGCGCTTCGTTTTTATGTCGAAGACTACGTCCACAGGATGAAGGCAATATGTCATTTTGATACTCCTTTTTTTGGCTACAGTTTTTGTAGCCGGTCGTTGTTATGGTCGGATCGTGCCGGTGTTGATTACTATTTGTCAGGGGTCCTCGAGATACCGGGAATGCGCTTCTCGAGCATGTTTCGCGTCGCTTGGTAGAATTTGTAGAACTTTCTGGTGCCGGGCCCGAAGAGCAGGAGTCGGGTCGGATCGACGCCCGGAATCTCGCCAACCCATCGCAAGGTGCGGGTACCGGGGCGCTTGCAGTCGAGCACGCAAGGGCCTTTGTCCTTGGCCCAGGGTAGATCCAAACACCAGCGCTCGAGGATGACGAGTGGGTGGCAGTGACGGCGCTGGACTTTGCCCTCGAGCCAGCGCTGGTGCATGACAAGTTGCGCGGTCGGGTTAAAAAACTGAAATGCACCGCCAGAAATACCTCGCTTGCGTCCCGATAAGACTGCACGCGCGGCCAAAAGGTGACGCCTCTGCGGATCGCGGACGGTCGAAGCTCGCCGCGAACGGCCTTGCCGGCCAAATGTGCCGCGAAAGGTCAGGCTTCGGAACAGGCTTTTTTTTCTTCGCTCGGCCCGATTGAGCTCGCTGTCCACAATACAGCACAACTCGTTGAACGTTCCGTTAAAATACTCGGAGGCTGCGAGTCGCGCGCCAGTAAGCTCATCGAGTGTGATCGCTGGATCAAAACGCCGGGCCTGTTTGAGTAGCTCATTGGGCGACTCTCTGACTGTGCCATCCGCGGTCAACGAACTCTGGTTGAGCCTCTGTCGTCCCCTGAGCGGCTTGGGTATGAGACTGGGCACAGCAGGCTTAAGAATTGGCCTCTGCGGCGGAGCGGGCCGGCTGAGTACTGGTTCGTTGGGGTTTGGCCGACTCGGGCCAGACCCACCGGACGTCGGTCTGGCCGGCTGTGGTTGCCTTGTTGGTCTGGTGGGCTGTGGTTGCCTTCCTGACCAGCGATTCGTTCCAGCTTCGGCTCGGCGATGTGTGGCAATCAGGTAGCCAAGGCCGAGCGCACCGCCAAGTGCGAGTGTTTTTGCTAGTTTGCCCATGGGTAATCGGTCACAAACCGCGGGACATCCGCAGGGATCTCGGGTTGTTTGGATTGTTGTTCTTTGGCTTTACGCGACGCTGCGTATGCGTCGAGCAGTGCGGTTAGCCTGGCAACAAGTGGGTCATTGGCCGCAGCACTCTGCTGTTTCGTGGCGCTCTCGGGTGGTTCGCTGGGCGTCCCTGCCTGCGCTGGATTGCCCGGCTGTGGACAGTCGGATTGTTTGGTTTGATCTGACATAAGAATTGCCTTTTGTGTTTTGAGTCCTTATTGGTTGAGTTGGTCAGTCTTTTAGGGCCCGCACCATGCGGGGGATGGCGATAGCACTGGCGATCAGGCCGCCCACGAGCCAGGCTGCTGTCTTGATCGAAGACATGAAGCGCTTTCCAGCTTCGTCGATGGTTTTGTTGGCGAGATCCGTGGCTGCATCGATCTGTTCGCCGACGGCTTCGCGTACCGACTCGATAACCAGCTGGGTGTGGCTCGGCACCGCCTTGCGGCCTTCGAGGTAGACAGCCAGTTTGCTGGTCGCATCCTGCCAAAACCACTCGTTGTGAGGATACCGTGCCCCGGGATCAGCGTTGCTCAGCTGCGCGTCGATCGTGTGCTTGCTGTTCACCCAGCGCCTTCGGCTCGCCCTGTCACGATCGAGCGCGTTGGGGCTGCGAACCACTTCGCGCAGGTACTCTCCGTGCCAGTAGTCGGTCAGCTGTCGGACGTCTTTGTGTGTGGTCCGCGGTATGGCCATACGAAACCGTCCGGCATCACTGCCGCGCTCGGCGACGTAGGTGCGCTTGAGCGCAATCCACTGGCGTACATGATCGCTGGTTGATTGGACAATCGTCTTCTTCATCATGATACTCACAATGTAGAGAAACGGCGGGTAACAGGGGCGCACCGGTGTCAGAGGCGCGCCCCTGCGCGCCGCATGGCAATGAGTTGGCTCGGTCTGATTTTTCAGACGAGCTCTACGCTTGTTCGCGATCAACCGAACGGGTAGTAGAAACCCGCACGGTCTTATATTCGGGCGTTGGCGTCCGAATGAGCGAGGTCAGCCAGTCGCAGAGATTCAATGTTTTGGGTTGGTTTGCTGCCTCACCGCGAGTTACCAACTCTGTGTTCCCATGATAGCTAGGTGTTCTGGTTTTGAACAATGACATGGTCACACCTCAGTGGGTAAAGAGATGGATCGCTTTGGCCGCGAGATCGCTTAGAGCCAAAATTCGAGTCTGGTTTTGCGAATGTTTGGCCAGTGCTTCGCGATGTTCGGCCGCGTTGTTGCGATCGGTGACGTGGTCACCAGTGGCTTCGGGTTTGTCGGGAACGCCGAGAAACGATGCCCACACTTTGCCTACGGCGGGAATAAACTCGACCAGCGCATTCTTGCTGATCGAGAAGTAGTCGCTGTTGGAAACGTACCCACCGCCAGGAGCATATCCGCCACCGGCATCGTACCCGCCGCCAGACGCGTGTCCTCGAGAGACACTGACGATTTCGTTTCCTGCACCGCCCGAGTTGTGGTCCGAGTATGGACGACCTGCCGAAGGTGAGGGATTGGACGGCTGCGGACGAGGTTGGGGCCGGGGCCGCGGACGCGGAGCCGGGGGGTGGCTAGCAGGTGGCCGACTGCGCGGATGGCCGCTCGATGTCTGCGAACGATGGTCGCGCACGCGTACCCGGGCGTTGCGATACTCAACGATGTCATCGTCATCGTCGTCATCCTCGGGTATCATGACATCCATGATCTGACCTGTATCAGGGTCTTCGTAGGAATGAGAATAGATCAAACTCATTGTGTTTCCTTTGTCGTCGTTCGTTGTGTGTTGATTTGCCGCTATGAAACGTCTTCGAATTCATCGTCGGCATCGACGATGCGGAGATGCTGCACAGCCTCCGAGGCATTGCGCTGGTTTGCGTGTTTGGCAGCTTCGCGAGCCGCAGCCAGAAGTTTTTGTTTTTCCGCTTTTTCGCGCTCTTCGGTCTTCTTCTTGTCCTTCTCTTCGAGTGCCTCGTAAGCGTCGACCGAGTACTGGTTGATCAACGAGTAGGTACCTGCAGCGGCCAATCCCGTACCTGCGGCCATGAGATGGTTTCTGTTCAACAGGTACCCGGCCGTGGTCGTGGCGGCCCCTGTCCCGAGCAAAATACCAGCGGTGTTCTTGGGCTTGATCCATCCCATACCGGCCACGAACACGCCGAGCATGGTGCCAACTGTGCCAGCGGCAGCGCCAGCAGCAGCATGGGTGCCACCCATCTCCTGCAAGCGTTCTCGAATGGATGGGCGTGACTCGCCCTCATCGTCACTTGAGCTTCCGGCCGAGGCGGCATTGCGCCGGATGGTTACTTTGGGCGGCGGTTTGTTGCGTTTGGCGTTTGCAGTGGATTTGTTTCGTGGCATTGATCCTCCTTTGGCTGTTTGGTTTGTCACTGTTGGTTCATGTTCTTACCGAAACGCGAACGTCATGCGACGCAGGCGTGCGTTGGTCGAATCTCGGTCAGAATGCGTTGGCTTCTTACCCGGGCTTGAGTGGCTCTCGAGGCCGAGGGTGCCGACCGGGCGTTCGTCGCTGGAACTCTGTTGTGCATTCTGTTTGTTTGTTTGTGCATCCTGCGCGTTTTGCATGGCGACATCGACCCCTTCCAGAGCAACCGCTGCAGCTGGGCCGAACTCGGCGATCAGAGCTGCTTTGAGTGCCTGGGGGGCCAGTGCTTCAGCGACCTCGGTGACTTGTTTGACAAAGCGCGACACCATTCCCTTGTTGAGTTTGATGGAGAAATTGCGAATACTGCGAGCCATGTGGTCGAACGCAGCGCGTCCCTGTCCGCCCCACAATTCGGCGTCTTCGGCAGCACGATCGAGGACGTGATCGAGGGCCTCGTAATTGTCGATCGGTTCACCCGTGATCAATGCATTGCGCAGTAGTTGGAGGGAGTGGTCGTAATACTCTTCGGTGCCATCATCGATACACGCATTGCGGGCCACATCACGAAACCATGGAACGAGATGTCGTTGCGCCATGGGCGAAACGTTGTGGGCGCGATAGGCCGCTGCCAGCATGGTATTGTGAGGCGGAGATACTGGGTCGAGTATGACCACCTGTGGGCGAGTATCGTGCAGCTCGACCGGGAATGTGTGCCAGCCCTGATCCAGGATCAGGCTGGCCGAGGTTCGCACAGTATTTGAGTCGAGAATTTCTCCTGCGGCGAGAAAGAGTACGGTCCGCTCGAAGCAATTGGGGTCACTCGGTGCATAGCGCAGGCGTTGCGAGATTTGGCAAGAAATGCGCGGGCCGTCTGCCGGATCGCCAACATCGTCGCGTTGCTCGAGACTGCGCACGTACCGAATGAACTCGCGAAGGTGTCCAAACTGCGAGACAAACGTCCGGAACCATGGCAGGGCTGCCAGGCGCCTGGCCTCCTGGTGGGCCAGTGTCAGGCACTCTTTGTCATTTAATGGATCCACAATGGTCATGAAATCTCTCCTGTGATCAGGCATTACGTGAGTCACGAGCCGTCTTCTTGCTCGTCTGAGTCGTTCTTGGCGATTGGTGCTTTGTTCGCCACGTGGTTTATGGGTTCGACAGCGCTCGGTTGTATTCGCGGAGAGCTCTGCACCCTGGGAGCGAGCTTGGCCTGACCTGGTGAGCCAGGGTCGGCCTTGGCAGGTGGATCGGGTTCGCGATCATCGCGGTGCATCGCTCCGGCAGGCTGGACCTGCTCGCCGTCGGATCGATCGCAGGTTTCGCTAGAAATATCCGCCAAACCAGGGTCGACCCAATAGGGCTGGTCTGTGCAAGGGAGCGCCTCAGTACCACCAGTCGGCTGGGTTGCACAGTTCGATATCTGCGTCTCCTGCGTTTGGTCTGGCGGCAATGTGAGGTCACGTGTCCTCACCTCGGGGGCCTGAGCCCTCACAGGAGTGGCGAGCGCGGGTTCTGCCAGCGATGTAGTGAGCGTGGATGTACATGTCGCATCGTCGGGCATTACTTCGCGCTCTGGCGATTGTGGTGAGGCCGGACTAACCCGCTCTGTCGGTTCGGCTTGACCTGGGTTGGGCTGGATTGGCGAATTCGTCGTCGCCTGGGGGGATGCTGGTGCTGGCTGGGGGGATGCTGGTGCTACCTGAGAAGACGCCGGTGCTACTCGGGGGGATACCGGTACTGGGGAGGGTGCCGGTGCTGGCTGGGATTGCTGGGTCTGCTGTCGTGGAGACGGCTCTGTGCTGCCTGCGGATGCGGCTGCAGCCTTCATGCGTGCTTGCTGAGTCGCGATGATGGGCTGGACGAATCCCTGGAGCAATTGAACAACCATGGGAAATACCGGGGATTTTGCAAATTGATTCAACCAGCTTTCAGCCGGTTGTTCACTCGCTGTCTCGACAGCCAGCGTATCGGCCAGTGTGTGAGCGAGCTGCTTGACGTCGACCTGGGGGGTCGGTTGGGTGCGCTCGAGGGCGTCGACACCGTTTGCGACCCGGATGGTTTCATTCGCCACACGCATCATTTCGGCACTGGATCGCTGCTGTTCGGCCATGGCCGAGGACTGGGCGCGCAGGAGATCGCACACCATGGCCATGGTGGAGCGATGCGAGTCAAAACACTGCTCAAGCAAGTTGCTCATTCGCTCGATCACGCCTGGACCATACCCATCAGGGCGGTACTGGCCGACTTCCTCGGGAGTTAGCTCGATCTCGGCATACGGTAGGTCAAGTGCCTCTCCCTGCTCATCCGATGGGAATAGGCGGAAAACGCCCGGCTCATAGCCG
>JAKSDA010000499.1 GCA_022360315.1 Pseudomonadota bacterium
ACCCTCTGTACGCGTCTTTCATCCCTACCCCGGACAGCGTCTCTTCGTCAGACCCGAGGCAGGAGCCGGATGCGGTAACTCCGCTCGTCCGGATCTGTGGAGGGGGTGACCGGTAACGGTCATTCCTACTCCGACTGTCCTTACAAGGGGTATGAACCGCGGACAACCTAGAAGCAGACACGAAATCCGATCTTGCAGACCTGATAGGATCCCCAACTATCAGCAGGAAACCTCGAAAGATCGACCATGTCACGGCATTCTCCCATGCCTCCCAGATCGCGCGTATTGATCGCCGCAGCGAACGTGCCCTCGTGATCCGCTAGCCACTCGCCGAAGCCATCCGAGCACAAAAACCGGACTCCGCCGGGACCGTCGCGCCACGGAAGATCGGGTTTGAAGCGCGCGATAAACTGAATCGGCCCATAGTCCGACCCGACGCCCCACCACGTTACGGGCTTCCCATCGCCGTGATAGCATTGCACGCATCCCTCGGTCACGCGGTTCCTCGCGCGCGATTCGGCTCCTGGGTGGAGCGCGCGATACTCGGCCCTTGTCAACAGCCGTGCTTCATATCCGAGCGTTTCTTCCACATGCCGGATATAGGCTTGCGCATCATACCAGGTAACGGCGACCGGCAGGTGCTCTGGGTCTCCGTTGGCGTCCTCCCACCGTGTGACGCTGCGCCGGCGCTCGAGGTAGCCGCTACGCTCGGCGAACCTGCGGAACTGGCCAATCGTGACGAGTTGCGAGGCATAGACCAGCCGTCCCCCCACGACCACCTTGGTGAATCCCGACGGACAGGATTCGGGCTGGCAGTTCGGCAAGGCCGACGACCGGTCAGTGGCTTCCAGGTAGGCACACTTCACCGACGCCCAGCCCGGATAACGCCGCACACGACCCCCGGTCGCGTAATAGTGCTCCTCCGCCAAGTGATCCTCCTGGTCCCGCCATTGGTCGAGGCGGTAATAGTCAGCGGCGATCATTGCCCCCTGGGATCGCCACAATGCGGTGGGGACATCGTCTGCATCGAGGTGCGGGTGACATGGCAGCGGAGGCGGCGGTGTACTGCGCAGGTTGCGGAATACAAAATCATAGGCTCCGTTGCGCCCGCACAGAAATGCCAGGTTGTCGTTGAACGGAAGCACATCGATCCAGCCGCACTCGGATTGCTCCAACGCACGTCGGACGAGTACCCACGAGGCGCGCAGTTCCTCACGCTCCTGTTCCTGCTTACACGGATCGTAGTCGGATTCCCAGTACAGCTTGTATACGATCCCCTCGCCCAGTGACGGATCCACAATGGCGTCCCCGAGGAGATTGATGACAGTATGCGGAATCGCAGCCTGCCAATGATAGCGAGCAATGAGCAAGTGGAGCGCTCTGGGTTCGGTCTCCGCGCGCGCTTCGAGTTCATGGCGGGACATGCGACGATAGTGGGGGGCGTGATGAAACGCTTCGCCGGCCGGAGCAAAGATGTCGCTGTCAAACCCGTCAGTCGCCAAAAACACCCGGCGCGGCAAAGACTTGCCCGAGTGGAACAGGCGCCCGGACAGGGCCTCGCGTGTTGCAAAGCAGTGGGCAAACGCAAGGGAGTTGGAGAACAGATCCGCACGCTGGCGCATGCCGTGCTTTTCGAGAAAGGCGCACACCTGTGAGTAACCGCGGCGGATGTAGCCGGGAAACCCGCCGCGAAATCCCAACCCTTTGGCCACGGCGTTTAGGGCCGTCGTGTGCCGAATGGGAACATCTAGGCTCTCCGACTTCGATTTGACCGACTGCTTCAACCTCTCTGGTGCGAGATCGGTGATCGGCACAGCGTGGCGGTCGCGAAGCAGTAAGTACATCCGCGCAGAGCGATTTTCGGTAGCGTCATTCATCGGTGCCTCCTTGCGTCCAACCGCTGGGGTTGCCAGCGTGCCCCGTTCGTACCGAACGCACGCCCTGGGCTGAGACGACAGAGTACCGTTGAAGACCAAGAATCGATGATTGCGTGAATGATGAGAGTTTTGCCAAGCGAAGGCGCGAACGCGTCGCCGTAGGATGCTCTCGACCTGTCAGCCAATATGGCAGCTGTAGGTTGTGCTGTCAACGCTCCATTCTCGTAGGCCACTACCTGGCCGAGCCGGATCTTGGTTGCTGTGAAACTCAAGGAACGCCGCCAATCGTGGCGGGCTCAGTGCGCTTGAGGAGGGGATGCCCGGTCAACGGCGATTAACATTCCTGCAAGAGTCCCCATGCCAGCACGACTCCCCATATCACGGCTGCTATACCGCCGGCGAAGATAACTGGCCTGTTAAACTAAACGATGCGTCCGAGTAGACCTATCGCGAGACGCGGCAGTAATTCGAAAATCACCCGATGAAGCTGACACTGATTGCATCAATACGTCTAGATCCTCGCACGCCAGCCTGTCAGTAGGGCCCAACAGCCTGAGTATGTGGACGCCGCCAATCTGATCTTCTGCGATGACAGTCTCATTACCGGGCGCAAGAGCGCACGACAACATTGCCACATCGCCAGCGTAAGAATCGAGAATCAAACCGCTGGTTAGATCCCATACCTTGAGCGTTTTGTCCCTAGAAGCCGAGACGACGTACTTCGCGTCCGGCGTTACCACCAACGCCGTCACCGAGCCCGAATGACCGACCAGAGTGTAACGTTCCGTTCCCGAAGCCAGATTCCACACCTTGATCGTATGGTCCTCAGAGCCAGAGATAACTTCTGTGCCATCCGGCGTCGCCACCAACGCCGTCACCCGAGCCGAGTGTCCGATCAAGGTGTGGCGTACTATCCCTGAAGCCAGATCCAATACTGTGAGGCTACTCTCACGAGCCAAGACAGCGCGTTTTCTATCCTGTGTCACGACCATCACCTCCGCATCCTTGCTTCTCATATGACCGATGACCTGAGGTTTACGGCCAGAGGTCAGATCCCACACCTCGGTCGGAATGGCAGTATTTGCCTTTATTCTTCGGATTGTAGTTGAGGTTGATGAGCTTGCGAACTGTTTTGCCAGAGGCCACGTTCCAGACCGCAAGGTCGTAGCACTGGGCAGATTTATACGGCGTTATTGCATATTTCCCATCCGGTGTTACCGCCATGGCCAATTTCGAGGCTGGGGAGCGCTCGAAGATGCGGCTCTTGGCCGACGGTCAGCCAGACCACACCACCGGCAAAACTCGGTGCGATCTCCCGGGCCAACGCTGCAGCAAGCACGGACTTGCCAGTGCCACCCATGCCGTACAATCCGAGCCTTCTTGTGCCGGTATTAGTAGGCTCATCAACGTTGCCGGACAGCGCTCGCATCAATGGGCTATGTCCTCGGGCCGTGGCACGTAATGGAGTAGTGGCGCAGGGACGCCACGCAACTCTCCGCGCCTGACATTCTTTGGATCGACGCCTGGGGCATGGACCAGCGTGGGCATCTCGCGGTCCGGCAAGCCAAGAACCCGAACCGCGATCTTGCCGTTCTCGAATGCTTTTTGTACGGAGAAGCCATGGACTCAACACGATGAACATCAAGTGGGCTTGCCACCAAGAACAGAACCCGTATCACCATCTCCACGAAGATGAGTATATCAACAGGCTTGATCACGTGTAATGCCCCGATTCTACATGAATAATGTCAGCTCATCTTCCGGGGCACTGTTTTGTGGCCAGCTACGGGTGCGCTCAGTGCCGGTCTCATTATGAGCGCTTTGTCCCTGTGCTTCTTCCGGGAGTTCGTCTGTCTGGCCTGCAACTTGGCACAAACCGGTGCTGAAGTAATTCACCGCCGGCGGCAAGCGTCGTCCATCGTCAGGAGTATTTCGCACGCTTGTGGTTCCTCCCTGCATTTTTCACTCCGTTGCGGATCGCACAACTAGCTGAAATGGCTGCACCTTCGCCCCACCCGCACTGTTGTCAATGTGTCTCCCCTGTCCTAGCCGCATTATTCACCACACCATCTGCTGAAGTCGTGCCTGACGGACTGACCGGACCTTTGGCAATGCCGCTCTCGTCGTAGTACCCGGTGTATTGCGATACGCCAGCGGCGACGGCTCCGCTCGTCTGCCGACTCTTCCTCGCCAGCCACGACCTCGCGGCGATATCGGGCCGAATAATGCCGGCCGGTCAGAGGTTGCGAGGCACGCCGAGGCGAATTGTGGCAGGATGCAGCTAGGCATCCCATGGGCGCAAAAACACAGCGGCTATTCGCGATCATCAACGGGCTTTTCGGCGATTCGCTGGATCGTTTCGACACTGGCCTTACAACTCCGATGGAGCTCCTCTTGTGCGGCGGGCAGTCCCTGCGGTGGGGGCCAGCTGGGTCAGTACTCGAACAACCCGGGCGCGGAGAATCGGCAGGCCAGGGTGTGCTGACGCCTCGCATCGCCGTGTTTGTCCACGGCCTGATGAGTACAGAGCGCACCTGGTTGATGCCAGATGGTGAGACCTACGGCAGCCTGCTGACCCGTGATCTGGGATATACAGCGTTTTTTGTCCGGTACAATACCGGGCTCCATATTTCCGAGAACGGTGAAAAGCTCGATGTCCTTCTTGAGCGGTTGCTCGACGCATACCCTATTTCGGTGGAGGAGATGCTCCTCGTCGGTCACAGCATGGGCGGTCTGGTCGTGCGCAGCGCGACCCATGCGGCGAGCGACAATAACCGGCGATGGCTGCCCTTGACCAGGCGGGCCTTTTATCTCGGTTCACCACACCTGGGCGCGCCGCTCGAGCGCCTCGGCAATCTTGTCACCTGGATACTGGAGATCATTGGCAATCCGTATACAAAACTCATTGCCGAAATTGCCAATCTTCGCAGCAGTGGGGTCAAGGACTTGCGCTATGCCAATCTGCGCCGTGAGGATTGGGACGGGGTGGATGCCGACGCCCTGTTGCAGAATCGCCGTCACCCGGTTCCGCTGCTGCCCCACATCCGCCATCATCTCATTGCTGGCGCCATGGCGCGAGACCCGCGTCTGGCTCTGATTTTCGGCGACTCGATCGTGCCACTGCGCAGTGCGACCGGACGGGCAAAGCCCCGCGATCGCAGCCCGGCTTTTCCCCAGGAGCACGTCCGCGTCATGCCGATGATGAGCCATTCCCGCCTGACCCGCGATCCCGACGTCTACGCCCAGATCCGCGCCTGGTGTGAAGAAGCCGTGGCGATCTAGTAGGGTGCGGCAAAATCCCGAACGCGGCTACCATTATTGGGCAGAGCCCTCCGGCGGACTGGACAGAGCCCTCCGGCGGACTCCCGCCGGGCGCTCCAAATACTAGCTCGAGCTGGCCGGTGCCGAAGCTCAGCGCAATGAGTCTGTCGCTGGCGGCAAATCTGCGGCCCTTTTTTGGCGATTTTTTGTTGCCGTGCACAAAAAAATCATCCCGAGTGGCGATTTTCTGTTGCCGTGCACAAAAAAATCACCCCGAGTGGCGGTTTTTTCCCATTGGCGACAAAAAGCTGGGATTTAGCGGCGATTTTTTGTCGCCGGCGGCAACTTCGCGGCCCTTTGCGCGATTTTTTTTGCATCGTGCACAAAAAAATGGGATTTAGCGGCGATTTTTTGTCGCCGGTGGCGACTTCGCGGCCCTTTGCGCGATTTTTTTGTCGCCGGGCCCAAATAGATGGCACTGGGCGCCGCATCCTTCTCACCGGCGAAAAATCTGCGCCACCAAGCGCCATCTGACCACCGCCAGCGCGGTTTTCCCGTCATTCGGGGCCATCTCGTGACGACCGGGCAGGACAGGGCGCGGCCCAGCGGCAACGCCGCGCTCGAGCCGGTGATACAACCTCGTCCACCGCGATCAATCGGCCGGGGGGAACTGCTGGTTCTTGGCCACCGGGACAAGGACCTGCAAGGGCGTGGTGAGCATGGCCTCAAACTGGGGGAGCCCGGCAAATAGCGGATTGAGGTGGGTGAGATTCAAGGCAAAATCGACAATCTCACCGGAGATCCATTCTGTCTGATACTTGATCAGATCGACCCATTCAATGTCGTGCAGGACATCGTCGGGTATCGGCTGATTGTTTTTGCCCACCGGCACGCACAGCTCGAAGGCGCGTTCGAGCAGCACTTGCCGATCGTCGAATCCCATTTCCCGCACAACCGGGTTGAGATGCGACAAGATCAGCGGTGTTTGCACCGAGTCGGTTGGCTGCTCAAAGCGATAGCAGGCCAGATCGAGGTGGCGGATCAGCCGGCGCACCTGCCAGGGAATCTGGCTGTTGTTTTTGCGCACCGGAACACAGAGACGCCTGAGTTGGGCGAGGTGAACGGCCTCGTCGGGCAAGCCGGCCAATACCGGGTTGAGGTGGCTCAGAGTTACATCGACATCGACCGGAGCCGCGTTCGCCTCATAGCAGGCCAGATCGACCCAACGGATGAATCTCAGCACCTGGGGGCCGGGGATCTGATGGTTTTTTGCCACCGGAAGACACACTTCTCGTAACTCACCCACTGCCGCCATCTGATTGGGCAATTGATTTTGCAACACCGGGTTTAGCTGTCTCAGAAACACCTGCTGGCCGAGTGGAGGCCCGCTCGCCTTGCGGCATTCCAGGTCCAGCTGACTCACAAATGCGAGCGGTGACGGCAAACTGGCAATACCGGCTATTTCCTCCCCAGCGGCTCCACTGGCGCGTGCGCGGTCGCCATCACCATCCCCGGCAAAGGCACACGCCGCCATGGCAAGTCCCAGCACATACCAGCCGACAATGCGTGTGAATCGGATACACTGCTTCATTGCAATTCTCTCTCTTCTCGATTGGTTTGGTTTTTCTGCTCGATCGTTGCCGAGCGGTTTCTCGCTCGCTTTGCCCTGGCCAGGATGATCGAATGCAAAGGCATACTCCGTGCCACGCCCAGCGATCGCCGGACCCCCGCGATTCGCGGCAGTTGATCGTCGCCGCTCGCCGGCAGCCCACGCTGTGCGGCGATGACAGCACGATCGGCGCGCCGATTTTGCATTTGCGCCGATTCGGCGCAATACTGACCCGGTCATGGCTGCGGGTCGGAGCGATACAGTCTCGATCCTGTCGCGGATAGAGTACAGACGTGGATGACGTGGTAACCGAGACCGGGCAGCAATCAACCGCCGCCACGGACATGGACGAATACCGTCTGGTGCGGCTGCTGGGCAGAGGAGCCATGGGCCAGGTATTTCTCGGTCACGACACAGTGCTCGACCGGCCGGTCGCCATCAAGCTATTGCACGTGGCCGATGCCAGTGGCCAGGCGCGGCGGCGCTTTCTGGTCGAGGCCCGGGCCATCGCCCGGCTCTCTCACCCCAACGTGGTGACCATCTACCGGGTCGGCGACAATCGGGGCCAGCCCTACCTGGTCTCGGAATACGTTCCCGGCCGGAGCCTCGATACCGTGACCGTGCCGCTGCCGTGGCAACGCGTTCTCGACATCGGCATCGATCTGGCCCGCGGGCTGGCCGCAGCCCATCGGCGCGGCGTTCTCCACCGCGATATCAAGCCTGCCAATGTCATTGTCACCGACCACGGAACCGTCAAGCTACTCGATTTTGGCCTGGCCAAACTGGCCCCGCAGACGGCCATGGCTGGGCCAGCGAGGCGGCACGAGGACGGTTTATCGGGTCTCGAAAGCGACTCCCGCGAACCCGGCGTTCAGGACGATCACCGGGCGAAAGTAGGCGATTTGACTGGATCTCCGATGACGCCAGAGGCCGGTTCACTGGCTGTCACCGGATCGCTGTCGGTGTCCAGACACCTGGACAGTGAGGGAAGCCAGGGCGGGCTGGCCGAGCGCGCCCCGACTCGCCTCACCGCCACCGGCACACTGCTGGGAACCCCCAGGTACATGGCTCCAGAAGCCTGGCGTGGCCAGGACGCCACCGTACAAACCGATCTCTACTCTGTGGGAGCAGTTCTCTACGAACTGGCCAGCGGCAAGCCGCCCCACGATGGTGCCAGCCCTGCCGAGCTGTGCCGGGCCGCCGTGGAACGCGACGCGCGTCCACTGGGCGATGTGGTGCAGCACGGCGATACCCGGCTATTCGCCCTCATCGACCGCTGCCTGCACCGCGATCCCGCGGCCCGCCCGGCCTCGGCCGACCGGCTCTGTCACGCTCTCGAGCAGCTCGTCGCCGGTGAAAGCGATGCCCCCCTGGCCACGGGCGACCCGTATCGCGGTTTGCGCGCGTTTGAGGCCGAGCATCGGCATCAGTTTTTCGGCCGCAGTCTCGACACTCGCGCCATTCTCGATATCCTGCGCGCCGAGCCGCTGGTTGCGGTGGCCGGCGACTCGGGAGTGGGCAAATCGTCGGTCTGTCGCGCCGGTGTACTGCCCCGGGTGAGCGCGGGCGCGCTGGGCCAGGAGCGCACCTGGTCGACAGTGCGCATGGTTCCCGGTCGCCAGCCGCTGCGCAACCTGGTCGACACCGTATTCGCGGCGGTGCCGGACCGCCCTTCACCCGAGCGAACGTCTGGCCACGTGCTCGACAGCTTGACCGGCGATCCGGCCCTCTTGGCCCGTCAGCTCGGCCGGCTCTGCGGTGCAGACCGCGCCGTGGTTTTGTTCATCGACCAGCTCGAGGAGCTCATCACCCAGGTCGAAAGGCAGCCGGCGGCCCTTTTTGCCGAAGTCATCGGTCACCTGGCCGAGGCGCATAGACACCTGCGCATTCTGCTCACTGTCCGCGGCGATTTCTTGACCCGCCTGGCCGGACTGCCGGCATTGGGCCCGTTGCTCGGTCGCGGGTTGTATTTGCTCAAGCCATTATCCGCCCAGGATCTGCGCGAGGTGGTCATCGGGCCGGCCCGGGCCATGGGGGTGAAATTTGAATCTGCGGATATGGTCGGTTCTCTGGTCGAGGCGGCAGTGCGGGCCCGGGGCGGATTGCCGCTCCTGCAATTCGCCCTGAGCCAGCTGTGGCAGGCCCGCGACGAGCAAAACCACATCATCACCAGGATCGCGCTCGATCGCATCGGCGGCGTCGCAGGAGCCCTGGCCAGCCACGCCGACGCGGTCATCGAGCAGTGTCGACCGGGCGAGCGGCGCGCAGCCCGGCATATTCTGAGCCAGCTCGTCACCACCGAAGGCAACAGCATCCGGCGCAGCGAGGCCGAGCTCATGTCCATGCCCGGCCCCCATGGCTGCTCTGGCCCCGGCCCCGACAACGGCCACGGTCGCGCGCACCGCCGCGCAGCTCTCGACATCCTGGTGCGCGGCCGGCTCCTGGTCGCCCGCGAGTCTACCGAGCAAGACGGCACCTCATATGAACTCGCCCACGAGGCGCTGATCCACGGCTGGCAGCGATTGCGCGGCTGGCTGGACAGCGACGTGGACAAGCGGGCCATGAAAGAACGCGTCGCCGCCGCCGCGGCCGAATGGCGGCGCCTGGGCCGGCTCCACGATGCTCTGTGGCGCGCCCGCCAGCTGGCCGAGGTCGATGCTGTGGACCTCAGTGCAGACGACCTCGATGTCGAGCAGGCGGCTTTTCTCCGCCAGTCTCGCCGGATCAGCCGGCGCCGCCAGTGGCTGGGGCGCGGCGCTCTTGTCACCGTGCCGCTTCTGCTGGCCGCCATGTACATCGCGCTTGACGCGTACCTGCAGCGCCACAAAGAGCGCACTATCGCCGGCCATGTCGGCCGGGCCGAGGCTGCGCTGATCACCGCTCACCGCCAGCGCGACCAGTTCCGGGCACTGCGTCAGAGTGGGTTTGACCAGTGTGATGCCGGCGACGCCGCATTGTGTGGCCAGACCTGGACCCGGGCTGTGGCTGTTGCCGAGAGGGCCAACCAGTCGTTTCAGGACGCCAGCCGGGCCCTCACAGTGGCGCTGATGGTCGACACGAGCACAACACGCAGTCACGCCGACGTGCGCGCCAGGCTCGCCGCGGTGTTTTTCGAGCAAGCCCTGCTGGCCGAACGCACCTTTGGCTATCAACGCCGCGACGCCCTGTACGAGGCCATGTTGGCCTACGACGACGGCACGTTCAAACAGCGCTGGTACCGGCCCGCCCAGCTGGTCGTGACCACCTCACCGGTGTCTGCTCACATCGAGGTCAAGCGCTACCGCCGCCGGGCTCACTACCTGGTCCTCGGTCCTGCCCTACACAGCGGCGTCACGCCCACCGATGCGCTCGCCCTCGAGCCCGGTTCCTACTCGGTGGCGATCCGCGCGGCCGGCCGTGCATCATTTCGCTATCCCATCCGCCTGCAGCGCGGTGAGCGCCATGAGGTCACTCTGCGTCTGCCGGCGCGCAGTGTCGTGCCCGAGGGGTTTGTCTACATTCCGCCCGGACGCTTTCTTTACGGCAGCGATCTCGACGACGAGTTCCGCCGCATCGGCCTGGTTGCCCAGCCGCTTCACACCGTGCACACCGGGGCTTATCTCATCGGCCGCACCGAAGTGACCATGGCGCAATGGATGGCATATCTGCGCGATTTGCCCGCCCACGAGCGGGCTATCCGCCGCCCCCAGGACGCCAGGGCTCAGCTTACCGAGCGCGCCGACGGCACCTTCGAATTGCATTTTCAGCCCGCGCCCGGTGTCATCTATCGGGTGCGCGAAGGCCAACCTCTGCGCTACAGGCAGCGCACAGTACGGGTCGAGCAAGAGTGGCGCAATGTTCCGGTCATCGGCATCTCGTGGGACGACGCCGTGGCTTACACCGCCTGGCTCGACCGCACAGGCCGGATTCCTGGCGCCCGGCTGTGCACTGAACACGAGTGGGAGCGGGCAGCGCGCGGGGCCGACCGGCGTCTCTATCCCCACGGTGACGACCTGGCCCCCGACGATGCCAACCACGACGCCACCTACGGCAGAAAACCAGGCGGCTACGGAGTGGACGAAGTCGGCTCCCATCCCCGCTCAGACAGTCCGTTTGGTCTGGCCGACATGGCCGGCAATGTGTGGGAGTGGGTCGAGTCGGTGGAAAATAGCCCGTCCAGAGTCGTCCGTCGCGGCGGCGACTACTACCTTCGGTCGAGAAACAGCCTGAGCGTCAACCGCGATACAGGCGTGTTTCGAAGCATGCGCTCGAGAAAAATCGGCCTGCGCATCTGTGCCGATATAGCTGACTAAACTAAACAGAAACACCTTGGTTGTTCAGTCTGCCACGACGTGTGCTTCATCATGGACACCGGCATCCGTCACCAACGTCGGTTCCATGTTGAGCGATTTGATCAGTCCCCACATCATCAGGAACATGATGATCGAGAACGGCAAACCCGCAGCAAGCGAAGCGGTTTGCAGGGCCTTCAATCCACCGGAATAGAGCAGCACCGCCGCTACTGCACCTTCGCCCATACCCCAGAAAATCCGGTAGGAAATTGGCGGCTGCTCTCTGCCCATGGCAATCAGTGTCGTTACGACAAGCGTGCCGGAATCAGATGAGGTTACGAAGTACGTAATGATCAGGATCATACAAAGCAAGCTGATGACGCCACCGATGAACCCAAGATCAAAATTCTCGATTACAGTGAACAATGGGCGCGAAATGCTCTGATTTACCGCATCAATGACGCCGCCGGCGCCAAGCAATTCCTGGTGCATGGCGGTGCCACCAAAAACGGCCATCCAGAAGAAGGTGATCAGAGTTGGAACAATCAGGACACCCACCGAAAACTCACGAATCGTGCGTCCACGCGAAACACGGGCAATGAACATTCCCACAAACGGTGCCCACGCAATCCACCAACCCCAGTAGAAGATGGTCCAAGTCCCCTGCCAATGACGATCTGCCTGGGGATCGACCCAGAAACCCCACGGAATAAAGTTGATAAGATAGTCGCCAAGATTGGTGACAAAGAAGCCTAATACAAACACTGTCGGACCGACCAAAATAAAAATCGATATGATCACGATCGACAGCCACACGTTCAATTCGGACAAAAACTTGATGCCTTTGCCAACCCCGGACACCGCGGAGAGGGTGGCAACGGTGGAGATGACCATGATCAGGGCAAACTTGACCCAAGATTCATCCGGCAGGCCAAACAGATGGTTGAGTCCCGCAGTAAGTTGACCGGCGCCCAGACCCAACGTCGTCGCCACACCGAATACGGTGCCGAAAATTGCCAATAGATCCGAAGCGTGACCGATTGGGCCATAAATCCGGTTGCCGACAAGGGGATACAGCGCTGCGCGAATGGTCAACGGCAAGCCTTTGCGATAGGCAAAATAGGCCAGTGACATTCCAACGACCACATACACCGCCCAGCCGTGCAGTCCCCAATGCAAAAAAGTCACCTGCATGGCGATATTGGCGCCTTCCAGCGTCTTTGCCTGCCCTTCAGCCAGGAACGGATTGGACTGGATGTGGTACATCGGCTCGGCGACCGACCAAAACAAAAGCCCGATACCCATGCCGGCACCGAACAACATGGCCAACCATGAGAAGGTCGAAAACTCCGGCCGTTCATCATCTTTACCGAGCCGAATGTCTCCAAATTTCGAGAAAATCGTCCCGAAAATGAAGAACATGAATATGCACATGGTTAAAACATAATACCAATCCAGCTTGGTCTGAATCCAACTCTGCAGACCACTGAAGAACTCACCTGTGCTGGTAGGCATGAAAGCGCCGACCAGCACGAATCCCAGGATAATGAGCTTCGACAGCGTAGCCATCGGGGGGTTGACGTCTCGGAAAATCCCTTTGGTGGCAATCTTGTATCGCCCTGTTCCAACTAGATCACTCATTTGGGCCCGGCATCTCGGTTAGAGTCGGGCACCTCACTCTCCCCCGGAGATAACGGGGCGACTGGCGCGCAAGTTTCGTGAGATGGGAGGATACGCAGAAACTTGGCCGGTCCCTCGGGGACTAGGGTGCCACTTTGTTGATCAACCATCAAAACAAACCACTCCGGACGGACTATATGTCCATTTACTCACAGATCAAAGCGGCCTACCACTGAACGAAAGCTCAGAGTTCGCGCCCGCCATGGTTGCTGGTCAACTCGACGTCTTCGCGCGAAAGCTGCGTCGGCGGGGGTAGTAACCCATCACTGAGCAGCAATGTTAAGCGCCTGCAGTGCCGCCGCAGAAAGAACCACCGCCGGGCCAACACCGGCATTCGCGTGCGTGCATTTCCGAACAAGGCCCGTTAGGCTATATCTCAGAAGCTTGATACCAATCGATCGCTCGAGGCATTATACGGACTACGAGGCTTTCGGAGGTGGACATGAGTTCACGGATAACAGATCTGAAAACCGGACCGGAATCGGTTCAGCTCCGCTTAGCGGACGGCAGTTACGGTGAGTTCCACCACATCTGGCTGCGCGACAACTGCGGATGCCAGAAGTGCCGACACCCCCACACCCAGGAACGGTTATTCGACCTATTGACTGTCCCTGAGGACATACAACCGGCGCACGCGGAAATTGATGGGAATGGCGCATTGAAACTGATCTGGCCGGGTGATGGTCATGTCAGCGTCTTCCAACCCGACTGGCTGCGGGCGACCTGCTACGCCGGCGACGTCTCCACTGAAACAACAACCGAAACGATATCCCGGGTCCTGTGGGACGCATCCAAGATCGCCGACATCCCGGAGGCGAAGTACGGCCAGGTCTGCGCGGACAATGGTCTTTTTCTCGATTGGCTGACGGCGCTGCGCGAATGGGGCGTCGCACTGCTGCGGTACGTGCCCACCGACAAACACGAGACGCTGCGCTTTGCCGAGCGCATCGGTCCGGCGCGGAAGACCAATTTCGGCACCGATTGGGACGTCATTTCGATGATGAACCCAAACAGCAATGCCTACACGGATCTGCCCCTGATGTCCCATACGGACCTGCCGAACTGGGAGATCCCGCCGGGTTACCAGCTGCTTCACTGCCTCATCAACGAGGCCGGGGGCGGCGAGTCGATCCTGGTCGACGGTTTCCGCGTCGCCAACGAGTTGCGGACAACGGCTCCGGATTCTTTCGATCTGCTGACCCAAATCCCGTTGGATTTCCGGTTCCGCGATGTCGACAACGACATCCATTATCGTTCCCCGGCAATCCGGCTGGGCTCGGACGGCGAAATCACCGAGATCCGGTTCAGCATCGCGCTCATGGGAGCGCTCAGCGTGCCAGGCCATCTGATGGCCGCGGTCTATCGCGCTCATCGCAGGTTTGCAGCGCTTTTGCGACAACGCCGGTTCGAGCTCAGATTCAGACTGAACGCCGGCGACATGATGCTGTTCGACAACCGGCGTGTGCTGCACGGGCGCACAGCGTTCGACGCCTCGACCGGCCACCGGCACCTGCGCGGGACCTTTATGGACTACGACGTTCTGGACAGCCGGATCCGGATCCTGCGGCAGGCCATGGCCGATTCGGCAGCGGCTGGCCCAAAATCCTGAACCAAGGTTCTATGAAAATGCCAAAAGCCCCGCTCCATCGGCGGCCAATGAGCAGCGCGGTTTGCGGTCAACCCCGTCGCATCGCCGGTACGTCCGGCAGCCCGCTCCCGGTGGTGCTCACGCCCAAGACCTGGAGCAGGCCCGCGTACACTTCGGCTTCTTGGGTCGTCCGATGTACATCGGGCTGACCTGTTTTCAGGTCAAAGCCGTAGGTCAAACCGGTGTTCGGGTCGACCCCACCCAGAACCCTGTTTCCATTGACCAGTGGCGACATCACGAGGAATCCATTGTTGACGTCGTGGGAGGTGCTGAACGAGTCGGCCGCGTTGATGCGCTGCTTCTGGCGTCCGAAATCGGTGGCGAAATACAGCACGGTGCGATCCCACAGACTCTGGCCCTGCTCAAACTCCTCGGATTTCAACAGATCGATGAGGCGGTCTGCCATGCCCATCGTTCGCTTCCACATCGCGGCCTGGGCGGCCCGATGCGCTGTATGCGAGTAGTCGAAGGCCAACGGAGTTGTGCGCAGCTGCCTGCCGGGCAAGATCACGCTGGCGAAGGTCGGCGAGATGGTCACTGTGACCGAGACCCGATACTTGAGCAAGAGGAACGCCAGGGCGGCCTGCGCCTCCAGCGGGTCGGCGAGCAGGTCCGGGAAGATCTGCTGCATTCGCGCCGCGTCGGGCGACGCGGCGAAGCCGAACTCCGCGAGTGGAAAGTCCGGGCTGTCCGGGATCGCGTTGAGTTTGGATACCAGATCGTTGGCCTCGATGCGCCGTTGCGATGCACCGCGCTGGCTCCGCCATCGCTGCAGGCGCTCGCTCAGCTCGAACGTGCGATAGAACGTGGATTCCGGATCCAGCTTGCCGTTGCGCAGGCTGCGCGCCAGGTCGATCAGCTCGGGATCCGGCAGGTCCTTGAGGCCGCGACTGCTGTGCAAGCCGAGCGGCCACAGAGTAGCCTGCGAGATCGGCTCGTTGCGCGCCCAGGCGGGCACTGTGGGATCATCGCCGCTTTCGATGTAGCCATCGTAGCCCATGTTCGTATTGGCGATCGGGTAGTCGGCGCCGTACTCGATTGCGACTGCTTCCTGCAACGTGCGTCCGTTCCACGCATTGTTGCCGGTGAGAGACCGCTTCTGGGCAATGCTGTGGGTGAGGCTGGTCGTGGTCGCGGTGACCACCATCATGTCACGCTTGTGCCTGGCAACAAACTCCGACTGTTTGGTTACCAGCGGAAACGGGATTGGTCCTATGGAGTCGCGCTGCAAATCGACCGCTCGAAAGGGCGAGTCGGGCACGCTGATGACTTCCTCGTCCGGAAAGCAGTTCAGCCGCTCGAAGTTTGCGGACTCGGAGTGGCGTATCGCCAGCATCGCGTCAATGATGGATGCGCCGCCGGGCGTTGCAAACACGACCAGGAAGGTCGGCTTTCGATCCGGGTCGCCGCCAGCACGGGCGCGACGAGGATCGCGCAGCAGCGTCGGGATACCCGCCGCCACGCCACCAGCGGTGGCCGCCGCGACGATACCCTTGATGAAGCCGCGGCGAGACAGACGCCGCGTTGTAGAATCACTATCTCGAGTCATCGGTTTCTCCGCGCTCCTCAGTAGAACAGCTGCTCCATGGACGACATCACGGCAAAACACGCAAGCACGGCCCAATCCCGAGCCGGGGCCTGGCTGTCGGTTGCCTCGATGTCGCGGTAAAGCTGGCGCAAATGGCCGACCTCTGCAGCTGTCGCGGGCCGCAGGAGCCCGCGCTTGTAAAGCCGGTCGATGGCATTGGCCACACTGGGCTCGTCCACAGCGAGTCGTCCGCCGGTGATCGACAGCTCCGCGTAGATGAGTGCGTTGCCCGGATCGGCCAGATCCTCGTCGGCGCGCTCGCGGCACGCGAACATCACCACCCGATCGACCGCGATGGGCGTGGTGGCCGAAGTATGGGCCAGAGGTCGTTGCAGGCCGAGGCGGTACGGCTCCACGCCACCGAGCGTGATCACGTGGACCTGCGAAGTACACGGCAGTCTGCCGAGCTCGGTGCACACGCGCTCGCCGGGCAGGCCGAGCGCCCGGGCGAGATCATTGTTCAGACGCCGGTTGCCCTTGAATTGCACTGTGGCCTTGGGCGAGCGGATGTCCTCCGGCTCGCCGGGTGGGTCTGCGTTCGGCGGGGGCGAACCAGACGAGCAGGCCGAGACCGCAAAGGTCACCGCGATGAGGATGATGATCCATAGAGTAGCGCTACGGTGCACCGTATACCTCCGATTGCACGAACTCGTGCAACATGGCTTCAACCGAATAGTTGTGGCGGCCGCGGAATGCCTCGATCAGGCTCGCCACCACCGGCAGCTCCGCGGTGAGCGGCTCGCGCTTGAGCAGGTGCCGCCAGTAGTCCAGTACCGTGGTGCGCGCAAACGCGTCGCTCGCAGCAGCGACCTGCACCCACTCGTTGAGATTGCTCACCGGTTGGCCGAGCACCACTCCGTTCTCCGGCATTTCGTACAGGGTCGGGTTCTGGTCGGGAAAATACCGTTCCAGGCGCGCGGGGTTGTAGGTGCCCCATTCGGGGCGACGGCCGGTCACGCCGTTGTAGTTGCTGAACGCGTAACTCAGCGGGTCCAGTGTGGAATGGCACACGCGGCAGGCCGGCGCGGTCACATTCTTGCCATCGTAGTCGACGAGCTCGCCTGGCTCTGGGTCGAGCCCCTGCAGCCTGGCGATGTCCAGGCCGAGGAACGAGCGGTATGCCCGGGCCGCTGCCGCGCGCGGCAGCGGCGCAAACATGATGTTGTAGACCAGAAACCAGTTGGTGGTGAGAAAGCCGGCCCGGCGGTCGCGCTGCATGTTCTGGCCGGTCAGTTCGTCGACCCGTGTATAGACAGTGCCGTTGCGCTGGACGAAGTAGTCCGCGAGCAGAACGTCGCGAGCGTCGTGGTCGTCGATCTGCGTGTACACGAACAGGTTGTAGTCGTCGTAGTAGTCTGCGAGCGGAATCGTGCCCCGGTCATCGCCCATTTTGAGCGCCTGCAGCGGGCGAACCTTGGGGTGGGCGATGCGCCACAACTCGCCGTCTTTGCCGAGCCAGAACTCGCTGTCCAGGCAGGTTGCGAGCCCGGTGGCAATGTGCTGGCGCTGTGCAGTTTCGTCGGCCAGCGCGCGGAACGCCTCCATGTCATCCCAGGTCGGCGAGTGGCCGCAAAAATCGAGCATCATCTTCTTGAACGCGTATGCCGGATCATACGCACATACCGCATAGTCGGGATTGCTACCCGCCCGCGGACACGCCGCTGCGCCAGGTGTGCTGCCGGGATCGCCGGGCAAGCTGCCGGCCAGGATTTCGTCCAGATTGGACACACCGTCCCCGTCGGCATCGGCTGATTCCACGGCGTGGAGGGCGTCGGGCAAGGCGGCGACGAATGTACTCGTGGGCAACGGTCTTGTCTCGCCGGGCGCAAGCTCCGCGGAGACCGCGGCCCCAAACGGGTTTCTCTCCGGTGGCACCGTGTGACAGATCGTGCACTGGGCATCACCCGCGACGCACTGACCGCTGTCCGGGTAGCTCTGGCAAAGCACAGTTGACCCAGGCGGCTGTGAATTTGCTGCAGTTCCCGTGAACAGCAGAGAAATCACTGCACCGATGCAGATGGGACCGTACTTCCTCATGGGTACTCCTTGGTTCACACGGCAGAATACGCCCGCAATACAGCCACATGCAACGCCGTATTTCAGCTGGCGCGACCGTTTGGCTCGGCCGTTGGGTCCATTGCAACCACTTTGCATGAACGCGATGCATCTCGACCGGGAGTGGGCTCGGCGATCGACAATGGGATCTTGGTATGAAAAATGCTCTTGAGGCACTCTCATGAACATGAGGACGAGTGTGTTGTTAGTAGTAGTTGCGGTTGCTGGCTGTTCGCCACGGGGCAATCACACAGTCGCCATCGATTCCGATCAGGATTTTCTGGTAGACGAGCAGGGCCGGCAGCTGATCGGCCAGCTGGCCCCACGGGACAGCCGCGGAAACTACGTATACGCCGATCTGGCCACGGCCCGCAGCGAAACTGACGGCGATGTCACAGTATCGCTGGTCGGGACAACCTTGCAGCGCACCGACGGCGATCTCATCGATGGTGTGATATTCGACAGCTCATCGAACTGGCAATTTCGCGTCGAACATGAGATCGCCGACGAGACGTCCTGCAGCGACCAACCGACGAGCGCGAAAATCCACTACCGGGTGACGATGCGCGAAGGCGGGGAGGAGGCATGGTCAGATCTTTGTCCCGACTCGTGCGCCGTGCCGGTTCAGGGACGCTGGACTGACCTCGGCCTGTACGGGCCGAACAGCTCGACCGATCAATGGTTCACATTTGCCTGCACCGAGGCCGTGGCCTATAAATGCATCGGCTACTGGGCATGGCCCCCGTGGGACGACGTCGATGAATACCAGGCGTGCACGCGCATGGCCATGTTTGATGCCTGCGCCGAGAACATCCCGGGCACGTTTGACGGTACGACAGTTGGCATGTGGAGCCTCGATCCGAATGAACCCAACCCGGACAAGAGGTACCATGGCCAGCCTGACTATTTCGACGATTGGGACCAATCCCAGTCGATCGATCCGACAAAACCGTATTTCGAGGGCGGATGGGCATCCGGTGGCATGGGAGCCATCTGTGTGAGCAAGTACCGCTTCCAAACCGTGAAGCCCGACTTCTGTGTGGGGCGCATGCCCGACCCGCGTTTTGACCCCAGTGGCCAGTTCTGCGATGAAATTTTGCTCTCGAGTCTTCGCAACAGAGGCGCCCTCACCGTCAGCGAATCGCCCATCTACGACCGGGGCCTGTATACCTGGCGGCACTCTTCGGGCCGCACCCTCACCACTGTACGCGGCTACTACGCCAGTCCTGTGTCCGACCATCTCCATCCACCGGAACCTGGATATTGTCCGGTTCGCAGCTGCTGCGATAGCGGCTGGGCTGGGACCTGTCCCGGCAGCCCCAACGACAACTGGGCCCATGGCTTCGAGGGCATCGTGTGGACTCAGATAGACGCCGGCCCCAGGCTTGATCAGGAGCGAGTGGAGCTGCAGACCTGCTACGACGGTGTCCGCAACTATGCCAATGCCGCTGCCAGCACGACCACCACCGGCAGTGGCACAGTCGAGCCACCCACCGACTATGACGACTGTCGGACTGAAGGCTATATCTTCAAAAACCCACAATTATTCCATACCCGGCCACTGAGACGGTACTATAACCCGGCCATTGACGATTATCTGGCCACGACCAAAGCGCGTCCAGCTGGCTACACAAAAGGCGGCGTTGTCCTGGGCCATATCGTTGTGCGGCGATAAATGGCCACTGTCCGGGCTATCCGCGCTGCTTGCGGCCGGTCGGGATCTTGTAGCGCTCGAGCTTGGTGACAAACGTCCTGAGCGGCATGGAGATCAGGGCTGCGGCCTTGTTCTGCACCTGTCCGGTGGCCTCGAGCGCCTCGATCATGCGGGCGCGTTCGAGCTCTTGCACCTCTTGCTTGATCGGGCGAAACTCGTCCGGGCCGATCCGGGGCGCCTGGCCAGGAGATGACAGCTCACCGACCGGGGCCTTATCAGTTGCCGCGTCATCGGCTGGCACAATCCCCTCGGGCAAGTGCCACACATCGATCTCGGTGTCCCGTTCTGTGGCCGTGGCGGCCGCGTACTTCATGGCATTTTCGAGCTCGCGCACATTGCCCGGCCAGGTGTGAGCGCAGAGCCGGTGCATGGCCGCAGGTGCAATCGCGAGCGGCGGGCGCTTGGCTCGCTGGCACGCCTTGGCGACAAACAGCCGGGCCAATATGGCGACTTCGCGCCGGCGATCGCGCAGCGGCGGCAACACGATACGGGCGACACTGAGCCGAAAAAACAGATCTTGACGAAATCGACCGGCGCTGATCTCGGCCGATAGGTCGCGGTTGGTGGCCGCGACCAGACGGACGTCGATGGCGCGCTCGCGCACATCACCAACCCGCGTCACCCGCTGGGTTTCGATGACCCGCAATAACTTGGCCTGGATGGCCGGGTCCAGCTCGCCCAGCTCGTCGAGAAATACCGTGCCGCCACGGGCGCGCTCGAAAAGCCCTGGTCTGGCCGCCCTGGCGTCAGTAAAGGCACCTTTTTCGTGGCCAAAAAGCTCGCTCTCGACCAGACTGGTGGGTAGCGCTGCGCAGTTGATGGGCACAAATGGTCCCTGGTTGCGATCCGAGTAGTGATGAATTGCCGCTGCTGCGATCTCCTTGCCAGTGCCCGTGTCGCCCGTGATCAGAATCGGCAGATCGCTTGCGGCCAGTTTTTCGATGAGATCGTACACTCGTCGCATGGCGGGATCCGCCACCACCACGGCACGCCCGGCGATGTCCACCACCGAAGCGGCCTGCGCGGCAGTTGTCCAGTTTCCCGGCCCGGCCGCATGGGCTGCGGCTCGCGCGGCGCTGATCAGTGTATCTGCATCGCAGCCATCGTCGGCGCACGAAGAGATGCCGGCCTGGACCGGCGCGGGCAGTTCGGCGAGGAGCACGCTGGCAGCAGCGCCAGCGTGCTGGGTGCCGATCTCGGGCATGATGATGGCCAGCTGTGACTGGCCGATAAACCCGACGGCATCGATGAGCCGTACATGGCCGGCCAGAGCGGCGACAATACCGGCCCGATCCACCGGGGTGACACCGGCCGCGTCGTCTGAATCATCGGTCGCATCCGCGCGGCTGGAACCAGCTGATGGCCCAGCCAGGTCGAACAAGAGCAGCGCGACATTGCGATCGTAATCAACCGATCGTTTGATCTCCTCCTCGAGCCGTTGCCGCAGGCTGGTGGGGTCGAGCAAACCGCGGCTGGTGCCGGGCCGGGCGAATCGGTGAAATACCAGGGTTTGATTGCCAATGGTCATGACATCACCGGCGATGAGGTATACCGGCCGGCGCAAGCGCTCGCCGTTGACCCTGGTGCCGTGGCGACTGTCGAGATCGGTCACCCGCACCTCGGTGTCGGTGATCAATAGCTGCGCGTGCTGGCGCGACACCGCTCTGTCCTCCAGGTACAGATCGCATTGCGGCGCGCGTCCGATCACCACCTCGCCGCTGGTCGGCAAATGGAATACCGCGGACGAATCGCCAGCAAAGCAGAGCAAGTAACACCGCGCATCACCGGCCTGGAGCGATCCATCGGGCGCGGCCGACAGAGTGACCGCACCCCCTTCGGTTTTTGCACGCTTCTCTCGGGCAACACCGCTCATGCCGGCTCCCATTGGCGTGGTCCTATCTGGCTTGCCGGGCGACACTCAGTACTATTATGTCATCTGTCTGGCCCGGCATCCATCGAACCGGCGGTCATGTCCACCGGTGAGCACGACGCCACAGTGGATACCACGCTGGCTACTTCAGCACAAACCACGCCAACAACGTCAGCCCGGTAACCGCACATGAATCGCGGCATACCGGCGACGCGACCGACTCGTACACGCTCGTCAACAGTCCATGAACAGTCCGCGAACAGTCCACGCTATGCTGATCGGCAAACAACATGGCGAACCAACAGGTTATCGGAGTTGACGTGCGCGTGGAACTGCATCGGCGCCCGGTCTGGCCAGACTCCCGGCGGAAACTGCCCCGGCTATTTCATCAGCAAATCCTCCTCTTCTAGCTCGATCGCGATGGAATACTCGAGAGTGATGCGAATTGTCCGGACCGGACTGGGATTTCGCGGCAATCGAATATCGATGGGCATACTGTGTCTGCGCTTCTCGGCATCGAGATTCCACAGGTGGCGTTGCGACGACCCGGATTTGACCACTGCACCGTTGCGCATCAGTCGATACTCGATGGTGAGCGTGCGGTAGGACGGCTCGAAAGGAACCGTGATCGAGCGCTTAGTGCCCGCTCGACCCAGCAAGAAGCGTTTCCAGACAATGGGCCGCGATCGGTTTACCGTGCATTCGAGAGTAAAACCGGAAATGGATCGATTGACGATCCCCTTCTCTTTGGCAGTTGTTTGCCCGGGCACGCCGGATCGGGCAGGCTGCTCGAGCTGCGCCGAGCCAGTTCGTACGAGCTCGATTTGAAGCGACTCGAAATCGATGCGCGCCGCCTCGATTCGGCGACATCCCCAGTCGCGGCACAGGCGATCCCCGGAACACGGTACCCGCGATCGCCTGTTGCCGGTCCGATTACACGTGATGAGCACCGTGCCGTCGTCGCTGCACTTCTGTTCCTGAGGAGTACACGTCCTTCTCTGACAGGTGCCGCCCACGCAGACCTGGTCCCGGCCACACGAACGCGGCTCTTGCCAGCTGGTCCCGGTCGGGTCGCAGATAGAATAGGTATTGCCGTACTGGCAGCGCCGCGCGCCCGGCTCACATTGCCTGGTCCGGCACTGGCCGTCCACGCAAATGGCGTTTTGACAGATCGTTTGCTCGATCCACCCGGTGCCGTCTCGATTGCAGATGGCAGTCGCACGACCGCCCTGGACGCAGCCTCGCTGACCTGGATTGCACCGCCTGGGCAGGCATTGTCCGGCGACACACACGTTGTTGCCACAGTCCTGCAGGTCGTCCCAGCCGGTACGCGTGGCGTTGCATATCTGGACAAAATTGTCGTCGCCACATTGCCGCTCGTCGCTTTGACACACGGTCGCTCGTTTGACGCAGATCAGGTCCTGGCATTCCAGATGCGCTTGCCGGCATTTGTCGCCGTCGAGTTGCTCGTTGCAGCAGCGCTCGCCCTCAGTGCCGCAGCTGCCCTGGCCCTGTATCTGAAACTGACTCGCATCACCAGACAGAATGTCGGCTAACGGGTCGTCCAGCTGCGCTTGCAGCGCTGTGGAACCGGAAAAATCGTCGGTGATCCCCGACAGACGGCCGAGTTTGTCGGCCGAGAGCACAACCGCGTTGCCCGTGTATTCGGCCAGATTGGCAGCCAGGCGCCGCTGGTTGTCGGGTGCCCCGGGCACGACAACGAGAAGTTGATCATTGGTGTCTTCGAGCGGAAAATAGCCTTCCTTCGGGCGGGCCAGTCTGCTCAGCGGCACCCATGGCAATGCCTCCATCGAGCTGAACAAATACACGCCGTCGACCGATCCGCTGTCGAGTAGCTCGAATGCGACACTGCGAGCCATGTCGCGGTACCTTCTGTCACTATTTGCCGTGCCATCGCCGCCGTAAATCACAGCAAAACTCCACCGCCCGTCCTCGCCTTCCACTCGCGTGTTGCGCGAATTGCACCGCAAGAGTTCAACTGAACCATACGGCGTGGCGATTTGGCCCTGGCACGGTGTGACCAGGTCCTCGGACCAGGTCACGCGCGCAGTCTGTCCCGCTGCGATCTCCTGCACTGCCATCCCGACCACATCGTCCTCCAGCGCATTCTCCATCGAGAACACATCCCTGCCTTCGCGACTGCGCAGCACCGCTGAATCGCCCGGTTTTTGGGCCAGGACCGGCGCGCTCGCCGTGACCCGGCACTGCGTCTTCGGCACCCCACTGCAGTTCATTGTGATGGAGCCCCGCGCCGCGCGAGTCTCGGCCTCCACATGATCGATTTGTGGGGACGGCTTGTCGTCGAATACATAGGTTTGCAGCAGTGCGGCAACCGCGCCAGCGGCCAGACCGATACACAGTCCGATGGCCAGATAGAGACGTCCGGGCCGCGGCATGCTGGGATGAACCGACGACGTGGCGTCGACTATCTTGGCCTGGCTGCCAAAACCCATTTCGATCAGCCTGACCTGAGTCGCCTGGCGCAAGTAACTCAACCGCCACGGCAAAACCATGATGCCCTTGTGCTGCTCGGCGTGATCGGCGCATTCGCCCGGTGCCATGTGGCCGAGATAATGGCGGATGGTCCGGCGCAAATGGCCTTTGCGGTAGAGTTGGTAGAGCGCCTCTGTCGACCGGTTGGGCATATCCCATAGATGGATAAATGCGCGCTCGAGGGCGATCTCCTGGGCCTGGCGGCTGTTCTCCCAGCTCGACGCAGCCCCGCTGGACACCGCTCTGGCCCTCTTGCCGGGCCCGGCTATTTTGTCCTTTATTTGCTTGCGCAGTGTTTGTTCTCGCTCGTCGAGCAACCTGTCCCAGGCGGTGACGATGCGGACCAGTAGACCGCCCGGAGGTAGTTTGACCGTGACCGGTCGCAACCATCTGCCCGGCCAGCGCCGCTTGCCCACATCGGCGGGCAGCTGTTCGGCCGAGACCAGCCAGTCGAGCAAGGTTGCGCGGTGCTCCTTGGTCCAGTGCAGCCCGCCGGCTTTTTTGGCCGCGCTGGCGCGCAAGGTCTCGAGCACCCACGGTGATACATCCAGGCCGAGAATTCGGCGCAGCGATAGGGCTGTGCGATCGTCGACAGGACGGGGCGACAGGGCGCACGCCGCGGCCCACACCCGCGCGTCCCCGGCCAGTTCGTTGTACTCGGGAGGTGCTGCGCCCGCGGCCACGTCGCCGACTGCTGCGGCCGAATCCTGGGGCTGGATGACGCGCAGGCCAAAAGGCGCGACCAGCGCACCCAGCAGGCCGGGGTCGCGGCCAAAATCGATGAAGGTAACCCGCGGCCACCGGGATAGTTCGGCCAGAAGACGGTGCAACTGGGCCCGGCGATCGCGGGCTCGATGGGCGATTGCCATCAGGCGACCATCGGTCAGGATGACCACAGCCACCGAGTCGCGCCGGGCGTCGAGTTCGTCGACGATCAGAGCGTCGCCGGTCTCGCTGCGCAGCTGGTCGGGAATTCCCCAAAATTCGGCCTTGCTGGCGGGCACGCCGGCACGCCCCAGCAACCGGGCCAGTTCGGTGGCCAAATGCCGGGCCGCTGGCGATTCGAGAGACTGATCGACCCACAACCAGATCTCGCGCTGATAATGTGCGGCTTCATAATGCAACACCGGCCGGCCGAACGCTGCCGCGGTCTCGTTCACCGAGCGCGCGATATCGAGATCTCGGCCGGCGTGCTCGGATACAAAGCGACCTGCGCCCCAGACCAGGTTTTCTTCGTCGTCCTCGTCGAGCAGAAGGGCTTCTCCAAGTCCACGTCCGGGCAGGGGACCGGGCGCGACGAGCAGAGCAGCGCGGGGCAATCGGCGTGTGGACGAATCCGACGGCAGCCAGCGGCCGTAAGCAAAACGCAGCCACAAGCCCATACCGACCAGCATCGACAACAAGACCAGGCCGGCAGCCAGATAGTTAAACGCGGGCGGCTGATGGGGGACAAACTCGATGTTCGGCCGGTAGAACGACGCTGTTATGCTGGCATCCTCGGCAACAAACGATCCGGCGTCGCGGGTCTGTGGACCGGCGTCTGCTCTCAGGACAACCGGGCCGTTGTCTGCGGTTTCGTGGCTGTACTGGGCCATGGCGAAGAGCACCGCCAAAAGCACGGCCGCTCCGGCGATGACAACCAGCCCGACGACACCGGTGGTCAGCTTTTGTCTGAAATACGACGTGCGCAACGGCTCGGGCTGGTCAGTCGGCAAGACATCGATTGGCCGGTCAGGGACGGATCGTGGCGGGGGCGGGGGCGAGGGCGGGGGCCAGTCCCGCTTGACCTCGGCTCGGGTCTCGATCCCCTCGATGTATGTTCTGGCCGTGTCGAGCCATTTGCCATAGAGTCGGCGAAACGCTGCGCGCTGCTCTACCGACTTGACCAGGATGGCCTCGAGGACCCGGCCCAGTTCGTCTTCATCCAGGTGCGGCGAGGTGGCAAACACAGTCTTGAGCCGGGCGATCTCCTCCAGGCCGACCATGATTTCGGCCTCCTGTAAGAGCAGAAATAGCGCATCCAGGCCGGGATTGAACCGCATCACAATTTACTCAGGTCGTCGCGGTCCTTGACCATCGTGGCCAGAGCCGGCAAGTCGCGCAGTTTGGGCTCGCGCACGTGACGCTTGTTGATCCCGCCCAGGGCGCTTAGCACGCTCAGCCAGACCAGAAACTCCGCAGTTGCTGGCTTTTTTCGCAAGGGCCGGCGACGGAGTTCCATGAAGCGGTAAAGGGCGATGTCGATGACGTCCGAGTCGAGGTTGGGAAACGAGCCGATATGGGCCTGGACGGCTTTTTTCAGAATATCTTCGGTAAACTCGATGTGGTGAAATACGCACCGGCGCAAAAACGGCTCGGGCAGGCGGCGCTCGCTGTTGCTGGTGATCACCACGATAGGTGGCGCCTTGCCCTCGGGCAGCTTGCGCACCGGGATCTGATTGTCCTCGTGGGGCAAATCGGGAACCGCAAACTGGTGCTGGTCGAGCACATTGAGCAAGTCGTTGGGAAAGTCGCGGGTCGCCTTGTCGATCTCGTCGATCAGAACGATGGCCGGCCGCTCGGTTTCGAAGGCCAGCCACAGCGGGCCGCGGTCGATGAATTCGCCGCGGTCGAGCTTTTCGCCCCGGCGAGACTGATCCTGCGCGGCGTGAAAATAGGCCACCGTGTCAAATCGGTACAAGAGGTCGTTAACCGTGGTCGTGGACCTGACGTCGAGGCGGAATAGATTGTCCTCGATACCGAAGTACCAGGCCAGATAATGAGCGACCTGAGTCTTGCCGGTGCCCGGTTCACCGGTCAAGAGCAGCGGGGCATGAACCGCGATGGCGATATTGATCGCGGTGACCAGCTCGTCTGAAGGCTGAAATTTGGACGCTCCCTCTTTGTGGCTGCGCATGGTGGCCAGCGAGGTTGGCCGGGTGGCCAGCTCGCGGGTACAGGTCTGGCGCTCCTTATCGGAGTATTTGGGATTTACCAGCTGAAATCTCGTATAGCTCATGGCTGTGTACCGGCCTCGTCATGCGGATCGTTTGGCTTTGAGCTTGCTCGATAGCGAGAACCAGCCCTCGCGTTCGGCGCGTTCGAGCCACTCGATGGTCTGCGCATAGTTGCCATTGGTGGCAGCATATAGATTCTGCGACAGTTCTTTGATCAGATTGCGCGGGCAGCGGGTATTGTTGATCGGGTCGAGGAGAAAGTTTGCGATATCGAGTGGGGTCAAATCGGCGAGCGGCGGAATGAGTTCGAGAGAAAATTTCGGGTCGCCGACAAAGTCGAGTGACAGGCCGGTGACCAGTTCGTCGATCTCGCTATCGCGGTCGCCTTCGGTCGCGATCTCGATGGCCAGATAGGTCACCAGGCGGATGTCGGCTGGGCATTCTTGTGCCACTTCGCTGCAGAAATAGGCCCAGGTGGCCAGTTCGTCTGGGCTGATTTCGGCCCGAGCTTGCATCCCCCAGCTGAGCCAGAGCACCGGTGTGGTGTCGTTCAGGTTGGCGCCGCGAGCACTGCGGCGGAGAGCAAATTCGATCGACTCGCCCGAGCTTGCGCCCAGGCTGGCGGCCAGTTCGTGGTGCAGTTCGGTGTGCAGGTTGTGGCGCTCGAGGGGAAACGACACTTCGTGCCAGCTGATGTGGGCGACGTGACTGGCGTGGTCGTCGAGGTGGTCTTTGAGCTGGCGGCAGGACAGATCGAGCCGCTTGCTGGGGCTGGCATAGCTGATCAGTGCCTGGACTCGACGATTGTCGTCGCGGACCAGCGACACGACCCGGCTGTAGGCGCGTTCGCGACTGCGTTCTCGATCGAGACGGAGACCGATCGGCCTGGGCGGTCCGTGTCTGGCCAGCGATTCGGCCCGCCACTCTCCGTAGTTGGCGTGAATGGTGCGCATGCCCCACTCGAATCCGCGGGTCGAAACGTGTTTGTCCACGGCGTGGGCGGCGATGACCGGATCGTGACCGTCGCCCAGGCAGCGCGTCAGCCAGGCGATCGCAGCCAGGCCGGCGTGTTGCGACCACGCCGTGGTCGCGTTGCCGATCACCACCGCCACCTCTGGCGAGAGCTGGTAGCCGGCCGAATGCCAGCCAGCCGCGCCCGATTTGCACGCGTTGATATAAGCCAGATACGGATAGTGGCCGTCCATGAGATGTTTGAGGTCGTTGGCGCTGACCGCCTCGACGCCGCTGTCGGCGTCGCCAAAGAGCATGCAGACTTGACGGTCGCGGATCTCGGCGTGGCCAAAGTAGTACAGGACGCCCGGATGCTTGTCCCTGAACGCGGCGCGGGTTTGCTCGCGCGTCTTGACCACGTGGATATAGCTGTCTGAGAATTGCACGGGCAGGGCCTCGCGCAGCGCCTCGATGTGCTCGTCGGGTTCGAGGTCGGCTTTGCTGGCGATTTCGGGAGCGACGATCAGAATGGGGCACGGGGCCCGGAACTCGATATCCGGCTCGGCCCGTTCGCGTACCACGACCTCGAATGTCCAGCCACTTTCGGCCAGGAATTTGCCTTTCCAGGCAGCGAGGCGCCACGGCAGGTCGACCAGCTCGTCACAACTGGTCAAGATGCGTACCCTGACGCTGCGCCGGGGCGGATTGGGCCGGGGCTCGCCGCGCTCGCCGTAAAGCGCGCGAATGATCGGCTCCCATCGCTCCGAGTTGCCGAGCAGAGCGTAAAACAGAAGGTGCCCGACCTCGACCAGGGTGCCCTGGGTGAAGTAACGGATCAGCTCGTCCTGATCGCCGACCTCGAGCGCGGCGTTCACCCCATCGAGGCCGCCGAGTTCGCCATCGCGGCCCTGATAGAGAAAATCCCTGCCGATGCTCGACCATGCCACGATCGCGGTTTCTTCGAGCAGTGGCTGTGTATTGCCATCGTAGTAGTCGACTCGCAACTCGTCGTCCGACCGTTCGAGCTGTATCGTCAATTGCAGACGTTCGTCCTCCATGGATACCCGCCGAGAAAGATTTTACCGCATAGCGATCCCCGATTCCTCTATACAGTCGATTATGCGCCACCGCTCCCTCGGCGCTGCCCGCAGGTCTTGTTTTATTTTTAAATAGCTGAAACAATTCGTCTTTTCGGATAAGGTGCGGCGATTTGACCAGGCTTGCGATCGGTCGCGACGAGGTCGTGAACTGACCGGACGATGGGGCTATTCTCGCCGTCATGCCATCGCAAAACCAACCGCAGCGCGACTGTGACATCGTTATCTTTGGTGCGACCGGTTTTACCGGACGACTGGTTGCCGAGTATCTGGCCGATCAGGCCGGCGGTGGCAACGGCGGCGCCGAGCCGATGCGCTGGGCCATTGCCGGGCGCCACAGCGAGAAGCTGGAACAGCTCAAAAACACCCTCGAGCAGCGCAATCCGGCTTGCTCCTCGGTAGGCGTTATTCAGGCCGAATTGCACGACTGGGCCTCGCTGGTGTTCATGGCCCAGCGGGCCCGGGTGGTGCTCACCACGGTGGGTCCATTCATCAAGGACGGCGACCGTCTGGTTCATGCGTGCATCACCGGTGGGGCCGACTATGTCGACATCACGGGCGAACCCGAGTTTGTCGATTCGGTGATCAACCAGTTTTACGCCCAGGCTCGAGAGAGCGGCCGGCGCATTGTCAATTGCTGCGGGTTTGACAGCATTCCGCACGATCTGGGCGCTCTGTACACGGTCGAGCAATTGCCCGAGGGGGTGCCCATCGAGATCGAGGGGTTTGTCCGGTCCAGGGGCTCGGTGTCGGGTGGCACCTGGCAATCGGCGATCACTGCGATGGCGCGGCTGCGCGCCTCGCGCAGGCAAACGGTCGCGCACAGAGCCGGAAATACGGCCGATCGATCATCGACCGAGAGCTCGAGCGGGCGCCGGGTGTATGCGATCAAGCCGCGTCTCCGCTACCACCGTGATCTGAAAGGCTGGGTGTTCCCCTTGCCGACCATCGACGGCTCGATCGTACGGCGCAGTGCGCGGGGCATCGAGCGCTATGGGCCGTCGTTCGGCTACGCTCATTACGGCGTATCGCGCGCGCTGCATCGCATCGCCATGCTGGGTGCCGGACTCGGCGTAGTATTTGCGTTGGCTCAGCTCGGACCGACTCGCAACTTTTTGCTCGAACGCAAAAAGTCGGGCCAAGGGCCCGATGCGCGGGAGCGCGCATCCAATTGGTTCGAGGTCAAATTTGTCGGCAAGGCCGACAATACAAAGGTGATCACACGGGTCTCGGGCGGCGACCCCGGCTACGGCGAAACCGCCAAGATGGCCGCCGAAGCGGCCCTGTGTCTGGCCTTTGACCGCGACCGGCTGCCCGACGTGGCGGGAGTTTTGACTCCGGCCATCGCCATGGGAGATGTGCTGATCGAGCGCCTGCAAAAAGCCGGACTTCGTTTTGAAGTCCTCCAAACGTCACAGTGAGCCGGCCGGAAGGGTTGTGGCCGAGCATCGCAAAGACAGGCTCGTGGATGTCGAGAACCGGCCACGAAGTTCGCATCAGGTGCGAACTATCGCCATTTATCGTGGTTTTTCTGGCTCAGGCGACTTGTCATCGACCGCGGTGGTCCATTTACAGTACCGGAACCATGAGGGAGCGTGAAGGCCACTTGTTGCGAGGGCGCAAATCAGACGCGGGCCAGGAGCGTCCGCTGAAGACATTCTGGCACCACCCGTATGCGGATCTGATCAAGAAGCGAAAACCGCCGGGCTGGCAAGTGACCGTGGACAAAACTCTTTCACTGGCGCCGAGGTCGGCCGATCAATTGCTTCTCTGCCGCAGCAGCACTGAGCGGCGGGACGACGAGGCAAACGTCATGCGTGGCCTGTGGCAGCACCTGACCGACACGGCGCTGCTTGAGTTCAAGGGGCCGACGAGCGGTCTGCGCGGGCGAGATCTACACAAATTGATAAGCTACGGAGCGGAGTACCTGTCGGAAGAGGACTGCGTGATAGAGAAGGCGTCCGAGCTGAGCCTGGTGCTGGCGGTACCCAAGGAAACTCCGACGCTGCGGCGAGAATACGAGCGATGCGAAGTGGAACCGGAGCTGCTTGGAGGCGGGTATGTGCGCCTGGTGGGAAGGAAGTATACTATGCTCGTAGTTCTGCTCGATCAGGTAGCCAATGCGGAGCACGATGATTTTATCAGGGTGTTCACCGATGACAGGGCCAAGATCAAAGACCCGAAAGCCCTGTGGTGGGCAAACGCGTGGATCAGAAAGGTTCGAACGATGGAAGAGCTAAAAGAACTGGAAGGATACGAGGACATGGTGGCGGGGCTCATCGAGTCACTCGGCGCCGAGGTGGTGCTGGGCCATTTCAACCCGGAGGAGCGGCTGGCAGGCCTGGACCCGGAGGAGCGGCTGGCAGGCCTGGACCCGGAGGAGCGGCTGGCAGGCCTGGACCCGGAGGAGCGGCTGGCAGGCTTGACTCCCGAGCAGCTGAAACGGCTGCGGGCTGCCCTAGACCAAAAGCTCAACGGGTCGTAGCGCGACAGGCACGGCGGACAATCCGACTGTTATCTGCTCTGTCTGCGCGACCTGGACGTGGCGTCCGAGGCCGGAATATCGGCTACCGAGCTGAGTCGCGATGCGGAAAGATGCTGGGGCCCGGTGTGTCGCACTGAGCAAGCCCGATTCGACGAGCCGGTTTCGAGACGATCGAACAATGCTTTACGACTAGCCGCTGCTGCAGTCGCCTTTTCCGGTGGCTCATGCCTGCCGTTGCAGCGCCCGGCGGAGAGTCCGATGCGGAACGCCGAGCTCGCGGGCTGTGGCCCGGATGCTTTGGCCCGATTTGATCAATTTGCGGGCCCGGGCCACGTCGATCGCCCGGCGCGGCCGGCCGAGTTTGATACCGCGGCGACGAGCCGCCTCGAGACCGGCACGAACCCGGGCGCGAATGGCCTTGCGCTCCCACTCGGCCATGAGTATGGCCATCTTGGCCATGAGCTCGCCGGCCGGGGTCGACGTATCGATACCATCCTCGATGCTCACGAACGTGCACCCGGTGGCGATCAACTCGTCGATGAACATGCATCCCTTGCCCGCGGTCCGGAAGGAACGATCTCCGCGAAAGATGACCACGGTGTCGAAGTGCCGTCGCCGGGCCCCGTCGAGAATCTCGCCGACCGCCTTGCGATACTGCGCGGCACCCCCTACCCCTTGCTCGTGGAAGTGGTTGACTACCTGCCAGCCCCGGGCGCGCACATATCGATCCACGGCCAGTTTTTGCGAGTCCAGCTTTTGGTCCTCGGTCGACACCCGGAGCCAAATCGCCACCCGCCGCACCGACGGATCGCCAGGGCGTTCGAACGCAGCTCGCAAGGCTCGACTTCTGCCTCCCACGGTCGCGAGCATACCCCAGGCCTCACCCCCCAGCACAGCATAGAGGTGCTATTCGGAGTAGTAGTACCAGGTGCCGCTGTATTCGTCGTAGTACTCCCAGTGACCGTGATAGTGGTAGACCCAGCGCTCGTTGTGCCAGCGGCGATGATGGCCGCAGTGATGGTGATGATAGTGTGAGTCGTGGTATTCGAGTACGGTCAACTGGCCCACGATGGCCGCGGTGATGATGGCCGCGGCAGCGACATTGGCAACGGCCGCGGCAGTGTGCGGCCGCATGTAGCACGAACTCGCTGCCAGCGAGGTGCACAGGACAAACCCCGCCACGAGCCAGACGCGCCAACCAGTCACCCGTTTCGGGTCTGCGCTTCGGTGCTGATGTGATGTCATGATGGCTGGCGACGCAATCGACATGCCGACTGTGATGCAATTCATTTCAGGTAATTACTCCAGGCCGGGGGTTACCATTAGATTACGCGCGTGGCGTCAATGCAACAGTGTTATCGCCCGCCCGATCTGGCTCGCCGAGCCAACTGTACATCGAAAACACAGGCCAGCGCGCCTGGATCGCTCTGCGCGAGTGGGCCGGATACCGGTGTCTTTGCCATGATCAGTCGATCTCTCGATCGGGCCGGACGCGAACGGAATACCCGGTCGATCTCGCGCAGTTCGTCGTCTCTGCGGCCAGCGAAATAAAGCTCGGTGACAAGGGCGCGGTGGTCGCGGTGCGCGAGCTTGAAATGAATGTGCGGAGATCGTGTGATGCCGGCGAATTTGTAGCTATTCGGCGCGATGGTGCGAAATCGGTATCGGCCGTCGCGATCGGTCCTTTGCGCGGCGAAATAGCCAAAATTGTCGTCCAGGGTGTTCTGGTCGCCGCCGCGCGGGTGTTTGTACAGGCCGTTTGCATCAGCTTGCCAGATGGTCACCAGCACGTCCGACAGCGGTCGGCACGCGCTGTCGCGCACGGTGCCGGCAAGGTGCAGCACCTGACCGCGCGCCCGTCCGGTACGACCGGGCAGGGAGACCAGATCGCTGAGTTCGGGAATAGTGCCCGGAGGAAAAAACGGACCCGAATCGGTTGCCACCGCTGCCTTGCACTCGGTGGCGGCATGGCCGCGTCCGGCCCACCCCGCGACACCGAGGGCGGTGGTGGCAGAGAGTACTGCAGTGGAGAGAAACTGGCGGCGGTCAAACGGTTTATCACTCGGCATGTCGGGTCCAATCTCACAACGCTCGGCGGCGCGCGAATGCTCGGTCGTTGGTCTGCACACTCCGGCCGTAAAATACCGCGATCTGCTCGCGGCCATCGGCGCTCCACACGATGGCACGGCCCTCGGCTGTGCCGGCGATGATGCGGCGACTGTCGCCCGAAAACGCCACCGAAGAGGCCCAGCTCTCGGTCTCGCGAAAACCACGCACAGCGCCCTGGATCGGCACTCTCGAAACTGCCACGCCGAGCGATGTCGCGATCGCCACACGCTGTCCGTCCGTCGCCAGGGCCGCCTTGCGCGCGGTTCCAACTCCCACAACCAGAGTTTGTAGGAACTCGATCGACGCTTCTCTCGGTATCGAGGAAGGTGGAGCAGTGCTGGATGAAACGAGACCGGAGAGAAAGGAGCGCAACGACATCGTGACGACGCAGTATAGCGCGCCTGCTTACATCGCGCCGGTCTACTCCCGCCTGGATACTTCGGTCTGGCGATCTCTCATCCGCTCCCAGTCTTGACCCACAGTCGCCAATACCGAAAACTTGGTCCGCTCAGATGAGAGTCGCCTTGTCATTGGCGTCCGCATGTTTAACCGCGTTTACGGGTGCGGCGTGTAGCGACGGCTGCCGAGAATGGTCGCCCGCCGCCCGGCCATTGGACCCACAGCCAGAGCGAGTGGCGTCGCAGCCGCCGCGGCTGGTCGTATTGGCGATCGTCGATCAGATGCCCAGCTGGACTTTTGTTCGCGACTCCACGCTGCTCGACGGAGGAATCGCCAGGCTGATAGACAGCGGGGTCTACTTTTCCACTGCCGAGTTTCCCTATTCAACCACCTTCACCGCGCCCGGTCACGCCGCTCTCGGCACCGGCGCTCCGCCGGCCAGGACGCAAATCCTGGGCAACTTCTGGTACGAGCCCAGTTCTCAAAAGACGGTATCTGCGATCGACGATCCTGCAAGCCCGGTCTTCCGGGTGGTCGGCCAGGGCGACCCGGACGGCACCGGGGCCGGGCACAGCGCGGGATCGGGACAGCGGATATCCGGCGTGCGGCTCCGTGTCGGCGGAATCGCCGAAGCGTTGCGCGATGCCACGGGCGGCGCGGGCAAATCGATCAGCGTTGGTCTGAAGGCCCGCGGTGCCGTCTTTGCCCTGGGCAGGCGGCCCGATCTCGCCATCTGGTACGATTCGAGCCAGCCCGCCATGACGACCAGTCGCTACTATACCAGAAATCTGCCGATTTGGCTGCACGACCTGGCTGCAAAACACCCCGTCGAGCCCCGTTTCCAGTTCATCTGGACTCCCCTCGCCAGTACAGATCACCGCCGCGTCACCGGCATTGCCGACGAGGCCGCTGGCGAGGGGCCGGATTACGGTCTGGGTATCTCCTTTCCCCACGCTATCTTCGAATCCCCCAACCCGGCCAAGGCCCTGCGCGCCACACCGATCGGCGACGACTTGGTCATCGAGGCCGCGCTCGCCGCCATTGTCGGCGAGTCTCTGGGCACCGACGACATTCCTGACGTTGTCGCCCTCAACCTGTCATCGCACGATTACGCCGGGCACTACTGGGGCCAGGAGTCATGGGAGCGACTCGATCTGTTTTTGCGGCTCGACCGCAAACTGGCCGTTTTTCTGTCCGAACTCGATCGCCTGGTGGGCCGCGGTGGCTACGCTGTGGTGTTGACCAGCGATCACGGCGCCACCCGTCTGGTCGAACACAGTCGCGCTGCGGGCCGTCCCGCTCATCGCGTACAAGTGACCCATATCGCGAAGATCGCCAATCGCGCTGCGTCTGCTGTGCTCGGCGAGGGCGCGTGGATCGCCCATACATCGTCGTCCAGCATTTCCATGGTACCAGTGTTTGCCACCCTATCCGCAGCCAGTCGCGAAGCAGCTGTGGAGGCCATTGCCCGGGCCGTGCTCGCCATACCCGGAATCGATTACGCCGTGCCCACGGAACGCATCGCCGGGCAATGCGACAGGCGTCGGGGCATGGATGCATTTGCCTGCAACTCGGTAGTACCGGGCTTGTCCGGCGAGGTTTTTTTCGCCCCGGCGCCCAACAGTTTGGTCACGACCGTCTACCATACCGGGACCACACACGGCTCGCCCAATCCAGACGACCGCACCGTGCCGGTCGTGATCATGGCTCCGGGCTGGGATCCCGCGGTGGTGCACGAGCCGGTGTCCACTCTCCAGATAGCGCCGACCATTACTGACTTGTTGCAGATTCCGCCCCCCGAGGAAGCCACTGCGCCGCCGCTATACCCCTGACGTTCTGAGCCGGAGACAGCATGCTCGCAAAGCGAAAAAAAATCGCTATCCTGGTCGCAATTGCCCTCGGTGTGGTCATCTACCTGGTGTGGCCGTCCGACTATTGCCTGTCGGCCAGGTTCAAATACGGGATCACTGCGCGCTATTGCCCGGATGGTGAGCTGCGACAGAAACTGTATATCGACGGCTGGAATCTGCGCCGCGGCGGCACGGGCACAGTCTTGATCACGGCAGTGGCACTGTACAGTACGACTGTGTCGGACCAGTGGTATCAAGCCGAGGTCGCCGAGTCCGAGGCCACACTCGAACTTATCGGTCCGGACGGCAAGTCCACGCCGATCCGGCCTGCAGAACAGACCGAGTGGCAGCACGATGGCGGACAGACCCGGGCCGAAATCGCCCTGCCCGGCGATCTCGGCGACGGCGATTATGTCCTGCGAGCCCATGTCAACTCGTCGATCGGCGCCGGCCAGGTCGATCTGCCGCTGGCCCTGTACGCGCCGGCGCGCATTCATGTGATCACCGATCGCCCTCTCTACGAGCCGGGCAACCAGGTCGACGTTCGCGCTGTGGTCCTGCGCGCTCGCGATCTGGCTCCCATCGACCGGCGTCCCGGTGCCTGGATCGTTCGCGATCCATCGGGTCAGGTTTTGCTCGAAGAAAAAGCAACGGCTGGAGAGTGGGGCGTGGTGGCGGGCAGTTTTCCACTCGACCGCGAGGCAGCCACCGGCACTTGGTCGGTAACCTGGCAGTCGGGCCGCGATCGGGGACAGGCGAAGTTTACCGTCGAGCCGTTCAAGCTGCCGCGGTTTCGCGTCGAATTGACCGCCGATCGGTCGTATTATGGACCAGGCCAAAAACCTGTTCTGCGCGGCATGGTGGTGTACAGTGCGGGTGCGCCGGTGTCCGGTGCCAAGATCGCGATGAAATGGTGGGTGGTGGGACGCTGGCCACCGCCCACAGCGTGGCTCGACGGTGCCCTGCCGACCTGGGCCCAGGCCGGGCCCAACGGCCGTTTTGTCGTCGAGCTGCCCGACATTCCATCCGATCTTCAGGGCCAGGCCAGGCTGATGGCGGGCCTCGGCGCCATCGATCCGGCCGGCGATCGGGTCACCGGCTCGGCCTCTGTGTTGCTCAGCGAGGACGCCATACAGGTGCAGGCGATCACCGAGCTCGACGGCGGTCTGGTCCAAGACGCCAACAATCGTGTCTATCTCCGGGTTACCACGGCCGACGGGCGTCCGCTCTCCGGCGCAGCGATCACGGTCAAGCCGGCGTGGTCCGTCGAGCAAGAGGGCATTCGAGCCGAGCTCGACCGCGACGGCGTGACGCGCATCCAGCTCGATCCCGGGCCACCGGTCAACGTGGTTATTCCGCCTCTGCCCGTGCGCCGCGCTTCGCGATCGTCGCCCGGCCAGCTGGTTGCACGGGTAGCGGCCGACGAGTTGGTGTCCAACCAGGGCGCGCCGCTGGTCGATCAAGCGGAGATGGACACTTGGCTCGAGCCGCTCGAGCGCTGCGCCAAATGGGTCGAAAAATCGGCCCAGAAAGCCCATGTGGTGCTCCGTGTCGGGCCCGGCGGGACGGTCGCGGATGCCCTGGCACGGGGCCGATCTGTTCTGGATGCGTGTGTCCTTTCCATCGTGCGCCGCCGCCGCTTGCCGGCCGGGCAAGACCGGCTTTACTCGCTGCGCTTTCAATACCAGCAGCCGCTCATGGCCAGACTGGATACCGAAGTGGTCAGTCCGTTCGACCTGCCCACGGGACTCGAGGCCGTGATCAAAGAAGCCGCGCTCGATGCCCGCGATTGCCTGCCGGGCGATGATCAGAGCGGCGTTCGGGCGGCCGGCGATTCGATCGACCGGCCGCTCGCTCGGGTGTTGTCCTGGCGGGTGCGAGCCAAAAGCCAGCGGATCGAGGTGTCGTGGATCCGCGCTTCGGCAGGCCCGACGGGCGGCCTGCCGGGCGCCGATTCGAGCGCTGAAACGATTTCGGCGAGTGTTGCCCACTGCCTGGTTTCGCGGGTCATCCGGCGTGCTCTGCCCGAGCCGGCCGGTCGAGATAGCGTTGGCCTGGTGCGCTACTGGCTCCGCCGACCCGATCCGGGCGACCAGCCGGTCGCCCCCCAGCCGACTGTCATGAAGGGGTACGAGCTTTTGGTTGCGGCCGAGATCGACGGCAAAAAAGCCGGTGAAACCAGGTTGCGCATGAAGCCGGGCACTGTGCCCGAACTGCGATTGCGCGCCGATCCGGTCCTGGCCGAGCCCGGTCGAGAGGTGACCGTGGCGCTGATTCGCGGCCCCGGTTTCACCGGCAACTTGCCCAAGAAGGTCACGGTCGAGCATTTTGGCGATCGCGAGACCATTGACGTCGGCGAGGAGTCGCGCACCGCGACGTTCAAGATTCCGCAAGACGGCCGCGGCTGGTACCAGATCGCAGCGGGCGGAGCGCGTGCACTGGTCTATGTCCGGCCCGGCAATGACCTTGCGGTTTCGGTGACCCCGGAGCGCGCGCGTTACGCGCCAGGCGCCCAGGCGGTGTTGCGTATCGCCACCAAGATCGGCGGCTCGGGGGCAAAGGCGGCGGTTGGACTGATTGGTGTGGATGAGAGCTTGGCCCAGCTGGTCCCCCTTCCTGGCCCCGACGAGCTCGGTCAGCTCAGGCCGGCAATTCCCATGACCGAGCTCGCCTTTGGCGCCATCGACAGCCGCGCTCTGGTGCTGGGCCGAATTCGCGGCCAGTATGCCGCTGAAGCCACGATATTGCGCGTATCCTCCATTCCGGCGCTACCCGATATCGACGTGGTCATCGACGCCTCGGCCGAGACACCGTTCGATCCCATCGCCGAACTCACCGACCGCTTCTATATTGTGTTAAACCAGCTCCACAGCGAGGCCCGGAACTGGGAAACCAGCGCTGTAGCCGGCGAACAGATGAAACCCGAGACCATGGCCCAGCTGTGGGAACGAGCTCTCGACGCCTGTGCCCGGCGCGGTGACCGCATCGACGACTCATTTGGACGCCGGTTGCGCCTGCATCGATTGCCCGCCGACCTGCTCGCGCTCACCGACCCGAGACAGGTCATCGCAGTCGCCACGCATCTGCCCGAAGACGTCGAAAACTGGTCGCGATGGGTTGCGAGGAAACGGCCATGACAACCATGAGAAGAGCCACGACAACCACGACAGGCCACTGTGGCCATACCATCTCGGCCTGCCAAGAACGGACCGGCATGGGGGCAGTTGCGATCGCAGTCGCCGTGGTGGTATGGGTGGCGTGCAGTCCGCGGAACGAGGCGCAATCCGACCGGGTGGCGCCGTCGATGGAACCCCGCCAGGCCGAGGCGATGGCTCATGGCGAGGGCCTGACTGCCGATCAATCAACCCGGGTGAGCAACGAGGAACTCAACGAGGTCGCGCAGGCGGGAAGTACGCTCAAAAAAGAAGTGGCCCGCCGTCAAGGCAAGGGCAAGCTCGGCCAAAAAGACGCCGAAAGGAAGCCAGAAGCAGACAGCGAGCCGCAGACTCGGTCGTGGTTTCCCGAAACGTTTCTGTTCGAGCCTGCGGTCGTCACCGACGATCAGGGCAAGGCAGAGGTCCGCGTCCGGGTACCGGACCGGCTCACTACCTGGCGCGTACTCGCTCTGGCCCACAGTCGGACCGGTGCCCAGGCCGGAGCCGTGGCCAGCTTTACCGGTACCCTGCCCGCCTATGTCGACCCCATCGTGCCGCCGCTTTTGCGCGCGGGCGATCGAGTGCGGATTCCGGTACAGCTGGTCAACACCACAGCTGAGACCATCACCGCAGCGCTGGTGCTCGAAACCGCCGGCGCCGAACTCGAAGGCATCATCCAGACCCAGACGATGACCGGGCAAGGCCGGCCCGGGCAGGGCGGGCGCGGCTACGGTCGGGTCCGGGCGACGGTCGAGATACCGGCCCGGGGCAGCCTGATCCGATATGTCACCATGAGGGTACAGAAGCCCGGGACGGTACACCTGCGGGCACGACTCGGCCAGGAAGATGCCGTGGTTCGCACCATCGATGTCCTGCCCACGGGACGCCCGGTCAAGCAATCGCGAACCGGCACGCTTGCGGCGCCGCGCCAGTTCGACATCACCGGCCCGGCGGATGCCGATGCCGAGCTCGATCGGGCGCGCCTGCTGGTATTTCCCGGTGCTCTGGCCATCCTCCGCTCCGAACTGGCCGCGTCGAGTCAGCGCGGCGGTGTGGCCGACGATGCCTTTGCACTTCTCTTGGCCGGCACTGCCCCCGAGCTTCTGCAAGCCCTGGGCGACCAGCCCGATCGCGAGGCACTGCGCGCTCTCGGCATCGTGGCGACCCAGCGCGTGATCAGACATGCCCGGGTATTCGACGTGCCGTCGGCGACGCTGATCGCTCGCGCAGCTCTGGCCCACGAGGATAACCCTGTCCTGACCCGACTCGGCCAGCGTGCGGTCCAGCACCTCAAGTCCCATCAAGCGCCCGATGGTACCTGTGGAGGCGAGTCTGGCTGGTCACTGCAGCGCCTGCTGGTTGCCACGGCCGATTGCGCCCGTGCGGCCAGTACCGCCCGAGACGTGGTAATTCGGGCTTCAGGCGCATTTGAACGCCAGGCCAGGCACGTCCGCGACCCCTATACTGCTGCGGCCATTCTGGCTTCGGGTGCGGTTTCTGGCCCACTTGCGCAAACACTGCGCGAGCGTGTCATCGCCGCGATCCGGGCGGTGGACGACGGGGCTAAAGCGCTCGCAGTTCCCCGGGGTGTGACCCGCGCCGACGGTATTGCGCCCTCGCAAATCGAGGCCACGGCTGTGGCCGTCCTGGCTCTTGCCGGCAGTGGCGGGGCCGATCAGAAGGGCCAGAATACTGGCGATGAGACCGGCAACAATACGGGCAACGACGCACTCTTGGCCGATCTGGGCGCGTCTCTTCTATCCAGCTACTCGCCGGAGCGCGGCTGGGGCGATGGCCGTGCCAACCAGGTGTGTCTCGAGGCCGTGCTGCGACTGTTCAGGGACCCCATTCCGCCCAACATCGCCGTCACGCTCAGCGTGGACGGCCAGGTAATCGGCCGGGGAGCGCTCGATCGCGATCGTGTGCGCGACGTACTGGTGGTGCAAGCTGACCCGATCGCAGTGCCTTTGGCCGGCGCGCGAACGTGGCAGGTGCGGGCCCAGCCGGCTGTTCCCGGTCTCGGCTTTGCCCTGTCGGTGACCAGCTGGGTACCGTGGCAAAAAACGCCCAGCCGATCTGGCGTCGAGCTCTCGGTGGTTGCACCAGCCCGGGCTGAAGTGGGCAAGGCGGCCGAGCTCGCCGTCCGAGCCACTGCGCCGAGTGGGCGCGCCTTGCGCATGCGCATCGAGCTGCCTGCCGGGCTTCAGGTCGATGAAGCAAGTCTCGAGTCGCTGGTTGCAAACCAGGCCCTGGCTCGCTACCAACTACCCCAGGGCGCTGTGGTTCTGCACATCAATCCGCTCGCCCCGGCCAGGGCATTTACCGCCGCCATCCGGGTCATTCCCACGCTGGGCGGCACGCTGCACAGTGGACCGGCGTTTATCGAGCTTGCCGGCCCGGGCAAGGCGATACGGGTTCACCAGCCGCCCGCTGTATGGACGGTAAAATAGCCTCCGCTGATACCTGGTGGATTGCTACTCGCCCAATGTGCGTCATCTATGGCAATCTCGACCTGCCGTGACGTTCACACTGATTACTGACGACGATCTGTTTCTCTTCAACCAGGGCGAGCATTTTCAGATCTACGACAAGCTCGGAGCCCATCCGACCACAGTCGACGGTCAAGAGGGCTGCTATTTTGCCGTATGGGCCCCGGATGCCGAGCGAGTCTCGGTGGTCGGCGACTTCAACGGCTGGGACGGGCGCAGCCATTCGCTCCATGCGCGGGCCAATTCGGGCATATGGGAGGGATTCGTTGCCCACGTGCAAATTGGACAGAACTACAAGTATCGTCTGTGGCCGCGCGGCAGCGAGACCAGTATGGACAAGTCCGATCCGGTCGGGTTTTTGTGTGAGGTGCCGCCCAAGACCGGCTCGGTCATCTGCCGCCTCGACTACCAGTGGGGCGACGCCGAGTGGATGAAGACCCGCAAGGAGCGCAACTCGCGGCGGGCTCCCATGGCGATCTACGAGGTTCATCTGGGCTCGTGGATGCGTTCGGAGGGGCGCGGTGGCTATCCGCTCGGCTATCGCGAGATGGCCGACAGAATGGCCGAGTATGTCGCCGACACCGGCTTTACCCACGTCGAGTTCATGCCGGTCATGGAGCATCCGTTTTACGGCTCTTGGGGCTACCAGGTCACTGGCTATTTTGCGCCGACCAGCCGCTACGGCACGCCACACGACTTCATGTACCTGGTCGATCGTCTGCACCAGCGCGGCATCGGCGTGATTCTCGACTGGGTACCGGCGCATTTCCCCGGCGACGAACATAGTCTGGCCCTTTTTGATGGCACCCACATCTACGAGCACGCCGACCCGCGCAAGGGATTTCACCCCGATTGGAAGAGCTTGATTTTTAACTATGGCCGGCACGAAGTGCGGTCGTTTTTGCTGTCGAGCGCGCGGTTTTGGCTCGACTACTACCATGCTGACGGACTGCGTGTAGACGGTGTGGCGTCCATGTTGTATCTCGATTATTCGCGCGCCGACGGCGAGTGGATTCCCAACGAGGATGGCAGCAATGAAAACCGCGATGCGGTAACTCTGTTGCGTCGCTTCAACGAACATGTTTACGGCAATTTCCCCGATGTCCAGACCACGGCCGAGGAATCGACCGCTTGGCCCGGGGTGTCGCGGCCGACGTCGGACGGTGGTCTGGGCTTCGGTCTCAAGTGGGATATGGGCTGGATGCACGACACTCTGGCGTACATGACCCTGGACCCGGTGCACCGCAAGCACCACCACGACAAGCTGACCTTCCGCGGTCTCTATCTGTATACCGAGAATTACGTGCTATCGCTGTCGCACGACGAAGTGGTCCACGGCAAGCGATCACTCCTGTCCAAGATGCCCGGCGACCACTGGCAGAAGCTGGCCAATCTGCGCCTGCTTTACGGTTATATGTACGCTCAGCCGGGCAAAAAACTGCTTTTCATGGGCGGCGAGTTCGCCTGTCACAACGAGTGGAATCACGACGACGTGCTCGAGTGGGAGCTTCTCGACCATCCCGACCACCAGAAAATACGCGCCTGGATACGCGCGCTCAACGGGTCGTATCGCGACATCGGAGCCCTGCACCAGGGCGACGTCGAGGTCGGTGGCTTCGAATGGATCCATGCCGACGACCGCGACAACAGTGTGCTGAGTTTTTTGCGCTGGGGTGACGACGAAGAAGATCCGATCCTGTTTGTCGGCAATTTCACCCCGGTGCCCCGGGGCAATTATCGCATCGGTGTCCCGCGTAGTGGACCCTGGATCGAAATCCTCAACAGCGATGCAGCGGCATGGGGCGGCAGCGATCAGTGGCTCAACGGCGGCACGGTCCAGGCCGAGGAAGTCAAATACCACGGCCGAACCCATTCGGTCGCGCTCAATTTACCTCCGCTGGGCTGCATTTTTCTGCGCCGCCAGCCGGTGAGGTGAACCGAGGAGTTTTGGGCGAGTTGTGAGGACGATCGGCTTATCACGCTCATATTGGGCGGGAGCATTTTTCGTACTCTGTCCAGTACCACGATATCTTGCCAGGCGGCCGTCTGGGCGAGACATTGTTGCAGCTGACGTCAAACAATTACTGGCCGCTGCTGGCCAAAAAGCCGCTGCAAGCGAGAACTAGGCCGCGCCTTCCGGCTCGACGCTCACGCGCTGGTGCGATTGCGAAGCAACTGCCCGGCCAGGATTTCGTAATAGCGGGCCAGCTCGGTGTTTTTTTCGAGCGCGTCGTGCAGCGAAAATGGGCCGACATCAGTCCACGGCCGGGCCTGCGGCTCGACGCGCTGTGCTGCGGTTGGCTGCATGACGCCGACAGAACGCGCTTTGTCATGCGATTCTGTCGCTGCGCACAGTCTGTCGAGAATGCGTACTGCCACAACCGCGTCGGCGTATTCGTGGGGCTGGATGCCGTCGGGATAAAGCACCCACAACATCGAGTCGATCTTGGCCATTTTCTGGCTGTTGCCAGCAAATTCGGCGCCTATGACCGCTGCTAGCCGATCGCAAAGCTCGCTGTGCTTCATCGCTTCACTCCTTCGACGATTGATGATGTGGTCGCTGACCGCAGCATGAACACAATAGATCGACCTTGCCGACCGGCGCGCGCTGTGAACCCGTCACGCCAGTATCCGGCGATTCTGCAGCATTGCTGCGAGTGAGAAGGTCGAGCTGCTGGGCCACACGCTTTGTGGATGAAAGGCCCAGCCAGTCCACGCCCTGTGAGGTGGCCTCATCTTCTGTTCTACGGTTCATGAGCTCTTACTCTATTATCTCAGTTACGACCCGCGTCAAACTTCGATGTTGCAGACTCTTTTTCGCACTATTACTACAGTCAAAAAATCTAGTCAAAAAATGCCTCACCGAGCCACGAATGGGTGAGATGCGGCCCATCGACGATCTCGATATTAGCAATCGTCCACACATCAAGTACGATATGAATGCCAGCGATGCACTCGACCGCCAACTGGTTTGCCCTGGTTTTACTCGGCGATTTGCCGCCTGCTGCCGCTGCAGCCCAGGTGAGACTACTGCACAGAGCGGTGAGTAGCTCGATACCCGCATCGCCGAAATAGGCGTCGAGCTGCTCGGGTCCGAAATCTGGATTTCGGCTCATCTCGAGCAATAGTTCCATCGCACGTCGCGCATCCATCAATTGCCTCCACAGGTGAAAAGGTGGCATTTCATGGCGCCGCATCCGTCCTGTCTTGCGGCAATACGCCCAGCCAGCGCGCGTATTCGAGGTCGCGTATGGCAAAGATGAGCTGGCCGACGTCGGACGCCGATGCCCATTCCTTGCAGGCGACAATGGCCACCCAATCGGCGTCAGTGGCCAGAGATACCGTGTATCCCGCATCTTCATGGGTGACGGCGAGATCGCCGCGCTCAACTCCCGCACGGTCGAGCACCCAGCTGCCCCAGCGACCGTGGTCGATCGTGCTCAACACGCTGTCAAAATGCTCCTGCATCAGCTCGGTCAAAGTCGATGAGTCGTTCATGTCCAATGATCCTCCGGTGCGAGCAGCCACGCGCTCGCGATACAGCACCCCCGTGGCGCTGAAAACCCAACGCTGCAACAATCCAGTAACACGCCTGTGCGGACACTCTGTATCCTGTCATTCGAATAAAACTCGAATGTGCATTGATTAATGCCAGGGCCGGATAAAACCGCAAAGCAGCCCCGCTCGGTCAGCGAATCCGCTCTGTCCGACAACTGAACACTAGTACAGTAATCGATGGAGATCAACCGAAAAAACGTGCGTTTTGTGTTCTAAAAAATCCTTTGATATCAAATGGTTATATGTATGGCTTGGGCTTTTTTAAGTACCCGGAATCAGCTCATTTTTGGGCCGGTCAGGAGCCATGAAGCGCGTGCAAGCGCTGTGCGGAGCGATCATCGAAACGTCCCGGTCGCGACGACTATAGCGGTCGGGCGTTGCGGTGGAAGGGTGTTGCGGACCGGTAGTGAATGCACGCCTTGCGGGTTCGGACTGTGCCAGCGCCAGCGCCTCTTACTGGCGAGCTATGTTCGATGTGCTGCTGACCGACCGATTGCGACCAGGCCTATTGGGCGCGGGACTCGGTTATCAGACGATCGAGGATGAGGCCATAAAAACCGGTGCTGGCGGCGCGAAACAGCCAACCCAGGTGGGTTTGGCAAGCGCGGCAAAGGACCAGTTGCCAGGAGTAACCGGGAAACCAGGACCAATAGGTCTCGGTCCGCCCGATGCCGATGCACCCGGGCGCTTGTGCAAAGCATCCGATGCGATACGCAAAACCGTGGGGATTGGTGCAGGTATGCTCGTGCCGCTCGGCAATCTCGATGCGCTCCTCCTCGCCGGTGATCGAGAATTCACACCGGCCGCACAAAATGCGCCGCCGTGTCTTGCCGGCGCTGTCCTCGCTGTCCACCTGCTCTTGCTCATCGCGGGTCCTGGCCCTGTCCCTGTCCTTGAGGGCCCACAGCACGGATTGCGCGTTGGTATCCATCAGAGCGACAGTACCCGAGCAAACGCCGTCGGGGAACGGTCTGCCAGCTGCTGTGAGCCGGGATGGAAGGTTTTGAGACGGCTCCACGGGTTTTTGAGACGAGCTCTACTCTTTAGGCAGCCGCTCGCCTTGTGCGCGGGGAGCGTTCTGCCAAAATAGGCCGGTGAGCCGTCGCCGCAACGTTGTCCAGTACCTTCAAATTACATGCTTTCTACGCTCGCCGTGAATACGTGAGCGGGTTCGCCGAACGATGAGATCACCTGTTTCCAATCTCACCGGAGCCGATGGCGAATCCGCCGAGAATCCGGACCAAACAGCCCCGACCGGCGGAACTTCAGAGCCGATCGACAACCCGACCGAGGAGAAGCAAGAGCAGAACAAGCAAAAGAGGAAGAAAGAAGAGAAAAAGAAAGAGAAGAAGCGGCGCACAGTGCGGCGGATCATCAAGCGGGCGCTTCTCTCCGCTGTTCTTCTCATCGTCGTCGTGATCGCCCTGACCTGGGTCTCGCTGGGTAATCTGGATCACTCCTGGCTGTCTGGACCGATCAAGGGGACTGTCGAGGCGGATTTCGGCCTATTGGTGGACTATGACGAGCTGTCGGTCGCGCCGCTCTCCGGTCTCCACGGTGCGAATCTGCAGGTCCGCACGCCAGGCGCCTACGCCGCATATGCTCCCCTGCTACTGCGCATCGGCAGCCTGGATGTGAGCTGGGATTTCTGGCCTCTGGTGTCGGGCCACCTGCAGATCTCGGCGTTCGAGCTGCGTGGCTTGAAGCTGAGCTTGGTCGTGGATGAGGACGGCAACTCGTCGCTCGACGCGCTCGTTGCCGGGCTGGAGTCACCGACGTCGGACGATGGCCAGGACGAGGAGGCACAGGCAGGGCAAGCCGAAGAGATCGTGCTCTTGTCTCACCTCTTGCAAGATGCTCTGCCGGCGATCGCAGTGGCGTCCATGCGGGTCGAGGAGGTCGAACTCGAAGTGGTCCTGTTGCGCGACGGTGCTGCGCACACCCGCATTTCGCTGGTCGATCTGTGCTTGCACAGCCGTGTCGATGCGGAGCCCGGCGTGTTGTCGGCAGAGTCCGACCTGGGTCCGTGTCCCGGGGCAGAGGCGGTCAAACTGACTGTAGAGGAAGAGCCGGGAACACCGCGAGCACAGCAAAAAGAGCTGCTCGCCCGGGTCACCGGCACGGTGCGCACGCCGTCGGAAACCAGTATCGAGCTCGTGCTCGAGGGCGACCTTTTGCGCCAGAATCTGCTGGAAGAAGCGGCTCTGCCGACCGAACTGGTCCGGGCCCGGGCGAGCGCCACCTTTGCGCCGGAACACAACCAGACCCGCGTGCGCATCGACCACCTGAGCCTGCTCGGCGGAGCTTTCACGGCCGAGCTGGCTGCGCAACTGAACGATCGGCCAGACGGGACATTTGTTCCGGTCGTCGAGCATTCGAAAGGCCAGCTGGCTGCCGAGCGGATGGTGCAGTTTTTTCCCTTCGCATTCGAAAACGTGAACCTGGCCCACGGCACTGTCGAATATGAGATCACCGGACTGGTCGTCGATGCCGAGACCGGGATCGTCGAAAAGGGCAGTGCCCGTGTGCGAGCCGACATCGAATCGCTGAGTCTGGCAATGGACGGACAAAAGGTCGCGCTGGCCGGGGCGACATTCGAGCTGGATGGGCGCATTGACAGGCCGCTGGACGGCGAGCTGTCTGGTGAGTTATGGGTGGGCCAGCTCGATGTGGACGGCGGCAGCGAGGGGCAGGTCGCCCTGTCGGAACTGTCAGTTGCCGTAGACGGCGACAAGCTCGTGCTCAATACCGACAACCCGCTCGCCAGTCGTGGCACAGTCGGGTTGGAGATCGCCCTGGCTGGCGTGAAGACGGCGATCGAGGGTCAAAAGACATCGCTCGACAATCTGCTGGTAAAGGGAACGTTATCCGGGGCGCCGACATTTGCCAGCAGCGGCGAGGTGCCGCTCGGACGAGTATCTCTGTTCGACGGTGCAACCAAACAACGGGTCGAGCTGCGCGATCTGTTGCTGACCTGGCAGATCGACCAGGCCGATCCAGCATTGGCGAAACCCACCGGAGCAAAGGTGACCGTGAACGCGGCCTCGGCCGCGGTTCGCGAGCCGGGCCAGCTGATCCAGGTGACCAAACCCAGCGCAGAGATGGATGCTGTGGTCAAAAGCGCGGACAAATTCGACGCCCGGGTCGCGGCTCCTCTGCCCAGGATCACCATGCGCAGTTCGGACGGGCTGGTCGTCATCTCGACCGGGGCCGAGCTGGTTCTGAACACCGAGAATTTTGCGCTCAACCAGGACGACCCACTGCTCTCCCGCGGCACCATTGCGCTGACCGCGAATCTGCCCCGGGTCGATGTCCGGACGCCAGAGGTGCTGGCCTCGGCCCGACGGTTCACAATGTCTGCCGACGCGGTGCTGAGCGGCAGCCAGCCGCTTTCGATCGCCGGCACAGTTCCCATCGGTGTGGTCAATGTGCGGGATAATAAAACCCAAGAGCGCCTTTTGCGGATCAACGGCGGTACGTTGTCTCTGCAGGTCGCGGACCTGGTTCTCGACCCGGACGACTCGCTGCAGACTCGCGGCAAGGTGGCAGCACAGGCGGCGTTGCCGGCAATTGCACTGCCCAGTGCAGGCCTGTCGATCACCGTACCGTCCACGGATCTCGCCCTGACCCTGCACGGAAAGCAGAAAAAGTACCTGGCCGATCTGCGGGTCGTCCTCCGCTCTCTGTCGGCTGGCGGAAAGCAGTATCGCACCGACATCGTCACCACGGTGAATGCCGCGGCTGACCTGCGCAAACCTCACCTGCGTGTCGATATGGGCCTGAACGGCCCGCGCGGCCCTGCCGTCAGGGCCAATATGACTGCGCGATATGCGTCTGCCCAGCGCAAGCTGGTCTACAACGCTTTGTTGACCGGTGAGCGTCTGGGCGCGATCGAACAGTTTCTGCCCGAAGAGGTGCGAAACGAGCACCAGCTCGACTGGGCGGCGCTGCGATTTCGGGTGTCCAGCTACGGTGATATCAGCGAGGTCATTCGGCGCCTGGCGGACGGGATCGAGCCAATCGTCGCCGACCAGCCACTTGCAGTTCTCCGCGGTCAGCAACACCTGACGCTCGAAATCGAGGGAGTGGACTATCGGTCGGCAGAACAGACGGTCAACGTGCCCGAGCTGACTGTTGCCATCGACGGCACGGAAAAAGCCGGACCGGTCTCGGCCTCGCTCGGCGTGCGGGCCGCCAAGCCCATCGTGGTCAAAAGTGACGGCGACACCATCGCCGTGGTCGGATTCAACAAGACTGTGAATATCTCGTCTGCTGGGCCGTTTGATCAAAGTCGCGTCGATCTATCGGTGAACGCCGAGATCGAGCGCGTGGATCAAACAATCGTGGAGTATCCAGTAGAAAAGGCCACACTGGTGGCGAGTGCACACCTGGACCGGTTGGACTCGCTCCGCGTCGACGAGCTGCGTTTCGAGAATCGGGCCGGGGGTACCGAGTTGACGGCCAAATTGGCCATGGATGGACTGGTGCGCGACAGTGGCAGTGCCTCGGGCATTCCCGGGCGGCAGGCGTTGACAGGGTCTGGCAGGCTGAAACAGGATCTGCGTCCGGTTGCCGTGGTCAAAAACGGGCCTCGCATGCGCGGCCGGGTCGAGATGCCTTTTAGCGTCGAATCCGGCGACCTGTCGGCCTTTCTGGTCGCAGCCCGGGCCACTCTCGACGACGTCCACATCGAACTGCCAGATGCCGAGCTCGCCGTGGAGGGGTTCAACGGCGACATTCCCGTGATTACCGAGGTCGCGGTGTTACCCAACGGCGGCGTGGAGATCCTCAGTGGACCGGCCAAAAACCTGTACTCGCGTACCCGATTCCTCGACGTTCATCCTTTCCTGCGCGGAAAGCACTACTTGACCGTCGATCGCGTGACCTGGCAGGACGAAACGATCGGTCCGGTCGCCGGCAATTTTCAGCTCGATCGCGACACGGTTTCGCTCGACCAGCTGGAACTCGGCTACCGCGGCGGCAATATCACCGGCCAGCTGGTTGTCGATTACCAGGGTGGCAACCCGCGCATGCTGTTCCGCGGCAACATCACGGGCGTTCGGCCCAGCAACTCGGATCAGGTGCTCGACGCCAATGCGGCACTGTCCCTCAGCCTGGCCGAACTCGATCTCGAAGGGCGAATCCAGATCGTCCGGGTCAGTCGTCAACATCTTCTCGGCGTGCTGGATGTACTCGACCCCTATCACGAAGACGTCGATGTCAATCGGGTGCGACTGGGGCTCAAATTCGGCTTTCCGAAATTCGTGCGATTGCGCATGAAAGACGGTTTCTTATCCGCCAAGATCGAGCTGGGGGGTGCGGCCAAAGTGGTTCGCATCGATGAGATCCGCGGCATTGCCCTGGGTCCTCTGATCAATTTATACGTCGCTCCTTACCTTCCCGAAAGCCTGGGCCAGGGGCCCCGGGGAGGAGTGAGAGTAGGAGAGCAAGAAGGAGAGCCAGAATGACTCCGATCACAACGCCCAGATGGGCTCTCGGGAGCCTGATATTGATGGCCGGATTGTGGGCCGGTTGCGTCAAGGCACCCGACGTCATGCTCACCGATCAGAAAACCGCGCTCGAGAAGCAGGCCGCCGGCGAATTCCGGGCGCTCGAAAACGACCTTCACCAGGCTGGTATCGAGCCCAAGGGAGAGGATATCCCGCGCGAGGCCATGGAGGGCAAAGACCCCAACATGGGCACCAGCACCTTGGGCGAGATGGTGCAACTATACAGCGCGGTGCAGACTGACGCGGAGTGGATCGACCAGCTCCTGGTCATTGGCTGCGTCGGCGAAAGCCGATCTGGCCTGCTGCTCCAGACCCCGAATCAATGCACCGAAACCGTCGACACGGCCCAGCTGACCCGGGTTGTGGAGCGTACCAATCTGCATCGGCGCCAGCTCTGGCGACTGATCAAAGAGCGCCAGCCACAGTCGTCGGACGAGCAGATCCGCGCGACCTGGCGCGAGGTGCACCTGAAACGGGTCGTCTGTGGTGCCCTGATCGAGAAAGAAGACAAATCGTGGCAGCAAAAAGAATGTTGACCCTTGCCGGCAGATGCGAGCACGGGACGGTAGGTTGGGCGATGAGCTCTGCGCCGACCTGTCTGGCCGCCTTCACCGTCGCCTCGGCCCTGTTGGCTGCCACGCCGGCTCACGGACAGGACAGCAAGAACAAAAGCCCGGCTCCCCGCCAGCTCCACGAGCCAGTTCGGTTGACAGCCGGCGCTTCCAATCAGTGGATGGGAGTTTTCGACCCCGCATCGGGTGCTCTGTACTTTGTCAGCGACCAGAACTCGACGGCCGAAATTTTTGTGCAAAAACCGATCGACTCTGCGCCGCGCCTTCTATTCGAGAGCAATGCCGACGTGTCCTGGCCACGGCCCAGCGCCGACGGCAAGCAGTTGGCGTATATTTCGTACCAGGCCGATGCTACCGGCGATGTCTGCGTCCGCGATCTGGCCAGCCGCAACAGCCGCTGCCTGACCGGGCTGCGCACCGCGGAGATGCAACCTCTGTGGATTGATAATGGCAAAAACCTGGCCACATTGACACGAGCGGGATTGCACAGCAATTACCAGTTGCGCCGCTTTGTCGGCAATGCCAGCAATAGCGAGCTCATCGTGCAGCGCAACATGCTGGGCGTGGCGGTCTCACCCGACAGTCGCTGGCTGGCCTATGTGCCCATCGAGCGCACGCGACAGGAAGTGGGAGTATCGTTTGCCAATCGCAGTGGGCAGGGATTGATGCTGCAGCGGCTCGGCGGTGTGGGCGGCGCGAAGGTGAGCAAGGCCAAACCGGTCATGTTCACCCCCGATCTGCCCGGTCTCATCGGTTTTCCGGTTTTTTCGACCGATGGTCGCTATCTGTATTTTGCCCAGTATCTCAACGATACCAACGGCGACGGCGACATCAATGGCAACGACAACAGCGTTTTGTTTCGCGTCCCGTTCGACCCGGCGGCAGCCAATCCGGTCGCTTCGGCCTGGCCCGAGCAGCTCACCAGTGCGCAGTGGAACTGTCGTTATCCCGCCCCGTCACCCGATCGATTGATCGCGACCTGTTCCCACCGGGGCTCGCTCGATATCTATTCGCTGCCCCTGGCCGGTGCAGTGCCCGTGGAGTGGAACGCCGCGCGGATCCGCGGCGAACTGCACGTCGCCCGCAACCACTGGACCAAATTGCTGATGCTGGTCCGCCTGCTCAGCCTGGTCGAGAGCGCGGCGGAGCGCATCGACATTTTGCGCCATATGGTATGGCATCACGTCGAGCTGCGCGAATACAGGTCAGCGCTCTACCACAGCGAGCAGGTTCTGCGCCTGGCCGGTAAAAGCCGGCCGGGAGACGCGGCCTGGGCCGGGATCATGCTCGAGCTCATCCAACATCGCCGCGACGACGTCAAGCTCACTCACGGCCAGCTCAGCGAGCAGTACATCAACAACTCCAAACAGCGCGCAACCCGGCTGGTGCCACTGGCTGACAGCACTGGGTCCGGCAAGCAAGCGGTCAATGTCAGGACCCTGGCCAGTCTGGTGCTCAGCGAAGTACAGGACGATATCGGCGACAAGGCAGCGGGACTGCAGACCTTTGCCCGGGTCGATGCCAAGAAGGTATCCGACGCGCTGACGCTCGAGGTGTATGCCCAGCGGGCGCGGGCGATCTACGCCCTGCGAGGAGACCGCAAGGCGCTTCTGGCGGTCTATCACGACCTGGCCGAGCATCCGGCGCTCGACACCCTGGAGCGGCTGCGATTTGCCGAAAACTTTGTCGCCGAGCTGTTGCGCGGGGTGGCCAAAAAACAGCACGCCGCGCTCATCGACACCTGGGTCGACAAGGTGCAGCCGGATTCCGAGATCGCCCTGATGGTTCAGGTCGCCCGCTGGCTGATACAGCTCGACAACGACAGTCAGGAACAGGTGCGCGGGGGCATCTTCGAGCTCTACAAGGACAACCGCGATCCCGATCGCCGCCGTGCCCTGGTGCTGGCAACCGTGCGCACGGCGTCCCGACTGGGCAACGAGTATCTTCAGTATCAGTTCTCCAAGTCGTGGACCAGTGGGATTCGGCGCAGCGAACCCGAGCGCAAATACGCCGAAGCGCTGTACCGACAGATCGTGCTCGAGCGCTCGTATACCGAGTTGGCCAAGGGAGAGGTCGCCGAGGCCCGGGCTTCGTTCTACGCGGCCACTGTGCAGGGTACATCGCTGGAAGGGCACATGGGCCTCATCGAAGCCCGGGCCCGCGAAGGCCATGACGATATGGAGGCGATGTACGCCAAGCGCTACGCCAAAAACCCCGAAGACCCGGAGTACGTTTTTGTCAAAGCGTATCTCATCGCGCGCCGGCTGCCCGCGATGCAGGATGGGGGCAAGCTGGACAAGGCGGTCGAGCGCGCCCAGGCCTATCTCGAGCGCGCGGCAAAAACCTGGCCGCGCAGTATGGAAGTCCATCACGTGTGGGGCACGATCTTGCATCAGCGCGCTCTGCGCAAGGGCTCCAAGGACGATGCCCTGGCAGCGCACAGGCACTTTCTTTTGGCCCTCGACCTGGCCCGCGCCAACTTTCGCTTCCGGGCCGCACTGCACCAACAACTCGGTCTGCTCCAGGCCTCGCTGGGCAACCACCGCCTGGCCCTGAAGCATTTTGTCGAGCGCGAACGCCTCCCCCACGTCCGGCCCGAGGGCGAGCTCAATTTGCGCATGGCCACAGCGCGCAGTTATTTTCACATTTCGCGCCACGCCGACGCGGTCAAACAGGCCCGACGCGCACTCGAGCTCGTCGATGCCAATCCAAAACTGGCCCGCTACCGACCGCTGGTGGTCGATCGTCTGGCTCTTTATCTCCAGGCAGCGGGCGAGCACAAACAGGCCCTGCAGCGCTATCGGGAACTCATCCCCATCGTCGATGGCGCGGACTCGAGCGATATAGGCGCTCCGATCAACCGGATCAAAGTCCGTCTCGGGGTGGCTGCTTCTGCTCTCAGCGCCGGACAGTTTACCCTTGCGGTGCAACAGATCGGAGAGCTGGAATCGCTGGTGAGTTCGGCCGGTCGTCTGCGTCCCGACCGGCCTGAATTCGGCATCGTTCGCGACAATACAGCGCTTTTTGGACCGCGCGACTACCGAATTCTGTTCGCCGGCATGCGAGCCCAGGCCCATCGCGGGATGAACAATTTTCCCGCTGCCATGAAGGCCATGGAGCGGCGTCGAGAGCTTTTGGCCAGCCGTTTCGAGCAGGCCAACACCGACGAGGACCTGCTCGAGCTGGCCCGGGTTCACTATCATCTGGCCGAGTATTCGTTCAAGCGAGGCGCTGGCCAAAAGGCCCGCCAGCACGTGGAGCGAGGACTCGCGTACTCTCGGGACTACAACACCCGCACTGGAAGTGGCGTCAACGAGGTAGGACTGCGCTTGCTGCAGGCCTATGCCGAGCTTCACATCTACGGCGGTATCGACCTTCAGACCTATGCCCTGGATCTCAAAGAACAGCTTGCGGTAGCCTACGAGTTCATATGCAAGCATCCGAGCCCGAACTGGGCTGCGGATCGGTTTTTATTCGAGCTCTATCTCACCATGCTCGAAGTTTCGACATGATGAGAACCACGTGCGGTCGCCGACCGCCCAAAGGAGGAATCTGTAATGAACACAGAGTTACGCGGATTGCGGGCCTGCTTGCCAATCGTATTGTGTTTCGCGGCAACCGGCTGCTTCCTCGGCGCCTGCGGTGCCGAGGACCTGCTCGCCGATGACACGTTTACCATGCTCTATAACAGCGACACGTTTCAGATGTGCAAGGGGTGTCACGCGCCGGGGGCAACTGGAGTACGGGCCGGGGTCGAGGCGACCCAGGACTGGAGTACACGCGACCGGGCCTTTTCCACCCTGCAGGGCAATGCATCGGGGCTCATCGGCAATTTCGCTGGCTGCAACGGTGTACCCCTGGTCGGCAACACACCCGAGACCAGTCTGCTCGTCGCTGCCTTTGACGAAGATATCCGACTCGGTTTTTCGCTGAGTGCTCATCCCAACTGCACCCCGGAAGCGATCTCCGATATGACCGCCGATGTTGGCCAGCTATCTGCCACCGAGCTCAGTTTGCTAAAACAGTTTGTCAACGAAGAGGCGTCCGGCCAATAGCGGCAATCAGCGGTGGCTCTGGTGCGGCCTGAAGATTTGACTGCTACCCCGCCGTGTCCAGGAACCGGGCGTACTCGGTCTTGGAAAGGGCCTCTGCCAGCTCGGCAAAGTTCTCGACGCTGTCGGACAGCTTTCGAGAAGTAACCTTGCGAAACTCGGTATTGGCCTGGTGCGACGCGAGACCTAGATACCCATACACTCGGCTCAGCGAGTCGCGTTGCGCCTCCTCGGTCAAGAGATCGCGCTCGTATTCCATGGTCAGATGTGGCACAGAGTGGAGAGCTCGCTTTTCCTTTACCAGGCACCACTCCTGAAATTTGAGCGTTTCCATGAGCTCGTCGAGGTCGATATGAACCTGGGGCCGACTGCGGCCAGAACCGTTTTTTGTGGGCACGACGCTGTGGTACAGGCCGGTTTTCTCCGAGCGCAGGTCGGAGATGGCATGGCTCACCAGATTGGTTCGCTTCAGGTAAATGATCTTCCAGCCGTGCTTGTGAAAATCGACCATGGTGGCGTGTACATCTTGATTTTGCACGACTTCCATCTGCCGAAGCTTCACCTTGAAGCCGGCGCAAGGTTTTTTGCTGAGCGAGAGCAAACCCTCGGCGAAGAGTCGGGGGTGTTTTACATTGGAGACCACATCGCGCTGAAAGATCTCACCGAATGTGAAGACATCCGGGTGTGAGTTCATCAGGTCGACCAGTAAGGTACTCCCGGTGCGTCCCTGGGCCAGGATGACAAATTTGGTCCGGGGAATTCTACCCTTGCGTAAGTAATACAGAGAGTAGCCACCCAGCTCGCGCAACCGGTGCGGTGAATTGCGAAAGAAGAGCAAGCTGGCAGAGTTGATGAACTCGACACTGTCGTCGCCGAGGTAACGCCGTATGATGTCGTGCATCGTGAAGAATCCTCACCACAAAAGTAGCCCGCAACCCACCTCATCTCTGACCCTATACAGTCTCATATAATTCGTGAGGCTGTACAGCTAGGGCGCCTTGCCGGGCTTCCATTTAATACTGCAGCCGACGCTGGGAGTCTGCTCGGCATGTGGGCGCTCACCGGCCAGGACCAGATCGGTGGCGGCGCGCAGGTCAATGCCGGTCACCGGTCCGCCGCCCGGCCGGGTACCATCGAACTGGCCGTGGTAGACCAGTTTGCGGTCGGCATCGAAGAGAAAGAAATCCGGCGTGCAGGCCGCGCCATAGGCCTTGGCCACATCCTGGCTCTCGTCGTAGAGATACGGAAAGGCATAGCCGCGTGCCTCGGCCTCTTCTTTCATGCGATCGGGGTGATCGGCGGGATATCCCTGCACGTCGTTGGCACTGATGCCAACCATGGCCAGGCCCTTTTCGGTGTATTCCCGCGAAAACCGGCCCAGTTCATTGGCGATGTGCTTGACGTACGGGCAGTGGTTGCACAGAAACGCGACTAGAAGGGCCTGCTTGCCAGCAAAGTCGTCGAGCGATACCCGAGTTCCGGTCCTGGTGTCAGGAAGTGAAAAACCCGGCGCTGTTGTATTGAGAGAAAGCGAGCGAGATTCGGTCAATGCCATGGGTTGTCTCCAGTATTGGCATATAGTCGGCGCTACTGTAGCAAACTCCGGCCGGTCGGGGCCGCATCCCGGGACCATGGGTCGGTGCCTTTCGGATCAAATCGGTCCGTCCAATCGGCCGAGATGAACGTAATTTTTGCTGTGAGCCATCCGGGTGCAGTGTCGTGATCGTCCGTCGAGAAGCCGCGATGCTACGATTGGTGACGGCACAGATCGGAAAGGCGCGGTTGGTCGAATGGCCTCTACATTGGCTATTGCGGGACAGAGCCGGGCGCTACGCGTCCGGGGCTGTGCCCCATCAGGTTTGTGCCGCAGGCACAGCGGCTGAGTTGATCAGACTTTATATATATCGCGCATGTGTGTCAGCCACAAGCGCATGCCGCTCAGCTGCAGAGATTGGTACGTCGCATCGACTTCGTCCAGACGAGCAGACACGACCTGCCTTTCCTCGCCCAGGTGAAGTGACTCGAAGGCGATGCGGAGACTGCACCAGGTATCGATATATGGGATCGGTACGGCACGGGCGCGTTGGGCGCGGGCCCGGGCAAAAAGTTTGCGCGCAGCTTTGTCATTGCCGCGACGGGCTTGATACACGCCGCGGACCAGTGAGTCGCAACCGCGAAAGATGGGCAGACGAGCCATGCGCCGCCACTGTCGGATACCCGAGCGCAGTGTGGCCAGGAGATCCGGAACTGCCTCACTTCCCCGTTCATCGGCCAGGCACAGACGAGCCTCGAGAAAGCCGATCTTGGTCATGACACCCCAGCCCTGGTTCAGGTGGTGGGCCAGGTAATGAGCTCGGGCGCGGTCGAAATAGGACACCGAGTCGCGAAAGCGACCCGAGATCGATGCCTCGAGGCCGAGTATTTCGTTGCCCAGGGCTTCGAGCACGGGCAAGGCCAGGCGTATGTCCGCGGTCAACACCCGCCGGGCCGCCTCGGCGCTGGCCGAGAAATCGCCGCGGAGCGCATCGACCAGGGCTCGTCCGCACGCGGCATCGTGGCGGAGCCAGTCAATATCGAGCTCGTCGGCCAGGGCGCCAGCACGGCGAAAATCGTCACTGGCTGGCTGCGTCCGGCCAAAAACCCCGTATCCCCAGCCGCGCAGGGTCAGGGCGAAATTGATCAGAAAGCGGTCGCCGGTGGCCCGGGCGACCCGCACACCCTCGGCAAAGTGAGCCAGTGAGATCTCGGGATCGTTGCTGATCAGGGATTGCGTGCCGCCGCGGACCAGTTCGGCCTGGGCCAGGCCGTACTGATCGCGATTTTCTCGGGCCAATTCGATGGCTCGGGCGTGGTGCTGGGCTGCCAGTCTCGGCCGAGATCGCAACGAGTAGAGAAACGATGAGCCGACGTGGGCCTCGACCAGATACGCGTTCACGCCCAGGCGATGGGCCAGGCGGACGAATGCCGCCAGATGAGCGCCGCAGCACTCGAGGTCGATCCACCGGTGCATGAGCCCCAGTTCTCGATGGATAATGGCCAGTTCTTCGCCACCCCGGTCATATACCGGGGCGCGGCGCAGAACTCGGCGGATCGCGGTCATGAGAACATCGCGCAGAATCCTGCCAAACAGGCCCCATCGGCGCCGAGGCATGGCATCGCCCAGGAGTGCCAGGGCTTGTTCCAGCGTGGCCAGGCCCTCGGCCACATCGTCGGTGCGCAACAGCGCCACGCCGAGTTTGCGCAGCCAGCGAGCCCTGGTCGCAGGGGGGACTGGTAGGCCCGATCGGACCGCGAGCTGGCGCAGATAGTCGATACTTTGGTGGGTTTGTCCGGCAACCAACAGCGCATCAGCCAAAAATTCGATGAGTTCTGTACGGGCGCTGTCGCGTACGCCGTCGAGCTCGTCGACGCACTCGAGGGCTGCGCTCAGGTGTTGATGGGCCGATAGATAATCGCGGGCCCTGAATGCAGCCAACCCGGCCTTGCGCAGATAGCGAAAGGCGCGCCCTGTATCGCGGCCGCGGGCAAAGTGAAAGGCCAGGGTGGCCAGCGAGGCAGTGCCGCGCTGCTTCAGGGCTGCGCCAGCTGCGTCGTGATAGCCACTGCGCTGCTGCGCGTCGAGATCTGCCCGCAATACCTCGGCCAGTCGATCGTGCTCGAATGCATACTGGTCCAGCCCGCCCGATCTGGAAACGCTGTGCACCACCGAGGCACGAATGGCCTCGTCCAGGGCGTCGAGCACGCTATCTTCATCGCTGCTGGCAACGCGGCACAAGAGATCGACGTCGAATATCTGTCCGCACACTGCAGCCACGGCGAGGATGGTCCGGGTCTGCGAGCTCAGGGTGGATAGTCTGGCCCGCAGTACTTGTCCGACTGCGCTGTTCACAACTGTGGCCAGCTGATCGGTTTGCAGGGTCCAGCCCGATCCCCTCAGGCGCAGATGGCCGCGGTCGACCAGGGCGCGCACGGCCGACTGGCAAAGGAGTGGGTTGCCCTCGCAGGCGCCGGTAAGATGGCGGACCAGTGCCTTGGGCACGGCCGATACGGCAATGGCGAGCATGGCCGCAGCAATTTGCGTGACAGCCGGTTCTGGCAGCGGCGGCAGGGTGATAAAGGCAACTCGGTCCGGCTGTGCAACCGCAGTCTCGACGCCGGTGCGCCCGGCCGGCCGCATGGTCGCGATCAAAACCGGGCGGCGAGGCAGGACAGAATCCAGCTCGGCCAACACATCGTCGAGCAAGCCGAGAGCACTCGGCTCGGCATGGTGAAGATCGTCCAGAATCAGAACGGTATCCTGGCGCTGGTGCACGGCGCACAGTCGATCGGCAACTCGGCGGGCCAGTTCTCGCCTGGCCACGGTCGCGTCGTCAGGGTGCACGTGCACGGCCGGGGAATGCCGATCCGTCGTGTTGCCGTCGCCGGCCAGTGCGGGCACCACGGGTCGGCTGGACGCCCCGGCGCGGCTGGCGGAGCTGTCCAGTGCCTCATCGAGAGCAGCCAGCACGCCGGGAAACGGGGCAAACGGCGTATGTCCACCGCTGCGCTGGTTAACAAACACCACTCGCAGTTGTTTTTCGGCCAGTTTCTTGTTCACTGCAGTCATGAGCGCAGTCTTGCCCAGGCCGCCCTGACCACATACCGCGACCAGCCTGGCCACCGGCCCGGTGGCCGCCTCGTCGATGTGCGCCATGACCTCTGCGATGTCGTCATCCCGTCCGATCAAGCCGGGCCGGTACAAGAACCCCCCGGTCGCGGACTCGGGTAGCGCATCGACCACCGAATCGGCTACTTCGAACCCGTCCATACGAGCCCACATTTCGGCCAGCTGGCGAGCCACATCACTGGCTCGCTGGGGCCGCCTGGCCGGGTCGCGCTGAAGCAGCCGGGCGACCAGGTCTTCCAGCGCAGCCGGCGCGTTCGCGGCCACCGTGCGCAAGCGCGGCGGCTCGCTGTTCAGTCGGGCGACCATGCGCTGGTAGGGGTTGCCGATGAACGGCGGCCGGTCGGCCCATAGCTTGTAGATGACGCAGCCCAGGGCGTACAGGTCACAGCGCGGGTCGAGGCTCTTGCCATCGAGCTGCTCCGGGGCCAGATAATCGATGGTACCGAGAACCGCACCGGTTTCGGTCAGCTGGGTTTCGATATCGTCGATCAACCTGACGATGCCAAAGTCGGCCAGCTTGGGCATCGGAGGGGAGCCAGGAGCGAGCAGTACGTTGGCCGGCTTGAGGTCGCGGTGAATGATGCGCCGGCTGTGCACGCAGTCGAGAGCAGCAGCCAGACGGATGAAGATGGGAAAGAGCACTTCGCCCGGAGCGCCGACCAGTCGGTTCAGGTTGCCGCCGGCGATATACTCCATGACGATGTAGCGCTGTTTTTCGTGTACCCCCTCGGCCAGAACCGCCAGGCAGCCGGGATGGTCGATGCGCGAGATGGCGCGAAACTCGCGGCGAAAGCGTCGCACATGGCGCGGGTCGTCGATCAGGTCGGGGCGCAGCAGCTTGATCGCCACGTCGGTATTGTCACGGGTGTCCCGCGCCCGATACACATGTCCAGCAGCGCCAGCACCGAGGCGGGCATCGAGCCGGTAGCGGCCGGCAATCGCGATGCCGATGTGGGGGTCGGGTTTTGCCGGCAGCTCCGCCTGTGCGTCTTCGGTGCTACCGGCAGCCTGTGATGCGCCACGCTCGGGTGGATCGGCGCGTGTCCGCTCGGTCTGCGACCCGCCGAGTAAACCGACTACATCAATTCGGCCATTGGGGCTGTCGCCGGCAAAAAGATCGCCTCGCTTTCTGTCCTGGGTGAGCATTGCTTGCAGCTCGTCGGCCAGGGCCGGATCGCTGGCGCGCACCCCGGCGATCAGTGCAGTTTGCTCGCTTTTGGCCAGCGCGCACGCCTGATCGAAAAGCTCCATCAGGTGCTGGTAGCGCTGTGGAGTCACGACGATCGGTGGCGATCGAGTTCCATCCGCATCCAGGCCCGCGCCTGGCGCCAGTCTTTTTCGACCGTGGCCACAGAAACCCGCAGTGTGTTGGCGATTTCGGCAACCGTCATGCCGGCAAAGATGCGCAATTCGACAACTCGAGCCTGGCGCGGGCTCAGACGGGTCAACCGGGTGATCAGCTCGTCGACCTCGAGGACATCCATGGTGACTTCGCGAACGGCCCTGCCGGGTACGGGCACGAGTTCGTTCAGAGTGATGAGCTCATAGTCTCCGCCGCGCTTGGCAGCCTTGCGGCGCCGCGCCCGGTCGATGACGATCTGTCGCATCGCCGTGGCTGCTACGGCAAGAAAGTGTTCTCGGTCGTTGAAGCCAGCAAATTCATGCCGAGCCAGACGCACATAGACTTCGTGGACCAATGCCGTCGGTTGCAAGGTGCTCGAGGTCGGCTGATCGCGAAAGTGACGTGCTGCCAGTACGCGCAGTTGGTCGTAGACGTACTCGAATAGGTCGGATGATTCGTTCATATGACGCAGTCCTGCGCTCTTACACTACAGGTATACAGCACGCTGGCCTGGATGGGGCAAGCGCGATGGCGATGGGAACGATGGTTCTCAGCCACCTGGCAATGGAGTGGATGAATGCTCCTCATGCAACTCGTTGCCCGGTTGTGTGGTTGCCTTGGCGCGGCGCTGTGGTCGCGGCTGTCGGCGTCGCGCGGCTGTCGGCGTCAATGGACGTGGCCGAGCTGGGCCGCCACTCTGCGCAACTGAGCCATTAGCTGCTTGGCGCTGCCGGTGCGTTCCTGTTTGCGTTTTTGCAGACAACCATCAACGATGGCATCCAGCTGGCCGACTTCCGGCAGCCGATCGCCGAGTCTGGGCATGGGCGTTTGCACGTCGCGCAGTGTTTTCCCCAGATCGGGCCACGACCGGTGAGAGTAGGGATATTCGCCGGTGAGCATCTCGTAGAGAATCACTCCGACTGCCCATATATCAGTGCGCCGATCAACAGTGTCGATACCCCACTGTTCCGGTGACATATAGGGCAAGGTGCCCAGGAGCAGCCCTTCTTCGGTGGATACCGGGCTGGTCTCGTCAGCCACTTCGCCGGTCCACTGTTCCATCGCCTTGGAAATACCAAAGTCGAGTAGTTTGACCGTCCCGGAATTGTCGATCACGATGTTCTCCGGTTTGAGATCGCGATGGACGATGTTGTGCTGGTGAGCGCAACACAGGGCACTGGCGATTTGCCAGGCCAGGTCGACGGCGCGTTTTGCCGATAGAGGTCGCGTTTTGCTGGTTTTGTTGCCGGTAATGATCTGACGCAGAGTCCGACCTTCGATGTACTCGAGGACGAGATAATGCGTGCCGCGATGCTCGCCGACATCGTAGATCGCCACGATGTTTTCGCTGCGACATCGCGCGGTGTTGCGGGCCTCGCACATGAAGCGGCCGAAAAGCTCGTCGGAGCTGGAATCGAGTACCTTGATGGCCACAGGCCGATCGAGAACGGTGTCGCGGGCGCGATAGACCGCAGCCATACCGCCACTGCCCAGGTACGCTTCGACCTGGTAATGGCCGAGATGCATGCCCTCGACAATGCGCCACCTGACGGAATCACGATTCAGATCAGAATTTTGTACTGACGGCACTGCGCCGCGAACTCGGTGCAAGATACGTGGGGTCGACAGGGCCCCATTGGCGAGCATCATGTCCACGTGTTCGCGCTGCTCGACATTGATGCCGATGAGATCGAGAAACTCTCGCCGGTGCAGTGGCGGTAGATATGCCGCGATGTGAAAGGCGACTTCGACGATTTGATCGGTCCCGGCGTAGATCTGGCGAACTCGTGCGGCCAGGCCCGCTGGCTCGGTAACGTCGAGGGCGCCGAGAAACTGATCGAGCACCTCGTCACCGCGTATCTCAGCTGGGCGATCGACTCTCAAGAGCAATGGATCGTCAAACCCTTGTCTCGCAGCCTCGTGGACGATTGCTGCGGCCTCGTTCCAGGTCTTGCTACTGGTTGATACGTTCCGGATTTGCTTGGTTCGATCGCTGTGATGCAACATCCTGTTGCCTCCCCATAGTCCTTGTGGTGTCATGTAGGTGACGCGTCGGTATCACCAGTTCTCTGGCCCACCCGATGCGCCGGGCATTGTGAAGTTTTGCAATGTTTGAGCCAGTCGTTGTGATCTACACACTTGTCGTAAGTTGTTGACAAGTGTCGGCACAGGGTGGCAAACGCCGGAAAAGGTCGAGCCGGCGTGAATAATTGTCGGCAGTCATGCGTATGGGGTTTCGCGACATCTGCGTAGTTAACTGCTCATCTGCGAAATTTATTTTGCAGTGTCCTGGAAATACTAATCTTCAAAACAATCGCTCGAAAGTAATTGGAAGTCACCGGAGCGAAGCGAGACTCACGTGAAATGGCAGGGAGAGGTGGAATATCGTAGAAACGGGGTAGGAGCGCTGTGATCCGGGGTAGCTGACCGGACGGCAGTCGTGCACAGGTCACAGAAATCTAGTGAAAGTTGCAGTATAGAAACATCAGATATTTATTTAGGAGGGATAAAGTGGTTATTTGTCAGTGCGGATCTGTGTGTCGCCCGGGCGACGCGGCCGTTTCGGCTCGGGTTCTGTGCATGACGGATTGCTGTTCGTGACGGATTACCCTCATGCAATGAGCAAGCCATCAGGCGCGGTGCGGTCAATCAGTCGTCGCCGAAGCCATGTCAAGGTGTTAGCGGCTGCGGCTCGGCCGCTGCAAGCCTGTCGAATGGGCAATGTTCGACACTTTGTCTTGCTGACAGATTGTCGACGGGATCGATAGCATGTCGCGCTTTTCGGGTGTTATCGAGATTCCAGTTGGGCTAGCTTGGTACAGTGATGAAGCATAGTTGTGATGTAGCCATTATCGGCGCCGGCATTGCTGGCGCCTCGCTGGCGTATCGGCTCACCCAAATGGGCGTGACAGACGTGGTCGTGTTGGAACGCGAGTCGGCTGCCGGCTATCACACGTCGGGGCGCAGCGCGCAGGTGTTCTTGACGTTCAGTCTCGATTCTTTCGAGCGCCGGGTCACGGTGGCAGCGGGTGAATTTTTGCGTCAGCCGCCAGCGGGATTTGTCTCTGCATCCGACCAGGGCGACGCTGGACTGTTTCGCGCCACGGGTGTGCTGCTCTTGTTCGATCCGCCGGACTTGCCGCAGGCCTTTGGCGCCGCGCGAGCCTTGAACGAGCTCGGTCATGAGGCGGTAATTCTGTCCGACCGTGACATCCCAGACTATTCGCCAGTGCCAGATTTACGCCCTGCAGCCGGCGCTGTGTACTTGCCCAGAGATGGGCGCTTGCGGGTGCCGCTATTGCTCGACAGCTATCTTCGCGGGGCGCGAGACCGCGGCGCCGAGGTTCTCTACCAGACCACGGTGACTGGAGTGCGAAGGAAGGGTGACGCCTGTGCGGCCGTGATTACCGATCGTGGCGAACTGGCCTCGCGCGTGGTGGTCAACGCAGCGGGCCCCTGGGCAGGACAGCTGGCCGAGCTGGCCGGGGCGAGCAAAATTGCCATGCGGCCGTCTCGCCGCACCGTGATCACGTTTGCCGCACCGGCCGGAGTCGACGTATCGGACTGGCCGCTGGTGGGGTACGAGTCGCGCAAGTTGTATTTTGCCCCCGAAGGCGGAGGTCTTCTGGCCTCGCCCATGGACGAGGAACCGATGTCTCCTGGTGATGCGCGGGCAGACCCGGCGGTCATTGCACAAACCCGGGCCCGTCTGGCCGAACTGGTGCCGAGCATTGCGCCGGCCGAGGTGCATTCCGTTCGCGCCGGGCTGCGCACGTTTGCGCCCGATGATCGTCTGATAATCGGCGAAGATCCGGCCTTGCGGGGATTTTTCTGGCTGGCCGGTCAAGGCGGTTGGGGTATCGAGAGCAGTCCCGTGATCAGCCAGATCGCCGCAGAAATTCTGCTACGCGGTACCTCGTCCTGGCCCGAGGCGGCGGCGTTGTCGCCGAGTCGATTCGTCTCCTGATGAGCGGAATCTCGGCCGGCCGACCTGGCCGCTAAACAGAAGAACATGACACAGTACTGTTAGTATCAACCCGAGCGCGAAGCGGTCGGGCCGCGCACGATCTCGTTGCATCCTCCGACGTGCTCATGTGTAAATACGTACTTGCACTGCGACCGCAACGTGTGACAGCCTTAGTACCGCGACCCGCAAGTAAGTACCCATTACGGCCGACCAGCCCGCCGATGGCTGTGTTGCTCATCGGTCACGTAGGCCCACTATGCTCCCTCTTCGCGCCTTGCCCTCGACGCGCTGGACCGACCCTACTGGGCA
>JAKSDA010000498.1 GCA_022360315.1 Pseudomonadota bacterium
ACGAATTCTTCCATGGGCTGTAGAGGATCACGGCTGATCGCACTAGCCAAGCCCTTGAAAAGGAAATCGCGTAACCGATCGATTTGATCTGACTTTTTGTGCGGCCTGAGTTCCGGTCCCATGACACAGTACTGTTAGAGCTGATTCGGGATCAGAACTCGACAGAGTCGGGGATGCGCGGCGAGAAGCACAGCGCGATCGGTCGTGTCGCTCCCATCGACCAGATTCTCGTCAGCGCTGGCGATCCTCGGCCGCCGGGACCAAAAAGACTGCCGTGGCTCGGGCCTGGTCAGAATCGAGACGCGGGCGCGGGCGATCCCCGCCAAAGAGCCATCCGACAGTGTCGGCAATGAAGTGCCAGCGCGAGGGAGCCGCGCTTATCTCGGTGATCTTGCGGGCGCTACTCAGCAGTTCCCCCTCGGCGCCGTACTCTCCATCTGCCTCGATGAGATAGATGTAAGGCGGCGCCGGCGGGGGCGTTTGCCGGCCCGAGAGATATGAATGCACATAGACATCGGCCGGTGCACGGGGAAAGAACAAGGTCGTCATGCGGTTGCGGAACTCGGGGCCGAGCATGATCGGCAGGTCGGGATACTCGGCACGGGCGTACTCATAGGCGGCCACGAAGCTGCGGACCTGTGACGCTCGATAGATATTTCCCGCGCGTTGGTGGTTGTGCTGGACTTCTACCCAAGAGCTGGCGATTGTCAGGCTCACCAGCAGCAAGGGGGCGGTAAGCCATTTGGGCCACGCGCTCAGGCGGGTGAGCTGTCTGCACAAATGGACAGCCTCACGGGCAACGATGACTGCACCCGGCATCCACATGATCGCGTAGTAGCGCGGCGCAATGGGAGGCGGGTTATAACTCGTGAAACCAGCTGAACCGATGGTGAGATAGAGCGCTGGCCACCAGAAGAAGAGCAGGAGTTGTTGATTTCTGCCCGGTCTGATCGCGTGAACGATTGCGGCAATGACCAGTACCGACGTCACTACCGGGGCATATCTTGCCAGCTCACTGATGGCAAACGGTATGCGTTCCCATGGCCAATATCCCTGGCTATGGGACAGGTCGCCAACGTGGCCCTCGAACTCCTTGACCAGCGAGAGCCGCCACACCCACTCACCGGTGAGACAACGCAGCCATAAAACCTCGATTGCAACCACAAGGGCAAGTCCAGCCACCAGGGCGACCCCTCGCACGAACCACTGCGAGCTGCGCAAAAAGGGCGCGGACAGCACAACGGCGACCCCGGCCGGGACAATCATGATGAGCCCGGTTTCTTTGCAGGTATAGGACACGCCGATGCATGCGCCTGCGGCGACGTACAGGGCCAGGTTGTTGCCCGTGCGCCGGTGGGCGAGAAGCAGGCACAGAAGCGATAATGCGAGCCACAGGGCGACGGCATTGTCAGGCAAGATCGCGCCGGCGAACACGTAGAAGATCGGGCTCGTGGCGACGATCCCGGCAGCGACCAATCCGCTCAGACCATCGTAGAGCAGGCGGCCGATGGCGAACGCGAGCGCGACCAGGCCGAGGTGGTAGAGGCAGTTGCCCCACGCCACCCAGGACACGTCTCCGCCGGTCAGCCAGTAGAAGATAGCGTTGGGGATGTTGATACCCAGCCGTGCATTGGTCAGGCTGGGCGGAAAGCTGTGCGTCCGATCGCCACCGAGATAGCGCGCCGCGTACAGATAACTGGTGTCATCACTCGCGAAAAGCCCGGTGTAGAACAAGAAATCGAGTGCGAATGCGAGCGCGATCAAAAGGACCAGGGCGCGTCGTTCCACTGATGACATCATGTGAGTGGCTCCGCGGTGGTCTCAAAGAGCTCCAGAACACCAGCGTCGCCGGGAATGACTGCGATCCGCACTCTGAACGAGTGAATGGCATCTTCCGAGTCCAGCTCGATTTCGGCCCAGCCATCGCCCGGGTCGCCAACGTCGACACTTCGGGCTCGATGGACAAAGCCATCCGCGGTGTAGCCGAAGCCAGTGATGACCAGCTTCACGGGCGCTGCGGACTCGGTGCGAAACGGCACGTGAATTCGTATGCGTTGCGACGGTGACTGCAAGCGCGAATTCTTGTGGGCCGGTGGCTGCTGGTAGGATGCGTCGTCGAAGAGCTGCAGGTAGTACGCTTCGCCGCTATCCCAGGTGATGAGCGAAGAGTTTGCCCTGAAATGCAGGTCGATCTGTCCGTAGTGACCGACGAGCGGGAATACCGGCTGACGCTGCTGCGGCATTGGCGGGCATGCCGATTGATTGCGGGGCTCCACCAGCACGGCGACGCTGCTGCGATAGCTACCGCCGAATCTCGGTGCCGGTGAGATTCGAAATAGACCGACGAGGGCGTCGCGGATGGTGTAGTACCGGCTGGTGGAGGCGTGAGTCTCGAACAGAAAGCGAGCGCAGTTGCCGGTGCTCGTCTGCCAGGTCTGGTCGTAGTTATCGGGCCGGTAGTAACGAACGTCTTCCAAAAAAACGTACGGTGGCTCCGGCATGCGTTGCTCTGGCCATAGCTGGGACCCGAGGTACACATCCTGTGGCGGAGTGGGGAGAAACCAATGGGCCATACGCCAGCGCAAACCCTGGCTAACCACGATCGGGATCTCGGGGTGGCGATTGCGAACGCGCCAATAGGCATCTTCGAAGCCGCGGACCATGGGGGCCAGGTAAATGGTCCCCGCGTAGCGAAGATTGTGGCTGGCCTCTTTGTAGATGACCGCGGTTGCCGCGATGGCGCACAAAACGGTGAATCCAGCCGCGGGAAGCAGCTTGTGCCTGCTGCTCAGCGTTTGCCAGCGCACACTGATGTGGGCGTGGGCGATGCGCAAGACGTGGGCCACCATGACTGCCGCGGGCAGTATGGCGACCGCGTAATATCGATTCTGGATGGTGGGCGGAACATAGCTGCTCAGGCTCGTGGTGCCGATAGTGAGATAGAGGAACGGCCACCAGCAGAAAAGAATCAACCCCATGCTGCGATGGCGCAGCAGCAGATAGACCGCGAGCGCAACCAGGTAGAGCAGACCTGTATGCGTGACCAGCGGTTCGATCGATTGCAACATGGCGAAGCGCAGCCGCGCCCATGGCATCGTGCCCTGGCGCTGGGCGTATTCCATGAATGTCCCACCGTGCTGGTCGACGACGTCGAGGTGCGATACCCAATCTTCGGCCAGCACGCGGAGCAATAGGGCTTCGAGCGCGATGAAGAAAACCAGGCCGGCGATGGCAAAGCCGCCGTTCTGCAGCCAGCGTAGTGGTTGGCGGGGGTTGGTGGCAATCACCACTACTGCGACGGGCACGGCCATGACCAGGCCGACTTCTTTGCACGAATAGGCCAGGCCCAATACCAACCCGGCACCTCCGTAGAAACGCAAGCGGGTCAGCGGCGCGATGGGTTTGTCGGACGGTTGGTCGGGCAGGGCGCGGTGCCGTTTGCGCATTACTTCGAGCAGTAAGAGGGCGATCGCCAGCCATACGGCGGTGGCGTTGTCGGGCAAGATCGCGCCGGCATACATGTAGAACAACGGATGGATGGCAACCAGGAATGCAGCGACGAGGCCGGTTGTTTCGCCGTGAACCAGGCGTCCGATAAAGAACGCCAAGAACACGAGGGCAACGTGGTAACAGCACATGAACCACGACAACCCGATTACAGTGCCGTCGCACAGCCAATAAACCAACGCATTGGGTAGGCTAAACCCCAGTCGCACCGATGCCAGGCCGACTGTAAAATCTTCGGCGTAGCCGGCCATCTGATGAGCAGCGAGAAGATACTCGCGGTCGTCGCTGGCGTAGTAGCCGGTAAAGAACACGAAGTCGAAGGCCACAGCGATCACTGCGCAGCCGACCAGAACCCTGCTGGTTCGGCTTGCACTGGCGGCTCGAATCGCCTGCCAAATTGCCGGTCCCAACGTACTGATATGGGTGACAATCTTGGTGACAATCTTGGCGCCCATCGCGGCGCAATGTAGCACGGCCGACGCTGTTTGGACCGGTAAAGCCAACCATCGCAATTGCTTCTGCCCACGCTGCCGGGTAGAGTGCTGGCTCGCTCACCACAGTACACGAGGCTGGCAGGTGAAGGTTCACTTCTCCCCATTCTACGAACAGGACGCCCCCAGCGACTGGCTGTGGAACGTCAATGGCTTTGACATCGTTCGCTGCGCCAGAAGCGGCCTGGTCTACCTGGCCAACCCGCCGAGCGATAGCGAACTCGAGCAATTCTATTCAGTCGAGTACTTCGAAGGCGAGCAATCGCGGCAAGGCTATGCCTCCTACGAAGCCGACGAGAACACTCTGCGGCGCAATGCCCGGTCGATGCTCGACCATGTACTCGATCACAGCCCGGCGCGCGACTCGCTAGTAGATTACGGTTGCGCCTACGGCTACTTTCTCGACGAGGCGATGCCACACTTCGCAAGTGCAACCGGAATCGAGCTCAACGAGCAGGTCGCCGATGTCGGTCGAAACCGATTTAATCTGGCCATCAGTACCGATGCCAGCGCGGTGCTACAACCCGGGTCTGTGGACGTGATCACGATGTGGGATGTGATCGAACATCTCAAACATCCGCGAACCGCACTTGCCGAGTGTGGCTGGGCTCTGCGGCCGGACGGGCGATTGTTTCTGACCACCGGAGACATTGGCAGCCCGCTTGCCCGCGCAATGGGCAGGCGATGGCGACTCATCAATCCGCCCCAGCACATCACCTATTTTTCGAAGCAGACCATCAGCGAGCTGCTCGAAGCCGTGGGCTTTGAGGTGATCGAGATTACGCGGCGCTGCGGCAAGCATGTAAGTCTCGGCTTCGCCGCGTTCATCGTGGGCTACTTGCTGGGCCGGAAGACACCGAGCACTCCGCCGCAGTGGCTTGCGCGCCGAAGCCTGTACGTCAACCTATTCGATACAATGTTAGTAACCGCGAGAAAGGGGTAGATTATGTGCGGAATATTCGGTGTCGTCACCGCTGTCGGGGCAGAGATCGACAAAGCCAGGCTACGGACGCTGACCCGCGATCTATTCGTGCTGTCCGAGTCGCGGGGCCAAGAGGCGTCTGGACTGGCGATGGTAACCGACGGCCAGATCCGCGTGCTCAAGCGCGCGACGCCGGCGGCGAAACTGCTCAGGAGCAAAGAGTATCGCGCCTTGTGGCGGACAGAATCCGATCACCGCAACGGCGGCGGTTTTGCGATGATCGGGCACTCGCGGCTGGTCACCAACGGGGTCCAGACAACGCATCAAAACAATCAGCCAGTCATCACCCACAATACCGTCGGTGTTCACAACGGTATTGTGGCCAACGTCGATGACATATGGCAACGGTTCCCCGCATTGCAGAGGCAATACGAGGTCGACACCGAGGCTCTTCTGTCCCTGATCCGCCATTTCCAGGCCAGCGAGAACAGTCTCGCGCACGCTGTGCGACGCAGTTTTCAGGAGATCGAAGGAGTCGCGAATATCGCGGTCGTGCTCGAAGAGTTCAACGAGCTGATTCTGGCCACCAACAATGGCTCGCTGTACACGGCGACGTCGCCATCAAACGGCTCGGCCGGCCGTCAGCTGACTGTGTTTGCGTCCGAGGAGTACATCCTTCGCAAGATTCTCGCCGGCGGTCGGATTTTGCCGGACACCGACCTGGCCATCGAGCACGTGGTACCGAATTCCGGACTCTTGATCAATCTGTCGTGCGGAGCCGTACAGCATTTCTCGCTACAGCGCGACACCGAGACCCTCGAGCACGAGCTAAATGGCGCGCGCCGAACGATCTCCGATATCGCACCTGGGCTTTCCTACCGCCGCGCGGCGCGCCCTGCGTCGGCACACGGGGAGTCCGACGAAGCCCCGCCCTGGCTTCTCGATCACTACGAGCGCAATGCTGAGCGAATTGCCGAGCTCGATCGCTGTACCCGCTGCGTACTGCCCACGACCTATCCCTTTATCGAGCTGGATGAGGACGGCGTATGTAATTACTGCCGCCACTACCAGCCGTTCAGCTTTCACGGCCGTGAAGCTCTGGAAAAAGTCGTCGAGCGTTATCGCCGCAGCGACGGCAAACCCGATTGCCTGGTCGCGCTCTCTGGCGGGCGCGACAGTTGCAACTCGCTGCACTACTTGACCCGGGAACTGGGGTTAACCCCCATCGCCTATACCTACGACTGGGGCATGGTGACCGATCTCGCCCGCCGCAATGCCTCGCGTATCTGTGCCGGGCTCGGATTGGAGCACATCATCGTGTCGGCCAATATCGAGCGCAAGCGCACCTATATCCGCAAGAACGTCGACGCCTGGCTCGACAAACCCGACATCGGAACCGTGCCGCTCTTCATGGCCGGAGATAAGCAATTCTTCTGGTACGCCGAGCAGCTCAAGCGCAAGACCGGCGTCGAGTTGATGGTGTTTGCGATGAATCCGCTCGAGCGTACCGATTTCAAACACGGATTCTGCGGCATCTCTGGCGGTGGCCACAACGGGTTGTTTTTCCGCTTGAACTGGGCCAAAAACCTGCAAATCGCGCTCTACTATGCCCGGGCCTACGCCAAGAATCGCGGTTACATCAATAGCTCGCTTGTCGACACGGCGTTTGCTTATTTTGCCTATTACGTGATGCCTCACAATTACACGATGTTTCACGACTACATTCCGTGGGACGAAAAAGAAGTCGAGGGAGTCCTCGATCTCTACAACTGGGAGCGGTCGCCCGATACCAGGAGCACGTGGCGAATCGGCGACGGCACCGCGCCGCTATACAATTATATCTACTACACCATCGCGGGATTCACCGAGAACGATACGTTCCGCAGCGAGCAGATTCGAGCTGGCAAAATGGACCGGACAGTGGCGCTGGAGCGAGTCAACGACGAGAATTACCCGCGCTGGCAATCACTCAAATGGTACTGCGATACCATCGGCATCGATGTTCGCCGGGTGATCGACGCGATTCACGGGGTGGCCAAGTTCTACGCATAGTCACCTCGTTTGATCGGCAAGCAATGCGTTTCTGTTCAGAACAGCCGAGCTCCGACCAGCTTGCGGGTAAGCGCAGTCAAAAGCGCAGCGGCCAGGAGATAGGAGCACGCAGTAGCCGCGGCGGCACCGATGATGTCAAATTGCGGAATCAGCACAGCGTTGGCCGCGACGTTTGCCGTGACCGCACCGATCATGAAGATCGTATGCCATCCCGGCAGATTGGCCATTGCGAGGGTATTCTGAAAGGTCAGCACTCCGGCCGCCAGCGCCATGCCAAGGACCAGGATGGCAAAGGGAAGCACACTGTCACTCAGGCCCGCGCCGGCTATCGATGTTGCCACCGGGAAGAGGAGCAGGGCGAGCGGAACTGTGCCCAGCATGATGAGGTAGGTCAGACGGCGGCCCGTGCGGACCACTGCATCGACCGCCTCGATATCGTCTTGCGCCGCATGCACCGCAACCATCGGCTGGTAGATGTTCTGGAGCACGACGATGAGTTGAAAGAAGCCCTCGGCGAAAAGCGCGGCAAAGCTGTAGATGCCGACCAGGGCATCGCTGTGATAGACGCCGAGCATCAATACGTCGATGCGCCCATTGAGCTCTAGCAACACGCCGCTGGCGAAGTTCTTGGCGCAGAACCAAATATGTGTGGCCAGCCAGCTCGCTGGCGGAACCCGCCACAATCGCACCTGCGTGCTTATATAGCCCAAAACCAGGACGAACAGGGCAACCTCGGTCAGCGTGAAAACGATGGGCAGCTGCCAGCTGGGCGCGTCTTGCCACCAGCATCCAGTGATGCAGACGACTACGAGGGCGCCCCGAAGGCCCTGAACGAGCGCAAATACGCGCATGTGCTGAAGGCCGTTGACGATTGCTATCAGCACTTTGTTGATCGAAAAACACAGCAGGCCGGGTGTGATGATTCTGATTCCGTCGCCGACCGCAGGGCTATCGAACAGGTCGGCAATGATGCCGCTAGACAGATAGAAGGCGAGTGATACCGGCACGCTCGAGGCGAGTGATAGAGCGACAGAGGCACTGGCGGTGTTGGCGACCTCTTCGGCGTCGTCATGGTGGGCGGCGACTGCGCGCAGCGTGGCGGCGTGCAAGCCACCGGAGGCGAGCATCGCCACCACGACATATACGGCGATGACCTGGTTAAAAACCCCGAGCGCTTCTTCGTCCCACCCCCACACGACAATGAAGTTGAGGACAATTCCCGAGGCCGCGAGAACCGCGAGTCCCGCGTAGTTGTAGATCAGGTCAGCTCGCAGCTCTGCCGCGGTCACGGCCAACGCCTGTTTGCTCCTCGGTTTCGGTCAGGCGCTCAACTTTGTGCTGAAGAAGTGCGAGCTCACGCACGACCTTTGTCATCTCGGACTGTAGTGTCGAGAACTTCGTGTAGTAGTGAACGGTCGCGAAGATCAAACCGACCTGGATGAGATACGTGATGAGATCGGCGCCGGTGCCGACTCCCAGGTAATTGGCGATCGGATCGCTCATCTCCGGTCGGAGGATGAAGGCGACAGCCGCCACTACGATTAAACTCATGACGATGAGATTGAAGGGCAAACGACGGCGCTGGATAAAAACGTAGAAGGTGAGCAGGGCCAGCAGAACGAGGAAGACAGCTCGGATGATCATGGTTGGCCTCCCCGGGAACGATGGAAGAAATAGTCAAACAGGATACGCAGGGATTGCGTGACGTTTTGTCCCTTGGCGCGGCTGTATTCCGTGTATCGGATCGTCACCGGCACTTCCTTCCACGACAGGCGATGGCGCGCGATCGAGTACAAAAGCTGCGAGGCGTGGGCCATGCCATCCTGGGTGATCCGGAGGTCGCGCAGCGCCGACGCGCTGATGGCGCGAATGCCGCAATGGGAGTCGGTGAGAGGAAGACCCGACAGTCGATTCGACACGAATGTGGACAGGCGCAGGAAGATGGTCCGGCCCAGGCCGGCGCCGTGCATCTTGCCGAGGAATCGCGAGCCGAGAGCGACATCGGCTCCCTCGTCGCGCACTGTCGCCACCAGAGCTGGGATGTCTTCAGCGCTGTGCTGTCCGTCGGCGTCAAAGGTGACCACGACGCTGGCTTTCTGGCCGAGGACGAAGTCGATACCGGTTTGTAGCGCAGCTCCCTGGCCGCGATTGGTCACGTGGCGCAGAACGATCGCCCCGGCGCTTTTGGCCACGGCCTGGGTATTATCGGCTGATCCGTCATCGACCACGACGACTTGCAAGCCGAGGGTCACCAGGTTGGCGACAACCTCGCCGACCATCTTGCCCTCATTGTATGCCGGAATGACCACCCACATGCCGTGGAGTTGCGCCTCGGACTCTCTTGCCAAACGATCCCGGGCGTGTTGTTCGACCGCCAGCGATAGTGTTTGCTTGACAGCACCCATTACTTACTCGCGAGTTTGATCGTGACGTCGATTGCTCCGCCGGGAACCTCTGGCAGCTCGCTGCGGCCTAGAACGGTATCCTGGGCTCCAACCTGATACTTGGTTGCGGCCAGGCCGAGCAGACGAAACGCTCCGTCAGCGTCCGATTTTGTGAGTATATAGACCTCCGAACCGTACGCTCGTGCATATACCTCGATGCCCGGAAGTCCGGTACCACGGCCATCGATCACGCGGCCGCCAATTGACCTGGCCTCGCTCAGCGCCAGGTCGATTTCGCTTACCTCGCCGCTGGTCACGGTTTTTTTCACAGCCGGGCTCTGACCGACGTCGGCCAGCTTGGCTTCCACCACAGCCCGCGAGCTGGGGGCGACGCCGTCGAATGTATAGCGCCCGGATTCATCGGTTTTGGTTCGCTGCGCGAGCTTTTGCCCGGCTTTGCCGTACGTGATCACGTAAACCGTTGCGGCCCTGGCCGGCCTGCCATCGGCCAGCGTCACCCGACCGGTAATGCGTGCACTGGCATCCAAAACAATGCGAATGTCGTAGCTGCCGCCCCCGGTTACCTTTTGTAGCCAGTGTTCGGCGACCGCCCCGGAGGGCGCCTTGGCACTGATCAGGATCGGGCGACCGGCGCGCAGAGCGACTGCGAAGCGACCATCGTCGCCAGTGACGTTCTGCGCCGGTTCCACGCCGAACTTCCACATGTGCGAGATCGATTGCATGCGCTTCTGATCGTTGCGTAGGTGGGCGTCGATTTTGGCTTCGACCATTGGTTCACCACTGCCGTCGACGACCTGGCCGTTGACCACCGCAGTTCGGGTCACTGTGAGGTTCACTGTCTGCGGGCCTTCCCCGGTTACCAGAACCTGCTCGCGGGCACCCGCATATCCGTCGCCGATGACGTATCCGTCGCCGATGATCGACACCGCATAGTGACCGGGCAGGACCTGCATGGTGTAGCGCCCGGCGGCGTCGGTCAGTGCAGAACTCACGGCGACGGCTTCGAACATGACCTCGATGCCGGATACGGGTGTATTGGCACCACCGTCGATTACCGTGCCCGTAACCGCGACGACGGGAACTTCGGCCGGACCGAAATCGGATACGCGTGTGCGGTTGAAGTCGATGGCGGTGATTTCGCGCGCAGTGGAATTCGTCGTCGGAGCTTTGACTGCGTCCGGCTGGATTGCTGTCGCAGCAACCGCTTCAGGCGGGTCAGGGACAGGATCGGAGGCAGCCACGTGATCGGACGAATCTCGACTGACCAGGACATAAACCAGGCAGCCGAGGGCGAGCAGGGCAATTCCCAGCAGGGAGCGATTTTTTCGGCTCATCATGATTGCAGAGTCTGAAGGGCGGACGCCTGGTCCGCAGGATATGGGGCAGATCCGATTTGTTCAAGCCCGCAGGACCAGGGAATAATGGCGCACTCGCGACTCACTGCAATGATTCGGAGCAATCTCGGCATCGATGTTAGAGGCAGCCGTGTCATTTCGCACATGGCAAGCCCCTGGACGGCTGGATCAGAACATCAGTCCCCGCTCGAGTGCTCGTAGGCGGCGAGTACGGCGGCAAATACGCGCTTGAGCGGTGCGTTGTGCCGGATCGCTGCGTCGCGACAGGACTCGTACTCGGGTGCTACATTGATCACTGTGCACCCGGATCGAGCGACTTTGAGCGGTATCTGGCCATACGCCGTATCAGCCGTCACGGTCTCGCGATCGAGCACTCGCCGGGTCATCTGGTCAAAGCGCACTCCGATCGTCGTGGTCTCGCGAAGAACCACGTCCATGACCGGGCCGACCGCCGAATCAGGAGCCAACACCGATAGGAGCAGAGCCGGTCGATTTTTTTTCATCACGATGGGCGTCCACCAGACGTCCAGGGCACCGGCGTCAAACGCACACGAAGCGGCGTGCTCGCACATTTCCGGACTCATGTCGTCAATGTTGGCCTCGATGCGCGCGACGGTCTCGAGGCCGACGCCGCTCGGCTCTTTGCGCCGGCCAGCGAGCACGCGGAGAACGTTGGCGCGGTCGGCCAGGTCGGCGTCGCCCGCACCATAGCCCACCGCCATGGGAACCAGCGCCGGCATGGGAGACCATTCGGTCACCGCGCTGGCCAGAATGGCTGCACCAGTGGGTGTACACAGTTCGCGTGCGATGCCACCCGACTCCATGATGCCACCGGCCCGGCTCAAGATCTCGACGGTCGCTGGTGCGGGAACCGGCATGATGCCGTGAGCACAGGTTACATTGCCGTGCCCCACAGCCACCGAGGCAACGCTCACCGAACTCGGTTGCAGCCAGGCCAATGCCGCTGCCGTGCCCACGATGTCCACGATCGAGTCGATGGCTCCGACCTCGTGAAACGCCACCTCGTCCACTGTGGTGCCGTGAATCTTGGCTTCAGCTCGGGCCACCCGATCGAACATGTCGAGTGCACGGTCGACGATCGGGACGGCGAGACCGGCACTGTGGATCATCGCCTGTATGTCCCGATACCGGCGATGATGATGGCTGTGGCCGTGCTCGTGGCTGTGGCCGTGCTCGTGGCTGTGGCCGTGCTCGTGGCTGTGGCCGTGCTCGTGG
>JAKSDA010000305.1 GCA_022360315.1 Pseudomonadota bacterium
CTGATATAAGTCGCCATCGCGGTCAGCAACCCGCGCCCAACGTGGCTCCCATATCGTTCTCCAGTCCCGTTTTACGAGGCAAAACGGGCATTTAGGGACGGGAACTAGCTAGGATCCGGTCCAAAAACTCTCCGCGTCGCCAGAGCGCTGATCCATCACCGCCAGTGGGCTTGCTCCTATCGCTACGGCGACACTGCTCTCTTCTCGGTCGTCAGATTACCAAGAAGCAAAGAGAATGAAATGCAACGTTTTGCCCACAACGAGGCAGGGCTCGGCGCATGGCCCGGGTTGGTCTGCATTGCGCTGCTCGGGCTTTCGAGCGGACTCGAGTCGGTCACCACGCGGTCCGCGGACAACGCGGCGCTGGCCGATTCCGTGCAGGACTGCCTCTTCCACTTTATCGAGTTTGGCAACCAGAGCCTCCGATACCAGCCGAGCCGGGCCATCGAGCCGCGCTGGCAGTTCACCACCACGAACGTGGTGGACGGCGATCAGCCCGACGAAAGATTCCTCGAGCAGCGCATTCTAGACCAGGCCGACCAGACTCGCGAGTTCATCCGCAAGTACGACGCCAACGGCCCGGGTTCCGGACAGCCACAAGAGCTGACTCGCTGCTAACCGCTGCACGAGGCACGCGAGCCCACACACGACAAATAGCTCGATTCAGGCCTTTGCGTCTGATGGTCCCGGCTCTGCCATCGGAAGCATCTTATCTGCTCTTGAGGTGCCAGGAGGAGGCCCACAACGAAGTGGCGAAGTCGTCGACCGACAGTTCGCCCACCAGGGTGTCGAAGATGTATTCGGGGGCAATCACCACCCATTCCATGAGGTCGGCTGCATTCGAGGATGTGGCAGGGCCGAGGCGAATCAGGCCCGTTTCTATTAGTGAGCTGCCTTTGAGAAACATGCGGCGGTGGCGCCAACGCTCGATTCGAGTGGGAAATAAAACGTGGAGACAGGTGTTGACCGAGCAGTAGGTATGATTCGGCTCCATGTGGAACCGAGCAAAGAGGTCCTGAAACAGGATATCGAACCGGGGCGCCGCGGCGATCGCCAGAGTCTGGAGCTCCCACCAATCGAGGTGAAAATACTGCTCGAGTTTCTTGAAGCTGAGCATCTCCGCGTCATCGGAGACCGGCTGGGTGAGCTGAATGAGCTTGTTTTCAAGCTCGGCAAAACGCCGGGCATAGCGCTCGCGAAGTCCAGGCTGAGCAGTCCAGCCAGCCGCTCGCACGGTCAATCGGTCGAGCGTTTTGATCTCGACGAGGATCTTCATGCGTTCGAAAAGGGTGTCGAGAAATACCAGATCAACCTCTCGCGCCATCGTATCCAGGAGTTGCTTATAATGTCTGTTCGGTAAAGGTGTGGTCTTGGACTCGGCGAGCTACTGACCGGAGGGAATTGAGAAAACGCGAAGGGCGCCGTTATTGCCGGCGACCACATGAGGACCCACCGGTGACCACGCGATGGCGTTGGTGAAGCCGCTGATCGACACTTCCTGCTGCAGCTCGTTGGATTGACCACCTCCCATGATCCAGCGCGGGTCGGACAGGGGATGCTGGGAGTCCAAGGTGTATCGAAGCGCGCGGCTTTTGCTATCTAGGACGAAAATGTGCGTCCGATTGGTCGCAGCCACCAGTGCGCCTGTGGGCGACCAGGCTACACCAGTGAGTCCTGAATCCCCGTCGTTACTCGGTCGCCAGATTTCTGTGACGCTGGCTGTTGCAACATCGACAAACCCCAGCCCGCGTCCGCTGTCGTCTTGCACCGGAATCGCGAAAGCATCACCGGCGGGCGACCACAGCTCGCTGGAATTATCAATCTCGATCGGGCCGGACGGAAGCGCGATCCGTTTGGTAAGGGTGAGTTGGTCTTGCTGGTCCACTGAGAAGATCAGGAGCTCATTGTCGAAACGGGTGAACGAGGCATCGAGCTGACGGGCAAAGAGAAGAGCGAGAGAATCGCCGCTGCGCGACCAGCCACACCACGAGAAGGTTCCGCCAGGGGAGTCGGCGAGCGGCTTGCGAAGCGCGGGCGCGGAAACATCGCCGGCGACCCACATGTGAATCTCGGGGATGCCGCGCGGAGAGAATCCGACCCCCGCGATGACGTCGTGATTGGGGCGCCAGGCTATGTGCATGACCATGCCGTCGACTGGCCGCTCGCGGACAGGTTGCTCGTCGGCAGTGGCTAGCTCGATGAGACCACGGCCCGCCCAGGTGACGGCGATTCGGGTACCATCGTTGGCCCATGATGAAGTCAGAGTCTCGGGCTCGACCTGCAATGTCCAGCTGTGGTGGACCTTCCACAGATCCGAACGATAGAGCATCAGCCGGGCTGGAGCTGCCGGGGACGGCGTCGCGGCGACGAGAAGCTGATCGCCGCCAGGAGCCCACGACACATGGCTGACAAGGTCGGCTCGGATATCGGTATAATCCGCCATGGAGTTCCTCGCATTGCCTGGGCAGTTGGAATCATCCCATAAGGTGAATGCCGCGACCGCCGTACCAGCGCCTGCAGCCGTTATTAAGGCTATCGTGAACCAACTCTGTCGCTGTCCAGCCATTGCGCAAATCCAGGGAGGCCTGCCACGAACTGGGAGCAGTTATGCGGCGTCGAGCTGGCGGTGGCCGTGTGCGGTATAGAGTGTGCCGTTGCTCTCGCTCCAGAACGGAGTCGACACTGTAAACGAGAAGAAGAGCGGAATGGCACCGACAGGATGCTGAGCCGTGCCCGAGTTGAAGGCATTGCCGCTCACCGAGGCATTGGCGTCGACCGTGTATCCCCAGGCGACGCTGGCAGAGTTGCTGTAGATGGTGAAGTTGTTGAGGAACTGACCGGCCGCAGCTGAGGTTCGGCCATTCCACTGCCGCGAAAGCGTGAAGCGGCAATCGTAAACCGTCACTCCAAAGCCGTTTCTGGCTTTGAACCTGAAAGTGCTGCTGCGAGTCTGCCATCCGTAGAGCTGTTGCCACGGCACATTGGCTGGAACGGCCTGGCAGAATTTGGTCTGCGCCGTAGCTTGCGGTCGATTGTCCTTGATGATGTCCCAGGCAGCCTGGGCAGTGTTGACAATGCCGCCCAGGATATCAATGGCGTTGGGCGGGCCGTCCTGCTGGATGACTTCCGATTTCTGCAATGCGGCTTGCTCGGCAGCGCCGCCGGTGTCCGCGCTTTGGGCACCAGCGTCTCTATCACTGGTGCCACCTGCAACGGCGCCCTCGCCGGCCACGGGAATGATCTCCCAGTTGGCGATCTTGGCCCGCGGGTCGCGAAGTTTCTCCTGTTCTTCTTCGCTACCTCCGGCTTCAGCGCTGGAGTTGCCCTCGGCTGCACCGTTTGCAGTACCTTCGGCCTCCGCGTCGGCTTTGCGCATTATCGCCTCTTCGTTGGCGTTGGCCTCGGCTTCCAGAGAGCCACCGTCGGCGCCCATGGCACTTTTGCGCTGCAATGCGCGCTCGTGATGTTCGGCTTCGGCCTCCAGGCTGTCGCGGGTACCAGCATCACCGCCCAGTCCGCTCAGCTGGGTAGCCCGACCCGCTTTCTGCTGGATGGTATGGGTGAGCTCGTGAGCAATGAGCCCGTCGCCAGCGGGGGTTTGGGGCTTAAATTCGCCTTGGGCGAACGCAATATCTTGCCCCGTGGTGAACGCTCGCGCACCCATCTGAGCGCACAACACAGCGGCCGTACTGTCGGTATGGACCTTGACACCGCTCAACGGGGTGCCGAAGTGGTCTTCCATCTTAGCCCGGGTGGCCTCGGGAAGCGGCGATCCTGAATTGAGTTTACCGGCGACATCACCGGCCGCTGGACCTCCGGAGGCAGCTCGCTGCACAGGATTGCCAAAGTGAAGCGAACGTACATAATCCGCCGAGACCTCAGGTTGCTCGGTCCGACCCGGCGCAACACCCGTGTAGCGCCTCTGGACCGGAGAGACTTTTCCCGGCGAAACTCGTTCGCCCTGGGACGAAGGCTGATGTGAATGGTCATCGGCCAAATGAACCGTAGGCTTCTTGGGGTGGCGCATCGTTTTCCCTCCGTTGTCTGTAACGTTTGCGCGAAGATAGCAGCTGCGGCGTCGCAATGGAATGGAACAAACGAAACCCGAACGCGGATAACAATTGTCCCGACACTCGTCATCACACAGCGGCGATGCTCGCTATTGACCGTGGGTTTCGGTTGCCGGTCGGCGATGGGCAGTCAGCACAATCACCGATATGTAGGTTTTATCGTTGGCGCAGGGCTCTGCGCCAACCGCGCGCTCACTTGCCCGCAGCAACCAGCTTGCGGGCCCGGTCGAGATTGAGTTTATAGACGCTCAAGTATGGATGCGAGGATTTACTGGCCTTGTCCACGGCAATGGCGTAATGGCTCTTGGCCAGCTCGATCTGGCCCGACTTTTCGTAGGCCTCGCCGAGGCTGTCGTAGACATTGGCCGACTCGGGATAGAGCTCGATATTGCGCTTAAATGCAGCGATGGCGTCGTCACTGCGATCTGCGCCGAGCAGCCGATAGCCAAAGACGTTGAGCACCCTCTCGGGAACCACGATGCTGTAGCCGAATTGCTTGGACAGCCCGGCGAAGTGCGCCTCGAGCGCGGCCAGGCTGTCGACCTCTTCCCCCGGCGTCCACTCGGCGTAGAGCGCTTCCAGAGCGAGATAGATGCTGCGATGCGGAACACTGCCGTGATCCTCGTTGCCGAGCACAGTGAATTTCCAGCGCAAGCCCGCCGGGGCTCGGTTCTCGAGCATCTCGGCAAAAGCCTGATTGCTGGCCCGCATGTGCTCGCGCTCGTTGCCCAGCGTGATGTGGAGAAAGGCGTCGAGGTCAGGCCGCCTGGCGATCAGCGCTTCGGCGTTGCGACGCATCAGCTGGTCTTGCCACCACAGGCTGGGACTGATGCTCACATACCCCTGAAAGGTATCGGGCGACCGGGTCAGTGCGTGCACCGTAAAGAGTCCGCCAAACGAATGGCCGACCAGAACCCGATGGGGAACCGTGCGGTAGTCGCGGTCGACGGCGGGAATGAGCTCGTCCTTGATAAAGGCCAGGAAATTGTCGGCTCCCCCGCTGGTGGGGAATCTCTCCTGCCGGGTCGGGGTGAGATCGCGGGTGCGATCGGTGTTGCCGATGGCCACGACGATCATCTCGGGCATACGCTGCAGGTTGGCCAGGTAACTGACCAGACCGGTGGTGTGATGAAAATGGGCATCGCCGTCGAGCAAATACATGACCGGATAACCGGCCTTGCCGTGCTCGTAGCTGCGCGGCGTGTAGACCAAATAGGCCCGCTCTTCGCCCAGCCGCGCGGAGCGAATTACCTTGCGCTGACCGATCACCACAGCCGTCGATTCCGCGCCGGCCGGCTCGGCCGATCGCTCGACAGCCGGGGCCGCACTTGCCGCCGGCACGGCCCGGGCCGCATCTGCACCGGGCTGGGCCGGCGCAGCGGGCTTGGCAGACGGCGCGGTTGCGGCCGTGCATGCAGCGACCAGCACACTGGACAGGCCGGCCGTAAAGACTCCGTGCAACGAAACAGTGGGGACGCTCATGGCACCATGCTAAACAGTTCGCACCGCGGTCTCTATTATTATGCAGCGAAGCCAGCTCGCTGCATCGACCGCAGGTATGGCTGCAATGGACGCAGCCCGGCCAGACCATCCTAGAGGATGTAATTGGCCAGATCTTCGTCCTTGACCAGTTCGGCGAGCCGCTCGTCGACGTAGTCTCTGGTGATGTTCACGGTCTGCGGGCCGATATCCGGCGCCGAGAACAAAAGCTCGTCGAGCAGGCGTTCCATGACTGTATGGAGCCGGCGCGCGCCGATGTTGTGAGTGCGCGAGTTGACCTCGGCGGCGATCGACGCGATCTCGCGCACCGCCTCGTCGGCGAATTCGACCGTGATACCCTCGGTGCCGAGCAGGGCGATATACTGCTTGGTCAGGGCGTTGCGCGGCTCGGTCAGAATGCGCACGAAGTCGTCGCCGGTGAGGGCGTCGAGCTCGACGCGGATGGGAAATCGCCCCTGCATCTCGGGGATCAGATCCGATGGCTTGGCCATGTGGAACGCCCCGGCCGCGACAAAGAGGACGTGATCCGTGCGAACCACGCCGTATTTGGTGGTCACCGTGGCTCCCTCGACGATCGGCAAGAGGTCGCGCTGCACGCCCTCGCGCGACACGTCGGGGCCGTGCCGGCCCTCGTGCGGACCGGCGATCTTGTCGATCTCGTCGAGAAATACAATGCCCGCGTTCTCCGCCCGCGAGATCGCCTCGCGGGTCAGCGAATCGTGGTCGATGAGCTTGTCGGCCTCCTGATCGGTGAGGGCTTCCAACGCGCCCTGCACTTTCATCTTGCGCCGCTTGGTCCGCTTGCCAAAGTTGCCCAGCATGTCCTTGAGGCCGCCCAAACCCATTTCCTCGACCCCGGCGCCGCCAAAGATCTGCAAAAACGGCCCCGATTCCTCGGCCATCTCGATCTCGACCTCGCGGTCGTCGAGCTTGCCCTCACGCAGCATGATGCGCAGCTTTTCGCGCGTGCTCTGATCGGCTGGCTGACTGGGTGGATGCTCTTGTCCGGGCCCGGGCGGCCGATCGGAATAGGCCCGCGGACGAGGCGGCAAAAGCAGGTCGAGCAGGCGTTCTTCGGCCCGGTCGCGCGCCTTGGGCCGGAGCTTGACCGTCTCCTCGGCGCGGACCAGCTTGACCGAAACCTCCATGAGGTCGCGCACGATAGAGTCGACGTCGCGGCCGACATAGCCGACCTCGGTGAACTTGGACGCCTCGACCTTGACAAAGGGCGCCCCGGACAGCTTGGCCAGACGCCGGGCAATCTCGGTTTTGCCGACCCCGGTGGGACCGATCATGATGATGTTCTTGGGCGCGATCTCGTCCTTGAGTTCGCCCTCGACCTGCTGGCGCCGCCAGCGATTGCGCAGGGCCACGGCAACCGCACGCTTGGCCGCTTTCTGCCCGACGATATAGCGATCGAGTGCAGCCACGATGGCTGCCGGAGTGAGCTCTTTGCCGTTCATCCCAGCTCCTCGACAGTGAGGTTGTGGTTGGTGTACACGCAGATCTCGCCGGCAATGGCCATGGCCTGCTCGGCGATGGTGCGGGCATCGAGCTCGGTGTGCCGGAGCAGAGCACGAGCCGCAGCCAGCGCAAACGGACCCCCCGAGCCAATGGCCACGACCCCGTCGTCGGGCTCGATGACATCGCCGCTGCCCGAAAGCAAATAGGTCTGCTGGGGGTCGGCAACCACCAACATGGCGTCGAGTCGGCGCAGCACCCGGTCGGTCCGCCAGTCCTTGGTCATCTCGACAGCAGCGCGACGCAAATTGCCGCCGTGCTCGCGCAACTTGCCCTCGAGTCGCTCAAACAGGGCGATGCCGTCGGCCGCCGAGCCGGCAAAGCCGCCGATGGCCTGGCCGTCGTTCATGCGTCTGACTTTGCGCGCCGATCCCTTCATCACAGTCTGGCCCAGGGAAACCTGGCCGTCACCAGCTACAATGACGTTGCCGCTCCGGCGTACGGATAAAATGGTCGTGGAGTGAAACCTGGCTCGCTTCATGGCTAGAGGTCGGTCCTACCACTGGCCGGACGTCCCGGCAAGCTCCTCTCACGATTCCTCAGGGTCCCGAGAGTCCGACGGTTTTTGCGCGCGAGGATGGGCATCGTCGTATACCTCCATGAGATGGTCGAGCGAAACCCGGGTATAGATCTGCGTGGAGGCCAGGCTGGCGTGGCCGAGAAGCTCCTGGATCGCCCGCAGGTCGGCTCCGCTGTCGAGAAGATGGGTGGCAAAGGAATGGCGCAGAGCGTGCGGTGTGGCCTCGCAGGTGCCCGCACTCGTCACACAGTGGGACACGATGCGCTGCACCGAACGCGGGGTCAGCCGACCGCCGCGATAATTGACAAACAGCGCGCGGTCATCGACCTGACCGCTGCGCCGGCCGCGCAAGGCGTTTCTGACCGCGAGGTAGTCGCGCAACGCCCGCTCGGCCTTGCTGCCCAGCGGTACCTGGCGGTTCTTGCCCCCCTTGCCGCGGCGCACGATGGCCATCGGCGTGTCGAAGCGGTCGCGGTCGATGTCGTCGAGGTCGAGTGCGCAGCACTCGGATACCCGCAGGCCAGCGCCGTAGAGCACCTCGAGAAGGGCGCGGTCGCGCAGACTGATCGCCCGCTTGCGAGCGCTGATTTTTTGCCGATCAGGCGCAGCCGACGACCCGGAATGGCCGGCCTCAGCAACCGGCCGGCCGGACTGGTCAGAGCGCCGAAAGGGCCCTCGTGTCAGCACCGCGGTCGGCTCCTCGACCACGCGAAAGGCGTCGTCGACGTCGAGAGCGCGGGGCACGGATCGTTTGCGTTTTGGGCTGCGCAAGAGGCGAGCCGGGTTGCCCGAAATCGCGCCGCGCTTGACCAGAAAGCGAAAGAACGAGCGCAACGTGGACAGTTTGCGCGCGATCGACGCCGGATCGGTAACGCCGAAAAGCGCCGCTAGATAGGCCCGGATGTCAGGTGTATCGAGCTCGGCAAGTTCGGGCGCGCGGCCCGTGCGGTCCCGATAGAGCGCGCAAAACTGGTCGAGATCGGCCGCGTAGGCGGCACGGGTATGCGACGATGCCGCTCGCTCTGCGGCCAGATACTCGGCGAATGCCCGGGTTGCTCGGTCCCAGTCCATGGCAGTCGCCCATGGTAACAAGAGCGATACACCGGGGCGAATAAATGGCTCGATCTGGTCATCAGACCGCCGAGACGTCCCGAATCACCGGTCGCACCGGCCGCGCGGCTGCTTTCCGCGCCGGAATGATCGGACAGGCTTCGCTTGTCTGCTATGGTGGCTGCTTCACTCCGTCATCACACCTTAGAAAGAACCAATTCCCATGATTCCCGGTAAACCTGTCCCGTTTATTCTCGGCCTTGCCGCGCTGTGGGCGATCTCCTGCGGTGGCAGTCAAACCTCTTCACAACCAGTGTCCAGCCCGGCAACCAGCGCCAACCCCGACAGTGCAGCTCAGGCGCCAGTTGAACAGACCGCCGAGGTCACAGCCAGCCCGGACCCTGCCGACAATCCGGCACCAGCCGATGCAACAACCGGATCGGCCGCGACCGTACCGGTTGCCAACCCGGTCGAGAACAGAGAAGAGCTGGCCGAGAAAATGCTCGCCATGGCCCGCGCCATGACCGATGCAGCCATTAACAACCAGGGCAAGTGCGACGATATGGCCGCAGCGATCAAGGCCATCGTCAATGACAATCGGGACCTGGTGATCGCCGCCAGACAGTTTGACAATGACCCCGAGGCCAAAAAATGGCTGGCCGAAAATTACCAGCAAAAGTTCGAAGAGGCGGTCAAGCCGATGATGGAACCGGCCATGGCCTGCGCCGATAACCCCGCCATGCAAGAGGCGTTTCAGGACATGCAGTGAGTATAGCCAGAAAACCGGCTCGCGGTGGACCGCTGCCAACCCGAGCGTGGCCAGCTGGCGCGGTGAGGCGCTATTCAGTCGTCCAGAGTGCCGTAGCTCGCAAACTGCATGCTGAATGTGGCTCGCCCTTCCGATAGCGAGCGCAGGCGAGTCGAGTAGCCGAACATGTTGCGCAGCCCGACCCGGGCCTGGACAATGCGTTTTCCCGAACGCACATCGACATCGTTGATCTGACCCTGGCGCTGGTTGAGGTCGCCGATAATGGCGCCGAGAAACTCCTCGGGCACAGTGACCTCGACGTCCATGATGGGCTCGAGTCGGACCGGTGCTGCACTGCTCACCGCGCGGCGAAAGGCCTCGGCAGCGGCCGGTCTGACTCCGACCACGGGTTTGGCCTCGACGCGGTATTCCAGCCCGGTGAGCACGACTTCGATATCCTCGAGCGGATAACCGTCGGGCCCGGCCTGGGCTGCGTCGCGCAAGCCGTGCAGCGAAGCGTCGACAATGGCCTCGGCAACGGGCGGCTCGTCGGGCAGTTCGGCCCGGATCTCGATGCCAGTGCCGCGATCGCGTGGCGACACCCGGCAGGTCGCCTTGCCGTAAATGGACTCGTCCTTGAGCTCGCGCTCGAATTCGGCCGTGGCCTGGTTTTGGCTCTTGATGGTCTCGCGGTAAACCACCTGGGGTTTGCCGACAACTGGCACGACGCCGTATTCTTTTTCGATGCGATCGACGACGACCTCGAGGTGAAGCTCACCCATGCCGCTGATCAGGGTTTGGCCGGTGTCCTCGTCTTCGCGCACCTGGAACGTGGGATCCTCCTCGCTCAGCTTGCCCAGGGCAAACTCGAGCTTTTCGCGCTCGGCGTTGGTCTGCGCCTCGATGGCCGACGAGATGACCGGCTCGTAGGTATCGATGCGTTCGAGCATGATCGGTTTGTCGGCGCTGGTCAGCGTGTCGCCGGTCGTGGTCAGCTTGAGGCCGGTGGCCGCCACAATGGTTCCGGCGCCAGCCGCGTCGATGCGCTTTCGCTTGTTGGCGTGCAGAACAAACAGGCGAGCGACCCGTTCATTCTTGCCCGTGCGCACATTGCGAACATCCATCCCGGGCTTGAGCACACCGGAGAACACCCGCAGAAAAACCATTTTGCGCCCCTCGTCCATGGCTACCTTGAAGGCCAGCACAGCCAGCGGCTCCTTGTCCCTGGGGGCGCGGGTCAACGCGATCGACGGATCGCGCGGATCCACGCCATGGGCCGGTGGAATGTCGGCCGGCGAGGGCAGGTAGCTCACCACTGCGTCGAGAAGCGGCTGAATGCCCTTGTTGCGCAGCGCTGTGCCGCACAAAACCGGCACCAGCTTGACCGCGATGCAGGCCCGGCGCAGTCCGGCCACAAGGTCTTTTTCGCCGATCTCCTCGCCTTCGAGGTATTTTTCCGCGATCTCGTCATCGGCATCGGCGAGGATTTCGATCAGCTTGTCGCGGGCCTGTCCGGCCGGTCCGGCAAGATCGCCGGGAATGTCCTCGACCACCGGCGCGTCGTCGATGCTGCCGGTAAACAGAATGGCCTTCATGGCGATGAGGTCGATGACTCCTCGAAACGAATCCTCGGCGCCGATCGGGATCTGAATCGGTGCCGGCAGAGCGCCCAGGCGCTTTGCGATCTCGCCGACCACGCCGTCGAACGAGGCGCCCACGCGGTCGAGCTCGTTGATGAATGCCAGCCGGGGCACGGCGAATTTGTCGGCCTGATGCCACACGGTCTCGGATTGCGGCTGCACCCCGCCAACCGCGCAAAACACCACCACCACGCCGTCGAGCACGCGCAGGCTGCGCTCGACTTCGATGGTGAAATCGACATGTCCGGGGGTGTCGATGAGGTGAATGTCGTGCTTGTTCCAGTCAAAACTGGTCGCTGCTGCAGTGATCGTGATGCCGCGTTTGCGCTCCTGCTCGGTCCAGTCCATCTGCGCCTCGCCGTCGTGGACCTCGCCGTGCCGGTGGATCTTGCCCGAGTAATACAAAAAACGCTCGGTCACCGTGGTCTTGCCCGCGTCGATGTGAGCGACGATTCCGATGTTGCGAACGCGATCGATCTTGGCCATGGGGGGCGCGACTATATAGCAGCCGGCGCGGAATAATCCACGCGTTTCCAGGGGATTACAGTGGGGATGGCAGGGCGGGCCCGGACCGGGTCAGGACCGGGGCCGGGCCCGAGCACGGCGGCCGGAGTCCCGGTCGGCCCGGCGGTTGGCCGCGCAACAGAAATGCCTTGTTTGATCCACAACCAACCCGTTTCTGTTTAGACTCGCGGCCATGTTGCGAATCCTTGTAGCAGTGATCGCCTGTTGCCTGGCTGTCGGGATGGCCTCATCCCACGTCCGCGCGCAGGACCCGGCCGGGAATGTCGATCTCGAGAAAGCCCGCGAGCACTATCGCAACGCCGAAACCGCCTTGCAGAGCGGCGATCCCGCCACAGCCGCCACCGAGTATGAGGCCGCCTATCAGCACAGCCGCGATCCAGTGCTCTTCTACAAGATCGGCAGTGCCCACCAACAGGCCGGCAACTGCCAACGAGCACTGGAGTACTTCGAGCGCTACCTGGCCGAGGCCAACCCGGACGAAAAGTTCAAGTCGATGACCGAGCAGCACAAGGCCGAATGCAACGCGCCCACCGGCAGTGGCGATTCCGCGCTGCCGGGGCCGGGCGATTCCGCGCTGCCGGGTCCGGGCGATTCCGCGCTGCCGGGTCCAGGCGATTCTGCGCTGCCCGGGCCGGGCGACCTGCCGGCTGCAGGAGCCGGTGGCGAGATCCCGGGCGGTGCGGTTCCCGATGGGCAGACCCCGGCTCAGCCGCGCTCCGCTGCCGAGCCGGGTCAGGTCCAGGCCGGCGCTGACCAGCCCATACCGGGATCGACCGGCGATGCGGGCGACAAGCCGCCCACGTTTGTCGAACAGGAACCGTCCTGGCAGCGCAGCGTGGCGTGGATCTCGGTCGGCATGGCGGTCGCCCTGGCATCGGCTGGCAGCGTTCTGGCACTGCAGGCGTCCTCGCGTGAGGAAGATCTGGAAAACCTCATCAATTTTCGCGACACCGACGGCAATCCCCGAGATTTTTCGGGCAATACCAGCCAGCGCTATCAAGAGCTCATCGACGAGGGCAACGACCTCAATACCTACTCGACCATCGCGTTTGCCGCGGCCGGGGTAGCAGCTGTCACGGCGGCAGTGTTTCTGGTTCTCGATGCATTCGCGGACAGCGGAGAGAAACTACCCGCGACCTCCCGCCTTCTCATCGTTCCCACCGAGAGCAGCATCAGCGCTGGCCTGGGCTGGGAATTCTGAGCGCGACGAATTGTCGCCTGGAGATTGACGATGACCGTACGAATGGCAGTGATCGCCGCGCTCTGGCTCGCCCTGGCCGGTTGCTACGAGACGCCCAAACCAGCGTGCTCGTTTTCCTGCGTCGACAACAACGGCGCCTGCCCCGAGGGGTATCGATGCGCGGATGACGGCTGGTGCAAGCGCGACGATGTCGCCGCCGACCTCGACTGCGGCGACAATCTCCGCATCGACGCCGCGCCACCGGTAGACGCGCCGGTCGATGCACCGCCGGTCGATGCGCCGCCGGTCGATGCACCGCCGGTCGATGCACCGCCGGTCGATGCATCGATGGTTTTTGGTCGGGGCAGCCGGGCGGCCGACTATGCGGTCGCTACCCTGTCCGCGTCTACCCACTCGACCATCGGCCTGGCCACCGACCCGACCGCGACGACGCGGGGGGCGACGCCGCAGTCACCCTGAACGGTTCTGAGAGCCCGGTGCAGAGGAGAAACCATGGTATTCGGCTTGTTCTCCAAAGAACGCGCGCTGCAGCGCACGATCAAGAAGGCAACCAACAAACTGACCCAGTCGCCCGAGCGATGGGCGGCGATGGAAAAGCTGCTCGAGGTCGGAACCGACGATGCGCTCCACGCGCTGCTCCGTCGGTTTACCTTTGCCTCGCTCAAATCGATCGAAGACCAGCAGGAAAAGGATTGGGTGGTCCAGGCGCTGACTGCCAAGGGCGAGGTCTGTGTGCCCGCACTGCGCCGTTTCATGAAATCGTCGACCGCGATCGCTCACCCCTTGCGCATTCTCGAGGGAGTGGCCGATCGCGACAAAGCGCTCGAGGTCGTCGACGACCTGTTGTCCGAGGAACAGCCCGGTTATACCCGTGATCCCGAGAAGCGCATCCAGATCATCGACTGGCTGGCCGAGTGGAAGGCGTGCAGCAATGAAGATGTGGTCGAGCGGGTGGCGCCGTATCTGGCCGATTTTGACGAGAGTGTGCGTTTTGCTGCCACCGAGGCGCTGTCGCTCAGGTCCACGCCCGACGCGGCCGAGCCGCTGGTCATGGCCCTCATCAATCCCGACGAGGAAAGCGGGCGGCTCAGAGTTCGCATCGCCGAGATCATGGCCGAGACCGGGTTGAGCTTGTGCGGGCAGAAAAAAGCCGTTCAGCCCTTGCTCGACGATTTGCTTCGCGAGTTCCGCGTCCAGAAAGATAAACTGGTCCGCAGGAAGAAACCCAAATCATAGCGCTGCGCGCGCGGCAACGGAAGATTATGCCCAAACGAACGGATCTGCGCTCGGTTCTGATCATCGGGTCGGGCCCCATCGTCATCGGCCAGGCGTGCGAGTTTGATTACTCGGGCACCCAGGCGTGCAAGGCCCTGCGCGAGGAGGGTATCCGAGTTATCCTGATCAACAGCAATCCGGCCACCATCATGACCGATCCGGATACGGCTGACGCCACCTATATTGAGCCGCTCACCGTGGACATGCTCGACCAGGTTATCGCGGTCGAAAAGCCCGATGCCCTGTTGCCGACACTGGGCGGCCAGACCGGGCTCAATCTCGCCTTGCAGGCCGCTCGTGATGGCATCCTCGACCGCCACGGTGTCGAGCTCATCGGCGCCTCGGTCGATGCGATCATCAAGGCCGAAGATCGCGATCTGTTCAAACAGGCGATGGAAAAAATCGGCCTGGCGTGCTGCCGTTCGGTGCACGTCAGCAGTTTGATCGAGGCCCGCGAGTGCATCGATGAGATCGGATTTCCGGCCATTTTGCGGCCGTCGTTCACCCTCGGTGGCTCGGGCGGAGCAATTGCCTACAACGCCCGCGAGTACGACGAGATGGTCCAGTGGGGCCTGGCGCAGAGCCCGGTCCACCAGCTGCTCATCGAGCAATCGGTACTCGGCTGGAAGGAATACGAGCTCGAGGTCATGCGCGACTGCGCCGACAACGTGGTCATCATCTGCTCGATCGAGAATTTCGACCCGATGGGCGTGCACACCGGCGATTCGATCACCGTGGCGCCGGCGCAGACTCTGACCGACAAGGAGTACCAGGTCATGCGCGACGCCTCGCTGGCCATCATGCGCGAAATCGGCGTCGACACCGGTGGGTCCAACATTCAATTCGCCGTCGACCCGGAGACCGGACAGCAACTGGTCATCGAGATGAATCCGCGGGTCTCGCGGTCGAGTGCTCTGGCGTCCAAGGCGACCGGCTTCCCCATCGCCAAGATCGCCGCCAAGCTGGCCATTGGCTATACCCTGGACGAGATCCAGAACGACATCACCCAGGTCACGCCGGCCTCCTTCGAGCCGACCATCGACTACGTGGTGGTCAAGGTGCCGCGTTTTGCCTTCGAGAAGTTTCCCGCCGCCACCGCGGTACTCGGCACGCAGATGAAATCGGTCGGCGAGGCCATGGCCATCGGGCGGACCTTTCGCGAGGCTCTCGGCAAGGCCATTCGGTCCCTGGAAACCGGCCGCTACGGCTTCGATCTGCCTCTCGAAAGCGCTCTTTATGGGCCGGTTTCTCAGCCCGAGGCAAGCGAGGTGGACCGGGTTGCCCGGGCCATCACGATGCCCGGTCCGGACCGATTGTTTCAGCTGGCGCGGGTCTTTCAGCTCGGCATGAGTGTGGAAAAAGCCCATCGGCTCAGTCATATCGACCCGTGGTTTCTCGACCAGGTGCAGTCCATGGCGGTGGCCGAGGCCCGGCTTGCCGAGGCTGCGTCGGCGCTGCGGCAGGGCAGTGGGGCCGGCGATGAACTGGCGGCCGATGCCGTACTCGACGCCGTACTCGGCGCCGGTGCCGGTTTTGGCCGCGATATCCGGTCGCTCAAGCGAATCGGCCTGAGCGATCACCGTATTGCTGCGCTCATCGGAGTGGACGAGACGGATGTGCGGACCTATCGGCGCGACCAGGGGGTGGTTCCGGTCTACAAACGGGTCGACACCTGTGCAGCCGAGTTCGAGGCTCACACGCCGTATCTGTACTCGACCTACGAGGACGAGTGCGAGGCTCGGCCGAGCGACCGGCGCAAGGTGATCATTCTGGGCGGTGGACCCAATCGCATCGGCCAGGGCATCGAATTCGACTACTGCTGTGTGCATGCAGCCATGGCGCTGGCCGACGAGGGCATCGAGTCGATCATGGTCAACTGCAATCCCGAGACTGTATCGACCGATTACGACACCTCGGATCGGCTGTATTTCGAGCCCTTGACCCTGGAGGATGTGGTGGCGATTTGTGACGTGGAGCAGCCCGAGGGTGTCATCGTCCAGTTTGGCGGACAGACTCCGCTCAAGCTCGCGGTCTCGCTCGAGCGGGCCGGAGTGTCTCTGCTCGGCACCAGTGCCGATGCCATTGACCGCGCCGAAGATCGGGCGCGGTTCGGCGAGGTTCTCACTGCGCTCGAACTGACCGCGCCTCGCTGGGGAGTGGCGCGCGATCTATCAGAAGCGCATCGGGTCGCGACCGACATCGGTTTTCCGGTCATGGTGCGGCCGTCGTACGTGCTGGGCGGTCGGGCCATGGAGCGGATTTACGACGCCCGGGGTCTTGACGCCTATTTTGCCCGGGTGCTCGACGGCCGCGGCGCATCGGCGGGTTTTTTTCCCCTCTTGATCGACGAATTTTTGCCTGAAGCGGTCGAGTTTGACGTCGATGTGGTGGCTGATCGCGAGGGCACGGTGGTGGTTGGCGGGGTCATGGAGCATATTGAGGAGGCCGGCATTCACTCCGGCGACTCGGCGTGTTCGTTGCCGCCGTATTCGGTCGCTGCCGAGGTGGTCGACGAGATCGCCCGCCAGGCCCGATCGCTGGCCATCGAGCTCGGGGTGGTCGGCCTTATGAATACCCAATTTGCCGTCTCGGGTGATGGTTTGGTCTACGTCATCGAGGTCAATCCGCGGGCCTCGCGCACAGTGCCTTTTGTATCCAAGGCCATTGGTGTCCCGCTGGCCAAGGTGGCCGCTCGCCTGATGGTCGGACGGACGCTCGGTGAGCTGGGCGTGACCGAGGTGAGTCCTCGCCATGTCTCGGTCAAGGAATCGGTATTTCCCTTTGTCAAATTCGATGAGATCGACACGATTCTGGGGCCGGAGATGAAATCGACCGGGGAGGTGATGGGTGTAGATAACACGTTCGAGCACGCCTTTGCCAAGGCCCAGCTGGCAGCGGGAAACCGCCTACCCGGCAGTGGCCGCGCGTTTCTGAGCTTGCGCGACGGCGACAAGCCGGCGGGCGGCGAGATCGCCCGCGGTCTGGCCGGCCTCGGTTTTACCCTGATCGCGACCCACGGCACTGCCCAGTTCTTGCGAAGCCTCGGCCTGGACGTTCAGGGAATTAACAAAGTACTGGAAGGGCGGCCGCACTGTGTCGACGCCATGCAGAATGGCGAGATCGATGTCGTCGTCAACACGGTCGAGGGCGTCCAGGCGATCATCGATTCCCAGTCGCTCAGGCGCACCGCACTGGTTTGCGGCATTTCGTATTTCACCACGATCCGCGCCGCGCGCGCGGCTGTCGAGGCCATTGCCATGCAGAAAAAACAGCCCTTGCAGGTCCGCAGTCTGCAGTCATACGCGGCCACATCGACCGATAGCTGAGTACCGCAGCTTCCCTGGGAATTGCAGGGCCCCGGTGAGCGACGTCTCAGTGCTGGTTTTGCGGCAAGCCGTCCGCGATGTCGTAGTAATCGCCCTTGTCGGCTACGTGGATATGAATCCTCAGTTTAGTGTCAGTGGGCAGATCAAATGCGCCCATGGCGATGGCGATCTTGTCCTTTTTGATCGGGTCCCAGAAGAGTGAAGAGCCGCAGGTGGAACAGAAACCTCGTTGCACCTTATCGGAAGAGCGGAACCAGGTGAGACTGTCGGCGCCGCGGATCGTCAAGGCGGCGCGGGCAACGTCTGTGGACACCCAGAAATGACCCGATTGCTTGCGGCACTGCGAGCAATGGCAGGCATTGGGCGGGGGCAGATTGCCGGTAACTTCGAAACTCACAGCCCCGCAAAGGCAGGATCCTTTGTGCATGGCGTACTCCTTTTTGATGAACCCGAGGTTTGGAAACAACCACCGCTCGAGCGACCTGGTTGGTCCGGTCAGACTGGAAACGAGGATTGCCTTCCGTGTCGGGTTTTGGTGCTGATTGGCGCTTCGGCCACTATCCAGAGTGTTTTGCTCAATGCAACAGTCTGACTGATTGCTGCTCCCGGCGCACTCATCCGGCGAACATGAGGAAACACACTCGAATGGGCAGCGGGATAGACACCGTGCCCAGTACGTTGCACAACCCCGGCGACCAGCGCAAGGCACATTCCCTGATATAAATCCTAGTTTTCTCCGATCGAGTTTTTGCACCAGACGGGCGGGTCGGGCCCGATGTAGCTGGCGAGATAGGCACAGACGGCGCGCTTCGCTTCTCGTCGGATCGCGCGGCGCTGGGACTCGTCCTCGGTCTCGAGACACCAATCGAGCAGCTTGTTCGCGATTCGCACCACGGTGCCGGACACGACCAAGACGTCCGTCTCGGCAACCCCCCGGGCCGTCAAATAGCCCGAGAGTGAGTGTGCGAGTTCCGCGTCCGACTTGTCTCGGATCTCGTCGAAACTCTCGCTCCTTCGGAGCCCGCCGAGAAAGAGCTTCCGGTACGTCGGGTGCTCGAGGTACGCGTCATAGGCCGTGTCCAGGAGCCGACCGACCGCCTGCTCCCACGGAAGGCATTCCAGGTACTGGGGAAGCTGGCTCAAGATCGTTCGATCGACCTCGTCGTAGAGACGACCCGCGATGGCTCCGAGAATCGCTTCCCGATTGGCGAAGAAGTGGTAGATCGAGCCGGGCTGGACGTCTGCTCTCACCGCGATCGCCGCGATGGTCGCCTTCTCGGGCCCCCCCTCCTCCAGCAACTCGGCCGCAGCGCTGAGGATGCGCTCGACGGTCTCGCCCGAACGGCCTTGGCGCGGCGATCGCCGCAACGTTCCCACCATCCGGATAGTTTGCACGACGACCCTTCGTGCTTGCCACTCTTGTCCGGACCCCGCGCGGAGAAACGGCATACGGCAAGCCGATGTGGCCGACTTGCCGTGCTCCGAACCGCCGCGTGTCGGAATCTACAGCCCCGGATCCGGGAGCCCCGGGCCGGGAAGCACGACCCGATCCGGCAGCGGCAAAGCGTCCGTCATGACGAAGGTGTCGTGCTTGGAGCCGTTCCACCACCGGTTCTCGATGGCGCGAGAGAAGTCCGAGCGGGCGGCCGACACGATGTTGTCGTAGGTAGCCACTCGGTCGCCCCAGATCCTGGCAAAGAGCCCGTTCTCCACCGCGAACTTCTCGGTCTTGTCCCCGTGCCACCTATGAACCGCGACGAGGCTGCTCGCCCCGAAGTCCGCGTTCGCGGCATCCGCCACCGAACTCCAAACGCCGATTCGGTCGCCCCAGACCCGGTACGCTAGCTCGCCATCGACTTCGAACGCCTCGCGGATGTCGCCCCTCCAGTAGTGCTCGCGCACCAGGCTGCGCGCCTCGAAGTCGGCCTGCACCGCGTCGGCCATCGAGGTCCAGACGCCGATTCGGTTGCCCCAGACCCGATAGAAGATCCCGTTGCTCGCGCCCATCGACTCGCCGTGGTTACCCTTCCACGAGAAGCCACCACGCCGGAGCCCGTCCGAGCCGCGTCGATCGACAGCGCCAGCCGCCCATAGTGCGTCGTACTCGTGGATCCGGTCGTAGTAGACGCGGAGGTAACCGACGCCCAGGGGATGGCCGAAGCCGTCCGGGTCGGTCATGGCAGGGCTGAGGCCGATGGCCTCGTTGAGCGCCACTACGTAGAGGTCGAGCCCGGTGTCATCGAGGTTGAAGCGGTTCGGGATCTCTTCGATCTGATAGCGGGTCCCGTTGTCGATCCAATCCGCGAGGAACGTCTCCATCGGGACGCAGCCGCCCTCACCGGAATTGTTGCAGCTCCCGATCCCGCCCGGGAAAGCGTGGCTCCCGACGAAAGTGACGATGGTGCTGCAGTGCGACGCGTTTACCGGCCGGTTGTAAGGAACGAAGTAGCTGTAGTTCGGCAGCTCATCGAGCTGGTCGAGCAGGGCGTCGTTCTCCTTCTGCCACCGTGCCACGAGTTCGCTCTGGCTCACGTCCTTCAGGAGACGCTCGTAGGAGTAGCGCGAGAAGTTAAAGTCGGTGTTGTACCCGGTATACGCGAACTGGTCGTCCGGGAACTCCTCGGAGACGAAGCGATTGATTGTGCCCAGATTATCCGGATCGATCTCGGGGAACTCGGCGATCACCGGATCGAGACCCCACGATTCGCGGATGCGTTCGTGGAGCGGCTTGGAGCTGGCGTCCGCCGTCTCGGTGGGGAACACCGGGCCCGAATCGTTCAGCATGTAGCCCTTGTTCGGATTGATCGTTCGGCGGGCGTCGTAATAAAGGATGCTCGACGCAACCCCACCCGCGCTGAAGCCCGTGACCAACATCTTGTCGACGTTCGGGAAGACGGTGCTGAGGTGCACCAGTCCCGCGCGGGAATTGTTGAGGCCGGCGTGCTGCCATGCGAAGGGCGGCTCCTCGCCCGTCGAGTCCACGTAGGTCACCGAACGATTGCCCACGTGGACGTCACCCGTGCAGTAGGGGAAGTACGCCACGTCCCAGCCTTCGGTCGCGATGGGCGTCTTGGCGCGGAACGGAAGACCTGGGTCGGCCCCGTTCACGATCGGTGACACGAACTTCGGAGTTTCCTGCTGGATGTAGTCCGCCGGAATCCCATTGCGGTTCGCCACGCCCAGAAGGCCCAGCCTGCCACTACAGCCTTCGTGGTCCCAGCACGCGCCGCCCCCTTCGTAGAATATGATGAGGTTGTCCGACGCAGGCGAGTCCCACGTAAAGAAGCGGTACTGCGACCCGTTGCCGCACACCGTTCCCGGGAGCTCCACGGTCTGCCAGTCATAGTCGTTGCCGCCATCGATATCCGTGCATCCGGCGACGAGTACCACGGCTGCCAGCCCGCCCGTTGCCGCGGCCAACGCGCCGCGCATACGCAATTTCATCGACATCGTCCCAGTCCTTCTGTTTGGGTTCTCGATCCCTTCGCCTGCCTCAACGACGGCGTCGGAACGGGAACGGAGTTGTTCGGCGAATCCCATCCACATCACCGGGATTCGCTCCGGTCCGACGGGTCCTTGTCCCACCCGAATCCGGACGGCTTCCCCGCGGCCAACCAGCGCGATTTTCTTTCGACGTAGGCTGCGCGGCGGGCGATAGCTTCGTCGATCCTGCGAGGGATCCATGCGAGGCGGGTCTGATGGATCTCGATCGCCCGTTGCGCGAGCCCAACATCACGATTCGTCATCTCGCCGCCCCGTCGGGCGAGCAGCTCGTGGAAGAACACGACGTAATCCGTCGAATCCCTCCACTGTTCGGTGTAGAACCCGCGGATCTCTTCCTCATCCGCGAGGTTGGCCTCGATCTCCGCGCGCACACGGGCCATGCGGTGGGCGCGCACCTGTCGCCGACCGAGGACATCGGCGTCTCGCGTGGGGGCCGCCCAGTCCCAGTACACGTTGTCCGGGAGGACCTCTCGGAGCTCCTCAAGGACGGCCTCGTACTCCTCATTCGACCACGGTTCGGACCGCCGCGGGTGGGCTGAGTCCGCGCGGGGCGCCGTACCTCGCTGCGCGATCCCCGATGCCAGGGAGGTCGGTGTGAACGGCGCGGGCTCCCCTTGGGCAGTCCCGAGGGCCTCCGCCGCGGGGAGTGGTCCTGACGGAGCCGGCGCCCAGGACGTCAACCTGGCGACCAGAAACACTCCGGTTCCGCCCAGCAGCATCACAGCGACAAGAAGACGACCCGACATACGATTCAAGACAGGCTCCGTTCGATGTCAACACCTGCATGTGGACACAATTTTGATACCCTGTCAAATCTAACCGGGAAGAACCGGAGGAGGCAAATGGCATAGGGACCAGATGAGCCTTGCAGCGCTCTACTACCTCGACATCGACCGAGCTGGTCCTGACCGGCGTTTCCCGCGCATCTGTGACTCCTCGACCCGACCGGTCAGCGGTGTTGCAGTATGCCGTGAAGGGCGGTGTGATCTTCGCTGACTGCGTATTGCACCAAATTCTTGATGCGTTCGTCTTCGGCCGCGCCCCGGGCCAGATCGCTGTGCCCGCGCACAGTGCAAAGAACGCTCAATGCCGCCCGCATGCTGCCACACGTGACCAGGCCCGCGCGATCGCCCGAGGCCTGAATACCGGTGTGAAGGGCCTGGTAATCGAAGCGCTCGCTGGCAATTCCGAGGGCAAACGGCCTGAGCTGCTGGATCATCCCGCCGGGAATGACCCGCTTGAGCCGCTGCTGCTGGCTGGCCACTGCGTCCGCGTCCACTCCGGTCGCGGCAAACTCGGGCTCGAATTGCCTGAGCAGCGCGACCAGGAGCACCCCGAAGTCCTCACTCGACATGCGCGCCGGGACCGCAAACCAGGAGCTCGCCAGCTTGAGCGCCCAGCCCAGACAAAAGCGAAGCTCGGCTCCTCGCTGCGGATCGGCCAGCGCCGAGCCCAAGATGATCGAAACCGGGCTGGTCGGCTCGCAGGCCATCAAGGTGGGCTCTTTGCCCGAGACGTAGAGGGCCGGCTGGTCGATGCCCATCTGCCCGGCGATCTCGTGAGCGAGCGCCAGCACCGGGTTGTCGCGCTTGCGCAGGCGATCGCCGCGGCTGACCCCGTAGCGGCGCAGGTCGATGCCCACGTGCTTGGCCAGTCGCTCGCCCACCGTGCCAAAAAGCTGGCGAAACGCGGTCGGCACCGAGGCCGGAAATAGTCTGTCATCGACGTCGGGCCGCTCCAGACCGGACACCATCGTCGGGCCCACCCCGGCATGTCCGGCCAGCTCGGCCAGGACCTCGGCGTCGCCTTCTTCGAGAAAACCAAACAGCAGGGCCAGTTCGGCGGCACAGCGTGCACCGGCCAGCGAGCCGGCAACCCCGGCCCGCTCGCGCGCTTCGAGTGCGCGGGCGATCACGCGATAGGCCACTCCCTCGCTGATGTCGGTGTCCAGCCGCATGCGCATCAGGCCGATCACCCGGTCCAGATGTACCCGCATGCTGCGAATGTCACCGCCCTTCTCGAAAAACTCGATGAGAGCCGTGAGGGCCCGGTCATTGGTCGGCGCCTGATCCAGAGCCAGCCGCAAGGCGCGCTCGGCGCGCCCTCGATCGCCCATTCCAATGCTGTAGATATGCCCGATGCGGTGCAAATACTCGACCTTGGTCTCGGCGTCGCGATCGATCTTGAGCAGTCGTTCGCACGCCGCCAGAGCCAGTTTCCAGTCGCCCCGCTCGATGCCCAGAAGGGATAGTTTGTCGAGCGTGCCCTCGTCTTGCGGTGCGTACGAGAGCACTTTCTTGAACGCGCCGATGGCCCGCTCCAGATCGGGCAGATGATCGGTGTAGATGATGCCGAGGCGATAGAAGATGCTCTTGAGCACCTGCGGGCTGCCTTCCAAGCGAGCCCGCGTCATCAGGGTCTCGGCCGCCTCGGACCACGCGCCCTGGTCCCACGAAATCTCCGACAGAGCCCCAATGGCACCCAGCTCGGTGGGGATCAGGGCGAGGATCGCGCGCAGATGCCGTTTGGCCAGCTCGAGGTCGCCCATCACGTTGCGGTACAGGTCGGCCAGCGACCGATGCAGACGGGCTTTGGTGGTTTCATCGCCGGCCACATCGAGGCGGGCGCTGAGCAGCTTGATCAGGTCCTCGTGCTGGCCCTGCTCGTCGAACAGAATGCGCAGCCGCACAAATGCGTCCTGGTGGCCGGGATCGGCCTCGAGCACGCGGCGCAGCGCCGGAACAGCGCGCTCGCCATTGAGCGCCCGATCCATGAGCGCAACCCCGGCCAGGTGACTGAGCGCCACGCGCTCGGCATCGGACTCGGCCAGCTCGGCCTCGCTGAGCGCAGCCTCGGCAACATCGATCCACAGTCGGCCCTGGATGGCGGCATACCGCCAGCCGAAGAGGGCTGGACCGTAGCCGTGACCATGGGCATCGCGGTACTGTCGATTGGCCTCGCGAAACCGAACGATGGCCTGATCGATGTCGCCCAGCTCGAGCAAACTCTCCCCGGCCCGGGTCAGAAATGCGGTTCGAGCGCGCAAGTCGCCGGCAAAGTAGTCGGCCAGCTCGGCCTCGAGTTCAGCCATGGACGGGGAAAGGGCCTGTCTGCGCGCATCGTCTTCGAGATAGAAGAGGGCCAGGCGAGAGCGGCGGTCGAGTTCGTGTATCGCTCGATAGTGGCTCAGGATGTGCGCGCGCGGCTCGTCGAGCTGTTCGGCCAGGTGCGCTCGCTCCAGGGCCAGCGCGATTTTGTCGTTGCCCGCGCTCAACAGGTTCATCTCGCGCTCGTACAGAGAGAGGAGCTCGTTCCATCGGCCGGCGGCGATATAGGACCGCTCGAGCGCACGCATGACCCAGATCCGGCTGGGATCGGCCGCGGCGGCAGCTTCGTAGCTGAGCAGCGCAGAACCGGGATCGGAGCGGAGCTCGCCGTCGATCCGCGCCAGTTCTTCACAGGCGTCTGCCTTGGCCACTCCGTCACCGAGTTCCTCGGCGTATTTGAGGTCCTGCAGGGCCATCTCGGCCATGACCGAGATCTCGCCTGCGGCCTCGGCAGCACGGGCCAGTCCCGAACGCGCCAGGGGATCGCCGGGACGGATGTCGAGCGCCTCTCGGTACAGAGCGATGGCCTTGCCGGGTTCGCCAGCCCGATAGTGCTGGTGCTCGGCAGCCCGGATCAGCCCGATGTAGCTCGCCCGCCGGCCCGGCTCCACGCCGTCGACCACGTGCCCGGAACGGCGGCGGACCACGTCGAGTTTTTCCGCAGCGGCCAAAAACTGGGGGCGCGCGGCCGCAATGGTCTCGAGTGCCTCAGCTGCCCGGTCTGGCCGGTCGGCGCAGTCCAAGAGCAGAGTGGCGGCGCGATAGCGCAGGGCGATGGCCTCGTCGCCACTGGCTGCACTGGCAGCTCGATCGTCGAGCACCCGCGCGGCTTCGTCGTACTGCCGGTCGCTGGCCAGGAGCGGAACCAGGGCAAAGGCGAGCCGGGGATCCTCGGCAAACTGCACCACCGCTTGCCGGCCGATATCCACGGCGCGAGCGGTGTCGCCGGCCACATCCATCCGGCGCAGGGCCAACGTGGCCGCGTACCAGGGGTCTACATTGGCGTTTTGTGACCGTACCAGGGCCTGTTCGAGCACATCGCTGTCCTCGAGCATCTCGGCCAGAGCGACGATGGTGTGGTGGGCCAGGGCCAGCTCGGGCTCGTTTTTGAGCACTCGATTCCAGATATCGATCGCCCTGTCGACCGCGTCGCCGATCGCCTGGTTGCGCCGGCGGCGCGGACGGCCGGGCTCGCGGTCGAGTTCGGCCAGGGGATTGGTGTCGGCCCGGCCCAGATTGGCGTCGACCCAAAATGCCCGCGCAGTGGCCGCGGTGGCTGCTCGGTGCAAGATCCGCATGCTGTCGGTCGAGTTTTTTTCCGCCTGCCGGTCGGCCAGCTCGACGAGCAATGCGATCCGCTCGTCGTGCCGGCCGGCCAGTTCGAGTTCGCGAACCAGTTCCTCGTCGAGCACCGGGGAGGCGAGGTCCTCTGCGCTGCTCTGGGTGAGCGTGGCAATCGCCTCATCGTGACGGTCCAGCTCGGCCAGGCGGCGCGCTGCTCGCACTCGTTCCCATACCGCGCCGGCCGGATCGGCAAACGCGGCATCGCGATCGAGCTCGAGCAGCATGTCGACATCTCCGCTGGCGGTGAGCGTCTCCTGCAGGGCCAGCAGTGCGCGCGGATTGCACGGGTCCAGCCCACACGCCCGGCGCAGCGCATCGACCGCCTCGTCGCCCCGTCGCGCAGCTGAGAAATAGCCGGCCGCGCGCAGGTACGCCGACGCCTGTTCGGCCGGATTTGCCACGCTGCCGGCCAGTTGTAAGAGCGCGGTTGCAGCCTCTTCGTCGCTGCCCTCGGCCAGTGCTGCGTCGGCCAGCTCGGCGAGGAGAATGGTCTGATTGAGCGGACGCCCGGGCGCGGAATGCGGGGCCGAGGATCCAGCCGCTGGCGCATTGCCGCCGGACGCGCACTGCGCCGCCTGGCGAAGCGCTTCCAGCCGCTCTGCGCGGCGATCATCCCGGTCGGCCCACAGTGCTTGCCGCCAGCCCAGAGCGGCCGCACAGGCCGCATCGCGGGCGCGGAGTTCACGGCCCAGCTCGTCGCTGGCCATCATCGCGGTGTCCAGGTCGCCGGACCGGCGCGCAAGGCGAGAAAGCGCCATGCGATGCCACTGCGATCCCGCCTCGACCGCAGCCTGGTATGCATGGCTGGCAGCCCGGACCAGGTCCTCGCCATCAGACGATTTCCGGCCGCCGAGTGCGTGGCCGGCCAGAATGGCTTTCAGGGTGATCAGAGAGGCAGCCAGGTCGGCATCGTCCAGTACCCTGGCCAGGTGCTCCACGATCTCGTCCGATTGAACGAGCTTGTCGCCGGCAAAGGCCAGCTCGAGCCGGGCAAAGAGTGCCCGGACATTGTCTGCGTCCTGATCGAGCATCGCAGTCAGAGCGTTGCGGGCCAGCTCTTTCTGTCCGCAGGACATGAGCAGGTCGACACCATGCGCTTTGAGTGTGTGCCGCTCGATCGGCCCGGCAGTGGGAATTTCGGCGTGCAGATAGTCGACCGCCCGGATCCAGTTGCCCGTGCTGCGCTCGACCCGACGCAGCGCGCGCATCGCCGAGGAGAGGCGCGGATCCGAATTCAGTGCGTCTTCGTAATGGCGCCGCGCGTGGGATAGATCGCCGAGTTTTTCGGCCAGTCGACCGGCTTCCAGACACAACCGGGCAGTCGCGGTGGGATCGTCGATGACCTCGCGTTCGCGTTCCAGAAACAGGAGTTCCTCGGTGATCGCCTCCTGCTGCGCGGTAGCGTCGGTCGGCTCGACCTGGTCGGGCAGCGCGAGCATATTGAAGTCGATCGTCGGCTCGCTGGTGGGCAGCTTGGCCGGGGGCAGATCGGGCGCCACATCGGCATCGTCGAGCACCGGGCCGCGCTCCACGCGCTGGTGGGCGGCTCTGGCCGGCCCGGCTGCACGCTCCTTGTCCCGAGCGTCGGGCAGGTACGGCGCAACGGGGGCCGGAGTTTCGACCGAAATACCCGCTCGAGGTTCAGCCGAAATACCCGCCCGAGTTTGGGCCGAAATGTCGGCCAGAGCGTGGGCCGCAAGCTGACTGGGGCCGGTCGGAGCTGGTTCTGACCGGGTGATCTCTGCCCCGGCCGGTGGCCTGGCCGGAGCGTCGATGAGCCCGATCAGAGGCTCCGTACTGGCATCTGCAGCAACCTCGCCATCCATGATCTCGATGTTGGGCTGGGCGCCCGGATCCACATCCACATCCGCGTCCGCATCGACGAGTTCCACACTGGGCTCGAACTCGAACTCGAACTCGGAGTCTGCGGCTTGCCCGTCCATCGACGTCGCTGCTGACGGACTGGCTGCGGCCGGGCTCTCCGGGGTACTCGGCTGGGACGGCTCGTCATCGCCGGCGACCAGCTCGAGCTCCAGGTCCTCGTCAAACTGGGCCTCGAGCTCCACGGTCTGGGCCTCTTCCGAGCCGGGTTTCAGCCCCGCGGATGTCCACGATGGGCCCGCATCGGCCGGCCCGGTCGGCTGTGGCGATGAAGCATCTGGCGGTGGCAACTGGTCGGGCAGGCGGTCGATTTCCTCGGCCGTCACGCGCATATCCAGCGTGATCTCGGGATCGATCGACTTGCCGCGATCGTCGGCATCGACCCGCGGTCGAGCCGGGCTATCGTCGCCTGGCCGCTCGGCTTGCGAAGGTACCGGTTGCGGCAAGGGCTGCGGCCGAGTGACCGCCGTGGCGTTGTCCGACGGCCGCCTGAGCAGATTTTGCGATACCCGCCGTGCTGTGGTGTTCGGTCGATTGGTCTCGGCCTCGGCCTGCTCGCCGATGACGATATCGTCGTAAAACTCTTCGTCTACCTCATAGGTCGCCGGAGGTTCGGGCGCCGGATCCGGAAACCCCTGTTCCGCCGCCGCGGCATCGGCCTCGGATAACTCGACCATCTTTTCGATTTGCCCGGCATCGGCAACCCGCGTCGCCTCGCCGTCGAACTCCGCCTCGGCTTCGCTGTCACCGATGCGTTCCTGGAAGATGTCGTCGAACAGGCCGCCGACCTTTCGTTTGCGCTCGAGGTCTTCGCGCCGGACAATTGCCGGTGTGCGCCGAGCCGCCCGCCGTACAGGTGGCTTGTGCGCCGGCGCGGTTGCGGCTCCAGAACCCCGACCCGGCACAGTCACGGGGCCCGAGACCGGACCCGATGGGGGGTCGTCTCGCGGAGCGAGAGTGGGCGCCCGGTTCCTGTCCACCGGCTGCCCACTGGTACCAGCCGGCTCGCCGCGCTCGGCTGGCGCCCTGCCCGGCACAGGGACGGCAGCCGGGGCCGGCGCGTCGGTGCGTCGAGCCGGTCCTTTTTCTGCTCGGCCCGTTGGTGCGGTGCTCGATTCGCCCGCAAGGCTCGTCTTGTGGGTAACTGCCCCGGGACCGGCGGCTGCGATCGGCCGGTCCCGGCCACTGCCAACTCCGCCACCGCTAGCTCCGGTCGAACCGCCCTTGTTCGGGCTGCCGCCAGGAACCTGCCCGTGCTCTTCCACGTCGACGACCGTGGTCAACTCGTCGCCGGTCTCCTCGACGTCGCTCTCGGCATCGCTGTCGAAGTCGGCAAAGAGATCGACTGTGGTCTCAAACTCGGCGTCGTCGTCTGGATCGGGCGGTCTGAGCGCAGAGGTCATCACTCCGTCGCCGCTATCGTCGTCGCCGGCATAGCTCGCGCGACCCTCCACGATGGGCGCAGACAGATCGCCCTCGGTTGCCGAATCGCCCGGTTCACCTGATGATTGGCCCGACGGCTGGCGCCATCCCACTTCTGCGAACAACGAGTCAAAATTTTCGTCCCAGCTCTCGCCATCACCTTCGAGACCCTCGCGCTCCGAGTCGTCGTTCACGCCGAGAAGGTCTGGCGTCTTTTTCTTGCGATCACTCATTCGATGTCTGTGGCGACCTGGTCATCGTGACCTGTTCATCCCCCGGACTCAACCGCGGGGGGTGATTCCCAACGTTTTGCGCACATTCAGATGATCTTCGCTGATCATCCACGACAAGAAGCTCAACGCCTCGGGGTCGTCAAAGATCGCGCGACCTCCCTGGCCGATCCGGAGGGTTTCAAACGCGGGTCCGACCTCGCCGGCGCAGAGCAGTCCGGCGCGGGTGACGGTTTGCAGGGCTGCACGCCGCCACGTCGAGCCATCGCCGATATCCGCAAACTGATCGGCCAGGCCCCCCAGGGCCTTGCGCTCCCGCCGGCCCAGGTACTTCTGCAATCCGTGCAGCCGTTGTTCCACGGCTTCTGGCTCGGCCGCGATGATGCCGGCGAGTTCGGGTGGGATGGGCGAGAGGCCGGCCAGCTTGGCTGCTGCGGCGAAATACTCGCCAACCTCCTGGGCGCGCAATTCGGCCAGGTTTCCCGTACCGAGACGGGCGTGGGCCAGGGCGCGGCCGGCCGAGAAGCGCTGCTCTGCGGTTTCGGCCCGGGCCACATCGGCGCCCAGGAAGAGAACCGGTCGGGCGACACTGAGTACTTCGGCGAACCCCGGCTTCGCATCCGAGATATAGAAATCGGCTTCCACGCCAAACGCATCGGCGATTGCGGCCAGACGGGCAAACCGCCTGGCCAGGTTGCGCGACGAGATCTTGTCGGCTCTGCCAAAGCCCAGCTTGACCGGATCCAGCTCGTTCATCTTGGCAACAGCCTCGGCCAGGGTGAGCCAGATCGCATCGGCGCCCCGTCTCGTCACCGCGCTGAGATGAGCCGACCAGTCGGTTTCGGATAACGTCGAGGACGGTGCCGGGGCATCCCGGAGCCGGGCCGCGCGATCGGCGACAAACGTGTTCTTCTCGGCCGACAGCGAGCCCAGCGCCTGGGTGGCACAGAGGGCGTAGTACTCCGCGTCCGGGTCGCTCTGCCAGCCGTGAAGCACGGCGAGACGCTGATACAGTCCGGCCTCGCCGGGCCGCTGGGCGATTGCCCTGCGCAGATCGCGAGCGGCACTGGCGAGGATCTGACCCCGGGCCTCGGCATCGTCGCCGGTGCTCTCGGCGAGTTCGCGAACCGCGTCGATATTGAGCGAATCGAGCGCGCGGGCCTGGCTCAAGGCGCTGCGGGCCGACTCGATGTCGCCGAGCCGGTCGCGGTAGATGGCGGCGACGCGCAACTCGTCGCGCGCCTGCTCGATCGGAGTGACGCGCAGCTCCTCGATCTCGCGGATCTGAGTCACCACCTCTTGCCACCGAGAAGCGCGCAAGAGCAGCGAGACCAACCTCTCGCGCAGGTCGAGATCGCTCGGCGAACGCGCGACCACATGCTCGAGCTGCTCGATTGCGCCGGCCACATCATCCATGTCCTCGGCCAGAGTTTCGGAGAACGCGAGTTCAGCCGCGGCGCGTTTGTCGGCGTCGGTCTCGACGGCGAGATAGCGCTCGAAGAGTTTGGCCGCGCGCTGTGCGTCGCCCTCAGCCAGCAAAGCTCGGGCCTGCATGAGAAGGCCGTCGGGGTGATTTCCATCGATATCCAGAAGCTGCCCGAGATCGCGGATCACCCCGCGCGAGTCGCCGATCGCCTGGCGAAGCCGAGCCCGCTCGTAGAGCAGCGGCACCTTGTTGCCGGGGTCGATCGAATCGGCCGCTCCGTTGCCGGCCGGGCCGAACAGCCGGCTGACCGAGCGATCGGCGCGATCAGCCCGACATGCCACGTCGAGCCAGTTCAGACGATCGCTGAGCACCTCGAACAAGGTGCGGACATCGTCGCTGTTTCGACAGATTTCGGCGACCCGGTCAAACTCGTCCGCGCCCGGCATCTCGACCAGAATCCGGCGGTACACCGGCACGGCGCTGGCGCCGTCGCCCAGTTCGCGGTCGAGGATGGCCGCGGCTTCGCGCAACAGTTCGAGCTTGCCCTGCGATTCGGTGAGAATCCGGGCCAGGGCCAGCGAGGCCCGGGCCAGCGAGGCCCGGTCGCCACCCCGGCGACAGATGCGCCGCAACAGCTGCAGCGCGCGAATGTCGTCCAGGTTGTTGCCGAGCACGCTGGCCACGATGAGAGCGGCCTCGCGCAGGCGTCCGGCGGCCTCGAGCGCCTCGGCCCGGTCGAGCTCCCAATCGGCGCGCGCGGCCGGATTTCCGGCGATCGAGGCGCGCATGCCAAAAAGGTCGGCCCGGGCGAGAAGCTGTTCCTGGGTGGTGCTCTGCGCTTCTTCCGGGCGCAGTGCAGTCGCGTATTCGGCCGCCACGATCAGCGTGCTGTCGTTTTCGGTCCGTTGCAGGGCCCGGTGCAGCCGGTCGTGCAACAGCTCGGTATCCTCGTTGGTCTCGGCCACGACCGCGGCGCGAAGCAGGATGGCCGCAGCCAGCTGGGGTGACTTGACCGTGTCCGACAGCTCGGCCAGAGCGTCGCCCAGCCGTACTGCATCGCCCCTCCTGGCCTCGAGCAGGACCGCACCGAGGCGCGGCCCGGGACGTTCGGGCCCGGCCTTGATGGCCCGGTCGAACGCGGTGCGGGCGCGCGCCAGGTCAGCCGAGGCGAGGATCCACAGCCAGCCGACCTCCTCGAAGATCTCACTGGCCAGGCGCCCATCCGAGACCCGCTCGGCCAGCTGCTCGAACGCCTCGATATGGGCGAAGTCATCGCCGGCATCGGCGGCCAGCTCGGCGATAGATACCACTGACCACAGGTCGTGGGGATCGAGCTGGGCGGCGCGGCGATATGCTTCGAGCGCCTCGTCGATACGCCCGGCTTTCTCGTGGGCGACGGCCAGGCGCAGGGCTGCGGTGACCTGCGCCTGGGTCGGAATCTCGGCCACCAACTCCTGCTCGAATACCCACAGCAGAGCGTCCGGCGAGCCCGGCCGATCGGCCAGAAGCTGGGCCAGGTCGTGAAGGGCGCCGGGATCACCCGGCATGCGGTCGAGCAGGTCGCGGCACAGTTCGATCGCCTCGTCGCGGCGGCCGAGGTGGTCGACCAGGACACCGGCCGCTTCGCGCATGGCTCGCGCCAGGGCCGGGCCGGCCGACAGTTGCGCGGCCTCTTTACGGCGTTCTTCGGCCAGCTCACTCCATCTCTGCGCCCGCTTGAGCAGCCCGATCAGAGCAGCCCGGGCGTAGCGGTCGCCCGGCCACATGGCCAGTACCTGGCGGTACAGATCGGCAGCCGCGTCTGGATTATCGGCCTCGTGCTCGTACAGTCTGGCCGCATCGTAAAGCAGGGCGGCGCGCGACTCGGGTGCGTCGAGCCGATTGGCGCACTCGACCAGGACTTCGGCCCGCTCGGCCGGCCGACCCAGTGCGGCCAGGGTCTCCTCCATGCGCCAGTACAGTCGAATGCTGTCCGGGCCGTCCGGATCGAGAGCGAGAAGTCGCTTCTGCACGCTCAAGACCCGCTCGAGATTGCCCGACTGCTGGTAGGCCCAGGCCAGGCGCTCGAGCATGGCGCGGGTTTGCCCGGGTCCGATGCGAGAGACTTGCGAGTCCTGCGCGGCCGGGTCCAGGCACATCTCGAGAAGCCCGGCCGCTTCATCCATCTGGCCGGTGCGCTCGTACAGGGCGGCCAGTGCGGCCACGGCCGGCGGGTAGCCCGGCACTGCCCGGACCGCGTTCTGATACCGCTCGCAGGCCAGGACTGGCCGGTCGAGTCGGTTGGCGTAGAGATCGCCGGCAGCGGTCCAGCTCACCGCCTCCCACGCCCGCCGCTCCGCCGCGGCAGACTTGCTCGCGCGATCGCCTGGCTGGGACGTGCCATCGCCGTCGAAGACCCGTCCAGAGCGCACCCCGCTGGCCAGTTCGTCCCACGCCTTGGCCAGTTCTGCCCAATCCTGATTGACCAGGGCATCGCGCTCGCGCAGGGCCGCGAGCGGCAGATAACCGGGCGCAGCTTCGGCCAGAGAGTCGAGAAGTGTGTTTGCTTCGGCTCGTTTTCCGCCCCGCACCAGGGCATCGGCGCGTCGAATCGACAGGGACAGTTTGCGGGTCGAATCGCTCTCGGCCGCCTCCCAGGATTGGTAGAGTTCCGCCAGGTCGTCGTGGCGTTCGAGGGTTTCGGCCAGCTCGGCCAGTTCGGACAGGAGCAGCGGCTCGGTCACCACCACGTCGTGAGCTTTTTGCAGATATTGCCAGGCGCGCCCCAGCGCCTGCTGCGCCGCCTCTCCGTCGAGGTCGGCGTCGGGCGGAAACTGTGCGGTGATGATCCGGGCCTGCTGCCGGCGCAGCGCGACCAGGCGCATGCGCAACACCTGGGCGTGATCTGCGGCGATGGTCGGCTCGTGAGCCGGATTGTCCCCGGCCGCGAACACGCCGGCATGGCCGTACTGTTTCATCAGATGCGTCGCTCGCGCCTCGAGCGCGGCAATCACGCCCTCGGCATCGTTGCTGAGCTCGGCGATCCGCTGGCGCTCCGCGGCGATTTTGTCCGTGCCCACGCCCAGGGCGATGGCCTCGGCGACCAGATCCTGGGCATGCTCCAGCTCGCCTCGCCCGATGTGCAGCTCGATGAGGTCGAGTAGATAACCCAATTTGCGCCGGGGTTCGGTGACTGTTTCGGCCAGAAGAGACCAGATACGGTCGAGTTCACCGTGGTTGCCCTCGACGAGAGCCATGCGCTCGAGATGCATCAAGGCCTGCAGACCCGCAGGTGAGCCGGCGTTCAGCACCACGGCATTTTCGTAGGAGTCGCGAGCACCGACCGGGTCGCCCAGCCGGTAATACAAGAGGTGGCCTTTTTCGAGCCACAGGTCGGCTTCTTCACTCTCGTTTTGTGCGCAGCGGATCTCCGCGTCGATGAGCCTGGTCAGATTCGGCCACATCTCGCGGGCGTAGAACATGCGCCGGATCGCCCACAGATTGGGCCTTAGCGACGGATCGGCCTGAAGCGCTCGGTTGTACGACGTGACCGCCTGGGCCTCGTCGCCAAAACGGCGCATGTACAGCTCGCCCAGCTCGTAGGCCAGGACTCCGATTCGTTCTGAATCTTCGCAGGCATCCAGCCTTTCCGATAGCCCGCGCAATCGCTCGCCCCACATCGCCTCGCCCAGCTCTTCCACAGCTCGGTCGACCACAGTAGGCCTGGCGAGATCCAGCTCTGGTGGCCCGAGCGGCTCCGACAACACCTGGGGGACCTGGGGAGCCTCGGTGGCGAGCGGGCCCGATCCGATTTCTTGGCCGAGCGGACCGGCCGGGGCAGCATCCCGCAGCGGTCCCAGCGGCAGCGGGGGCGGAGCTACCGCGCTCATCGGACGCGAGGGCCGCGAGATCTCGGGCGGCAACGGCGGGGGAATGGCCGCGTCGTCCTGTCCGCCCGGCCCTTCTTCCTCCATCTCTTCGATCAGCTCGAGATCATCTATCTCTTCGATCTCTTCGATCTCTTCGATGTCCTCCACATCGCCGACATCGCCGGCGTTGTCGGCAACGGACCTGCTGCCGTCGTCGCCGGCAACGATGGTTTCGCCGGGACTCTCGTAACTCTCGGCGTACTCGTTCGCCGCGAGCGCAGGCATTGCTTCGCCATCGTCGCGGTCGTGACGAATTCGGTCGGCCTCGCTGCTCGGTGGCGAGCCGTGTCGGTCCTCTCTGTCCGATCCGCCTCCGCGCAGCTTCCCATTTCGGTCCATCCTTTCCGAGGACATGCTAACTTACGGGAAGTAGGACATATTCCTCGCCCTCGTGTCAACGCAGAGCATACGTCATTGCAGCTCGACCGTTTTGTGGACACCGGGTGTGCGCTTCCAAGCCTCTTTATCGGTTCGTCAGCGAGTACACTGAGATCGTGTTGCGTTATCAATCCACTGTTCTGTTGGGCGAGGCGCCGCTTGTTCTCGAAGACATCGCGCGGGTTGCCCGTGACAGTGCTATCGTGCGGATCAGTCCCCAGGCCATTGCGGCGATGGAGCAATCGCGTGCGGTGGTCGAGCGCATCATTGCGGGGGGAGACAGCGCTCCTCCGGTCTACGGGGTAAACACCGGCTTTGGAGCACTGGTCGATGTGCGCATATCGAGCGAGCAGATCGCCATGCTGCAGCGCAATCTGGTCCGGTCGCATGCGGCCGGTGTCGGCGAGTTCTTGGCGACCGATGAGGTGCGGGCGATGATGCTTTTGCGCGCCGCAGTACTGGTCCAGGGTCACAGCGGCGCTCGCCCGCTCATCGCTTCCCGGTTGTGTGAGCTGCTCGAACACGGAGTGCACCCGCGGGTACCCAGCCGCGGGTCGGTCGGCGCCTCGGGTGACCTCGCTCCGCTGGCCCATCTCGCGCTGTGCCTCATCGGCGAGGGAATGGTCGAGTATCGAGGCGAGCACGTGCCCGCTGGCGAGGCCCTGGCCCAGTGCGGTGTCGAGCCGGTCGAGCTCGCTGCCAAGGAGGGTCTCACTCTGCTCAACGGCACGCAGCACATGACCGCGGTGGGTGCGCTCGCCGTACTCGACGCCGAGGCCACCTGTCGGGTGGCGGACATTGCCGGTGCCATGTCTCTGGACGCCCTCAAGGGCTCGGTTGGGCCATTTGACGAGCGCGTGCTCGCGGTCCGTCCCCATCCCGGACAGATCGCGGTGGGCGAGTCATTGCGCCAGCTTCTCGGCGGCAGCGAGATCATCGAGTCCCACCGGGAATGCGACCGGGTACAGGATGCGTACTCGCTGCGCTGTATGCCGCAAATACACGGGGCGACGCGAGATGTCCTGGCCCACACTCGCCGGGTGGTCGAGTGCGAGGCCAATGCTTCCACCGACAATCCGCTGGTATTTGTCGATCCCGAGCTTTCCACAGGAGGCGGCATGGTGGTGTCGGGTGGCAACTTTCACGGCCAGCCGGTGGCCCTGGCTCTGGACGGCGCCTCTGCTGCGGTGGCTGAACTGGCCAGCATCAGCGAGCGCCGTATCGAGCAACTGGTCAATCCAGCTCTGTCCAACGGGCTGCCCGCTTTCCTGGCCAGAGACAGCGGCCTCAACTCCGGTTACATGATGGCGCAGGTGACAGCGGCGTCTCTGGTATCCGAAAACAAGGTGTTGGCTCATCCCGCCTCTGTCGACTCCATTCCCACCTCGGCCGGCCGTGAGGATCATGTGTCGATGGGAGCGCTGGCGGCGCTCAAACTGCGCGCGATCCTCGACCGAGTGCGCACTGTCCTGGCCATCGAGCTTCTCTGCGCTGCCCAGGGGCTCGATTTTCGTCTCCCGCTAAAGCCGGGTCCGAAGCTCGAGGCGGCCCACCGGTGCATTCGCGACCGGGTTCCGCCCATGGACATCGATCGGCAAGTCTCGCCCGACATCGCCGACATCCGGGCGCTCATCAACAGCGGCGAGCTGGTTGAGGCTGTCGATGCAGCCGGGTGAGCGGCCTGGCACCGCGCCGCGGAGGCACTGGACGTATTGCAATACGCCTGCGGCGTGCGGCTCCGGTCGTTTGCCAGATCGTCCCCGGCAACTGCGACCCCGGACGATACCGGGGCGAATAATGCGGGCTAGTGCACCCCGACTAGCTCGCGTCTCGCCCGCTCCGGGGTTGTTCCCGTCCACGAGTTAAACGCTCGGAAGAACGAGTTCGGATCCTCAAAGCCGAGCAGGAACGAGATTTCCGCGCCGGTCATCGCCGTGGTTCGCAGATAGTGCTTGGCCAGCGCTTCTCGGGTCTGATCGAGGACGGCCTGAAAGCTGCATCCCTCGCTCTTGAGTCGCCGCTGCAGGGTTCGAGCACTGATTCCGAGTTTTTTGGCCACCGTTTCGATCGACGATGCCCCACTGGGTAGGAGCTCGAGCAGGGCGGCGTGTACTCGGTCCTCGGTTGTCGCTGATTCCGTGAGGTCGGAGAGTCGCTTCTTTAGATCCTGCTCGAAGAACTGCCAGATTTTCTCGTTCGCGGTGAGGAACGGTCGCGATGCGTCCGCCGGCGCGAACCGGAGGCTGGGGATGTTGCCGCGTTTGATGGGCACGCCGAAGTATTCGGTGTAGTCGCGCCTCTGCCTGGGGAGAACTGGAGAGATGATCTCCAAGGGACGGATTCGCTCTCTGGTGGCAATGCGCGACAGCTGGACAAAGAACACGAGCTCTACGAGCACCAGGGAAGTCGGAGGCTCGACCGTCTTGTCGAGCCATTCGAGCTCCAGTTTGGTGCGGCTCTCGTCGACATCGACTCGAAGCGCCATCGACGCGATCAGCCTCTTGTAGTGCGCCAGTCTTGCCAATGCGACGTTGAGGTTTGGGCTGCACAGTGCCGCAAAGATGGGCGGCGAAAACGCCTCGACAGAGATGACAGCTCCTATCTTCAGAGGGAGTATTGGATCATCGGACTCTTGTTCGATTGCACTCCACAAGCGAAAGTACTCCTGAGTGGATAGCGCGGCTTGGTCGCGCGCAAACAGATCCTCGGGAAGCTCAGCCCGTCGCAGCACGTTGTCGAGGTTGAAGCCCACGTCTCGGGCGATGATTCTCCAGCCGGGAGACACGGCATAGGGTTTTTCGTTGGCCATCGAGCGCTCCGGTTCTTCTCCTTGACAATGGTACGTACCGCGGTCGATGGAGTCACTAGCGAATCCCGTCGACAAACCAGCAGAAAGCGCCTCGGTCAAATTCAATGAAATCGACACGATTATGGGGCCGGAGATGAAATCGACCGGGGAGGTGATGGGTGTAGATAGCACAATCACTTCCGGGCTCTTTTGATAGGTTGGGAACGAAGAGCCGCGAGTGTAGACCATGAGCGCGCCGCTCCCGATCGACGGAGAGCTCGCGCAGGCTTATCGCCACACATCTTGTCAGTAATCGCCAGGGCCGGTGTAACGTGCGGGCCAGTGCCGACGTCATGCGATGCGGAACAACCAACCTCCAGGGGCATAGATGCGAGGGAACACATGGCCGCAGTGATCGGGGCCTATCTCACCGCCGAGGTAGTGCATGGATAGTCACAATATTCTTGTCGTCGCCGGCGCGATTTTGCTTTTTGGCCTGCTATCGCGCCGGCTGGAAAATTCCATGCTCACACCGCCACTTTTGTTCACCGGGCTGGGTCTGTTCGTCGGCATGGACAGTATCGGCCTGCTCGACCTACACGTCGACGATCACGCGGTTCATCTGATCGCCGAGGTCACTCTGATCCTGGTCCTCTTTGGCGACGCCAGTCGCATTGATCTCGGTGCTCTCAAGCGCGAAATCGGCCTGCCGATCCGCCTGCTCTTTGTCTCCATGCCACTCACCATTACCCTGGGCGGAGCCCTGGCCCTGGGCCTCTTTCCTCAATTATCGGTGTGGGAGGCGCTCTTGGTTGGCGCCATCCTGGCCCCCACCGATGCGGCCCTGGGCCAAGCCGTGGTATCGGCCAAGGCGGTTCCGCAGCGCATCCGCCAGGCGCTCAACGTCGAGAGCGGCCTCAACGACGGCATTGCCGTGCCCGTGGTGCTGGTGTTCTTGTTTCTGTCCGGCAGCGAAGTCGGCGATCGTCAAACCGGCGCCGAATGGCTGGCGTTTGCCGCCAAGCAAGTTGTCTTGGGGCCGCTGGTCGGGATCGGCGTCGGCGTGTTGGGCGGCGTCTTACTTACCCGGGGCCAAAAACGGCAGTGGATGAGCGGCAGCCTGGAGCGGCTCATGGGCCTGTTGTTTGCTGTGATGGCGTTTACCGGCGCCGAGCAGATCGGCGGCAACGGCTTTATCGCCGCGTTTGCCGCCGGCTTGACCCTGGGCAACGTAGCTCGCGACGTGTGCAGCCCGCTCTACGAGTTCCTCGAAGCCGAAGGCCAGCTCCTGATGCTGCTGGTGTTTCTGCTCTTTGGCGTCACCATGGCCTGGCCGGCACTGGCCGCGGCCTCGCTACCCATCGCCCTCTACGCCGCGGCAAGCCTCACCCTTGTGCGCATGCTGCCAGTAGCCGCGTCCATGATCGGATCGGGATTGCGCCTGCCCAGCATGGCTTTTCTCGGCTGGTTTGGCCCACGTGGATTGGCCTCGATCCTGTTTGTCATCGTGGTTGTCAACGAGGGCATGCTGGCCAATGCGAACCTGGTCTTTGCCATCGTGGTCACGACTGTGTTGGCCAGTATCGCGAGCCACGGCGTCACCGCAGCCCCGCTAGCCGCTAAATACGGGCGCATGGTGGCACGCAAGCGCGACACCTGCGGCGCTGAACTGGCCAGCGTGGCCGAGCACCCGCTGCGGACGTATTGCCAGAGCAACCAGACGAACAAAGGAACCCCACATGCTGAATGAACGACAACAAAAACTCTGCGCCGACAGCCAAACCGACTACAGCGATTTGCGGGCACTGTTTCTCAACTGCACCCTCAAGCGGTCGCCCGAGCGTTCGCATACGCAGGGATTGATCGACATATCCCGGGCGATCATGGAAAAAAACCGGGTCGCGGTCGAGGTCATACGCCCGATCGACCACACCATTGCCACCGGGGTATGGCCGGATATGACCGAGCACGGCTGGGATCGAGACGATTGGCCGCAGATCTACGAAAAGGTCAAGGCGGCCGATATCTTGGTTATCGGTTCGTCGATCTGGCTGGGCGAAAAGACCTCGGTGTGCACGCAGATCATCGAGCGCCTCTATTCCACCTCGAGCGATCTCAATGCAGCAGGCCAATACGCCTACTACGGCAAGGTCGGCGGCTGCCTGATCACCGGCAATGAAGACGGAGTCAAGCACTGCTCCATGGCCATTCTCTATGCCCTGCAGCACATCGGCTACTCCATCCCGCCGCAAGCCGACGCCGGCTGGATCGGTGAGGCCGGTCCCGGTCCGTCGTATCTCGATCCCGGCTCGGGCGGGCCCGACAACGACTTCACCAACCGCAATACCACGTTCATGACGTGGAATCTGTTGCACCTGGTGCGCATGCTCAAAGATGCTGGCGGCGTGCCGGCCCACGGCAATCAGCGCACGGAGTGGGAAGCCGGCTGCCGATTCGACGCGCCCAACCCAGAACACAGATAGCGCCGACTTGCCGCGATAGCGCCGACTTGCCGCGATAGCGCCGACTTGCCGCGATAGCGCCGATTTGCCGCGATAGCGCCGATTTGCCGCGATAGCGCCGATTTGCCGCGGCCAGCTCGATCGCGCTCTGGCCCGGGACTGCGAGCGATGGGCGACGCAGCGTGCGGCTTCTGATGAGAAACGGTGTTCTTTGTAACCAATACGCAGTCCATTCTGTCGGTAGTGTACACGCGGCTGAGACTGCAAAACACGTTAACCAGGATTTGTTTTCATGGCTAATACTTCTGAGTTGCCACTGCATCGCGCGGCGGCAGTGTCCACATCAACCACCTCGCAATTGTCCACAACCAGCGAAGGCCAACGCGTTAGCGACAACGCGTCGGGCCGAAAAAACTGGCACGCGTGGGGGCCATATCTCAGCGAACGGCAGTGGGGAACCGTCCGCGAGGATTACTCGGCCCACGGCACTGCATGGGATTATTTTCCCCATGATATGGCGCGCAGCCGCGCCTACCGATGGGGCGAAGATGGGCTTGCCGGCCTCAGCGACGAAACGCAAAAATTATGTCTCGCGCTCGGGCTGTGGAACGGTGCCGACCCCATTATCAAGGAACGGCTTTTTGGCTTGACCAACGCCGAGGGAAACCACGGCGAAGATGTCAAGGAGATCTATTATTATCTCGACGCGACGCCTTCTCACTCGTATCTGAAAATGCTGTATAAATACCCGCAGGTGGCGTTTCCATATGGCGATATCGTCGCGGAAAATCGCCGGCGCGGTATGGATGTTCTGGAATATGAAGTCATCGATACCGGGGTGTTCAACGACGATCGCTATTTCGATATCTTTGTCGAGTACGCTCAGGCAGAGCCCGGCGACATCCTCATGAGAGTGCGCGTGGTCAATCGTGGGCCCGAGGAAGCCGCGCTCTGCGTGCTGCCTCAGCTGTGGTTTCGCAACACCTGGTCGTGGTATCACGAAGCAGCCAAACCGGGTCTCTTCCTCGATGGCCCAGGCGTCATTGCGGTTGGTCATCCGGATTTCCCGGGCTATCGATTGTATTATGAAACGTCCGGAGAACCTGTATTTACTGAAAATCAGAGCAATCCCCGCCTGTGGGGTGAAAGCAATGCGTCTGGTTATTACAAAGATGGAATCAACGACTATATCGCTGGTGGCGAACCGAATGCGGTAAACCCGGACTATCTCGGCACCAAGGCTGCGGTGATCCACAGACTCCTCGTACCCGCCGGTGCCTCCCACGAGATCCGCGTCCGCCTCAGTCCGGGCTCCCCGCAAAAACCCTTTGCTGACTTTGACGATATTTTTACCGCCCGCCTGGCTGAAGCCGATGATTACTACGCCGCCCTGCAGCAGGGAATCGGAGATGACGATCAGCGCAATGTACAGCGCCAGGCTTTTGCCGGCCTGATGTGGACCAAACAGTTCTTCTATTTCGACGTAAAAGAATGGCTCGATGGCGATCCGGCTCAGATGAAACCGCCCGCCGAGCGTCACTATGGCCGCAATCGAGACTGGATCCACCTCAATAATGCCGACATTATCTCAATGCCGGATACGTGGGAATATCCCTGGTATGCCGCCTGGGACCTGGCGTTTCATTGCCTTCCCCTGGCCCTCATCGACGCCCATTTCGCCAAAAAGCAACTCGATCTGATCACTCGTGAATGGTATATGCATCCAAACGGGCAAATTCCGGCCTATGAATGGAATTTCAGCGATGTGAATCCACCAGTTCACGCCTGGGCGACTTGGCGAGTTTTTCAGATCGACCGCGAGCAGCGAGGCGATGATGGCGATCTCGCCTTTCTTGAATCTGTTTTTCACAAATTAATGCTGAATTTCACCTGGTGGGTGAATCGGAAAGACCGGGAAGGACGCAATATCTTTCAGGGCGGCTTTTTGGGCCTCGATAACATCGGTGTTTTCGATCGCAGCGCCTACCTGCCCACCGGCGGGTACATCAACCAATCCGACGGTACCAGCTGGATGGCAATGTACAGCCTCAATCTGATGCGAATTGCCCTCGAGTTGGCCAAGCACAATCCAGTCTATGAAAACATAGCGAGCAAATTCTTTGAGCATTTCCTGCATATCGCCGCGGCCATGAGCAACCTCGCCGGCGAGGGTCTCGGCCTTTGGGACGAGCAAGATCAATTCTATTATGACGTCCTCAATGTCGGTGATGAGCACGGCTGTCATCGAATTCCCATGCGGCTTCGCAACCTGGTCGGACTCATTCCTCTATTTGCTGTCGAGGTCATCGAGCCGGAGCTTCTCGAACGCGTTCCGGGGTTCCGCGAGCGCCTCGAATGGATGCTGGAGAATCGGCCCGACCTGGCAGCGCTGGTGTCGCGCTGGTATGAGCCCGGCCGGGGCGAGCGGCGCCTGCTCTCCCTGCTTCGCGGCCACCGGATGAAGAAAATCCTGCTCCGCATGCTCGACGAGAGCGAGTTCTTTTCCGATTACGGTATTCGCGGCATCTCCAAGCACCACGAGCACACCCCCTACGCGCTCGAATTTCGCGGCCAGCGCTACGAAGTCCCGTACACGCCCGCCGAATCAAACTCGGGATTGTTTGGCGGCAATTCCAATTGGCGCGGACCGATATGGATGCCAATCAACTACTTACTCGTCGAGTCACTGCACAGATTTCATCACTACTACGGCGATGAGTTCAAGGTCGAATGCCCGACCGGTTCGGGTAACTACGGGACCATCCGCGACGCTGCCGACGAGCTGTCACAGCGACTGGTCGGCATTTTTGCCAGAGATCAGGACGGCAAGCGCCCGGTCTACGGACATTCGCCGCGCATGCAAAACGATCCACATTTTCGCGATTATATCCTGTTTTACGAGTATTTTCACGGCGACACCGGGCGCGGTGTCGGCGCTTCCCACCAAACCGGCTGGACAGCGTTGGTTGCCCAGCTATTGCAACAACGCTGATCGTTTATCACCTCCGAAAACAACAAACCCTTTCACGTATAACGATCTTCTGATCGTTACTGCAAAAGGAAAATCATGGTACGAAACAACGCTCCTGATGTCGTGATGCCCACCTGTACTCCGCCGACTTTGCTCAAGGGCCAAAAAGCCCTGATTACCGGAGCCAATTCGGGGATCGGCCGCGGCATTGCCCTGGCCATGGGACAGGCCGGCGCCGATGTGGTAGTCAACTACGTGGCCGACGAAGGCGCGGCCCACGAGGTTGCTGCTGAAGTCAAGGCGACGGGCAGTAATGCGATCGCGATCAAGGCCGATGTGTCCAAGGAAGATCAGGTAGAGGCCATGTTCAAGACCATGTTCGATGAGTTCGGCACCATCGACATACTGGTGAATAACGCCGGTTTGCAGCGCGATGCCGCCTTTGACGAGATGACCCTGGCGGACTGGCAATTCGTTCTCGACGTCAACCTCACCGGGCAATTCCTGTGCGCCCGGGAGGCCGTGCGCGAGTTTAAACGCCGCGGTGTGGTATCCGAGGTCTCGTGTGCAGCGGGTAAGATCATCTGCATCAGTTCTGTGCACGAAGTGATTCCCTGGGCCGGCCACGCCAACTACGCGGCCAGCAAAGGCGGAATCATGTTGCTCATGAAGAGCCTGGCCCAGGAGACTGCACCGTATCGGATCCGCGTCAACAGCATTGGTCCGGGTGCAATTCGGACGCCGATCAACCGGGGGGCATGGGCCACCTCCGAGGCCATGGAACGCCTGTTGACTCTGATTCCCTATAACCGTATCGGCGAGACTGCAGATATCGGCCGAGCCGCGGCCTGGCTGGCGTCTGACCAGGCAGATTATGTAAATGGTACCACTCTGTTCATCGACGGTGGCATGACTCTGTACCCGGGATTTGCCACTGGCGGCTGACACAGCCAACAATCGCACAATAACTCCACTGCCGAGCACGTGAGATCATGACTGCACGCGAAGCGTTTATGCAACACTATCCTGAATACTTGATGGAGGCGGCTGGCCTCGGTCTATTCATGGTCTCGGCCGCGGTGTTCGGAACTCTGATCTGGCACCCGAGCTTGCCGTTGAGTGACAGTCTCGGCGTGGAGCTGATACGGCTTTTGGTCATGGGGACGGCCATGGGCCTCACCGCCATCGGGCTCATCTACTCACCATGGGGCAAGCGCTCGGGCGCCCATCTCAATCCAGCGGTGACTCTGACCATGATGCGATTGCGCCGAATTGCCCCCTGGGATGGGTTTTTCTACATCGTCGCGCAATTCCTCGGTGGGCTTGCCGGCGTACTTCTGGTCTCCGTCGTGGCCAGTCGTGTGCTCGCAGCGCCGGAGCTGTGGTATGTACCCACGGTGCCCGGCCACGCCGGAACCCTGGCCGCTCTTTTCATCGAGACTGCGATGGCAGCGGGACTCATGGCCATGGTTCTGGTTACTGGTGAATCGAAGAAACTCTCATCGCTTACCGGAGTGTTCGCGGGCATTTTTTTGACAACGTATATTACCCTGGGTGCACCGATTTCCGGCATGAGTATCAATCCGGCGCGAACCATCGCGTCGGCCTTGCCGAGCGGAATGTGGACGGCGGTGTGGATTTATTTCGTCGGACCACTCGTCGGCATGGTGCTGGTGGGTGAGATTTTTCGCCGCATTACCGGCAAACGCCAGCCTTCCTGCGCCGGCATGAATAGGCATTGCGTGGACAGCTGCGTATTCAAATGCGGTTCTGATTACTGGCAGGACCGCTCTCTTCACAGCAGAGGAAACCATTCATGAGTGAACATTACGATGTTATCATCATCGGCACAGGTGCCGGCGGTGGTACCATGATGCATCGGCTAGCTCAGACGGGCAGAAAAATTCTCGTCCTCGAGCGTGGCGACTTTTTGCCCCGCGAACGGGAAAACTGGGATCAACAGGAGGTCTTTACCAACGGTCGTTATTTGGCCCGGGAAACCTGGCTCGACAAAGATAATCAGCAATTTTCGCCATTCATTCATTACTGGGTTGGCGGTAATACCAAGATGTATGGTGCCGCGCTTTTGCGACTGCGCGAGGGGGATTTTGGTGAAGTCCAGCACTACGGCGGGGTATCATCGGCATGGCCGCTCGACTACGCCGCCTTCGAGCCGTATTACACCCGCGCCGAGAAGCTCTACAGCGTTCATGGTGAGGCTGGACTCGATCCCACCGAACCGCGGCGGTCCGAGCCCTACCCCTATCCGGCGGTTGCCTACGAAGGGCGTATGAGGGAAATTTCCGACGATTTCGAAGCGCACGGCTTGCACCCATTTCCCATGGCGCTGGCGGTTCGCCTCGGTGAGGACGCACCACAGCCACGGGCACCGCGCGTGTTGAGCAATTTCGACGGCTATCCCGATCTAACCGAGACCAAGGCCGACTCGGAAGTCGTCTGCGTCAACCCGGCGCTGGCCCATGAGCATGTCACCCTGCTGGTCAATCGCTATGTCGAGCGGCTGGATACCGACGCTACCGGACGGAGAGTCACCAGGGTCGTTGCCAAACATAATGGGGCGGTCGAAGAGTATTCGGCCGATATCGTGGTGGTTGCCTGTGGAGCGATCAATTCGGCTGCGCTTTTGTTGCGTTCTGCCAGCGATAAACACCCAGATGGTCTCGGCAACGGCTCCGGCATGGTCGGTCGCAACTATATGGCGCACAATAACGGCATGGTTGTGGCCATTTCCAAGACCATCAATCCATCGCAGTTCCAAAAAGCATTTGCCATCAGCGACTTTTATCATCGAGCCGACGATTCGGAGTTGCCGCTCGGAACCATTCAGCTGATGGGCAAACCCGACGGCGATTTTCTCGAGGGATTGGCCCGCGAACACCTGCCCGATGTCCCGGCCGACCGGCTGTGGACCCATACTGTCGATTTTTTTATCACCGCCGAGGACCTCGCCGACCCCGACAATCGGGTAACCCTGAGCAACGATGGTACGATTCGCCTCAGTTACAGCGAAAACAACCGCGAAGCGTACGATCGTTTGCGCGCCAAGTTGATCTCGTATTTCGATCATATCGGCTGCGATTGCACGCAATACTTGCACTGCAATGCGTATGTCGGCACCAAGCTCGGCATAAGCGGAGTTTCCCACCAGGCCGGGACCCTGCGCTTTGGCGAAGATCCCGCGAGCAGCGTGCTCGATATCTACTGCAAGGCCCACGAACTCGACAATTTATTCGTCACCGACGCCAGTTTTTTCTGTTCGACCGGCGCGGTGAATCCATCGCTCACGATCATGGCGAATGCGCTGCGCGTGGGCGACCATATCGCTGCGTTACTGGGAGGTGATGCACAATGAAGACACGGCATGAGGGCGTATGTCGCCCGATTCATACGCTTCTACTCACCGTCGGAGTATTGGCGTGGCTGGGCTGCAGTCCGCCGCTCGCCGCAGCTCAAACAGCGGCCAAGTCCGCACCCGCGACCGCGGTCCAGGCGGTCGATTCGCTGGCTGTCACGGTCAGCGATATGGACCGGGCGGTTGCCTTTTACACTGCGGTGCTGTCGTTTCAAATCATCCATGACGTCGAGATCAAAGGCAGTGCCTACGAGCGACTTTTTGGCGTCTTTGGTGCGCATATCCGGGTTGTGCGCCTGCAGTTGGGTCAAGAATTTGTCGATCTGATGCAGTTTCTCGCGCCCCGGGGCCGGTTGATGCCGGTGACCCGCAGCAACGATCGCTGGTTTCAGCATATGGCGATCATCGTGAGCGACATGGATGCAGCTTACCAGCATCTGCGGGCCAACAACGTCGCACACGCGTCGACGGCACCGCAGACCATTCCGGCCTGGAACAAGGCTGCGGGCGGCATTCGCGCGTTTTACTTTCGCGATCCCGACGGGCACTTCCTGGAGATTTTGTGGTTTCCCAGTGGCAAGGGCGATGAACGATGGCATCGCAAGGATGCCCTGTTTCTCGGCATCGATCACACCGCGATCGTCGTCGACGATACTGAGGCCAGCCTGGCATTGTACCGGGATGCCCTCGGAATGCGTGTCGTCGGTGGTAGCGAGAATTACGGCCCGGAGCAGGAACGCCTGAACAATGTGTTTGGTGCGCGGCTGCGCATCACCACGCTCAAGGCCAATAGCGGACCTGCGGTCGAGTTTCTTGAATATCTATCCCCGGGCGACGGCCGGCCGATGCCGGTCGACACCCGGAGCAACGATATCTGGCACTGGCATATTCAGATTCGCACCGCCGATCCCATGCAGTCCGAAGCAGCCACGCGTGCCCGCAGAGCACCGTGGATTTCACCCGGTACAGTCGAGGTAGCCGGAGAAAAACTCGGCTTCACCCGTGGACTGATGGTGCGCGACCCCGATGGTCACGCGGTCCTCATCACCAACTGATCGCTTTTTGCTCACAGGAAATACACGTGAACTCACACCATCCTTTGATTCACCTCGATCGTGGCTTGTGCAGCCAATTAGACGTTTCCGGTCGCCGCGAGTGGCTGGTGACAAATGGTCTGGGCAGCTTCGCCTCGGGCACAGTGGCCGGCATGCACTCGCGGCGCTATCACGGCCTTTTGGTGGCCGCACTGCAGCCGCCGCTCGGGCGCACCTTGTTGGTGTCCAAATTCGACGAAACTCTCTCCCAAGGCAATCGCCAATACGAGCTGTCCAGCAACCGATGGCGTAATGATGTCATTGCGCCGCGCGGATTCGAGCTCATCGAATCGTTTGCCGTGCATGGAACCACGCCGGTGTGGCGCTTTCTGTGCGCCGATGCGCTGGTCGAAAAGCGCATATGGATGGAGCCCGGCGCCAACACCACCTATGTTCAATACTCGCTTTTGCGCGGCAGCGGTCGGGTCCGACTGGATGTCAAAGCATTGGTCGTATATCGCGACTACCACGCGACTACCCGTGCCAATGGCTGGACACTCGATGTTGATGCGGTACCCGGCGGGGTCCGCGTGAGCGCATTTGCCGGGGCCACCCCGGTATTTCTGCTGTCCAGTCGCGGCGATAGCACGCCTGCCCACACCTGGTATCGCGATCTGGTACTTTCCGAGGAAATCCGGCGCGGTCTCGACCACACCGAGGACGTGCTGCATGCGGCCACGATCACGGCCGGCCTGGCCGTGGGTAAACCACTCACCATCGTGGCAACCACGGAATCCGATCCTGATCTCGATGGCGATCGCGCCTATGCCCGTCGACAGGTCCATGAACGCGCGATTATCGATCGAGCCAGACGCTCCTGTGGTGAGAGCAAGCCGTTAAGTCAAACTCGGACCCCGGCGCGCGTCGATAGTACCGGCCAGGAAGGGGCAGTGGACTGGACCAGCGATGCGCGCGTGCGCCAGTTGTTGCTTGCAGCCGATCAATTCGTGGTCAAGCGGGCCACCGAGGAACACCCCGACGGCATGACGATCATCGCTGGATTTCATTGGTTTGGCGACTGGGGGCGCGATACCATGATCGCTTTACCGGGGCTGACATTGACTACGGGCCGTCCCGAAGTCGCAAATACAATTCTGCGGACGTTTGCCCGCCATGTCGACCGCGGCATGCTGCCCAATCGCTTTCCCGACGCCGGTGAGGATCCCGAGTACAATACCGCCGATGCCACACTCTGGTATTTCGAGGCGATCCGGCAGTATGTAGCGGCAACCGGTGATCGCGACCTGCTCCGCGACCTGTGGCCGACCCTGGTCGAGATCATCGACTGGCACAATGAGGGCACTCGTTATGGCATTCGCAGGGATCCACAGGACGGCTTGCTCTTCGCCGGCCAACAAGGTGTCCAGCTCACCTGGATGGACGCCAAGGTGGGCGACTGGGTAGTCACTCCGCGAATTGGCAAGCCGGTGGAGATCAATGCCCTTTGGTATAACGCTCTCGAGAGCATGGCTGAGTTTGCCACCATTATGGGCATGGATGGCAGTGGTTATCAGGAGCAAGCCCTTGAGGCCAGGGCGAGCATGAGCAAGTTCTGGAATGACGACATGGGCTATTGCCGCGACGTCATTGACGGTCCTGGCGATGAGCGCGAGGAAACCTCCCTGCGACCCAATCAGATCATCGCGGTGGCACTTCATCATCGGGCATTTAGCGCGGAGCAGGAGCGGGCGATTGTCGATGTGTGCAGCCGTGTCCTTTACACACCGCTCGGGCTGCGCAGCCTGGACCCAGGTGACAGCAGCTATATCCCGCATTATGGCGGCGGTCCGGTCGAGCGCGATGGCGCCTATCACCAGGGAACCGCCTGGGGCTGGCTCATCGGGCCGTTTGTGCTCGCCCATTTGCGGGTATATGCTGACCCGCAGAGCGCGCGGTCTTTTCTCGAGCCGATGATGGATCATCTGGCCGCTCATGGACTTGGCACTGTAAGCGAAATCTCTGACGCCGAGCCGCCTTTTACGCCGCGTGGCTGCATCGCCCAGGCGTGGAGCGTCGCGGAACTACTGCGAGCCTGGCGGGCAACCGAGTAGCGGCAGACGCGCAGCGTTGAGCGTCCGATGCCCGCACCTATCTACCCCTGTGAATGATCATAGGAGGGCAAACAATGAATATTCCCCGAGCTACTATACAAACTCCCTATCTGACCACCGAGCAGATGATCGAGGTGGAGGCCAGGCCTTTGATCCAGCGGTCACCGCCACTGCGACCATGACCCTGGCCCTGCCCAAAGAAGGACTGCGCGTGGCCAGAATTAAGAGCCGGTCCAAAAACTCTCCGCGTCGCCAGAGCGCCGATCCATCACCGCCAGCGGGCTTGCTCGTCGGTCAAATACACCCAGTATTCTCCACTCCTCGCTCACCCACTGGCGGCACGCCTCGTCGCTCTGGCTCGGTCCGAGGTTTTTGGACCGGCTCTAAGGAGCACGTGGGTGAGCCTTATCTCGCCGACATCAGCGTGCCCCCGGGCCTTTATGCCGAGCCCGCGCTCGGACTCGAGGTGGGAACAGTATTCTCGCACAGCGACATCGTCCGGATCGAGCTGTGATCGCGCGTCTCCATCACTCGCCTGGCTCGGCCCGAACGCCACAGATCCCGCCGAGAACCTAGGACTCGTTGTAGCGCTGTGGGGTGGGACACGAAGTTTTGGCCAATTAAGCCCCATGATCCGGTTCTGACGCCAAAACAGCCGACCCAAAAACCCTGACCGCTGTAGCTGCAGTTGCTGGCCACCTGTAGTATGGTTCGGGTTCACCCTACCTTATCAATGTAACCTTGGTGACTATGTTATGAATCGTAAAGTACATTATAGTTTACTCGCATGTGTCCTGGTCGTGGGTCTGGCATCTCAAGCCTGGGCTCGACAAGGTGCCGCTCCGCCCAGTTATTCGCATAGCGCGGAGGCGATCGATCAGGTGGACGAGCTGGAGCTGGCGCCGATCGCGGCCAATACGCTTTTGCGTGAAGACGCACTGGTTGCCGGCGCTGGGCCGCTGCGTTTTGCCCTGCCCGAAGATGTGCAGATCACGCCGGATCGCCACGGCACCTGGCAGGCAGTCGAGGATGGCATGCTGTGGCGTTTGCGCGTTCACGCTCCGGGTGCCACCGACCTCAACTTTGGGTTTGATCGCTACCAGTTGCCGCCCGGGGCCACGCTGCACCTGGTGAGCCTGGAAGACAATTATTTTCAGGGTCCGTATACCGAGGCCGACAATCGGGCTCATGGAGAGTTTTGGAGTCCGGTGATTCCCGGGGCCAGGGCCCTCATCGAGCTCTTTGTCCCCGCCGGTAGTGCCTTTGAGCCGACTCTGCGGCTGGCTCGAGTGGGTCGGGGATACCGCGATTTGTTCCGCCGCAATGCCCAGCCCGAGCAGGGCAGTTGCAATATCGATGTGATATGTCCCGAAGGCGACAACTGGCGGCCACAGATCCGCAGTGTCGCGGTTTACGGGCTCAACGGCAGCACATTCTGCACTGGCACGCTGATCAATAATGTGGCTCAGGATCTCACGCCATATTTTCTCACCGCCGACCACTGCGGATTGACTGCGTCCAATGCCGCATCGGTGGTGGCGTATTGGAACTACGAGTCGCCGAGCTGCGGGCTACTTTCCGGTGGCAGTCTCAATGACAATACGTCTGGTGCGATCTTGCGCGCGTCTGATGGGCCCAACGACATGTCGCTGATCGAGTTCAGCAGTCGGCCCGATGCCAGTTACAACGTGTACTATTCGGGCTGGGATGCGCGCACATCGACAGCGCCTCAGGGCAGCGTGGCCATTCACCATCCCAGCACGGATGAAAAAGCCATTTCGTTCAACGACGATCCACTGACCACGTCCAACAACTGCATCGGCAGCGGCACCAACACCCACTGGCGGGTGAACAACTGGGAGCAGGGCACTACTGAGCCGGGTTCGTCGGGCTCCGGACTGTGGGATCCGGACACCAAGTTGCTGCTCGGTTATCTGTCCGGGGGCACGGCCTCGTGTAGCAACACTGCTGGTTTCGACTGCTACGGCAAGATGTCGGTGGGCTGGACCCGCGGTCTATCCCAGTGGCTCGATCCCAACGGCACCGGCACCCGCCACGTGGCCGGGCGCGATCCCAACGGGGGCGGCAATCTGCCGCCGTCAGCCAACTTTTCGTATACCACTGACGAACTCACCGCCACCTTCACCGACGCCAGCAGCGACTCCGATGGCACTGTCGAAGCCTGGAGCTGGAATTTTGGCGACGGCAATACGTCGACCGCGGTCAATCCGGTACATACGTATTCGTCGGCAGGGACCTACTCGGTGACTCTGACCGTGACCGATAACGACGGTGCCACCGACGCAACCACCAAGCAGGTATCGGTGGGCCAGAGTGGTGTCATCGATCTGCAAAACGGCGTGCCTGTAACCGGTCTGGCGGCGTCGCAAGGAGAATGGAAGCACTATCGCATCAATGTTCCAGCCGACGCGTCCAATCTGCAAATGCAGATCTCGGGCGGCTCGGGTGACGCAGATCTGTACACGCGTTTTGCGGCCCAGCCCACCGAATCGGTGTACGACTGCCGGCCGTATCTGTCGGGCAACAACGAGACCTGCTCGGTGGCCAGCCCCTCGGTCGGGTATTATTACATCAGCATTCGCGCTTACGCGGCCTACTCCGGGGTTACCCTGGTGGCCAGCTACGACCAGGGAGATCAGGTTCCCGAGCTGCAAAACGGCGTTCCGGTGACCGATCTGTCGGCGTCGGAGGGCCAGTGGAAGCACTATCGCATCGATGTTCCAGCCGGTGCGAGCAATCTGCGTATGCAGATCTCGGGTGGCTCGGGCGACGCGGATCTATATACCCGCTTCGGTGCGAAACCGACCACCTCGACCTATGATTGCCGGCCTTATTCGTCGGGCAATGATGAGACCTGCACCGTGCCCAGTCCGGACACTGGTTATTACTACGTGAGCGTGCGCGCATACAGGACCTACAGCGGGGTGACCCTGGTCGCCAGCCATGACTGAGTGAGCCGCCTTTCGCTCGGTTGGATTTGATCGCTGCGATCATTCGGGACGGTTGCACTCGGCAATACGGTGTAGGTCCCAGTTGATACCGCAGCGGATTTCTGTTCCAGTTCCGATGCTCGATCAACTGCCATCGCGGACCGAGCTCACGACATCAGTTCGGCCAGGGCAGCGATCGACAGCGGGGCCGAGCCCTCAGCCTTGTTGTTGACGATGACATAGGTCGGCTGACCCGCGTTTTCGGCCTTGCGGATGAGGTCGACGATGTTGTTTCGGGCCTGCTGGTCGCGATCGACGATGGCGTTGAAGGGAGCGTAGGCGTCTCGGGCCTGCTGGTAGCGCATGTGGCGGACCAGCATCCAGCGTATGATCACAGCCGGAGCAGATCCGGTACCGGCTTTTTCGGCCTGTATTGCCGGAGGTGGCATACGGCCCCACAGATTGATGCAATGACACGCCCCGGCATCGGCGAGGGCCTCGGCGTAGTCGCGGGTGAGCAGCGATGTGTTGCGAACCTCGACTGCATAGAGCGGACCTCGGGGCAATGCAGTGAGAAATCTGTGCAGGCGCTCGGCAAAGCGCAAGGGGCCTTCGAGCGCTTCCATCGATTGGGGGGCGAGCTGAAACAAGAGCGGCCCGGCTTTATCGCCGAGGCCAGTTGCAAATGGCTCGACAACCGCGTCGCGAGCATAGGCCGGATCGAGAAATCGCGAGTTGAGCTCACCCTTGTTGCTGCCGTGGCGATCGTGGCGGGGAAGCCGGGCCAGAGTGCACAGCTCGTGGGCCTTGGCCAGAAAGCGAAAGTCGTCGGGTACTGCGCCGGCATAGCTGGCAAAGACCTCGGCCGAGATAGGAGCGTAATAGGTGCGATCGATACCGACTGCGCGAAACAGTGGGTGCCGGGCATAGGCGGCGAGTCCATGGCGAGCCAGATGCGATTCGGAGAAGGCACCCTGATAGACCAGCCCATCCCAGCCGGGAAACGACCACGACGAGGTGCCCATGCGCAGAGTCCGCGGTAGTCGGTCGGCCCGCTCGGCGTGCTGGAGTGCTTGTGGCGCCGGGTCGATGGCCGAGCCCCGCTCGGTACTGGACCGGCGACGCCCCGCCCGGCGCCTAGCCGGGCCGCTAGAGCTCGGGCTCTGCTCCTCATCTCGGCCGCTTCCGGGCTTTTCGTCTGCAAACAGACTCAGCTGAACGCCGCCAGTGCTTTTGCGATTTTTTGCCATCTAAGGTCGAGTAGGCCCAAGGTGGGGAATGGGCAACGCGCAGGGCCACCCGTTTTGCGAAAGTCCCGCTAGCAGCGTTCGGGCGAAATCGTCCCTGAAGAGCAGTTCCTGGAATAAATGTCGCCGGTAAGGCATAAAAGATGAACGCACAATCGTATATTGGGTCAGGCGCATGCCGCCTGCGCGCTTCCCCCGGGACAATGTGGCGGAGGACGAGCGATGATCGCCCGCGAGCGCCGCTTTGTCATCTGTTTTGTCCATGGTCGGCGATGTGTCGGGCATCGCCAGCGCACCCGAAGTACGCCCGTCTACTGCACACCGTTGTTAGCAGCGTGTCTGGCCTGGATCCTGGCTGCCAGCTCGAGCGGTGCCCACATTCGCGGGGCCATCCGGTACCGGCCGAGAGCGACGCTCGGTCCCCAACACAGTCAGGGAAATGGAGCGAGAATAGTAATTTCTGCCCCACCCTCGACGAGCTCAGCGGTGGGCTCGAGCTGACCGCCACACATCGAGCACCCGTGGGCCTTATCGTGGAAAGGGCCACCCTGGATATATCCAACAAGTGCTCCATCCATGGCCCTCTTCCCCGATCATTCATTCGTGCACTATGGGTGCCACCCTGGATATATCCAACAAGTACTCCGTCCATGGGTTCAAGGACATAAAGGACATCTATCGTCCGGATCCTTCGCGGTTAACCTGCCAGCGTATCATAGCGGTTAACCTGCCAGTGTATCATATTCGTCGACTCTGTTGACATGTGCATCACTTCGCACCCTTTCCGCAACTCGCGGATAACAGATAACATCCCTGCACCATGCTGAACAGGTCGGAACACGGCTCAGATCACAAAGTGACAACCGAGCAGAACAAGCATTCGGAACGACTATCTGGTCTCATCGCTGGCTTCATTGCCGTCGCAATCGCGGCTGCTCCTGTGTTGCAGGCGGATGCACGGCCCCGGCCGCGGGCCAAAAAGTTCGTCACAAACAAAACCGTGGGAATCGGATTCATGCTCGGCGCCCCGACCGGGTTTGCCGGCAAGTACTATCTCAGCTCATCGACTGCGGTCGATTTTGGACTCGGCCTCATCCGTGTGCCGGGGCCGGATGGATTTCACATCCACGGCGATTTCTTGTGGCACCCGGCAGTCCTGGCCACCACGCCGCCGTTTATTCTGCCGATCTATTTCGGTCTCGGCGGCCGTCTATTCGCATACGACGATCCAGACGACGAAGTGGCTCTTGGTCTGCGAGTGCCCGGTGGCATCATGCTGGACTTCAACAATGTGCCTGTGGACGTCTTTTTCGAGCTCGTCTTTGTCCTCGACTTTGTCAGCGAGGGCGACCTCGAACCCCGATTCAACGGCGCGGTTGGCGCGCGCTATTATTTTTGACCGCTCCGGCCGGCCGATCGGATGACCGGGGCCTATCTTCATCTCGCTGAAATCACAGAATTCGGGAGGATGGGTCGGGGACTCATGAGTTCACCGGCCCCCCTCATGCGTACAATCGGATCATGCAGCTTCGCAGCGTTGTGATTGTTGGCGCCCTGGTCTTTTGTGTATTGGCAGCGTGTGAGCAACTGTCTGGCTCAGCTCCACCAGATATTCAGTCTGTTGCCGGCAAAGTCGTCGAAGTCGCTGGTCGGGTCACTGTCGAGGCCGCTCCCGATCGCCGTGCGCGCGCCATGGCCCTGGTCGTCGGCGACGAGATCGCCGGGGCCGATGTGATTGTGACCGGCCCTCATGGTCGGGTCGCGATCAAGCTCCATCACAATGGCGCCGTGTGGAATCTGGGCCCCAATAAACGCGGTCAACTCAGCCAATCCGCGGCCTGGACCGCGCCCAAAAGCGACGGCAAATCGCTGGTTTTTGGCAAGGCCGAACGCGATCGCACCGCAGCAGCCGGCCGCCACTCCGAGCGCGAAGTGGCCAGCACTCGCGGCACGGCCAGCAATAAAGCCCAAAAACTCGAGCTCAACGCCGGCGAGGCCGAAACTACCGAGGCAGCGGCAACCCAGCTCACGCCGCGCGCCACGAGCAGAGTGGCTCCAACAGCACAACCTGTGGCGGCGTCTCCAGACAAGAGCCTGCCCAAACCAAAGGGCAAGGTGGTTTCGAAAACCCGGCCAATGCTTCAGCTGGCTAGGACCGCGCTTCACGCAAAGGGCAAGCGACGCGTAACGGCCAGTCGCAGGGCTGTGCGCCGCGCGATCGAAAGCCGATTCGATGCCATGGTCGCGTGTGTGGGTAAACGGACCATCCGCAAGACCCGGCTCAGGCTCGTACTTCGCGTCGGCCGCGACGGGGTCGTCGCCCGGGTCAACGCAAAAGCGAGAAATGCCTCCCTTGTCGCCTGCGCCAACGAGGTCTACCGCGGGTTGAAACTGGACGTCCAATCCGGTCGAGGACCATTCACGGTGGATCAAAGACTACTCTGGAAGGGGGGAAAACAGTAACCACCTTTTTAGGACGAAAAGAGTAGCAATTGGGTATCGTGATGTGGCAGGGTCGAGGCTGGCGTTGAGAGAGATTCGCGTCGAATGGCCATTCCTGCAAAGTTGAGCGATCCGCCGGAGTACAGGCTCCCGATGAGGGAGTTCCGGAGGTTTACGGTTGCAGAGGTAATGCAGATGGTCGAGGCGGGAATACTCGCAGAGGATGAATCTATCGAGCTTCTGGACGGGGTGTTGGTGGTCATGAGCCCGCAAGGTCCAAAACACAGCTACATCACCACAAAATTGCGAGAACAGCTGTCGGATGTCTATCGAGGGCGACCGGACTCCCATCCCCTGTGGGTCCGCGAAGAAAAGCCTCTCGAGGCAGGATGGCGCGATCTGCCGGAGCCGGATCTAGTCGTTGTGTGCGGCAGGGCCGACACCTACATCGAACGGCATCCCCGAGGCGACGAGACTCTGCTTGTGATCGAGGTAGCGTATACATCCCTGGAACTCGACCGGGCCAAGGCGGCCATTTACGCCCGGGCAGCAGTGCCGGTCTACTGGCTGATCGATGTGCGGTCCGGCCGTATCGAGGTCTGCACAGAGCCGCAGCCCGATGAGGGATGCTACCGAGTTACTCGTGTATTGGCCGGTACCGATGTCATCAAGCTGCCACAATCCAATGGCGAGTGGCGGGTGGCCGACCTGCTGCTGCCCCCCAGCTGTTGAGACCAACTCCGGATAACGCACTGCTCCGGCAGAAAAAGGCGTCTGTCGACTTGCACTTGGAGCCGCAACTGAGCTAGACCCGCGGCCGCTAGCTAAACCCTGCGACCGCGATTTTTGCCGGTGCGCACATGTAGCTGCGTGGAGGTTGTCCATGAAGAATTGGCTGCTTTACATCATTCCACTCACTGGGGTAGCGGCCTTGGTATTTGCCTTTATGAAAGCAAGTTGGATCAAGCGCCAAGAAGCCGGCACCGACCGGATGAAAGAGATCGCCGGCTATGTGCAGGAAGGTGCAATGGCGTTTCTCAGCCGCGAGTATCGCGTACTGGCCATCTTCGTGGTCGCGGTCGCTGCAGCGTTGGTGGCCGCCAACGTGGCTGGCGAGTCGACTGCCAAAAACTTCAAGACTCCGCTGATCGGAGTATCGTTTGTCCTCGGGGCGTTTTGTTCGGCACTGGCCGGTTGGATCGGCATGCGCGTGGCCACCAACGCCAACGTGCGCACCACCAATGCGGCCCGAAAAGGGCTCAACGGTGCGCTTCAAGTCGCGTTCTCAGGTGGCACGGTCATGGGCATGGCCGTGGTCGGCCTGGCCACGCTCGGGCTCGGGGCGCTCGTACTGCTCTACGGTCAATTCGGGGTGGTCGCAGCATTCGACACAGCCGCGACCGACACCGCGACCTCAGGGTTGGACAAGATCGTCACAGCCGCAGCCGGATTCTCGCTCGGCGCTTCGTCGATCGCCCTGTTTGCCCGTGTGGGTGGCGGTATCTACACCAAGGCGGCCGACGTCGGTGCCGACCTGGTCGGCAAGGTCGAGGCCGGCATTCCCGAAGACGACCCGCGCAACCCCGCGACCATCGCCGATAATGTGGGCGACAACGTGGGCGACGTGGCCGGCATGGGCGCCGACCTGTTCGAGTCGTATGTGGGTTGCATCATCGGTGCCATGGTTTTGGCCGCAACCAAGTATCAAGTGGAGACATCGGCGGCAGTGGCCAAATTCCAGATGGGAGATTCTGCCGGTACAGAGGCCAGTTTTCACTTCGTGATCCTGCCTCTGCTCATTGCCGGAGCGGGAATTTTGATCTCGATCGGGGCGACCTATTTCGTCAGGACCAGCGAGGGCGGTGATCCGCAAAGGGCGCTCAACATCGGCACGTTTGGAGCTGCCGGGGTCATGATCCCGGTGATCTATGCGATCTCGGAGTACCTGGTTGGCGGCTACGGCGAGGCAGCCTGGCGGGTCACGGTGGCTGCGGTCTCGGGACTTGCCGCCGGCGTTCTGGTCGGAATTACCACCGAGTATTACTGCGCCAAGGGCAAAGGCCCGGTCGCGGGAATCGCCAAATCGTCGGAGCGCGGTTCGGCACCCAACATCATCAGCGGCGTGGCTGTGGGAATGCAGTCGACCACCCTGCCGATCATCTGGATCGCCGCATCCATTTTGATCTCGTATGCAGTTGCCGACCTGTACGGCATCGCCATTGCCGCGCTGGGAATGCTGTGCACGACCGGCATTCAGCTGGCAGTCGACGCCTACGGCCCGGTTGCCGACAATGCCGGCGGATTGGCAGAGATGAGCGAGCTTCCGGCCGAGGTCCGCGAGCGAACCGACAAACTCGATGCCGTGGGCAACACGACAGCGGCGATCGGCAAGGGTTTTGCCATTGGATCGGCCGCTCTCACTGCACTGGCTCTTTTCTCGGCCTTTCAGGAGAAAGCCGGTATTCAGGGAATCGACATCGCCCAGCCCAAAGTGCTGGTCGGCCTGCTCGTCGGCGGCATGCTGCCGTTCCTCTTCTCGGCCATGGCGATCAATGCGGTATCCGAAGCCGCTGATGCCATGATCGACGAGGTACGGCGACAGTTCCGCGAGATCGACGGTCTGCTCGAGGGCAAGGCCACAGCCGAATACGCCAAGTGCGTCGATATCTCGACTGCTGCGGCGATCCGCAAGATGGTCGTGCCGGGTCTGATGGCGGTTCTGGTCCCGGTGATCGTCGGCTTTATCGACAAAAACATGCTCGGCGGACTGCTCGCCGGTGTGACGGTGAGCGGTGTATTGCTCGCCATCTTTCAGGCCAACGCTGGCGGGGCATGGGACAATGCCAAAAAGCACATCGAAGACGGCCACCACGGCGGCAAGGGCTCCGAAGCCCACAAGGCCGCAGTGCAGGGCGATACAGTGGGCGATCCGCTCAAAGACACCTCCGGTCCTTCGCTCAACATCTTGGTCAAGTTGATGAGCGTTGTCGCACTGGTCATCGCTCCTCTGATCGTCTGACCGCCTCGTCCAATTTTATGGCCGAGCAAGAGCTGCGTTTCTGTCAAACCCTGATGGCATCCCGGGCGAGTTCCTCGTAGTACGGCAAACACTCGGCCAGGAGTGGTTCCAGGTGCGCCGGAAACGGATCTGTCTTGGGCCGGTAAGGCTGGAACCCGGTCGAGCGATGCACACTGTCATACCAGTAGGGCGCCCATACACCATCCTCCTTGCGCGCGCCGGCTGGCCAGGTAAGCATTGCTTCGTCGAAGCCAATCCCGACCCGCGCGCACAGAGTCTTGAGCACGGCGCGCGGGTTGCGCAGTGTAGCGGCAGAATCGAGCACCGGGGGGTCCTGTCCCAGTGCGCGAAGATATTCGACCAGCTCCACATGCTTTTTGTAGCCAACATCGGCCAGCGTGGGCGCGCTGACCTGCTTCGCATAAGAAGGCAGCATATCGCGAGGATGACGCGTCAGCATGACGTTGACTGTGTGTGCCATGAACGAGAGATCCAGTTCCACCAGATGATGAGTCATCTGCTTGAAGTACGCGACAGGCGTCGGATGCGGTCCGAGTATGAACTCATTGACAACCCTTGCCCCGTCGTTCTCCATCGCCGCAACGATCTCATCGGCACCGGGGTGATAGGACTTCGCCGCGGAATTGACCAGGTAATGAGCGTAGAGCGGTTCGTCATGGACAGTCGTGTCGGCTCGCTGAGCGAAGGAATACATGAGCGCGGTGGAGATATTCCGCGGCCCACTCCAGACACACAGACGAATCGTCTCCTTCGCCATCGCCCGCTACGAGCCTTCCTTTGCGGCGGACACCGCTCGTTCGATCTCGCTCCTGTACAGCGCCTCCAGACGGCGGGTCATCCTGCCGTAAAGGCCGCTCCCGATGGTGCGGCCGTCAACCCTGGTGACCGGCGTGAGCCCCCCGAAGGTACCGGTGACAAAGGCCTCATCCGCGCCGTAGACATCGAAGAGAGAGAAGTTTTTCTGATAACACGGGATGCCGTACTTGCCACACAACTCGATGATCTTGGCCCTGGTGATGCCGTTCATGCAATACTGCCCGGTCGACGTCCACACCTCGCCGCGCTTGACCATGAAGAAGTTGGTCGCGTTGCAGGTTGCCACAAAACCGTGAATGTCCAGCATCAACGCCTCGTCAGCACCCGCCTCGATCGCCTGCACCAGTGCCATCACCTCATGCAACTTGCTGTGACAGTTGAGTCGCGGATCCAGATAGTCCGGCGAACCACGCCTTATGCTACTCGTGAACAGACTGATACCACGCTCCTTGCTTTCCGGGCTGGCCAGCTTGTGCTCGGCGATGATCACCAGATTCGGACCACTCAGGGTCAGCCGTGGATCCTGCGACGGAGTCTTCTTGATGCCGCGAGTCAGCATGAAGCGCACGTGGACGTCGTCGTGCATGTCGTTGGCGTCCAGGGTGCGTCGTATCTCCGCTGTGAGGCCCTCGCGGCTCATATGGATCTTCATCCCGACCGTGGCGGCCGCCTGCCACAGCCGGTCGAGATGCTCATCCAAAAAGACCAGGACACCGTCGTGCAGGCGCAGTGCCTCCCATATGCCATCACCGACGAGATAACCGCTGTCGAACACCGAGATCTTGGCATCGTTGCGGGGCAAGAGCTCCCCATTCACGTAGATCAGCACGTCATCGTTGCGGTCATCAGCGACAGCGTTATGAGTCCCGTGGACCATGGATTCATTCTCCGGGCAAGATCAGTGGTGTTCAAGGGTCGGAGCTCTCTATTTTGCCACAGCACTCGGGTTTGGCGACTCCCGAGGGTCGTGCGCAGAGTCGGGAAACTCGTCGCCACAGCGGTCTACCGACCGATGGCAGCGAGAAATACAAACATCGGCAGACGGAGCGACAGTCCGCCGGTGGCCAGGAACTCGCTGTCGCCGGATACGTGATGGCGCACCCCGGACCCGACATAGGCGCCCATACCGATGGCGCCGCCCCACACGGCGAAGAGGCCGCCGTTGCTGTCGATTGTGCCGCCGCCGTACCTGACAAAAGCAGGTTGGAAAAGATCCAGCGTGATCGCGCGCCGGCCGAGAGCTTCGCGCTCGGGCTATCAGTTTTGCAGCGCGTCGCTATGTCATCGCTCCTCTGATCGTCTGGCCGCCTCGGCCGATTTTTTGGCCGCAGCAATACCATCCTCGACCATGACTTGGGCCAGCCCTTCGCGCCAGGTCGGATAGGCCAGCCGGACGCCGAGTTCGCTCTTGAGTCGATCATTGCGAATACGGCGGTTGGCACCGAGCATGGCTGCAACCCGGGGATGAACCTCGGAAGCCGGAACCGCAGGGGGCCGCGGCAGGCCCAGGATGTCGGCCACCGAATTGGCGTGAACACGCGATGTCTCGGGACGATCGTCGGCCACATTGTAGATCGCGCGGGGAAGCTCGGAAATCAATGCCGCAGCCACCACACTCGATACAAGGTCGTCGACATGGATGCGGTTGACGTACGTATCACCGGCACCAATGACGCGAAACGTGCCGGCGTAAAGGCGTGCGTGAACACCGCGACCGGGCCCGTAAATCCCTGCTGCACGCAGCGAAACCGCCGGGATGTCGCGCTCTCGGGCAGCCTGCAAAAGAGCGCTTTCGGCGGCCAGACGGGCCTTGCCCCGGTCGCTTGCAGGACCCACTGCAGCGTCTTCATCGACCCAACTGCCATCGCCGGGCGGATACACCCCGGTAGACGAAATGTAGACAATGCGCGATACGCCGCTGGCAGCACATGCCGCGACCACGGCGCGTTCTCCCATCGGTCCGGATTGGCTCGGCGGTGCCGAATGGACCAAAAGGGAGCCGCGGGGAATCCAGTCGGCCACTGTCTCGGCTGCCCCGGCCAATTCCTCGACAGAGACAACTCGCACGTCTGCCTTGGGATGATTGCCCAGCGCCGTGGCGACCGATTGTACAGCGTCCGGTGACCGTCGAGTTGCCCACACCTCTGCACCTCGGTCCAGCAGGCGGCGAGCCAGACGAATACCGGTGTAACCGCACCCGAGGATCAGCCACGGCCGGGCGGCGACCGCCTGTTCACTATTGATCACAGATTGATTTTGCACACGGCGATTTTGCCCCCTTTTTTGCCGCCCGGGCGCTACGATTCGTTCTGTGAACTCGGCTTCGCATTCCTCGCCGGGATGGCCAGAGGTCGTGGCTGGTCTTGGCCTCGCGTGTACATTCACCCTGGCCAGCTGTGCCCGACCGCATGGTGCAGAACACGCCTGGCAGCCCGAAAGAGAGCAAGCGAGTCACCCTCTGGCCGGGTACGAGGCGCACTTCTGGCTCACCTGGAACGGAGCCCGGATCGGCGATGCCGCAGAGAGCTTGCGCCGGCGCGACGGCGGTATGCGCTTCGAGCGCCGCGAGCGCATGTCTGTGTGGCGCGGCGATACACTCGTGCACAGCGAAACCACCATTGCCGCACTCACCGATGCCGAACTGTCGGCCCGAGAAATCACGGTTTGGCAGATATCTGATCAATCAGTGTTGCGAGGCCGGGCCCGTCGCGGCGACGGCGGCGAATGGGTCGCCCGCTACGGCGACGAGGAGACCCGCCGATTGCCGGGCGAGGCAGTGCCCGCCGAGCTGGTCCCGCTGCTGATTGCGGCCCGATGGCACACCCGGGGTAGGGCACCGAAACCCGGCCAAAAAGTCTTCGATGGGCTGGTCATCCTGGCCGGCTATGGATTTGCCACTGCCCGTCTCACCGTGGTCTCCGGCAACGGCCGAGAGCAGACCGCGACATTGCACACGCCACACGGGATCATGCGCGGCCGCTTTATGCTGACCCAGAACGGCACAGTGGCCAGGGTGCACGCCCGCGATGGCGTGGGGGCGGTGCGGGTCGATCGGCGCGACCGGGCGCTGCCATTCCAGCCGCCAGAACTGGTCGACTCGACCAGTCTGCCCATCGTGCCGACGAATGATCGGTCACATGATCAGTCAGTCGAGTTGCCGCGAGGTCCCGGCTGGGCAGGCCAGGACCTCGAGCCAACCGCCGGCATCACTACATCCGTCGCGGATGAAGTGGGACTTTTTATCGCGCCGGTGACTCGACAACCGCCGCCACCTCTACCTGGCCAGAAGGTCGAAGTAGGTCAAGATAGCTGGTACGTGAGGCTTTATCCCGGCGATGTCACGCCGGTTGTCGAGCTCTCGGTCAAGGGCGATCGGACAAAAAGGACGGTCTGGACGCCGGGGCGTCCGGACCGCGGCGGGCACGGAGTGTCGAACCAGGGGTCGGGTCCGCGCAGCAGTGATCCCGCGCTACGCCGTCTCGCTGATAGAATCATCGCTGACTCAAGTACACGAGATCAGCGGGACGAGATCGTGGCTCTTGCCACTGCAGACCTACTCGACGACGATCTGGGCAGTTCGGCGATCAGTGCCCGCGCTGCGCTGGCGGTGGGCCGCGGCGATTGCACTGCCCACGCCGCTCTGTTCGTGGCACTGGCCAGGGCGCGAGGCATACCGGCCCGTCTGGTGACCGGCTACCGCATTGATGGCGATCGCCTGGTCCGTCACCGCTGGGCCATCGCCCGGGCCGACCGGGCCTGGATCGCCGTTGATCCGACCTATGGCGAGGCGCCCACCGGACCGCACCTGGTTGGACTGGCAGTGCACGAGGGCAGCTTTGCCGATATGGCCCTGGCCGATGAGCTGGCTTTTTCCGGCTTCGTCCATGCCCGCGCTTACTGGGTGCAGTGAGCCGCGTCCCATCATCTCGATGGGAGCTCACGGATGAACCACCCAGTACACAATTCCAACCAACCCCAAATCCGCCAATTCCCAGTCTCCGGCCAAGGGAGTTTTTAAGACCCCGTTTAAGTTAACTCCGAGCCCCATTGCGGGCGCCTGGTGCCGAGTTCTCAGCTTCCGCAAATACCCGCCGGAAGGAGGGCCGCTCGCCGAGATTGCGGACATATGCCCGCAACGTGTCCGAGAGCGGCGTACCCATCATGCTGATCCAGGTCAAAGTCGAACCGATGAGAATATCGGCGGTAGAGAAACCGGACGGCAACAGGTAGTCGCGTCCACCGAGACCCGCCTCGATGATCGACAGCATTGCCGTCATCTTGTCCTCCGAGTTATCCGCGTCGAGTCTTCCTTCTCGAACGTGAAAATTCTCGATCAATATCGGCTCAAAGCTCCCCACCGTGTACACACACCACTGGTAGTAGAGGCCGCGTTCGATCGAGTCGAGGGCGGGGGCCAGTTTTTTTTCCGGGAATTTGTCTGCCAGGTACATACAGATGGCAACAGACTCGATGAGAATGACCCCGCCGTCGTCGAGCGCCGGCAGCTGGCCGAGCGGATGCACCGCGAGGTATTTCTCGGATTTGTGCTCACCAGCGTCGAAATCGACGAACACTCTTTCACACTCGACGCCGAGTTCCTCGAGCATGATATGAGGGCGCATAGAGCGCGTCTTGGGGTGATAGTACAGCTTCATTTTCTGCTAACTCCGTTGTTTTCACAGTTGCGTGATTCAGCTTCACCGATAGTACCCGATCGCCGCTCTCGCTCCAGTTAACACTTGCCTCGGCATGGTGAAATTCGCTACAAAAGGCCCATATAATTGAAGGTTTCCACGCGGTACGCGCGGCGAAGCATGCGATGAAGGAATTTCATCACTTTCGTCGGGGGTGCGTACCAAAATGTGACCTTCGCAGACTATCGAGTTAAAGAGGATACGAATGAGTAAAAAATATGTTTATTACGTTTGCTTACTTGGCGTTATTGGGTTTGCGTTGTCGGTGTCGTCAGCGCGGGCCGACGTGGATGGAGCGGGGTACATGGACAACGAAATTCAGGCTCCCGAGCCCGTTCTGGTCGACCATACCTACGTGCCCGCCTATCCGCCCAGCGATGCAGTGGTAGATGTTCCGGCTAACTGCCAAAAGCTGTATTTGCACCTACTCTTCCCCTGTCGACCTGACTCGGTGATGGAGTTGGCACTCGAGCGAGAGTATTGGAGCTACATCGCCCTCATCGACTCTCGCGGCATGTACGATTGGTTACACAAGACCAGGAATTACGCCAGATTTAGCGATACGCCCAATGCGGGTCGCATACATATGCTGCGCATCTTTGCCAACCTGCACGTGTACGCGGACAGTCCGTGGATCATCGATCCCTTCCGGAGCCCCTATGTACTTGGTGCCATGGAATCGGCCAAAAAAGCCACGGACTTGATGCCTCGTTCTCCCAATGCGTGGGCTTTTTTCTGGGCCATTCGCAATTTCACCCAGTTTGCCCTGGGCCAGAAGAGTGCAGGAGTGCGCTCGGCGGAGCACATGATGGACCTCGAGTGGGAATACGGAGACTGGGGAGCGGCCGGTCCCATTGGCGCTGTCGCCCATCTCATGGGCGCCGACGATCCAGCGGTGGTCCGCCGGGGCATCGAATACTACGACGAATGCTTTGATCGCGGCGTTTGCCGGCGGGAGACGAGTATCGCGCCATTCCAGTACCTCGGCACCCTGGTCACTCAGGCCGAGGCGTATGGTTTTCTCGGTGAGTACGAAAAAATGCACGACCTCTTTGACCGGGTGGGCGAAATCGCCGCAGAGAGGAACTGGCCTTTTGCCGATCAAGTCGAGGATCTGCGTTACGACATGGTACGCCCCGGTGGCTTTATCGAAGAGTGGCAACGCGGGCGCTCGACCGGCATCATCCGATCGCCCCGCGGCGCTGCTCATCAGCGAGAGGCGTGCGCCTTCTGCCACGCCGGAAACTATGTTCCCGAGCATTACTATCCCTGAGTACTGCTCTCCGCGATGTGATCGACCTCGGATATCCCGAATTCAAACGTCGAGCTGCCAGGCGAGCTGGGCGAGAGCCCTCCTACTTGTTCGGGTTTGTCGGCAGCCATATACTTTGTGTCGGAAGGGAGCGGAACCAGCGATGAGTGAGTACTTACCGATGACTTCGGGGATACCGAACTGAACGCCCACGAGTTTGATCAGGAGTTTGCAGGAGATTCGGACGGCGAATCTTGTCACCGGCGTTCCGTGAAAGCCGCTGCGGCGCGCGGCGTGCGTTATGCAGGAATGGGCCTGGCCCACCTCAGATACCTCGAAAAAGGCCGAATGCCGGCCAACAGCCACGCCTACGACATGGTTGGAAAAGACATTCAGGCGTTCATGGCATTGACCGAGAGGCTGGCTCAAAAAGCCAGACCGCAGAACTCTGGCGACCAGGCCGATGCGGACGTCGAGCGGACGTTGTGAGGAAACACCTCGGCGACCCCGCGCATCGAGGGGGCGCGCGCAGTCCGCACCTGGCCACGACGCGCCTGGGGCGGAGGGTGTTTTGGTGCTATGTACAGGCCATGTACATAGAGCCGACTCAAGAAGCAGGCGCTGCCTTCTTTGGTTCGCCGCCACAAGGACGCATTGTAATGCTCAACCTATTGCGCTTTCGCGAGGTCGCAGATTACAGCAAACATCCGGACCTGGCACCGTCTTCACCCATCAGCGGAGAAGAGGCCTATGCCCGCTACGCCGCGCACGCCCAACCCTTTCTCGAAGAGGTCGGCAGCGAAGTGCTGTTTCGGGGCAAAGGAGGGCCATATCTCATTGGGCCCGCAGACGGACGCTGGGACCTGGTCCTCCTCGTTCGCCACCCCAGCGCGCAGGACTTTCTATCCTTTGCCTCGAACAAAAAGTACCTCGCCGGTATTGGCCACCGCACGGCTGCTCTCGCGGATTCCCGATTGCTTCCGATTTCTCAGCCATAGCCAGGAGTGACTGCGGCCGGTGGACTGTCCATGAGGGCCCACCAGCCCGGGCTTTTGCTCAATAATCATAGTCACATACTTCCGCACTGCGGAGTGCGCGGGCGTGCTATCATACCCCGGTGGCCTACTTTACAAGAAATAGCAGATTGTCCCACAATATCTGGTAGGATGGCGTCATCGACATGCAGCGAATCACCCAGCGAAATCTCGCTATAACTCCTATCGAGCGCGAGCCAGCGGTCCGCGGTCCGCGAGGCGAGAAGCTCGATTTCGAGCTGCTATACAGCGATGGAGTGCCATTGGATACCGTTCAGCATCGATTGCAGATGAACCTCTTGATCGAGCTGACAGACCTGCTCATGGCCGACCGGGGCCGCACTGACTACTATACCGGCGGCGACATGTTCCTCTACTACAGCGTCGAGCAGGCCCGCTTCATCGCCGAAAACGCGCCCGGGCCGGACCAGCCTCCCAGTCCCGAGTATCGCCAGTACATCGGCCCCGACTATTTTTTCGTGGCCGGCGCCCCCTGGCGTGACGGGCGCAAGGTCTGGATCACATGGCAGGAGGACAATCGCTATCCCCAGGTCATCGTTGAGCTCACCTCGCCCTCCACCGCCAAAATCGACAGGACTGTCAAGAAGCAGCGCTACGAGAGCCTGTTCAAAACCGCGGAGTACTACATGTACCGGCCCGGCCGGGACAGCTTTGATGCCTATCATCTGGGACCCAAAGCGCGCTACCGCAAAGCGGTACAGAAACCGGCCCTCCCCAACGCCCGCACAGTTTCCAGACAATGGGTGTGGAGCGACCAGCTCGGCGTGTGGCTCGGGCTGTGGCAGGGCATCTTCGCTCGTTACAGTGGCCTGTGGCTCCGCTTCTATGACGCCGATGGACGGCTCATTGCAAACCAGCGCGAGCGCGCCGATGACCACAAAAAGCGCGCCGAGGATCAGAAGAAGCGCGCTGATGCGGCCCACGCTGAGATACAGCGACTGCGTGCATTGCTGGCCGACAAAGGCGTCGCGACACCAGACCCCAAATAGCTGGCAGCCAACCGGACGGGCTATCCGAGCGCAACTGGCCGGTGCAGAATCATGCCGCGCTCGGGATCGATCAATCCAGCCACGTTTGATATCGCGATACCCGAGGACATGATCTACTGCGGCAAATCGAATCCAACTCTGCGCAGTGATGGCTCGGTTGTCGGTATCTTGGTATTGCCGATTGTGAGTGTTCCTGGCTGCCCAGACAGATCGAAATACCAGTTACTGTGGCCATGGCTGGTTTTGGGTTTTATCTCGACGGTGACGACCGCGAGACGCCCGATGGTCGCCGGGTGAGCGAATGGGAAGACAAACTTCACATGGGCGGGGGACTCCGACGTTTCGCTGGCAGTCGATGTAGGATTTCGCGCAGCCTCTGAAGCTGGCTGGTGGCAGTCATATATCGGCGCCCACTACACTGCAACCCCGGGCTACGACGCCACGGCAAACGATGATTACGGCGGCGCGAGCGTGACTGCTGGCGTGCAGATGGGCGCGCCCTTTGAGCGATTTCGCCTGGGATCGAATCACCGGCCGTTCGGCCACTCCGCTCGGTATTGAACTCCGCTTCGCGCCCTTTTCCAGAACCTCGGGCCGACCTGGCTGTCCGATTCTGGTACCCTCTACTCATGGCCGGACTCATCATCAACGGGAAAGAGGTCGATGTCGAAGGCGTCGACATCGTCAATTTTGTTGATCGACCCGACATCGCGCTGGACAGAGGAGATGGAGGAAAGCGTCGCACCAAATGGGTCCGGATGCAGATCGATCACACGACAAAAGGGATTCCCGGCGGCAAAAACCGAAAGCCACAAAGTATTCGCCCGGGCAAGGGACCGGACCGCAAGGCCGATTTCTCAGTGGTAAAAATGTGGCGAGACGATCCGCGCCACAGTGCCGCTCATTGTGTGATCGACGCCGACGGATCGGTGGTTCAACTGGCCGACTTGTTTTCTACCAAAGCATTCCACGCCAGCAACGTCGGCGTGAACGAGTTCAGTGTCGGCTGGGAAATGTTTCAGGAGAAAGACGCCTCTCTGTGGGAGATCACGCTGGATATCCAGGTCAAGCTCAACATCGCAGTATGTCGCGCGCTGGGAATCCAGATGCAAGTACATCGGCCGTACCGCAATGGGCCGCTTGATCGGCTGATGAAAGGCGGCAGCGACTGCGTCGGTGTGTTCGGCCACCGCGACGTCACCAACAATCGCGGCCAGGGCGACCCCGGAGACTTCATTTTCGACAAGCTCGTCGAGGCCGGCTTCGAAGTGTTCGACTTCGCGGCCGGCGAGGACCGCGAGGTCTGGAAAGAGCGCCAGGATCGCCTCGACCTGGTGCCCGATGGCCTGCCCGGCCCTCAAACCGTGGCACGCCTCAAAGAAGCGGGCTACCGCGACGGCATATGGGCACTGGGAAAAGCCGAAGACCAGAGCAGCAAAGAACCGGCCGATACCCGGGTGTGCGAATTGACCTGCCCATTCAAGCCATTTGCCCAGCTCATCACACCGCCGCAGAGCTGAATAATCGGAGGCCGCGGTCGGAAATCGCGCCGCCGGCGCGATCGCCCATTACAGCACCGCCGCTCGCTCCAGCAAGGGGTGGTGTTGATGGCCACGGGAACAGGCTCGCAATCTCGGTCGTGTGACCCGGATTGGTCAGGACGTGCCGGGTACCGTGCGTATGCGCACGCAGGATGGCAAATGATGGCTGCACAGAGAGATCGCGGTTCAGTTTGTAGGCCGAACAACTTGTGATCTTTGACAGCACGGGTCACGCTTTGAGTTTCTATGCACCGCCTTGCGAGTTGCGCTCTGGCGTTTGCTCTCGTGGTTGGCTCCACCGCGTGGGCCCAGGACAGAGCGCGTCGAGACGAAGAAAAACCACCACCGCCCAAGCCCCCCACTCTCACCAAGCCGCCCGAGCTGGTCGAGGCATCAGCGCCGGTATATCCGGAAAATGCCCTGGAAGCCGGCCTGGAAGCAGATGTCAAGATTCGCATCCATATCGACGCGACCGGGACCGTCACCAGGGTCGAGGTGGTCGAGCCAGTTGGCAACGGCTTTGACGAGGCCGCGGTAGAGGCGGCCGAGCAGTATCGCTTCAAGCCCGCCGAATGGGACGGCGTGCCCGGGCCCATCATCGTCGAAACCACCATACACTTCAAAATCGAAGAAAAAGAGGAGCCCGAGCCGCCTCCGCCGCCGGCCCCGGTCGAGCACGAGGAGCAAGGCCGCGACCCGGCCGCGGTCGGTCCGCCCTCGCACGGCGGAGACGTTCGCCTGCCGATCAGCCTGTCGGGACAGGCGGTCGAGCGGGGCACGCGGCGCAAACTCTCGGGCGTCATCGTATCGGTCAGCGAATTGGCCATCGACGCAGTGACCGACGAGAGCGGCAACTTCTTCTTTCACGGCCTGCCCCCCGGGGAGTACACTATCCTGGCGGCGGCCGAGGAATACGCTCGATTCGAGCGCAAGCTGACCATCAAGGCCAAAAACGAGCGGGTCGATACTCGCCTGTGGCTGCGCCGCAAGGGCAGCAATCCCTACGAAACTGTGGTCGAAGGCGAGCGAGAAGTCCTCGAGGTCACCAAACGCACCCTGGAGCGGCGCCAGCTCACCTCGGTCCCCGGTACCTTCGGCGATCCCATTCGGGTCGTTCAATCTCTGCCCGGGCTGGCCCGCACACCGTTTGTCACCGGTTTTTTGCTCATACGCGGCTCCAACCCGGACGACAGCGGAGTCTTCATCGACGGCCATCGAGTCCCGCTCATCTACCACTTCTTGGGCGGACCGTCGATCCTCAATGCCGAGTTCCTCGACCGCATCGAACTCTATCCGGGCGGCTTTCCCGCCACTTACGGCCGCGCCATCGGCGGCATTGTCGCGGTCGATACGCGGGCGACCAAGAGCGATGGATTTCACGGCTCGGCCGACATCGATCTGCTCGACGCGGGTGGCTACGCGCGGGTCCCAATCGGCGAAAACGGTTCGTTTGCGGTCGCCGGACGGCGCTCGTATCTCGATTTTATGCTCGATTTCTTTTTGCCCGAACCGGACCCCGGCGCCACTCTGATCGTGGTGCCGGTGTATTACGACTATCAGGCCCGCTTCGATTACGATTTTGGCAGCGAAGGCAAGGCGTCGCTGTTTTACATCAGCTCGAGTGATCAGCTCAAGGTAGTGTCCGAGGAGGCCGATGAAGAGGAGAGCTTGAGCCTCAATACCCGCATCGATTTCTCGCGACTGATCGGGTCGTACAAGCGGCCCATCTCCGGCGGCCTCGAGCTGACCATCTCGCCGGCCTTTGGTCGCGATAAACTGGTCTTCAGCAGCGGCCAGAGCGAAGACGAAAGTCCGTTTACCGATATCGATATCACGCAGACCACACTCAGTTATCGCATGAAACTGACCGGGCGCCTGGGCAAGCGATTCGTCATCGATAGCGGCATCGATCTCGAATCGCGGACCAACACCTACGACCTGCTGGCGCCCCTGGCCGGTGCCGAGATCAATCAGCCGATCAGCGGCCAAATCGATATTCCGCCCGAACAGACTGAACTCATCATCGATATGTTCAGCTATGGCCTGTATCTGGACCTGGCCTGCGATATCGGTGGCCATTTGCGCCTGGTCCCGGGGCTGCGCTTCGATGGTTATCTGCTCGACGGCGAGGCCCGGCAGATGGTCGATCCCCGTCTGGTCGCGCGCTATCGCATCGACGATCAGTGGCTGGCCAAGGGCTACATCGGACAGTTTCACCAGCCGCCCCAGGCGGAGGGTTTCGACTCGCAATTCGGCAACCCCGATCTCTCGCTCGAACGGGCCATTCACTACGGTGTGGGCGGCGAGTGGAAACCGACCAAAATATGGACCATCGATGCCGAGGTCTACTACATCGACCGCTACGACCTGGTCCATTTCACCGACGAGCCCGAACTGGATGAGGAGGCCGGTCGCACCATTGCCATTTTCAACAGCGGGGTCAGTGATACCTACGGCCTCGAGCTGCTGGTCAAACGCGAAGTGACGCGCAATCTCTACGGCTGGCTGTCATACACTCTCAGCCGATCGATGCAGCAGCGCCGGCCGCA
>JAKSDA010000034.1 GCA_022360315.1 Pseudomonadota bacterium
CATGCGACCAGTAGGTGTGCAAGTGGCGCCGGTCAGATTCGGTGTTGGCGGAAGGGATGGCAAACATCATTCGTCTCATAATGGCTGCCTTCTGCTGGGCGGTGAATTGGCGACGACGCTTCTTGCTACTCATCCTCGACTCCTTTGCGGTTCTTATCCTCAATTAGGTTGGAGTCGCGTTTCAACTGGAGCAAAACAGTTGCACATTTTCGCACCGATCTGGGGTTGTGGACGCAGCGATGCGAAGAATTACTCTAGGCCGTCTGCTATCTGGCGCTTGGAGTAATGCTTCCGGGCGGACGGCCAAAAAGTACTAATTTCACTCCGCGAGCCTCACCGCGCCGTTCGCCCGATCTGATGCCGGTTTCGAGGAGTAGATTCATGGTAATGTCCAGTATCCAGGCAGGCGGTGCCCCACGGTGTATGCAATCGTGGACATGTACGTCTCTCGGGAGTCTCCAGAAGACCATGATTCCTGGAGCGTAGTCGAGGCCTACTACTTGCTGATGAGACGTGCGGATCGTGGCACCGGCCAGGCTCTTCGATCAGATTCATTGCCCGGTGCCGCGACACCGGCGTTAGAATCAGGTGAAGGAGAGCCAGCCATGCGTCTTGCCCACCTGCTCCTTTCAACTGTCGTTGCAACTGTTGCCATGGGGCTGTCGGCCGGTCCGGCGTTGGCCACCACCTGGGACGAGCCGTGGACCGAGAAGGTCATCGCCGAGGCCGACAGCTTCATCGAGATCGAGATTTCCCAGGCGAGCCCGACCGTGGCGGCAAAAGTCGTCGATGTCCTGGCCGGTGAGCGAGTACCGCCCACCATCCAGCTCGCGGGATTTTATCTTCTCGACCTCGGATCGCGGTCGGGGCACGGGCCCGAGTATCGCTACGACCCCGGTACGCGTCTTTTGTGCCTGGTCAAAGAATCCAAAAAACCGGGCACCTACGGCCTGGCCACGCCGACGTCGGGAGCCGCGCGCATCCGCGACGATGGACTGGTGATCGGAGCGCTGAGGCATAGCTATCACCAGGGCCTCTTTGTCCGCGAAGATTACGTACGAGCCGTAGCAGCCATCTTCAAGAACCTGCACGGCGAGCCGGCCAAGAGCGATTTCGTCGCCGAGTGGGTCGATACATATCTCGGCCAACCGCCGGCGGCGCTGGAAAACGATGCCACGTCCCCGGCGTCGCGCCTGTTTTTTGCCCAGCATCTGGTCCTGGAATCGCTTTACTATTTCGGCCGGCCCGAGCACTTCGGTCGGGTAGTGCCATTTCTTGGCCACAAGTTGTTTCACCACCGCATCTCGGCGGCCAGAGCACTGAGCGCGATCGGGGGCAAAAAAGCGGTCGCCGCGCTGCTCGACCGGCTGGCCAACGACGACAGCGACTTTGTCAAGGTCATGGCGGTTTGGGCTCTTCAGCGACTCGATGCCAAAGAGGCCATCCCCCGCCTGATCGAGCTCGAGACAACCGCGTCCGAAGAGCCCGGTGGTTTCGGCGGCAACCTCATGGATCCCCGCATCGGCACCCGTTTTCCCACGGTCAAACAAGCCATCAAAGAGGCGTTGACGGTTCTGCAACAAGGCGCCCAATCGGCCCCGCAAGCGGCCACTGGCCAGACCGGGTCGCCACCAGCCAGCGACACCGCACCGCGCCACCCCGGCCAGGTCCGGCCCCGCAGTGGCTGCGGCTGCGATTCTGCAGCGCCGGGTACAATCCCGGGGGGTCTATTGGTCATCCTGCCCTGGCTGCTCTTGTTGTTCAGGGGGCGCCGAGCTGCCACCAGCACGCTCTATGAGGGACACGCCAAGGTGTGCCCCGGCAGTCGGCCCCTTGTGACCAGCGAGAATGCGACTCTCGCGACCCACACCGTGGCACCGAGAACGCAAACCCCGCGTGACCCCGCCACTGACCCGAGCCAATATATTGGACCCGGCTACTGCTGGCGAAAGATCTTCCAGCCGCGCGGTTTGCCCAGTTCGAAATGAAATCCAAAAGTAAATGTGATCAACTGCGATTTACTGTCGACCAGACCGCGCGGTGGATTGGGAAATGGATGGGCCGCGCGAAAGGCCCGCATGGCTTCGTCGTCGAGAAAATCGACGCCGGAACTTCTCAGTACGTGGATCCTGGCGATCGTGCCGGACGGATCGAGGGAGATTTGCAGGTAGGTGATGCGATCTCGTTGGCCGTACACATTGCCCTTGGGGTCGCGGCGGGCATAGACCTGGGCCGGATGCCAATTCTGTCCCACGCGGCGCTTCATGCGGTTGAAAAACGTCGCGTATTTCCACCGTTTGGAACTGAGCGCTGTGGTTTCACCGCTCGCTACGTTTTCGAGGTGATCGACCGAGCCACCGCCGGCCGCGCGTTCCAGGATGTCTTCGGTCGGGCGCAGATCGGGCACCAGCGGACGCCCGCCGCCCTCGCTGCCGCCGCCCGCTTGCCGGGCCTCTGCCTTCTCCACGCTGCTCGGTCCGTCCCCCCTCGACGCAACGATCGCGTTGTCCGACACGGGCCCGTCGCTGCCGTCGACAGCCCCGCCCTTGACCGCTGGTTGTTCAAGCTGTCGGTCCTGCTCCGGTCCCTCTGGCCCACGCATGGCCAGACCGCCGCGTCCCTCGGGCTTGTCCGGGTCTGCCGTGGCTGTGGGAGTCTTGGGGATCTCCGAGATGACAGCCTCACGGGGCTGTTTCTTGACATCTAACGCCTGGTTCTCGGGACGCTCAACCATCTCCTCGGTGCTGCCGCGCGCTACCGTTTGTCTTTCGACCCGACTGTTGTACTCCGATACATACTGCGCATCCTCCGGCTCTTCTTCGACCGTAGGCCGGGTGATCTCGACAACCTGTTGATTGCGCTTTTTCTGCTCCTGCTTCTTTTGCTCCTGGCGAAATCGCTGCTCGATGGCTTCTTTTTGGGCCTCTTCGAATTTTTTCCGCTCGATCGGTGTGAGCAACTCGAGCAGCGGCTCGGGCTCGATTCGATCGAGAACTTTGGCGTCGACCAGAGCTACTTCGGTGGGGAATGCAACCGCGTTGCAGGTAATTCGCGAGGCCGAAAAGTGGTCGAGTACACGGCTCATGCATTCGGCCTGCCGGCCCAGCGGAGTTGCACAGTAGAGAAGCTGAGCAGCCGTGCCCAGAGCGGCGTCTGCTTCGCACGACGGTGACGGCGAGGCAGCTTGTTGCCGGCTGGCCGATTGCATCGGCTGAGTGCTGGAGCGCGGCGGAGTGCGGTTCAGCGCCCAGGTATTCACGGCGAGCAAGAACAGTGCGTGAGCGACCAGCGACACGGCACAATAAGTCGCGGTGGACCGCGACACTCGTCGGTCATGCGACCCAACTCGTCTCACCACGACCTCCTGCGCCCCGCAGCTAATACTCGTACAGTCACCTACGTTCTGTAATTATAAGAGTCCAGGCATTTCAAGGCAGCTGGTTTTGCTCGGCAGTTGCCTTGCCTGTTCTACCTGTCCTAGTTCAGCGCGTTTCGTGTAATCCAGTAAACGGTTTTATTCTTTCATCGAATCAACTTATCGAATCAAGGGATTTCGGAATGCGTACGGGGCGCGCACTTGTATGGCCGGCCGGCCCCGCAATATGGAGTGGGGGACCCGGCCAAACGGTGCCAGAGCGCGCACGGCTTGTACGAGAGTTCGGTCGAACGCCGCGAAACGACTTGGCTTTGCGATGTGCAGGTCGGAAACATGGCCGTTTTCAGAGAGCGTGAATTGAACCACTACGTCGCCGTGCTCGAGAGCCAGGGCCAGCTCGCGGGGGAACTCGATATGTCGGTTGAGGCGCTGGTACATACGGCGGAAGTAGGGATGCTGCCTATCTGCCCATATCGACGGCAATTCGCGGGCTTGTCCGGCACTCTTCGGCACGTTCGAAGTCGACGCGGCAGTGCCGCGCCCGCTGTGTCGACCGCGGGCCGACAGTCCACGTCCGGGATGGGGTCCCGCAACACCACGCCGGGTACCTCCAGCAGCGGGTGCGGTCATCTCGATCGGAGCGGGGTGGGTCTCGTTCGAGGCTCCGGCCATGTCGAGAGTGTCGGCGGCCTTGCCGCGCTTTTCGGCCTCGGTCGCGGCCTGGCCACGGTCGGCGAGCATCTGTCCGCGCGGCCCGGTCCGTCCCATGGCCCGCACCGGAGCAGTGATTCCGGCCGGGCCGGTAAAGACCGGATCAGCGTCGTCCCAGTGCGGTTGGTCGAGCCCCGACGGACCGCCTGGCGCAGCCGACTCTGTGCCACCCGGAGCTAGATGCTCCACACCCTGTCGAGCGAGCGGTCGCCGTTCTGTACGATCGTCGTAGTGCTGCCCCGGTCTGCGTGCGATCGACTCCGGCGATGCGACATGTTTGCCGGTCCGATGGCGAGGCAAGCGATTGTGCTCGGGACTATTCCAGATTCGACTGGTGAACGTCTCGCGGTCGCGACGACCGGTCCATGAGTCCCCGCCTTCAGCCACTCCACCGCCGCGCAAAGCAGCCCGTCGCCCGGGCAGATCGATCTCGGCATCAGGTGCCAGATGGGTCGAATTGCGCGACAGCTCGGTGTGTGAGCCAGGCAATGCCTGGACTGCCGGACCGGTCGGGATCTCATTGATGAGAGTCACAGACGAGGTTCGCTCTGCTGCTCCGGCCGGTACCACTAGGGCTGCCCATTGCGACCCCGGGGTAACCAGGCCCGGTGCCGCGGGTGTACTCAGCCGTCCGGCGACCCACCACAAAAGGGCTAGATGGCTCAAAGCCGCCACCGCCAGTGCGAGCATGACGCGGTGCCTGCGCCGCAAAAGCAGTACTGCTCGCATCATTCAAACAAGTATGAGCCATTCCAGCCCCGACTCAACCTTTCGCCGGCATCAACTCTGATCCTGGCGAAAGAATCGGCCGCCAGCCCCCGCTACCCCCCGAAGCGCGCACCCCACGCGGCCACGGCATCGGCGATCTCGAGCAACACCTCGCCCTGATCCCGACCCGAGCGCTTGAGAACCTTGAACGAATGATCGCCACCGTCCACGATATGAAGCGTCGAGCGTCGGCCGAGTGATGTGACCAGTCCGCGCATGAGATCGATCCCGGCCAGCGAATCGCGCGTGCCCTGCACGAACATCATCGGTACTTTGATTTGGCGTAAATGGTCGGCACGCTGATCGCTGACCTGTCCGGGTCGGTGCAGGGGAAAGCCGAGAAAGGCCAGTCCAGCGACATCGGGTTCGGGTTGTTCGGCCAGGGCGAGGGACGTCATGCGCCCGCCCATGGATTTGCCTCCGACCAGCAGGGGCAAATTGCCGTTCCGGCGGGCCCGGGCGATCACCGCGCGCACCGTGGCTTTGAGGATCCGCTCGTGATCGGGCCGTTTTCGCCCGGCCTCCATGTATGGAAACTGATAGCGAAGCGTCGCGATGTCCCGCTCGGCCAGGTGGGCAGAGATCTGCTCGAGAAATTCGTGACGCATCCCGGCTCCGGCGCCGTGGCCGATCACGTACATCCAGCGGGCCCCGCGCGGTCGGATCGACAATGCCGAGATCGACGTCGTTTCGGGCTGCCCGACCGCTCTGCCGCGTGCTGCATTGCGTGCACCGAGGGTCGGATTCGGCTTCACGGCAATGCGGAGTGGGCGTGCCGAGGGGGTGCTGGAACGACTCATGCCAGCAGCATATCCGGATTGTCGAGCCGCAGCGAGATCGCTGCGCTGCAAGCTCTGCCAAACATGGCTTGACAGGGTAGATCGGCCACGAGACAGTGAAACGGTGTGGAACGGATATTCCACTCGCGAGGCGGCCGAGGTTATTGGCCTATCCGAGTCGATCATCCGCGGATGCGTGCGAGCGGGGTTTGTCGAGCCGGACAGTAGCGGTGTGTCCATGCGATTTTCGTTTCGCGATCTACGCATCTTGAAATCGGTCAAGGAGCTGATCGCCGGGGGAATTCCGCTCAAGCGCATACGCCGGCAGCTGAGCGCGCTGCAAAAGCGATTGCCGGCCCGGGCTTCGCTGGCCGAGTTGTCGCTGGCCGCCCATGGAGGCGATGTGGTCGTGCGCGAACAAAACGGCGCCTGGCGGGCCGATACTGGCCAGCTCGTGCTCTTGTTCGACGGTGGGGAGAAACGCGGCCAGCTCCACAGCATGCCGATCCGGCGCGAGGCTCCCGGTCCCGAAGTGATCGCCGCAACCAGCGCAGACGAGTGGCTCGACCGCGCGGTAACCATGGAAGAGTTCGACACCGCCCGGGCCATCGAGGCCTACCAGCGCGCTCTCGTCCTTCGACCCGACGCCATGGAGGGGTGGATCAACCTCGGCCGGCTCTACGCCGAATCGGGGCAGGTCGGCCGCGCCCGCGACTGCTTTCGCCGCGCCCTCGCCCTCGATCCAACCGATGCGACGACCATCTACAACCTGGGTGTCGTGGCGCAGGACGCGGGCCGAGACGACGAAGCCGTCTCGTATTATCAGCGCGCCCTGCGCATCGAACCCATGCTGGCCGAGGCGCACTACAACCTGGCCACGATCTACGACCGTCAGGGCGACGCGACAGCGGCGATCCGCCACATCAACGAGTACCGCAAGTTGATGCAAAAACAGCGCTAACCGGCACCATACCGCCTCACCTGGTGGCCACGCCTGGCGATACTTGCGGTATGGTCGCGGGGCCATGCCGCGACCAGTACAGCTGCACACAATCGGGCTGATAGGGTATGCCTTTGCGCTCGCCTGCACCTCTGCGCTCGCCTGCACCGGCGCGCCACATCGCACACCGTCGGGCCCACCGTCGGCATTGTCCGATCAGACCTCGCATCGCCAACCAGCCGACCTGGTCCTGGTCGGGGGCGACATCCTCACCATGGATCCCGAGCGTCCGCGAGCCCGGGCTCTGGCCATACGGGGTGAGCTGATCGTCGCGGTCGGCGACGATGCAGATATTCGCCCACTGTTCGGGCCAGAAACCCGGGTTGTCGATCTGGCCGGACGCATGGCCACACCCGGACTGGTGGACGGCCACTGTCATCTTTTTGGCCTGGGCTCCGCCCTGGAAGCAGTATCGCTCGAGGGGACGAAGAGCCCGGCCGATGCGGCCAAAAAAGTGGCTGCAAGCGCGTCCGGCCGGGCCGCCGGGGAGTGGATTGTCGGGCGCGGCTGGGATCAAACCCGATGGCCGTCCAGGCAGTTTCCCCACCATTCGGTTCTCGACGCTCAGGTCCCGGATCATCCCGTGGCAGTGCGCCGGATCGGTGGCCACACCCTGTGGGCCAACCGAGCCGCGCTGGCCATCGCCGGCATCACCCGCGCCACCCGAGATCCCCCGGGGGGGCGAATCATCCGCGATGACAGCGGCGAGCCGACCGGCGTCTTTGTCGACGCGGCCATGGAATTGGTCGAAAAGCACATCCCCGAGCCCACCCCTGCTGTGCGCCGGCGTCGCATTCTCCGCGCTGCGCACCTCGCCGTCCTGCACGGCCTTACCGGAGTTCACGAGATGGGCATCGACGACGCCACGGTGGCGGTGTATCGCGAACTTGCCGCGAGCGGCCAGTTGCCCTTGCGAGTCAATGCCTATCTGTCCGGCAGTGCCGAGCTCATCGCCTCGCTGAGCCAACGCACGCCCGAGCCCGACTCCGGCACGTCGTATTTCAGTGTACGCGGTGTCAAGCTATACAGCGACGGCGCACTCGGCTCGCGTGGCGCAGCACTTCTCGCCCCCTATTCCGACGATGCACAAAATCGCGGTCTCGCTTTGCTCACCGCCGACCAGTTGCAGAACATTGCCGAAGTCGCTGCCAGCTCCGGCTGGCAGCTGGCGGTCCACGCCATCGGCGACGCCGGCAATCGAGTGGTCCTCGACGCTTATCAGGCGGCGATAGAAAGGCGGCCGGGGGCAGATCTGCGCTTTCGCGTCGAGCACGCTCAGGTGGTCGCCCTCGCCGACCTGACCCGGTTTGGCCAGCTGGCAATTCTCGCCTCCATGCAGCCAACCCACGCCACCAGCGATATGCGGTGGGCCGAGGCGCGGTTAGGCCCCGAGCGCATCCGCGGGGCCTATGCCTGGCGTGCGATCCTGAAAAGCGGCGGTCGAATCGTGGCTGGATCCGACTTTCCGGTCGAGCAGGTATCGCCGCTTCTGGGCATCTACGCCGCTGTCACTCGCCAGGACAGGGACGGCAATCCACCGCGCGGCTGGTATCCCGAACAGCGCATGACCCTTGAGGAGATCATTCATTCGTTCACTGTAGAAGCGGCGTTTGCCGCATTTGTCGAGCATCGGCGCGGACAGCTCAGGCCCGGTTACGCCGCCGACATAACTGTGTACGATCGGGTGCTCACTGGCGACCGTTCCCTGCTCGACACCCATATCGACTCGACCATTGTGGGAGGCCGCATCGCCTATGAAAGAAAAATCGAACGACCATGAGGTACTGCCCGTTTTGCAGCGCTGAAAACGCCGATGAAGCCACCCATTGTGGCGCGTGCGCGCGGCGGCTCCCGCCTCGTTCGCCATCGCCCTCTCGGAACCCGGCGACCCCGCTCAGCCGCACTGGCGACCCCGAATCCGGGCCCCACCACGGTCCTCCGTCCCAGCCCCGGCGCCGGGCGTCAGATCCGCAGGGTCTTGACCGGGCGGAGCGAGCCGACGGTCCATTGTCCAATGCGACACCGGACCCCGATGGCGATCGACTCTCCCTTCAGCGCTTGCGTGCCGCTACCTCGGCAGTTACCACAAAATGGCAGCGAGACGACAATCTGGCCAGCCGACATTCGGGCCAGCTGCTATCCGAGGCCCGGAGTGCCGAGCCATTCTCACCAGTCGGGGCATCCACATCGGATGACCTCGACGAATGGCCCGATCCCAACCGGCGCGACGCCAGCCCGCTGCCGTCGAATCATCCGGGCAGGTCCGCTGACCCGTCCGGCCCCGCCGAACAGGCGCCCAGGGTCACCATGCCCACTCCGCCAGCGACCAAGGTGGGCAGCACCGGCACGGTCAAGGGCTCGTTCCAACCGCCCGACGTCGTACCCATTCCCGAGGTACCCGAATCCGGCTGGCTCAATGCCATGAACTATGCCCTTTCGTTCACCCGTGCCCGCTGGCAGCGCCGTTCCGCCATACGGATACTCGACGAGACGATCAAAAAAGAGACCACTAAGCTCGACGAAGTACTGGGAACGCTGGGCAAGCAGGCCCGTTCGCTGGGCGTCGACAACCGTGTCCTCGAGGCGGAAAATCAGGCCATAGACGAAGCAGAAAAACGCCACAGCCAACTCGAGCGGAGTTGTGCTGAGCTCAGCCATCGCCAGTCCGAAGAGGATCGCTCGTTTGCCCAGCGGGAGGCCGAGTGTCGGGCCAAGGTCGACGAGGCCGGTTCCGGGCTGGCCAAAGTAGAGCAAGAGCTGAGCAACCTCGAGGCTCAGGGACGCGGCCTGCGCGACAAGCGCAAGGCGATCGATCGCCAGCACAAGAGTTACCTCAAGTCGGCGGAGGAGCGCGAAGAGCAAGCGGCCAAATCATCGATGGCCGACGCCCGTGCCGGCCTGCGCCGGGCTGCCGAGGACCTGCTCAGCGACGCCAAGGACCTCGAGTCCGAGAGAGAGGACATCGATCGCCAGCTGGCCGACCTCGAGCGACCCATGTCGCAAGCCCTGGCCCGGATCGAGGCGCGTAAGGCAGAGCTGGAAACAGCGCGGCGCAGTCTGGAAGACGCGCGAGAAGGACATCGCCATCGCCTGGCCGAGATGGAGGCCGAGCAGAGCCGTAAAAAGCACGAATTAGCCCAGGCCGGCGCCGAGATTCAGCGCCGTCTGGTCACCCTGGGCACCCTGGTAAACCTGCACCGCATCGAGCGACCCGAGTTCGACGACCTCTACGAGCGCATCGACGAGCTGCGCGGGGCCATTGGAGCCCGGTCGAGCGAGATCGACCGGCTGACCGCAGAGCGCAAGGCAGTCGACCAGGCAGCCCTGGTCCGCGGCTTCATGGTCATGGGCGTGGGTGGGGCGGTCGGCGTGCTCCTGCTCAGCGCAATCATTGCGCTGATCGTGTAAATATCATACATTTCAGTCACATAAACTGACTGTGAGACATGTCGCTCCGGACCATGACGGTGCGAGAGGCATGGTACCATGGCTGAGAATGCCCAAGGTTCTCGTTTCCAACAACAGCCAGCTGCTGCGGCATCTGGCGTCTCCACCCTTTCGCCGATTGAGCTTGGATCTGCTGGTGGTCTCCAGTGGCGACGACGCCTTGACCACAGCCCAGCAAGAGACCCCACAGTTAGCCATTATCGAGGCCGAGCTACCCGGTTTATCCGGCTACGAGGTTGCAAAGCGCATCAAGGCGGACATACCCGGCTGCAAGGTGGTCATGGTGATGGGCAAGCGCATTCACGCCGACCAGATGCAGAAAGTCGCCGAATCGGGCTGCGACGAGGTGCTCATCGTTCCCATGAGTGCCGACGAACTGTACGACGTTGTGTCCAACGAACTGGACTTGCCGAGACATGGCAGCGAGAAGTTCTCGATCGAGCTGGTCCACGATCATCGGGTCATTGACGGCCACGTCACCAATCTATCGATCGATGGAGCTCGCCTGGTTCTGAGCGAGCCAGTGCCGGAGAACACGTTACTCGACCTGATCATTCGCTCGGACACCGACGACGAGGACGACCCGATCACCTTGCGCGCTCGGGTCGTGTGGGCGCAGCGAAGCGACCGCGAAACGGTGGTGGGTGCATCGTTCGAAGATCTGGCCGAAAACGCCCGTGCTCGCCTGGCCGAGCTCACCCAGTGGGAAATTGTCGAGGACACCGAGCGCACTCGCATCGTGATCAAGGGTGACATCACAGAGGCGACGTCGTTTGACGAGCTGCTTCCGGTCATGGTTGGGCGAGTGGACTTCGATCTGTCGCAGGTTCGCTACATGAATTCGCTTGGGGTTCGCGAGTGGGTAGATTTTTTGAATCGCGCCAACGTGCAGGGATACGAGTTCCACACCTGTTCATGTGCCTTCATCTTGCAGGCTTCGATGGTCGAGGGCGTATTGGGGCGGGGTACGGTTACCTCGTTTTTCGCCCCCTATCATTGTCACGGCTGTGACCGGCAGGAAGAAAAGCTCCTGCAATCGGCGGCAATTCTGGCAGCCAACTACGAGCCACCCACCTTTACGTGTCCCGATTGCGATGGCCAGATGAGCTTCGACGACATCCCCGAGCGGTATCTGGGCTTCCTGCGTCCAGCCACGACCACTCCCGATGATTAGTCCGCAACATTCCCCCGGTGGTTTGCCCCCGGCGAGGCCACGGGCATTGTGTCGGCGTCGCGCGACAAGACAGTGCGCCAATGCAGCGGGCATCCGACCGGAATCCTGCAGTACCACCGCCACCGGCAATTGCACTGATGAGCGCTCGTTTCTCGCCACCGAATGCAGCTCCGACTAGTATCGGCCGGTGATTCCCCCCGAGCTACATCGATCGTTCGTAGCCCGCCAGATCGGAACTCTGGCGCTGTCTCATATCCAGTTCGAAAACCCCATGGCCGTGGTCCGAGCCGCGGCCTGGCACAACGCCATCTCCCGCCTGGGCATTCACCTGCCGCTCTTTGTCGTACACGACCTGGGCATCCTGTTCACCACGCCGCGAGGCGCTGCAGGCTGGGCCATGGGAGCGCGCGAGACCTCGTTCGCTCAGGTCAATCCCCCTCCGGCCGTGCGCAGACTCATCGCCGAATACGCCGATCTGCTGGGCAAGATCGCAGGCTCCGAGGTGATCGAGAAAGTCTCGGGTTGGCGCTTGCGCGACGAACTGGTCGCAGTGCTTCTCACCCGGGCGCTCGGCGACACCTATAATCGCTGGCGCGACCGCGGCAAAGCTGCCGGGGCCGAAGAACTGCCGCTAGATCTGGGAATCTATGCCGACATCGAGCCGGCTGAGCATTTCCGCACTTTCGATGCTCAGCCGATATGGGGCTTCTTGGAGCACCTTTCCCAGCAGTCACTGCACATCTACACCAGCGTCGAACTCATCGACCTCGATACGGTCCGGCTGCTGGGTATGTTCAAAGAGGATACGGCCCACGGCTCAGAGGCGCTGGGCAGCGCAGTGGATCTGGCCGATCTGTTTTCCGCCCTGGGCTCCCCCGAGGCCAATGATGTGGCCAATTTTTCGCTCGAGCTCTTGCCCTCGGTGCTCGAGACCAAACGCGCATCGGGCATACAGACGTTTGCCGTGGACGGGTACGCGTCGATCGAGCGCAAGGGTAACGTCGATTCGATGGTCTTGACCGAGCTGGCCTACGATCGGGAGATCTTCGAGCAGAAGATTGTCGACCAGGAGCTTCTCTATTACGGTCACGAACGCGAGCGCGAAGACGAGCACAGATTGCAGTACATCCTGGTCGATTCCTCGGCCTCGATGCGCGGTAAGCGCCAGGTATTCGCCCGTAGCCTGGCTCTCACTCTGATCAAAAAACTGTCACTTGAAGGCGACGAGATCTGGTTGCGCTTTTTCGACTCGCGGCTACATGAACTGGTCAAGGTGACTCGAGCAGGACAGGTTCCGGTGCCCTATCTACTGTCCTTTCGATCCGAGCGCGGCCGCAATTACGGCAAGGTATTTCGCCAGCTCTTGCTCGACCTCACGCGGATTCGCCGCGAACAGCGCCGACGGGTGGTGCTCTACGTGATCACCCACGGCCAGTGTCACATTGCAACCGACCTGGTCGCCGCTCTGGCCCACCAGGCGTTCTTGTACGGGATCATCATCTTGCCGTCATCCGAGGTGTCACTCGAGTTTCTACCCCTGCTTCACCGCTATCAAATCGTCGAATCGACCTCCTTGTCCTCGCGGGCAAAAAGCCGCGACCGAGCACTCGACATCCTCTCCGACGCCAGCCAGTCACGCAAGGCCGAACGGGCAGCAGAGGCCGCCGAGACCCGCGCTACCACGCAGTCTTGAACAGCGGCCGTGCAGCTCTGCGCGGCCCGATCACGCGCCCGGCTTGTTGAGCTCTTTCCGTTGACGGCGCGCAAAGCTGGCCAGGTGGCCCATCGTGTCACCAAAGAAGTCCGCCGTCATTTGCGAACGCAACTCGCGATTGAGCCCGTGCCCACCGACAGCGATCAGAACGTCTTGGCCCGCCGCCGACGTGGTCAGTAAATGGAGATCCTCGACCAATTTCGCTGCATCCGGCACCGCTCCGACAGAGAGGGCAACAATCGCTGCGGCAGTATCCCTGACAGCGCGAGGCAGCTCCTCTATCGGCGTGTCAGCGCCGACCAGTCGCGGCCGATAGCCCTCGGCTTGCAGGATGAGAGCCGACATGGCCGGACCCAGCGAATATGGATCGCCGGTCAGTGACGCGCATACGGCGACGCGCGCAGTCGCCTCCGGCGACGGTATGTGTAGACGAGCATCGCTGATACCGGCGAGGATCGCCTGGGTCGCTGCATGCTCCTGATAGACGCCCACTTGACCGATCTCCCAGGCGTCGCCAATCCGGTGCATGGCCGGGGCGATAACCTCGTCGCATACCGTGCTGGGCTCCATCGACTCGGCCGCGAGATCGACGATGAGCCCTCGGACCACCAGCTCGTCACCGACAACAAGCTCTTGAAAGAGCCGATCTGATAAATCCTCCGGTGCAGCAAGCCGTCCGCCCCGCCCCGCCGTCATGAGCGACTTGCTCGCCACAGCAATGCCCTCGCGGCGGGCAAACTGCAACAGAGCCGCTCGCTCAATGCGACGGTGCTTGCCAGCTGTCCTCGTAGTTGGAAGTAGGTCGCGGTCGCACCACCGCCGCACTGTCGACTCGCTGACACCGAGTAGGTCAGCCGCCTGCCGGGGCGTAAGAGGTGAATGCGACATGAGAGAATTCTGATAATTTCATTGGTAACCTGTCAATAATTTTGTCATTATTTGTTTGAATAATTGACAGTTTTAGAAGTTTTGCTAGAACTGAGTTATGCGAGTTTTCGTTCAGGGCGCAAGCCGGGGAATCGGGCTAGCGCTTACCCGACACCTACTCCCGCGCGACGAGGTCGAGATTGTATTCGCGAGCTCGAGGAATCCAGGCACAGCCGCGGGTCTAATCGAGCTCAACAGCGCGAGTGGGGGCCGGCTATCGCTCGTCGAGCTCGACGTGATTGACGAGCAGAGGTATCGCTCGTGCGGTCCCATGGTGAGCAATGCAAATGGAGGTTCATCGCGATGAGCAAACCTCGACCTTTTCAATTTGTCGCGGCACGGTGGCCTCGCAAAGAGCTGAGCCGGGAGCTGCGTAGAACGGCGTTCCTCTACCGCACCCTCGCCATGGTGCCGGCCAATCGACAGATCGCCGCCATCCGCTCCTCGGCGAGGGGCTGAACCGGATAGCTCATGGTCGGGAGTCACGCATAACTGATGCGAATACTGCTCACAGGTGCCACTGGCTTTGTTGGGCGCCATCTATATCCGGCGCTGGTGGCGGCAGGATGCGACGTGCGTTGCGCCACGCGCGACGTATATGCGGCCAATCGGAATCACCCAGCACGCGAATGGGTGAAGCTCGATGTCGAACGACCCGATACTGTCGAAGCAGCTTTCGAGGGCTGCGACGCGGCTTTCTACCTGATTCACAGCATGGCGCAGGGCTCGGACTATCCGGAACGCGAGGCGCGAGGTGCCCGCAACTTCGCCCGCGCGGCCGATGCGAAAGGAGTTCGCCGCATAGTCTATCTCGGTGGTGTACTGCCGTCGGGAGGGCGCATTTCCAGACACCTTGAGAGTCGCCACAACACCGGTGAGATTCTCCGCGCCGGCGCGGTGAGTACCATCGAACTCCGCGCCGCAATGATAATAGGCGCCGGCTCGGCGAGCTGGATGATGGTCAAAGATCTCGCGGCCCGACTGCCCGCCATGGTTTTACCGCGCTGGCTGCGCAATCACTCGTACCCGATTGCCATCGACGATGTCGTATGGGGGATGCTCGCGGCACTGATTCACCCCGGGGGAGGATCCAGGACCTTTGAATTGCCGGGGCCCGAGCGAATTTCTCACCGCGATGTATTGCGCCGCGTCGCAGCACTGTTGGGCCATAGCCGGCTGATGGTCAACGTGCCAGTGCTTTCACCGAGACTGTCGAGCTACTGGATCGCACTGGTCACCCGCGTCGATCTCGAGCTGGCCAAAGAGCTAGTCGAGGGTGTTCGCCACGACCTGGAACCCCGGGAAGATATCCTGTGGGAGCACGCCCGGCACCGGGCGATGGCCATTGAGGCCGCCGCCCAGCTGGCCCTCGATGATGCGCGAGCGCAGTGCATTCCCTCGGCTGCAGCCATCGCACGGATGCAGACGATCGGCAGCGAGTTCGCGGACGAGCTGTCATGACGCCCGATCGCCTGGCTGTTTTTGCCATCGCGCTCGGCACAGTTCTGTTTGGTGCGGCAATCGCCGGTCGGCACATCATCAATCCCTGGTGGACCAATGCGGCCGCGGCGGTGGTCACCATTGCAGCGTCGTGGGCTGCATTGCGTTTCAGGCTGAGGCGGCTCTTCGCGTTCCGAGCCAACACCGCGCTCATTGCGGTTGGACTCGGCGTATTGATGGTGACTGCCACGCACGCGGGCTTTCGTATCGCTGTCGAGATATTTCCAGATCTAGGCCACGAGGTAGCCCGCTTGTATGGGGACATCAACGACACCACTCCCGGTGTCGTGTTTGCCGTTCCACTCATTGCAATGATCGCCACGGCAGAAGAGGTGCTATGGCGCGGTATCGCCATCGAGCTCTGCCAGCATCGGTTCTCCCGGGCTTTCACTGCGATGGTCGCAATCGCGCTCTACGCGCTGCCGCAGCTCATCGGAGGGGCCTGGATCCTCGTTGCTGCGGCCGTGGTGGTGGGAACCGTCTTCACCGTACAGCGCCTCATCACCGGCGGCATTGTCGAGCCACTCATCACGCACGCGGTGTGGAGTGTATCGATTTTCAGCCTGGTCCCGGTGATCTGACCCAGAGACCGCCCGCGCCTGTCACAACGGATCGACGCGGACCGGACAGACCTTGAGTTCGGCCGTGTCGGTGGTTGGATCGTAGCCCGAGCCGGTGAGCTTGTTGACCGGGACGTCGCCGAAACTGAAACTGCAGAACACAGTCCCGGGCGGCGACCGGTCGGTCGCCTTGACCCGCACGTCCACAGAGCCGCGCGCGCTCGACAGGCGGCACAGTCCACCGTCTTTCAGCCCCCAGCTCTGGACGTCGGTGGGATTGACCTCCAGAATTTCCTCGGGCAGCAGATAGTCGATGCCGACAGAGCGACCGGTCATGGTCGCGGTGTGGTAATGCTGGAGGCGTCGGCCGGTGGTCAGCCACACCGGATAGGACTCGTCGATGGTCTCGGCCGGGTCGCGGTAGGTAATCAGCTTGAACTTGCCGCGCCCGATCGGGAATTCATCTTCGTGGAGCCGCGGCGTGCCCGGATGGCCGTCATACGGGACCGGCCAGTGATAGGCGCCGGTTGCGGCCCTGTCCCAGTCGACGCCGTGATACAGCGTCGATACCGAGCACAGTTCGTTGAACACGTCCTTGGGCGACTCGAAGTCAAACCCTGAAATGCCCATGCGCCGAGCGATCTGCGACACGATCCACCACTCCGGGCGGGCCTGGCCGCGCGGCTTGACCGCCTGGCGAACGCGCTGGATGCGGCGCTCGGTGTTGGTGAAGACGCCATCGGTCTCGGCCCATGCAGACGCCGGTAGCACCACGTCGGCGAGCTGTGCAGTCTCGGTCAAGAACAGGTCGATCACGACCAGTTGTTCGAGGTTCTTGAGCGCTTTTTCGCAGTGCGCGCGGTCAGGGTCGGACAGCAGCGTGTTCTCCCCGCAGATCAGCATACCCTTGATCTTGCCGGCCACAGCCTGATCGAGCGCGCGGACCTTAGTAATGCCTTTTTCGAGATCGACCTTGCGTCCCCATGCCCGTTCGAATTTGGCCTGGTTGGCCGGATCGGTGACCGGCTGAAAGCCGGGATAGTTATTGGGCAAGGCGCCGCTGTCGCCGGCTCCCTGGATGTTGTTCTGGCCGCGCATGGGGTTGATTCCCGTGCCCTCACGGCCGATGTTGCCGGTCATGAGCGCCAGGTTGCACAGGCTCTGCACGTTGTCCACGCCGCAGATATGTTCGGTCACGCCCAGGGTGTAATAGATCGCCGCGGCCGAGGCCCGGCCGTAGAGCAGCGCAGCTCTCTCGATATCTGCGGCGGGAACGCCGCAGATATCCTCGGCCCACCGGGGAGTGAATTGCTGGAGGTGCTCGAAAAACGCCTCGCTGCCCTCGGTGCGGGCATCGATGAACGCCTGATCGATCAGCCCTTCGCGATGGACCACGTGGGCCATCGCGGCCAGCAATGCCGCATCTGTGCCGACTGTGAGGGGCAGGTACAGATCCGCTATTTCGGCGAGCGTGATCTTGCGCGGATCGGCGACAATGAGCTTGGCGCCCCGGTGAACCGCTTTTTTGATTCGGGTTGCCGCCACCGGGTGGCACTCGGTCATGTTGGTTCCGATGCAAAAGATGACGTCCGGCTTCTCCATATCTCGGAGGGGGTTGGACATCGCTCCTCGTCCGATGGTAGCCGCCAGACCGGCGACCGTGGGAGCGTGTCAAGCACGGCTGCAATTGTCGACATAGTTGGAGCCGAACCCGGTCCGGATCCATTTCTGAATGGTATACGCGCTCTCGTGGGGCGCGCGGCCTGACGCCACGGCATAGACCCTGTGGCGTCCGTATTTGTCTCGAATTCTGGCGAACCCGGCGGCGGCGCGATCGAGCGCCTGATCCCAGCTAGCCGCGACCAGCTGACCGGCGTCGTTGCGCACCATCGGCGTGTCGAGCCGGTCTGGGTGCTGGACAAAGTCGAACGCGTACTGGCCTTTGACGCAGAGCGCCCCCTCGTTGGCCGGTCCGTCCATGGCCGGACGGATGCCGACGAGCTTGTCGCCCTTGGTCATGAGATCAACCGAGCAGCCCACCCCGCAGTAGGGGCAGATCGAACGCGTGGTCTCGATCGGCCCGGGCAGCGACTCGGCGCGCATGGCTTTGCGGTCACCGAGCGCGCCGGTCGGGCAGGTCTGCACGCACTGGCCGCAAAACGTGCACGCGCTCTCGCTCAGCGTTTGATTGAACTCGGTGGTGATCTGAGTGGCGAACCCGCGATTCATAACGCTGATAGCAAAATCGCCCTCTTGCTCGGCGCACACTCGCACGCAGCGATAACACGAAATGCAATGATCGTAGTCGCGCAGGATAAAGGGGTTGTCGTCGGCAGTGTTCGTGGTCCCCGATTGCTTGCCCGCAAACCGGTCTCCCTTGACCTGATAGCGCGCGGCCAGCTCGCCCAGCTCTTGCGATGCCAGGCCGCGCAGCGGATCGATCTTTGCGCCGCGGGGGTTTTCGCTGACCACCAGTTCCGTGAGCACTTTGCGGTGCTTTTCCACGGCCTTGGTCTTGCTGCGCACGACCATGCCCGGCACGGCCACAGTGGTGCACGACGCGACCGGGTTTCGCGCGCCTTCGAGTTCTACGATGCAGAGCCGGCAGCCGCCAAACGCTTCGAGCCGATCGTCGTAGCAAAGGGTCGGGATGTTACTCTGATAGCGCTGCGAGACCTGGTAGATGGTCTCTCCGTAGTAAAATGGCACTTCGGCCCCATCGAGGTTGATGGTTCCGACTGGTTGCTTATTCTCGGTCTTGTCGTCTGTCCTGTTCATTTGTCGAACCTGTTTTTTGCCACGTCAGAAAAGTAACGAATCAAGCTATCGGTGATCAGCGGTGCGGCGATGCCCAGGCCGCATGCACTTGTCGCCTTCATGGTTTCGCCGATATCTTCGACCTCGGCTCGCCAGGCCTGGAAATCGCGCGGGCCGGCTTCCAGGGCGAGGCGCTCGGTCAAGCGCTGGGTGCCGATGCGGCACGGAAAGCATTTGCCGCACGACTCGTGGGCAAAGAACGACATGGCCTGGCGAGACACCTCCATCATGTCGCGGCTATCGTCCAGGACCATTACACCGCCGGCGCCGAGGAACGAGTGCATGCTGCGCAGACACGGCTCATCCAGCGTGCAGCGGTCGAGATCGTCCCCGGCGATGAATCCGCCCGACAGGCCGGCCATGGTCACCGCCTGGATCGAACGCCCGGGTTGCGGGCCGCCCGCCCAGTCGTTTAGCAGAGTGGCGAGCGGCAGTCCGAGCGGCACTTCGTAGTTGCCCGGCTTTTGTACATCGCCGGACAGGCTGATAATCTTGGTGCCGGCAAATTTGCCCTTGCCGAGCGCCTGGTACCACTCGGCGCCGTATTCGATGATCGGCGGCACTGCGCACAGGGTCTCGACGTTGTTGACCACTGTGGGCAGATTCTCGTATCCGTGGGTGACCGGGTAGGGCGGTCGATTGCGCGGAAATGGATGCTTGCCTTCGAGGCTGTTCAGGAGCGAGGTCTCCTCGCCGCAGATATACGCGCCCGCGCCGCGTCGGACATGGAGGTTAAACCGCATACCGCGGCGCAGAATATTGTTGCCGAGCAGATTCGCCTCTACAGCTTCTGCGATCGCCCGGGTGAGGATTTTCTCTGTGTCTGGGTACTCGTAGCGTAGATAAATAAACCCGCGTTCAGCACCGGTGGCCAGGGCAGCGATCGCCATGCCCTCGATCAGAGCGTGCGGGTCGTGGTCCATCAGCACGCGGTCCTTGAAGCACCCGGGCTCGCCCTCGTCGGCGTTGCATACGATGGTCTTGGGCATGCCCGGCGCGTCTGCGACCGCGCGCCACTTGCGACCGGTCGGGAATCCGGCGCCGCCCCGGCCGGCCAGTCCGCTGGAGTCGATGACCTCGAGGAGTTGCTCCGGGCTCATGCTCTCGATCGCCTGGGTGAGCGACGTGTAGCCACCATATCCCTCGAGTTGGGCCCGGTCCTGGTCCCGGATGTGAGCGAACACGCACTCGTCGATGCCGCCCGGGTTGGGCGGCGGCAACGGCGACGGCTGTGCAGACAGTGACGCGGCCGTGGTGCCGACCAAGACCTGGTCGCCGCGCAGCACGGGAATCGGTTGATCGCACCGGCCCGCACATGGCATGGCCGTGGGCTGGTGGTCGGACAGCGCTGCAGTGAGCTGGGCGGTGCCGTGCAGCTGGCAGATCGGACCATCGCACACCCGCGGCTGATCGCGACCGCCCGGGCTGCGGGAAAAGTGATGATAGAACGTCACCGTGCCGAACAGATCGGCGAGCGGGATACGCAGCCCGGCCGAGATCGCGCGCAGCGCCTGCTCGGACAGATAGCCGTCGCGATCGTGAAACGCGTGCAGCACGGGCAAGAGGGGCGCGGGTTCGTCGCGCCAGCGGCGGAGAATGTCCGCGTCACTCAACTCTGATACAGCTCGCTTGGTGGGTTCGGGCACCGCAGCAGTGTACTCCATCGCCAGGTCATGGGACTACCGTCGCCATCTCGCGCTGCGTCCCACGGCCGCGTTCACAGGATCATGCGCTCAGCAAGTCCACAGCTCGTATCACGCCCCATAGTGCTCACTCGCTCGTTCGAGGTGACCCGGCAGCGCACTTCGAAGATGACACGCAGCGGCGTAGCCGGGTCGCGCAGTACAGCACCCAATTTGGCCCGAGGTCCGGCGCCTTGATGTCTGCAACCGCTGTCTGGCCGCCGAGGAGCACATCCAGGGCTGGGCAATGGCCAGGATCGGCTGCAGTTTTATTCCATGAAAAGACGTACTGGAGCAGTTTGCACGGACACGAACCACGGCGTACAGTTTCTTCGCGCATGCCTGGGACACAGAAAGGACGAGCACAAGTCCGACCTGAAGACACTGGGCGTTCTCGGATGCATGATCTGCTGGAGGAAGTTGACATGGAAGCCCTACGCGACATTGATGCCGCCTACGATGAGTGGGAGCGCCAAGTCACGGCAAAGGCGAGTCGAGACTAGGGGGGCGATGACCAGGCGGAAGAGCAAAAAGCTCGCCGCCGTGCCGAGAAAGACGCGCGCAAGGAGAGCCAGAGGTTGGTCTACGGCCGAGACTATGACGACAGTTTTGCCTAAATCGCCGGTCATACTCCGGCTGGATTTCCATTCAGCATTACCTGGGAAGAACACGAGGAACTCGACGCCGACGAGCAGTGGCACCTACGATGATCGACAATCCAACTGCTATTCTGCCCGAGCACCGCAGCTGGTAGCGCATCCAGCGCTCACCGCGCCGAGGAGCCTCAGACGGCTTCGGCGGCCCAGCACGCGGTGCCGGAGCGCAAGCATTCCGTTAAAGCTGCGCCGGCCAAGCTCGTACCGACGGGTCTCCAGCCGAGACAAGTGTTCGGTTTCCACCCCTGTGTGTACGGCAACTGGTTGATCGCAGGGCCTGAGAATCCTGGTCCGGGTTTGCTGACGATTCCCGTGCATCGTTTTGGTGCATACCACTCATATCACGAACAGAATTATGGTCGCAGTAAAACCACTGAGGAATCATATTGAGAATAATAATAATAATAATGCACCGAGATTTTATTTGAATAGCGCTGGAAAGTCTTATAGTTTTTGATTCATCGGCGACGGTACCTCTGTGACCGTGGACCCGGGTGTGCTCAGCGACCATGAGACTCTCGTATCGAGCGCAGAAACGCGGGAGCAAACCATGATGGGATACCTCAATTATGTTGCGGAACACTGCTCAAGCGAAAGCCATGGGGACGGAGCGATTTTTTCGTCCGGTCCAATGCATGAGGTATCTTCGAGCGCGGTAAGGTGGCGGCAATACTTGCTGCACTTTACTCGCGTGGATAAGGCGGATGATCGCTACGCGTTCCGTATGGGCCGCGAGGAGTATCAGCCAGATAAGAGCCGGTCCAAATACTAATTCCCGTGCACCAGACGTCGAAGCGACACACGTAGTCAGGAACCGTGGCACCTGTCTCATCTCCAATGACCACGCAGCGCATTGTCCTCGAATTCGCACGTGCGGACAACGCGAGCGACCCATACGCGTTTCGGATTCGACCGCAGGAATACTTGATCCGTATCGAATGTGGCGGCTTCCGGTCCACTAGGCTGGCCTGGGACGACGATTTTCTCTACGATCTGGAAAGCATACGCACGACCCGTCGCGAGCCCGATCTTCTGCAACGCCTGGGCAACCAGGTGCGCCGGTTAATCGAGCCCGTCGAGTTCGCGCGCTACGAGCCGATCATCGCCCAGGCGCATGAGCACAATACGCCGATCTACATCACGATCCGGTCGGCCGCGGCCGAGCTCTACGCGCTACCTTGGGAGTTGCTCACCGTGCGCACTACGGGCCAGCACCTCGGTGAGCTGCCTAGCGCGCTGATCCGGTACGAGTGGCCCGAGACGCGCAGCGTACCGCCGGTCGAGCCGCGCCTGGACGGCGAGCGCATCCTGGTCGCGTGGTCGGATGCGGGCGGCGCAGTCCCGGCGCGCGAGCACGAGGCTTTGATCGCCCGAGCGTGCGCGCGGGGACACGTCCCGTTCGATCGCGAGCGAGACATCCGCGACAACGTCACCCTCGAACAGCTCGACGACTCGCTGACCGCAGCGGCCGACAGCGGCCATCCGGTGTCGGTGCTCCACCTCCTGGCTCACGGCGCCGGGAACAGCGGCACCTACGGTCTGGCGCTATCGCGCGAGCGCGGGCGCCGGTCCTTCGCCGACGCGGGCCGGCTGCGCCAGATCCTGGGCCAGCACGCCAGTCACCTACGCCTGATCGTGCTGTGCGCGTGCGACAGCGCCAATCAGGGTGAGTTAGGCAACCACCTGGGCAGCATTGCGCAGAACTTGCACGCGGCGGGCGTTCAGTCCGTGATCGCCTCGCGCTACCCGCTGACCGTGCGGGGCTCGATCTGGTTCACCGACACGCTCTATCACAGCTTGCTGGTCCAGCCGTCATCACTCGAAGACGCATTTCTGGCCGGGCGCAGAAAGCTGGCTCAGGATAGCAAGAGCCTGGACTGGGCCAGTATCCAGCTCTACGCCCGCGCCTCTGACGGCGATGACACCCGACCGGTGGTATTTCGGCCATATCGTGGCCTGCTGCCGTTCCGCGCTGAGCACGCCCGGTTCTTCTTTGGCCGCACGGCCGAGCGCGACGCGATCATATCGAACATGGACGCGCTCAGCGATAAGGGCAAGCCGCGCCTGCTGGTTGTCGCGGGCGCGTCCGGGACCGGGAAGTCCTCGGTCGTCATGGCCGGCGCGCTGCCAGCGATGACCCGGCTCGACCATGATCCGGCCGAGCCCAGCCAAGATGAGGACGAGGAGCGCGCCCTCGAGCGCGCCCTGCGCACGCTCGAGTTCTTGCACAGCCGCGCATCCACGGACGCGGTCCGCGACACGGTCCTTCAGCTCCGCGAGGCGTTGACCCGCGACCGAATGGCCCTGGATGCCGGGGCGTGCTGGGAGGTTGTGCTCATGCGCCTGGGCAGCGATCCGATGGAGGCGCTGAGCGCAACGCTGGCGTCCCGGCTGCATCCGGCGCGACGCTTCTTGCTAGTGATCGATCAGTTCGAGGAGTTGTTCACCTCGGTCACCGACCCGACCGCGCGGACTGCGTTCGCCCGCCGGCTGTGGACACTGTGCACCGAGCAGACCAATGTTCACTGCATCGTGACCATCCGCGTCGACTTCCTGGGCGCGTGCGGTGACCTCGTGCTGGACGACCAGGGGCTGCGGCTCGACCAGGTCGCCTATGACGAGGCCCACCGCGTGTTCGTCGCCCAGATGGCACCCGATCAGCTCCGCGCTGCGATCGAGCGACCCGCGCACTTGGTCGGGCTGACGCTCGAGCGCGGCCTGGCTAGCACCATGCTCGCCGACGTCGGGGCCGAGCCGGGCGCGCTGCCGCTGCTCCAGTACACCCTCGATCAGCTCTGGCAGCGCCGTATCGGCTCGACACTCACCATGGACAGTTATCACGCGATCGGCGGCGTGACCGGCGCGCTCGAGCGCAAGGCCGACGCGCTGATCGACAGCTTTAATGCAGACGAGCAACGCCAGGCACGTCGCCTGCTGGTCCGCCTGGTCGGTGTCGAGCACGACGTCGCGCAGGACACGCGCAGGCGAGCGATCATAGATCAGCTCCGTCCGGTCGACGCGGACGAGCAGGCCGCGTTTGACTACGTGCTCGGTGCGCTGGTCGAGGCCCGGTTGCTGGTTCGCGGTGACGACGGCGGCAAGGCAATCATCGAAGTCGCTCACGAGGCATTGATTCGCAAGTGGGAGCGGCTGCGCGCGTGGCTCGGCGAAGACCGCGACAAGCTGGTCGAGCTACAAGAGGTCGAGCGCTGGGTCGTGCAGTGGCGCGACTACGGCACCCTGCTCGATGGCGATCAGCTCGGCTACGCGGTCCGCGTGCGCGACAAGTACCGCGACGACCTCGATCGCGCCGTGCTCCGCATGATCGAGACCAGCGTGATGCACCAGGCTGAGATCCAGCGCCGCGCGCGCCGCCGCAACCGCATCATCGTGGCCACTGCCCTCGCCGTGACCGCCGTCGTATCGGTGCTCGCGCTCTACATCCATGTCCAGAGCCGCGAGGTTCAGCGAGCGCTGGTCGAGGCCGAGCGCCAGGAGGCGATCGCCAAGCAAGAGCGTTCCGAAGCCGAGAAGCAGGAAGCGATCGCCAGGCAAAAACAACGAGAGGCCGATGAGAACGCAAAGCTCGCCAGGGAGAGGGCCGAGGAAGCCAGGCGGCAGCGGGACATCGCGAGGCGGCAGACCGCAGCGGCAGAGGTCGCGAGAGCAGAGGCCGAAGTCCAAAAGGCCCGGGCAGACATCGCGCGGATCGTCGCAGAGAATCAACGGGCGCGGGCGCTACGGGAAAAATTTCGCGCCGAAGACGCGGAGCGAGAAGAGCGCACGGCCCGGCAGGCCGAGGAGAAGGCCAAGCTGGCACTCAAGCACGCCAACGACGCGCTCGAGCGCGAGAACGAAAGACTCCGACAGCGCAACAGGAACCTGCACGCGCGCACCGGCGGCGGCATCCTCAAAGACATTCCGGATTCACCCGCGTTGACCAGGCCGGAGACAAGCCCGTGAAAAGGACCGTCATGAGTCGACGTCGAGCACGCTCTACAAGGCGGCGGGGCGCGGGCTGGGCTGGCCGGCTATCGGTCATCGTCACGATCGCCTGGGGGGGCGGTGTGAGCGCGCGTGCCCAGGCCGATCTGGCGTCGAGCAGCGCGGATTCGCCGTGGGATCGCGGCGTCACCGTCGAGGCTCGGGAGACCGCACGTGCCCTGTTCCGCGACGGCGCCCGGCTGATGAACGACTTCCAGCTGCCGCCCGCGATCGACAGGTTTCGGGAGGCGCTCACGCACTGGCAACACCCGGCGATCTACTACAACCTCGGCCGCGCGCTCTACGCGCAGGATCGGCCGCTCGACGCCTATGAGGCTATCTCCGAGGCGCTCCGTCACGGCCCCGCGCCACTCGGCGAAGATCCGGATACGGCCCGAGCAAACTACCAGAAGATGCTCGAACTCCGGAGCCGGCTGAGGCGGCGCTTGGCCGAGATCTCGGTCGCCGCGCTCAGCCCCGGCGCGGTCGTCGATATCGGTCGCGACGCGCGCGCGGTGAGCGGTGATGGCCGCTATGTCGTGATGCCCGGCCCGCGCCTGGTCAGCGCCAAGCAGTCCGGCCATCGGGATCTGGTCCAGTCAGTCAAGCTCCACGCGGGGCGCATGCAAGCCTATCAGCTCACCAGCTATCGTCGATTTACACCGTGGAAGCCGTGGGCGATCGCGGGCACGGGCGTCGTGCTCGGACTGGCCGGCGGCGCGCTGCTGTGGCGGTCTGACGCCCGGCGCGACGATCTCAGCGCCAATATTCGCAGGGCGTGTAATGAGCCCGAAGGGTGCGACCCGCAGAGCGACAAGGCGCTCGACTTCGCCGACGGCTGGTCCAGCATTCAGCGGCAACACCGGATCGGATTGGGCGCGGCCATCGTCGGCGGGGTCGCGTTCGCGGTCGGCGCCGTGCTGGTCATCAACAACTGGCAGCCGCGGCTGCGGGTGACACTGATCGACGAGGCGTGGCTGTTGGTCGCGCCGACCTCGTCACCCTCTTCGGCCGAAATATCGGCCCGGATCACATTCTAGCTGCGATTGATACGCAGAGTTGGGAGAGCCGTCATAATGAGTCCCCAAGTCGAGTTCACGACAGTTGCCGCCGTGCTGGTGTGGCTGGCGTTCGCGTGCGTTCAGCGGCCTTACGCTCTATGCCCCGACGGCACCCTTTGCCCGGAGAACAAGATCTGCTCTGTCAACGGCAATCGCTGCGTCGAGGAGTTCGGATGCGGCAACGGCCAAGTCGATAGCGGCGAGACGTGCGACGGCGCGCTTGGTGAGCGGCCCGAATCGCTGTCGTGCCTGAGCTATGGGTTCGACATGGGCCACATTGCGTGTGGCCAGACCTCGTGCCAGTGGGACGCGGTCGAAGACTGCCGCAGGCTATTCGGCTACGACCAGCTGTCGACGCCCGCAACCACGCAGATCAATGCCGTGTGGGGACGAAGCGCCGGCGACGTGTGGGCGGTCGGAAATCGGGAGACGATTGTGCGCAGCGGCAGCCGGGGCTGGGAACTCATTAAGCTCGACCGGAGCGTCGAGAATTTCAACGACGTATGGGGCAGCGCCACGAGCGAAGACCTCTTCGTGGTCGGCGACTTCAGCACGGTGTTCTACTACGACGGGTTCCACTGGAGCGATGAAACGGACGGCTTGGTGACGCTTTACGATGGTGAATTCCAGTTGCGAGCCGTGTGGGGCAGTGGGCCGGACGACGTCTATGTCGCGGGCACAGGCGGCCTGTTCGCGCGCTTCGATGGCGCGAACTGGATCAACCTGAACAACGGAACCATCACCAATCGAGAGTACTACGCGATATGGGGCCAGTCTCCCGACAAACTGTACATCGCGAGTGAATACGCTGTGATCTCGCCGCAGCAGAGCGCCAACGTATGGCAGTACCGGGAGAGGATATGGTCCCCACTTGAGGAATGCACGACCAGTACGATGCGCAGCGGGTGGGAGCACGGAGACAAGCTCTTCTTCGGCGGCGACAATGGCGTCATCTGTTGCCAGGACCCGAACGGAAAGGTCCACGAGATGACGTCGGGGACCGTGGAGACGATCCAGGCGATGTGGGGGACCGACATGGGAGACCTGTTCGCCGTGGGTGAAGGCGGGACGGCGCTCTTTTTCGATGCCAACTCGGTGTGTGAGGAAGACGCTAGGTGGCAGGCAATGAACGCGGGGACCAATCAGTCGCTTTACGGCGTTTGGGCCGACGGATCCGAGGTGTTCGCCGTCGGTGGTAACGAAGACAGCGCGCTGGTCTCGTATCACAATGGAGCCCGGCTCTTTCGCACGAAGCCGGACAACCCCACGCGTCTACTCGGCGCGTGGGACGACGGCACTGGCCTCGTCTATGTGGTGGGGCAGAACTCCGAGCTCCATCGCTATCAAGTTCGAACCCGGACCTTCGAGCGGATCCTACTAGTACCAGACGGTGGCGAAACGCTCACCGCGGTGTGGGGGAGTTCGCCTGACACTGTATATGCCGTGGGGTACAAGGGCAGGATCTGGCGTCGGTCCCTGGACAAGAGCTGGGAAGATCACGACCCGAACAGCGTGATTTCCTCGGCTACGACGCTTTGGGATATTCACGGCAACGGACCCCGCAACATCTATGTGGTCGGCGCGACCTCGGAGCGAGCGGTGCTGGCGCGCTATGACGGCGAAACGTGGAAGGAGCTTGACCCAGGCGTCAGCAACAAGCAGGTCGAGCTCAGAAGCGTGTGGGTCGGGGCATCTGGCGACGTGTTCGCAGTCGGCAGCGATAGTACCATCGTGCGCAACGAACCGACCAACCCCGACGCCGCGTTCACGCCCATCACCGCGAGCCTCGAGCCGGGCGTGCAGCTCAACGATGTTTGGCAATCCGACGCGGGTGAGCTATTTATCGTGGGCGCGGAAGGGCTGATCGTCTTCTGTGACCTCTCGGGAGATGCCCCGATGTGCAGCCAGATGAGCTCGGGGACGGATGTCGAGATCCACAGCGTGATCGGCTCCAATCGGGACGACGTATACGCAGCGGGTCGCAACGGCACCCTCTTGCACTACAACGGCCATGATTGGGCCCCGATCAATTCGCGAACTGCACAAACCTATAGAGATGTTCATATCACCAGCCCCGATCGCATCGTGTTCGTCGGCGACAATGAAATTACCCAGCTCTATCTGCCTAACTGATAGTTTGCGCATATTGCAGCGTGGAGCGTCCCGCACCCGGTGATGCGTATGCCGCGCCCAGGGATTCATATGCCGTCCATGGCTGCTGGGGTGTTTATTCCGAGACACCAGCGCACCAAACAGAGGCATGAATTGCACGCCACAGCCGCGATTCGCCAACTCCGCACTTGTCGGCCGAGCACTTCAATGAAATGTTTATTAACATGAGCAGAAATACGCTTTTTATACACGGTAGATTTGCCCATGTAGTTGTACTGATTGTGGCGTCCGCACTTGTAGGGATAACTGCGTGCGGAGGTGTTGGGGATGACAAAAATCCGCCGGTAGACACAACCCCGACCGGCGACGCAGCCCCGATGCCAACGCCACCGGAGGGCAGTAGTCTGACGCTCAAGATCACCGATCTCGACGGAAGCCCGGTAAATCAGGGTATCGTCACATACACGCCAGGGACGAATGAATTCCCGATTCGCGGCGGCGTCGTCGTACTGGAGAATCTCAAGCCGGGCGTCGAGCTCAACTACGAAGTCATAGTAGATGACTACGCCAGGCAAACGGGAAAGTTCACACCAAGGGCGGGCGAGAACAAACCCGGCAGGCCCGTGAAGCTGCTCCCCAGAAGGTTGCAGCAGAGTTTTGATAGTGACAAGGACGCTACCCTGACCGATACAGCGATGATGTCGATGGCGCAGATCAGCATCAAAGCTGACTCGCTCGTGTACGTGGAGAGCAAAAGCCGGGTGAGTGGCCAGGTAACCGCCACCATCACACCGCTGGACGTCACAAAGCTGGACGGCGAGAACTTGCCTGCACCGCTGCGGGGGATCGGCCTCGCAGGCGAAAAGCAGCCATTTGCCACCCTCGCGATGGTTGAGATCACGCTCACGCAGGGCGGGCGGACGGTTCAGCCAGATCCTAAAAGCGGACCTATCACGGTCGAGATCGTCTTGGACGATGTGACCGCGAGCCAACCGGGCGTCGAGCCCGGTGAGATGTTCGAGCTCTGGTACAAGCAAAAGGGCAAAGACGATTGGGAACAGGAAAAAATCGATATGTCGACGCCGGCGCTGGCGACGGTGATCAATTCGACCCTCCAGCCGGGAAAAGAGGCGGTAACGTTCGACGTCAATCACCTCACCTGGTGGAGCATCGGCGCGCCCATCGTCGAGGCGCATTGCTTCGAGGTCACGGTCGTCGACATGGATGGCAACCCAGTACCCCACATGTTCGTCTCGGCCAATGGGGTTCGATCCATGGGCACGTTCACGGTGGATCAGACATTCGTTGACGGCGATGGCACCGGCTGTCTGGAAACCGCGCAGGGTGGCACGGTCGCCCTCGTCGTCGGAGCGACCGACGCCCCAGTCGCGGAGCTACAACGCACAGGCATGGGCCAGGCCGCGAGCTGCGAGACCAACCGGGCCGGGTGCATATCAGTCGAGCTCCAGCTCACTCGACCCATCGTGTGCACGCCAGGCGATTATCTGCCTTGCGAGTATACCGGACCGGCAGGCACCGAGAATGTGGGACTGTGTCGCGCTGGCCGGGAATACTGCAACGCTACTGGCACCGCCCGCGCGGCGTGCGCGGGCGAGGTGGTGCCAGCCGTGCAGGTGTGCACCACCTCCGACGATGAGACCTGCGGCATGTCCGCGATGGACACGGCGTGCGCCGACCTGAAGATGATCACGGATCGCGCGCTCCGCGACTGCGTGATCGAAGCCGGCGCCGATCCCGACCCGACCGCGCTCGTGTGCAACCACTATGGCGTCGGCAACATCACCGGGGTCGAGCAGTTCACCAGCCTGGTCACACTGGATGTCGCGAGTAACAACATCTCCGATCTCTCGCCCCTGTCCGGACTCACCAGCCTGGTCACACTGGATGTCGCGAGTAACAACATCTCCGATCTCTCGCCCCTGTCCGGACTTACCAGCCTTGTCTCCCTCGGTATCAGTTTCAATGCAGTCTCCAATCTCACGCCCCTGTCCGGACTCACCAGCCTGGAGACGATGAATGCTCTGAACAACAACATATCCAACCTCGCGCCGCTCAGCTCGCTCCCAGTGCTCAGAAACCTTTCGCTCGGCGGCAACAACATCGTGAATGTGACACCGTTGGCCGGTATCTCCAGTCTCCGTTTCCTGCACATGGAGTTCAGTGACGTGAGCGATGTCAATCCACTCGCTTCTCTCACCGGGCTGCGCAGGTTGACTCTGCGTGATAGCCAAAGCGTCACGACGGGTGTCGCGACGCTCGTATCTCTGGTCAACATACAACTCCCCCAAACACTGGACTTGCGAGGCAACCCGACCATTCCCTGCACGGACCTCTCCACCCTGCAAGCGGAGCTACCGACAGGCGTGGTCCTGCCGACGACCACGCAGGCCGGAGTGGACTGCACACCGTGATGAGCGCGTCAGGCGAATATAGATATTTTGAGCAAGACGCGTGGGATCAGCGCAGATGGCCGGCCCAGTGCGTCGTCAGAAGAAAGAGATCGTGGCCGGGCTAGCCTGCTGCCCGACCGCAAGACTTCTTCACTTCTATACATAATCGGAATTGGCTTACTGGATTGGAGTGAACGCCAACACAACGAGAGTAACTCTGTTGTCAAACTGCCAATGATTGACGACGGCGCCACACAAACCAGGCCAAAAATAGCCAGCCAGCGGTCCAGCTCCAGCCATGGCTACCCGACGAGCCGACCCGGCCCGCATCGCAGGCGCAGCCACCAGACACAGCGATACGCTGGACTCGCACTCCGTCGCTCGCTGCGTCGGGGGATCGCGCGCCGTCTTTCAACGCACGCACGGCAAACGTATATCGCTCATCCAGTTCGAGCTGCAAATGAGTCACCGTGGCCTCGGTGGCCAGGCCGACCTTGCGCCACGGCGGATCGGTCAAAAATTCATTTGACTCGGCGCGCAAAATCGCAATCTCATAACCGTCGGCCTCGGGAATAGCCTGCCATGCGGCTGACAGCACGGCTGTTTGTTCGGTGATATCGATATCGCTGTCCACGATACCCCGGGACGGGTCGGTATCGATGATCCACTGCGGCGCGTCGACCGCAGCATCCCACAACGCATAGACATATCCGTCGGCCGCAGCGACAATGATTTCGTCCAGGCCATCTCCGTTGCTGTCGCCAAATGCAATTGCGCCGACGCTGACCCCAAATGGCACCGAGAACTCGAGCGACCCGGTGCACGCGTGGACCGCGTAGAGCCAGCCGTCGTCCGAGCCGACCACTGCCATCGGGCGAGCATCGCCCATGAGGTTCTCGTGCAGGCTGGTCGAAGTCAGCTGACCCATGCGCAGTCCCGATTCTCGGGCCTGTGCCTCGCTGGTAAAGGCCTTGCCTCCGGCCAGGAATACCACGGTTGCTACGCCCAGCTCGCCGCCCGAGAGCGGCGTGATCTTGAGTCGCGACGGGTGGACCATCGAGCCTTCGACCAAACGCGGAACCCGGTCGTAGCACGTGGTGGCCACCGCACCGTACGGATAGGGCCGGTCGCTTTCTGCACTCTGCCACAAGGTGGACACAAGGTCGTCATCGACAACCCGCACGGGATAAAAACTGCCGTGCAGAACCACCTCGTCGCGGTCGTCGCGATCGACATCGACTACTGTAGGCATGAAATAGGCCAGCTCGTCGCTGTCATTGCGGGCCAGGACCGACCCGTCGAGTCCGGATAACACACGGGTCTCGTAAAACTGGTGAACAAAATCGTCGACTCCGTCGCCGTTCCAGTCGGTGACCGCGCCGCCAGCCGGAAATCGGGTCGTGCCTTCGCGGTGCGGCTGCGCATTCCACAATACTTCGCCCGTGGCCCCCGAATACGCAGTGTGCTCGAGCACGCGATCACTCCGCAACCCCCACTGCACAATCAAATCCGGCACACCATCGTCGGACAGACCAGCAGGAACCAGATCGCTCAAGATCCGCCCGCCCACATCAGCAGACCACCGCGTCTGCCCGTCTGGATCGAGCACCGCGACCCGGTGATCGCCGTCATCGGCGCTCTGCCGGCACGCGATCCCCGGTGCCTGGCCGGCCAGACCGGGCACCACGATGGGCGATGTGGTGCCCGGGAGACGCCACGTGGCATCGAGCTTGACCGCCAGACTGGCAGTACTGCCGTCGATTCGAACCAGAGACCCCGAGCTGTCCGAAACGATCACCGAGTCGGGCCGCGACGTCGATGCCATATCGGCATCCGAGCTCAGATCGGCAACCACCGGGGTCAGATGAAGGTTGCGCCAATCGCCTTGTGGATAATACCCGCCGAATCGAATACCAAATCCGAGCGGCTGAAGCTCGCGATCGAGCAGGCGCATGATCCCGCTACTGGGCGCGACCAGCAACCGACTCTTGTCGCTAGACACATCGGCAGTCCATATGGCCAGAATCGTGTCGCCATGGCCGGCAGTGTAGCGGGCAAACTCGCCGGGCGTGCGATCGCTCCGCCCAGCCCCCGAAACATCATAAACGTACAGCTGGTTCGCTGCGCTGGTGCTTCGGGTGACCAGTTCGGAAATGCCGTCCCCGGTGAGATCCAAGGCAACAATCCGATTCGACCCGTAGATGGTCCGGGCGAGGTCCCAGTCTGGCTCGATAGCAGGCCTGCGATCGGCCAGGGACCAGCGCCGAGCAGGTGACGAGCCGCGCGTGAACAACCACGCGTGCAAGGCCCCGTCGTTTTCAGTGAGAACAGTTGCCGAATCCCCCGCTCGCAAAAAAACCACACCGGCCATGCGATGATCGGCGATCTCGGCCAAAACTGCTCCAGAAGCAGCGTCGAGGATGAATGTCGCGGCACGCTCACCGCCACTGGCAGCAACCACCCCCGATACAGCGATTTCCACACGACCGTCGCCATCGATATCACTCGTGTAGTCGGGCGTGACAACCATGCTGCGCGGCTGGTCGCCGATCTGCCGGAGCCAGAGAAGTCCGAACTGATCCACCCCGGCGCCTGTCCGGTAGTCGAGGGCAAAAATGCGATGTCCGAGTTCGGGCTTTTCGACCGGATTGTCGCCCTGCGCGCACACAAGCTCGTGGTCGCCATCGCCATCGACGTCAGCTGGCCGACATATCGAACCACCTACTCGCTCGCCCAGTTCAGCCGATATCGCCCGCATTTGCCCGGTGGCGCCATCGAGCACGACAATCCGGCGGTGCTGGCCCAGGGTGACCTCGGAACGGCCATCGCCGTCGATGTCCAAAATGGCCATCGAACGATAACCACCACACAGCACCGACGGCAATGTCCACAACTTCTTCGCCGAATCAAAACCGTCGGCAAAACTGTAGACAAACCCAGTGTTACCATTGCTGACCCGGCAGCAGGCACATTCCTGAACAAACAGATCTGCTCTGCCGTCGCCGTCGAGGTCACCGACCCTGGCACCGCCAAAGGTGCCAAAATCGCTCGATGGTTGCTCCCACAGCACAGCCCCAGTTGCCGGCTCGATCACAAACGCCTGCCTCATGCCGTGGACCGCGATCTCGCCCGCACCATCGCCGTCGAAATCGGCCAGCGCAATGATGCGACTCAAACCCAGGACCGGGGTTTCCCACTGTTCCACGTTGTCGCGATCCACAGCGATCAGCTTGCCGCCAGACACCACCAAGACCTCACCCGATCCATCTCGATCGATGTCCATAACCAGCGACCCGCGCCCATCGACCGACCCGCCGAGATAGTATCGCCAGAACGGCACCGGCTTGTGCAGACTGGCCACCCCCGTCGTTTTGCCAGTACGCGCCTTGTCGCCCCTGGGCAGTGGCCAATCGGCGCGGGCACTGCTCGACATCAACACCAGCGCCACGCCGCACACCAGAGCAGCGCCCATGGCGCCGCCATGCAAAGACACTCGTCGCATCATCACACTATGATGATCGCGTCTCGCCAGAGTGAAAACGAATCGGATCACGCACCATCACCCGCACATGCACATTCGAGCAAAACAATGGTTGGACCTCTCGATATGAGTCATTCTGCGTCCAGCATTGGCGTAATCTCGATTTCAGTTTCCTGATTTTGCAACACGGGGGTGAAACTCTGTCGACAGCTTCACGGTATAGAGTTGATCGATCACACGGCTGACTGCATGGTGTGAAAATCGCTACTCTCGGACTGTTTCGGGTCTTTGCAGCTGATGAGCACGCACGATGCATATTCTCGGTATCTCGGCTTTTTATCACGACAGCGCCGCCGTTCTGGTGCGCGATGGAGAGATTATCGCCGCAGCGCAAGAAGAGCGTTTCACCCGCCAAAAGCACGACGCGGCATTTCCCGTCCAGGCGGTGAAGTACTGTCTCGACCACGCCGGCATCACCATCGACGAGGTCGATTACGTCGGTTTCTACGAAAAGCCGCTCACCAAGTTCGAGCGCCTCATCGAGACCTATCTGGCCTTTGCACCGCGCGGTTTCAGGTCGTTTCGCAAGGCTCTGCCGCTATGGCTGAGCAAAAAGCTATACTTGCCGCGGGTGATGGACCGGGCACTCGGCCGCGATCGCAACAAACGCTACGTCTTTTGCGAGCATCACGAGTCTCACGCCGCCAGCGCGTTTTTTCCATCACCGTTCGACGAGGCCGCCATCATCACCATGGACGGAGTCGGCGAATGGGCGACCACCACCTTGGGCCACGGCAACGGCAACAAGATCAGCCTTTCGCACGAAATTCGCTTTCCCCACTCGCTGGGTCTTCTCTACTCGGCCTTTACGTACTACACGGGATTCGAGGTCAACCGGGGCGAGTACAAACTCATGGGCCTGGCTCCGTACGGTCAGCCGAAGTACACAGATCTCATCTACGAGCACCTGATCGATGTCAAGGATGACGGTTCGTTCTGGATGAACATGGCCTATTTTGACTACGGCCATGGCCTGACCATGACCAACCAGAGATTTGACCAGATTTTTGGTGGTCCGCCCCGGCGATCCGATGAATTGCTCGATCAACGCCACATGGACCTGGCCGCATCGATACAGCGCGTCACCGAAGAGATCATGTTAAAAACCGCGGTACATGTGCATAACCTCACTGGCTCGAAGAATCTCTGTCTGGCCGGCGGTGTCGCGCTCAACTGTGTGGCCAATGGGCGTATTGTGCGCGAGGGGCCGTTCGACCGCATATGGATTCAGCCGGCTGCTGGCGACGCCGGTGGCGCACTGGGCGTGGCTCTATTGATCTGGTACCAGCTAGTCGGCAACCAGCGACGCGCTGCCAGCCCGGACGCTCAATCTGGCTCGCTACTCGGCCCCGAGTACGATATCGAGTCGATCCGAGCATTCCTCAACCGGGTTGGGGCCAATTACGAACTTCTCGAGCCAGACCAGCTGACCGATACAGTGGCCGACTTGCTCGCCGAGGGCAAGGTGATCGGCTGGTTTCAGGACCGCATGGAGTACGGCCCGCGCGCACTGGGCTGCCGCAGCATCATCGGCGATGCGCGCAGTGCCAGCATGCAGTCCACCATCAATCAAAAGGTCAAGTTTCGGGAATCGTTCCGTCCGTTCGCACCGTGCGTACTGCGCGAGCACGTGTCCGACTATTTCGACATGCGGCGCGACGAGGACAGTCCGTACATGCTCCTGGTCGCGCCCGTCAAAGCAGAGCGTCACAAAAAGCTCACCCCACAACAAGAAGATCTTCGCGGTATCGATCTGCTGCAAGTTCCGCGTTCGGACATCCCGGCCGTGACTCATGTCGATTACTCGGCCCGGGTCCAGACTGTCGACGCTGACCGGCACGCCAGGCTGCACGGACTGATGGAACGATTTTACCGCAAATCCAACTGTCCAGTCATCGTCAATACCAGTTTTAACCTGAGCTGGGAGCCGATCGTCAATCGTCCGCAAGAGGCCTATCAGACATTCATGTTGTCGGATATCGACGCGCTGGTGATGGACCGCATCCTGCTCCGCAAAAGCCGACAAAAATCCCACCAGAACCGTCGAACGAGCAATGGCGATGGCTCGGCAGAGGTCGATCCCGGGCTGGAATCGGTGTGGAGTTGCCCGGCCTGCGGCGGCGATTTCGAAGTCGACGGGTCCGACAATATGGCCACGTGCGCCGGTTGTAAAGAAACGTTCCGGCGCGAAGATGGCATCTGGCAGCTCTACTGGCCCCACGAAACAATTGCCGGCGATGTTACGGAAACGGTGAAAGAGTTCTACGAGGAGCATCCGTTTCCCAACTATGACGAGGACGAAAACATCCAGTCGCTAATCGCCAAATCTCGACGCGGCATCTATGCCCGTTTACTCGGCGATCAGATCCCGTTCAACGCCGACGTGCTCGAAGTCGGATGCGGAACCGGTCAACTCAGCAATTTTCTGGGTATCGGCTGCCGCACAGTCATCGGCACCGACCTGTGCATGAACTCACTCCGGCTGGCCGAAGAATTTCGCAAAAAACAGGGCCTTTCGCGGGTCCGGTTCATCCAGATGAACCTGTTCCGGCCGGCAGTACGCAACCGGCAATTCGACGTGGTCCTGTGCAACGGAGTTTTGCACCACACCAGCGACCCCCTGGGGGGGTTCCGGCGCATCGCCGAGCTGGTAAAGCCGGGGGGTCATATTGCGATCGGCCTCTACAACCGGTACGGCCGGCTTCTGCTCGATACCCGGCGGGCGATCTTCCGTTTGACCGGTGGGCGCTTCAAGTGGATCGACCCATATATCCGAAAAACCCCAATGAGCGCCGAGAAACAGGATGCCTGGTTTTCCGATCAGTACTGTCATCCTCACGAGTCCAAGCACACCATGGATGAAGTGTTGCGTTGGTACCAGGAGGCCGGCATCGAGTTCATCAATGCGATTCCCAAGTTTCGACCAGACGAGGCGTTTAGCGCGCGCGAGCACCTTTTTGGCCGGTCCGAGCCCGGAACCGGTTTTCAGCGGGCCATGGCTCAGGCCCAGATGATAGTGAAGGGATCACGCGAAGGGGGATTCTTCGTGGTTATTGGCCGAAAACATCACATCGAGGACAAGCGATGATCGAACCGGTCTGGTTTCCAACCGACAAGCAACTGCGACAGTTTGCGGTAGTTTCGCTGTTCGGATTTGCAATGATCGGGGCTCTCGCTCACTGCAACTTTGGCTGGCACAATGCATCGTACGCGTTGTGGGCCATCGGCGCGATGACCTTCGCTGTCGGCCTGGCATTGCCCCGGGCCGTCTTTCCAGTCTACGGCGTGCTCATGCTGATCGCCCTGCCCATTGGACTGGTGATCTCGGCCGTACTCATGCGGGTTCTATTCTACGTTGTAATGACTCCACTGGGCCTGCTCTTCCGGTTGTTCCGGCGGGATCCACTGCGCTTGAACAAGCCCGCACTCGACTCTTATTGGATCGCGCGCGACAAAAAAGTCGATCCTGCCAGTTACTACCGGCAAGCCTGACCGAGCAGGCCAGCGGCCAGGGAACAGTGACCACGATGTCCGAAACCGAGCACAAACCGACCGACACAGACAATGAGTTCGTCCACCAGGGTGCGATGAAGCGCAGTTCGCTGGCTGGCGAGATATTCTTTTTCCTCAAGAGCCACAGAAAGTGGTGGATGTTGCCGCTGCTTATCCTCTTTCTGCTCTTCGGTGGCCTTCTCATCCTGTCGGGCACAGGAGCAGCGCCATTTATCTACACGCTCTTCTGAGCCACCTGCCTTGTTTCTGTCTCAGCTCGTTTTGTGGTTTAGCATCAGAGGATTGAGCGCTTTATGCCGGCAAGCAAGGAGCGCGAATTCGTGGGGATCCGTCACAGGCCGATGCCGATTGCCGAGGTCAGGCTCAATTCAGCGATACTGCGCGTTCGCCTAGCAATCGCTCCAGGCGGGCCAGAAACTCGTCTGACGGGGTGACGTTCCAGCTTTCGCCCAGCCACAGCCTGGTCGCCGAACGCTTGGGAATCTCGAGCAAGAGCACCGTGGCACAGTTGCCCCGACTGCCGGCCAGAATCGACTTGAGCGCCTCGATCTGCTCTGACGTCACCGAGGCGGCGTTGAGATGAATGTCGACCCGGGTGGTCTTGGACCGCAACTCGGCCAGAGGCGTGGCCTCTTCCAGCAAGATCTTCCACGCGTGCTGGGCCCCCTCCCCTTCGTCGACGACTTTGCCACTGCACAGGATTGGCTCGTCAGACACCAGGATGTGACGCACTTTCTCGAACGTCTTGGGAAAAACCACTACCTCGATCTGGCCGGTCGCATCCTCGAGCTGAAAAAAGGCCAGTTTGCCGTCGCCGCGCCGGGTTGGGCGCTCGCGATACGCTGATACCACACCGCCGATCTTGGCCGGCCCAGCACCGCGCCGGCCCTCGGCAAAATCAGTGGTGTGAGCGGTGGCATAACGGGTCAGCTCGTCGCGGTAGCGATCGAGTGGGTGCCCGCTGATGTAAAAGCCAAGGGCTTCTTTCTCAAAGGCCAGAAGCTGCTTGGGGGTCCACTCCTCGCACTCGGGATAGGTCTCGCCCATGAGATCGCCACCCTGCTGGGCCGGCTCCATGAGGCCAAAAAGCGAAATCTGCCCAGTCCGACGGTCGCGCTGATCCTGGGCGCCGCGCTCCAACGCCGAATCAATGGCCGCAAAAAGCTGAGCTCGATGCAACCCGCGATCCACAGTTACCCCGTCAAATGCACCCGACTTGACCATGGCCTCAATAACCCGACGGTTGGCCTTGTGCGAATCGACCCGCCGGCAAAAATCGAAAAGCGAACCGATCGGACCCTCGCTGCGCGACTCGACAATCGCTTCCACCGCACCGAGACCCACCCCCTTGATCGCACCGAGACCAAAGCGGATGACCTTCTTATCACCGCGCTTCACCACCGTGAAATCCGACGCCGACTCGTCGACGTCGGGCCGCTCCACTGTCAGCCCCATGGACCGCGCCTCGGCGATAAACTTGACAATGTTGTCGGTGTTGTCCCGATCGCAGGACATCAAGCCGGCCATGAACTCGTGAGGATAGTGGTACTTCAGATACCCAGTCTGGTACGAAATCCAGCCGTAGGCCGCCGAATGCGACCGGTTAAAACCATAGCCGGCAAAAAAGGCCATCAGCTCGAAGACCTGATCAGCCAGTTTTTTGTCGACGCCGCGACCGGTTGCCCCCTCGATAAACGCGTCTTTCTCTTTGGCCATGGCCTCTTTGATCTTCTTGCCCATGGCCCGACGCAAAAGATCGGCGCGACCCAGACTGTAGCCGGCCAAGATCTGCGCGATTTGCATGACCTGCTCCTGGTAGACGATGACGCCGTAGGTATCCCTGAGCACCGGCTCGAGGTCGGGATGCGGATATTCGACTTTCTTCCTGCCGTGCTTGCGCTCGATGAAATCGTCGACCATCCCTCCCTCGAGCGGCCCGGGCCGGTACAAGGCCACAGCGGCCACGATGTCCTCGAGTGTATCGGGCTTGAGTTTGGTCAAGATCTCGCGGAAACCCGACGACTCGAGCTGAAATACCCCGGTGGTGTCGCCGCGCGAGATCATCTCGAATACCCCCTTGTCGCCCTGGGGGATCTTGTTGATGTCGAATGGCGGCTCACCCGCGGCGGCGCGCTGCTCGTTGATCAGATCGACCGCGGTTTGTATGACCGTGAGAGTTTTGAGGCCGAGAAAGTCAAACTTGACCAGACCGGCCTTCTCGGCCTCCTTCATGGCAAACTGGGTGACGATCTCGTCGTTCTGCCCCTTGAAGCACGGCACGTAATTCCACAGCGGCTCCTCGGCGATGACCACGCCGGCGGCATGCATGCCGACGTGGCGGTTGAGGCCCTCGAGCGATGAGGCGATGTCGAGAAGATCGTGCATCTTGGGGTCGTCGTCGTAGAGTCGCTTGAGCTCGGGCTCTTTTTCGATCGCCTCGCGCACCGGCGGCGACTTTCCCTGCACCGGGTCGGGCACCAGTTTGGCCAGTTTATCGGCCTCGGCGTAGGGCAGTTCCATGACCCGCGCAATGTCGCGGATGACCCCGCGGGCCTTGAGCTGGTGGAACGTGGCGATCTGGCCGACGTGGCCCTCGCCGTATTTGCTTTTGACGTAGCCGATCACCTCGTCGCGCCGATTCATGCAGAAGTCGACGTCGAAGTCGGGCATGCTGACCCGCTCCGGGTTGAGAAAGCGCTCGAAGATCAGCTTGAACTCGATGGGATCGATGTCGGTGATGCGCATGGCCCAGGCCACGCAGCTGCCCGCGCCCGAGCCGCGGCCCGGACCGACCGGAATTCCGTGCTCCTTGGCCCAGTTGATGAAATCCCACACGATGAGAAAGTAGCCGGGAAACTGCATCGAGTTGATGACGTGAAGCTCGTGCTTCACTCGCTCGCGATACTGGTCCGGGTCGAAGCTCCTGCCGCGCTCGGTCATTTCGCGAAAACGCCGGTCCAGGCCGTCGAATACGACCTTTTCGAGGTAACTCTCCAGGCTGTAATCCCCCGGCACCCGATAGGTGGGCAGGTAGACATTGCCCAGGTCGAGCTCGACGTTGCAGCGTTTGGCAATATCAATGGTGTTTTCCAGCGCCTCGGGAACGTCCTTGAAGTCGTCCTCCATCTCGGCCCGGCTCTTCAAAAAATACGAGTCGACCTGGTGGCGCAGGCGTTTCTCGTCGCTGGTCGTCTTGCCGGTCTGAATGCTGAGCAAGATCTCGTGGGCGCGGGCATCGCCGCGGTTGACGTAGTGACAGTCGTTGGTGGCGAGCAGCGGGATGTCGAGTTTTTTGCTCATCCGACGCAATTCGTCGTTGAGCTCTTTTTGCTCGTCGAGGCCGTTGCCCATCATCTCGAGGTAAAAATCGCCGTCGAAGATATCTTTGTACTCGAGGGCCACTTTTTCGGCTTCTGCGCGGCCCTGTTTGAACAGAGTTTGAGAGATCTCGCCGCCCAGGCACGCGCTCGAGGCAATGAGCCCCTCGCTGTGTTCTCGCAAGAGCTTTTTGTCGACCCGCGGGTTGTAGTAAAATCCCTTCAAATAGCCCATCGAGTTGAGATACGACAGGTTCTTGTAGCCGGTCTGGTCCTTGGCCAGGAGCACCAGGTGATAGCTGCGCCGATTGGTCCGGTCGGTGTGGTCGGTGGCCGCGACGTAGGTCTCGCAGCCAAAGATCAGCTTGACTCCGTGCTGTTTTGCCGCGGTATACAGATCGACCGCGCCGAACATGTTGCCGTGGTCGGTGACCGCAACTGTGTCCATGCCCAGCTCGAGCACCTTGGGAAACAGATCTTTGACCCGAATGGCGCCGTCGAGCAGGCTGTACTGGGTATGCAGATGAAGATGGGTAAACTCTGACATGGGCTCTATCGCGAAGTGTGGAAACCGTAGCGCATGTGGCAGCCAACGTGCCGGCGAAACGTGCCGACCCGGCTACGGTACCCAATCGGTCTGATCTACTGGCCCGCGCAGATTGCTAAAATGGGGTAGATAAACTACCCACGGAGGTGCGACAGCGCGCCGTGAACTACCTGCAAACCGATCCCATAACACGAAGCAATCTACTGTTTTTATTGGCTTTCCCATTCGCAATCGGAGCCCTTGGCGGATGCGGCAGCAATGGCGATCCCGGATTCAACGGGTTTCCGGACGGCGCTCGACTGGTCGTTCTCGACCCGCCCGGTGACGCTCTTGGTATGACTTATAACGACCGTATAACCCTTCGAGTTCGTTATGAAAAAGAATCGGGCCAGACAATCTCGGGCAGTTTGGTCGAGTTTGCTCTGGTGGCCACCTCGGAGCCGGAGGATACCGCCGGGTCGACGCTCTCGAACAATCAGGCGAGCACCAACTCGCTGGGAGTCGCTCAGGTCGATCTTGTCGTGGGTGCGCAAGAGGCGACGTTTCGAGTGAGTGTCGACGCCCAGGACGCGCCAACTGCGTATTTTCACATCAATGTTTCCGAGGGCGGCTTTACCAGGCTGTACATAACGCCTGTGCACGACGGCTGGCGGGCCGAAGACAGCTTTTCGACGATCCAGGTCCGGCTCTATCGCAGGTCTCGGATAGTCCCACTGCCCAGCGCGGCAAGGTCTGGCGCAGCCGACGTGTACGGCTGTGCCAGCCTGGACGTGGACGACCTGCCCGACTCATTGGCTCCGCCGCGTTCACTCGACAGCTTTGGCGGCACGGTCGACTATTTGAATGTCAATGCCGGTCAGCCGCATGCCATTGTCGCCTGGACAGAGATCGCCGAGAGTGCGACGCCGATCCCGGTGGGAGCCGGGTGTGTCGACCTGGGTGGCACCCAATTGCCCAACAGCAGGGTCCATCTCGACCTGGTGGTCAGCGATCGGGATCTGGTTCTCGACGGTGTGGCGATCGTGTCGCAGTTCGATCTCGAGCCCGTGTCGGCTGTCATCGAGCAGGGCGGCGCCGATCGCCCGTGGCGGGTTCTCGCCTGCCCGGCCGGGCCCGGTCAGTTATTGCTCGACTGTGCGCTCGATGCGGCGGCTCCCGACGGCGCACTCGACTGCGTGGTAACCGGATCGAGTGCGCTGGTCGATGCGGTCTCGACCCATCGTGGGGCTCCCGACGGAGCTAGTTGTCGGCCCGAGATACTGCCGCCGAGCGCGCAGTCTCTCGATCGGATGCTCACCGACGCGGTCGCCGCGGGTGCGGGGTTCCCGGTCGGCGACCAGCTACTCGCCGCGCTCGCCATGCGTTCGGCGATTGCCGACTCGTTTACCCTCGGATCCGAGGTATCGGCGCTGTCGTCGCGAGCAGCGCGCCATCGCTTGATCGCGATCGCGGTGGGCACAGCTTCTCAGCAGTACACGCTCGACCTTTCCGCGACCAGCCGACCGGTAGTCGACGCGCGGCCAGTCGGAGTCGACCTGTTCGGCGACCGGGTGACGGTCGGCACTCACGCATTCACCCTGCGCTACGGCAGCGTTGCGCGCGACGGCTTCACCGAGCTGGCCCTGGTTCCGGCTGGTCTCGGCAGTGAGGCCGAAACTCTGGGCACAGCCCTGGCGCGATCGGTTCGCGATGATAGCAGCGGGCAAACCGGCTGTGCCGGGTTCAGCGCCATTACCTGCGCCGCCATCTCACAGCCAGATTCCTGTCTGCTCACCGCCTGCCAAAGCGGCAGCACTGCCCTGGATGGGCTGATGACCGACTGGTGGCGCATGCTCGACGGACCGGGTCTGGACTTTGCGCTGGCCAGCGATGCGGTTGTGGCGTCCGATCCAGACGGCGATCTTCTCATCGACGAAGTCGGCGCAGGCGCCGACAGTGAGACCCCTGGCACCTGGTCGGCAACCATGACCCTGGCCAATGGCGAAGAGGTCGCGATCACCGGCGAGTTCTGAAGCCGATCCCCTGTCGAGGGTGAGTGCGCGTTTCACCGCGGACCAATCCCGAACTACTCTCCGGTGACCTCACGAAGCCGAGGCCGATAACCGAAGCTTACGATATGGTCATAGCGATAAAAAAACTGGCCACGGTGGATACCAGCATCAATAACAAAAGAAACAGGTTGCCCTTCGCGAACTGGCTATTTTCGAAAAAACTGTTTCCGAGTTGGCCATGCTCGAAACCGTCGTTTTTCATTTCTATATTGCCACCCTGCGATTTGCGCTCCTGTCGGTGCTCATCGTGTGTTTCGCGCGTGTGTTTTTTCGCTGCGCCAAGTTCCATAGCACCGTTTTCTGTCGCGCTATTCTCTGTCTCGCCATTCCATATGGGTGGCAACGCGAACTGGGCCATGCGCTGACTGAGCGTGGGGTGCACACCTTTTTCGCTGTGCAGAGCGCTCATGCGCGATCGCAAGCGGAACATCCGGGTAACCGCCTCGGCTGCAGAACACTCTGCATTGTGACATGCAGTGCGCAGCTCGATGAGATCACTCTCGAGCTGCAGCGCTTTTAGGTCGGGCCGGTCCCACATTTGATAGCGAAACTTCGCTCTGGAAACGACATGCAGCATGTCGTTGATCAGATAAATTGCAGCTTTATAAGAACGCACCGTCATTCGACCTCCTGAGTGCTGAACGCTGCGGGCCAGACCACTTGCCCACCTGCTCAAAACCACGTTTGATGCCTCGTTGCTGATTCGTATGACGAAGCAAGTTCAGTGCCAGCAATTCTGTGCGTTCGGTTGCAGCGTGTACAGGCAAAACCAGACAGTTAGCTCGAAGGCAGTGCAGCGAGCCAGCTGTGCTGGGCACAGACGACCCCGGCTAGTAGTCCGCATGGCCTGGTCGTCAGTCCCCGGATCGGATTCGGATCGGCTGGGCGTCCGGCTGCTGGGCCCAGTGGAGTTGTCACCGAGCCGAGCAGCTCAAACACATCAGCGAAGCGCATGTCGCGGCTCTCCACAGACTGCTATCGTCTCGTTTTGGTATGGCAAAATTGCCTGGTGGTGCACCCAATGATTGACATGGGCACAGGCCGCGTGATGTTTGAGAAGAACCTGTCAGGCGCGATCTTCCAGCAACGTGGAGAGTATTGATGAAGTTGTATTATGCACCGCAAACGCGCGCGATTCGGCCGCGCTGGCTGTTAGAAGAACTGGGCGAGCCCTACGACCTGATCAAGCTCGACATTGCTGCGAGGGACCAGAAAAAGCCCGAGCACCTGGCGCTCCATCCGCTCGGCAAGGTTCCCGTACTGGTGGACGGGGATGTGACCATGATCGAATCGCTGGCCATCTGCTTGTATCTGGCCGACAAATATCTGGACCGCGGACTGGCACCGCCTCATAGTGCACCCGCGCGTCCGTATTATTATCAGTGGTGTGTGTACTCGATCGGCACTCTCGAGCCGACTATTTTGGCCACGATGATCGCCAGGCAGCGCGGTGATGCCGATGCTGCGCTGGCCCGCGTCGACCAGGGCACGTTCGGAGAGGCAGTTGCGGTGATCGAAAACGCCCTGGCCAATCGCCGCTATTTGCTCGGCGATAAGTTCACTGCAGCCGATATCATGGTGGGCTCGATCTTTGGATGGGGGGCCGGGATGGGCCTGTTCCAGCCGTCCGAGACCATCGGCCGTTACATGGGCACTCTCTCTGGCCGGCCCGCGTTTCAAAAAGTCATGGCCGACTGAGTACAACATATCGAAAATTTGCAGCCAGTCGTGTTCGCCCCGGCCCACCGATGGCTCAATTGCTCGTCGGTCGGGTAGGCTCACCATGCTCCCTCTCCGACGTCTTGCCCTCGACGCGCTGGATCGACCCTACCGGGCACGTTCTTGCGGGGAGCTGTATTGAGTGAGTTTCCTATCGGCAACTCATCGCTCTCGGTCGCGCAATTGGCCGGTCCTATGCTCTGGCGCCACAATCTGCTCTGAAGCCGGTAGACTAGGCCGTGATGACAGCATTTCACCTGGCATTTCCGGTTCGCGATCTCGACAGTACCCGGCAGTTCTATGTCGACCTACTCGGCTGCAAGGTCGGTCGAGTCGGGGATAAGTGGATCGACTTCGATTTTTTTGGCCATCAGATCACCGCGCACCGAGTGGCCGACAGTACAGCTTCGACTCCGCCGAAGGCATCTGGTTTGAGCAGCGAGGTCGACGGCAAGAGTGTTCCGGTGCCGCATTTTGGCGCTGTACTCGACTGGCAAGCCTGGCACCAGCTCGTCGATCGCCTGCGCGCGGCCGGTGTCGCTTTCGTGCTCGAACCGCAGATTCGCTTCGCCGGCCAGAGCGGCGAGCAAGCAACACTGTTCATCGCCGACCCGAGCGGAAATCACCTCGAATTCAAGTCGCTCAAAAACCCGGCTGAACTGTTTCCCCCCGATTGATCGTGCCTTTGCACCGGCATCGCCGGCCCGAGCGATCGGCACCTCGCGGTCGTTGTGGATTCATTGAGAGCTGAAAATCTGTCTTCAGTCGAGTTGCGGTTCATTGAGAACTCAAAAAACCTGACTTGTGGTTGATTTGCGCTTTACCGCTGGCCAAAATGCCGCAGTGGTCGGGGGATGATCGACTGCAGCCGGCCAGCCATCAGGGATCGCACGCCGCCGGGAAGGATCCGCTTGAGTCGCCACATCATCCGTCCGTCGCGCATCGGCAACACATAGAGCCGACCCGCGATCACCGCGTCCACTGCGGCGCGCGCGACCTCGGGAGCCTGCAGGTTGGAGCTCTTCATCTTGCCTTCCGCCCAGCTGGCCAGCTTGCTGCTGACCGGACCGCGCGACGAGTCGACGATACGGGTGGTGAAGAAGGTCGGGCACAGAACGCTCACATGCACCCCGTGCCGCGCGGCTTCGGCGTAGAGCGTTTCACTCAAGGCGACCACAGCGGATTTGGTGACATTGTAGGGCGACAGAAATGGCGGAGACACCAGCCCGGCCGCAGACGCGACATTCATGATATAGCCGTGTTTGCGACGTTTCATGGTGGGATAGAACGCACGACAACCGTGGATGACGCCCCACAGGTTGATGTCGACAGCCCATTTCCAATCGTCGAGCGAGATGCCCTCGAATGGACCGCCGACCGCGACACCGGCGTTGTTGGCCACCAGATCCACCGTGCCGAGCGCTTCTTCGGCCTGTTGTGCCAGCGCCGAGATGGCCTCGTGGTCGCGTACATCGCACGTTACCACGTGAGCTTCGCCGCCCGCAGATTCGACCTGCCGGGCGGTGTCCTCGGCTCCGGCCCGGTCGATGTCGGCGATCACCACCCGTCCCCCTCGCTGTGCGATATCGATCGAAAGCGCGCGGCCCAGGCCGCTGGCTCCTCCGGTAACGACTGCTCTTAGTTGTGATGTCATGGTCTGTTCTCCAGACTGCCACTGCTAGCCGCACTCGACTGACGTTTCTGCAGTCCGGTACATCCATACACTCAATGGGATCCCCGAGTACAGTCACCTCAAGTCCAAACGGAGAATCCTTCCGAGCGGCGACTCTGTCGCGCAAATCTCACCCCGGTGGCCGAACCGCTCGCACATCCCTGGGCCAACTTCCTGGGCCAACCCCGGTGAGCCCGAGTTCAGCGATGATTCGCGACCGTTGGAGGAATGATATCGCCCGACGCCTGCATGCTCAGGGCCTCGGGATGGGCAGTGTAGTGGCTGCGCACGACGTGGGCCAGCGCCCGCTTGGTGTCATCGCTTACTGGACAGGGCGACTCGTCGGGCAAAGCATCGACAAGGCCGGATAATAATGCATCCTGGGGCGGCTGGAGTCTGGGTTGCCATGACGCCAGAAGCCGGCGATCGATGTGAGATGGCAGAGAGCCGAGAATGCCGACGTCGTTTTGATCGTGAACCAAAAGACCCGATGTGGTGCCGCGATCGAGAGTGAGAACCTGGAAGAAATAAGCCGTGTGATAGGCGAGCTGGCCGGCGCGGTCCTCTTCGGTGGGCTCGGGATATCGGTCGAGAGCATGCCGCAAGAGGTCGGTATAACAATCGATTGCCGCCTTTCCCACGGCCCGGGCCAGATTTTGATCGGCCTGCGGATCATCACTGTAATAGTTTTCGAGATAAAAATGGCTCACCCCGCGATGGCGCTCGAGGGCCGGAATGTAAAAATAGCGATCGCCCTGGGCACTGGCGTGCTGGTATTGCTCGGGCGCGGCCTCTTGCAGTGCCCCGGCAAACGCTTCTCTGGCCGCTGTCGCCGGGATGGCCGGATTGAGATCAGCCATGATGCGCCAGTAACCGGTGCCATCGCGCATTTCGGTCCAGCTGATATGGATGTGCACAGACGGACCGTGCGGATTGTGCGGATGAATGATGGTGGATAGCGCGGTCGCCGAGCTCAATCGCTTGCTCGGATCATCGTTGTAATGTACCTGGGACACGTTGACCGAGGCCCGATTGAATATCATCGTATCACCGGTTGCGTAGCGCACACCGCCACCATGCCGACCCTGGTCGCGCAGCCATTCAATGGCCTCGAATCGCCGGTCCACGCCCGCAGCTCGACTCAGGTCATCGAGCTGGTCGACAAACCGCTTTTGCAAGAATTCCACCAGTGTCCTGGCCTTTGATGCATTGGGAGAAGTTGGGTTGACTGGTGCCACGACAGAACCATATCCCAGCCCGTGCCATCGCGTCTCGCGAATAATCTGCGCTCATTGCCCGGCTGTCGCACTCGGGCGCAGGCGTATGATCTGAATCATGAGGACGGCGAAAAAAATGGTCGCACCGGTGGCAAAGATGAGCAGAGCCGCGTCTAGACGCCCAGCGATCACCAGGACGACAAATACACTGAGAAAAAAATCGCGGCGCAGTACTTTGGGTAAATTGGCGACTATGCGGTGCAAGAGCGACCGCTCGTCCTCATCGGGCGGTACCTCGGGCGGCCCCTGAAATGCCCAGGGAATCGCCGCGAGGTCGCCCGAATCGTACACTTTGAGCAAGAAATAATACTGAGTGCTCTGCGTGGTGACAAACGCGATCACCGCTATGGCGCCGACCGGGAGCGCCCAGGCAATACCGGCCTGATGTAAATTAACCGAGGCTCCGATGAGAAAAAACACGTTGCCAGCATCATCGGTCACTGTATCCATCCATTGACCGAGACGCGACCCCTGGTATTTGAGACGGGATAACTCACCATCGCAGCCATCGAGTAGCGAACCGAACTCGAAAAGAAGAATACCCACCACTGCGGCAGCATATCCGCCTTGGGCCATGACAATGCCGCCACACAGCGCCGATAAAAAACACACCGCAGTGATGTGATTGGGTTTGATCGGTGTTCTGCACAGATAGTGCGATAAGAACAGCGAAAAACGTCGATTGAGCCAGCGCGACATCAAGCCGTCGCCAATTTTGCGCAGCGAGGTCACGAGCAATCGCTCGGCCTGGCGCAGGGAACGCCGATCGTGAGCCGCAATGGTAAACCCGCGCCAGGGCGGCTTGACCTCGGTCATTGTGCCGGCAGCGGCCAGACTGGCGATCTCATCGGCAATGCCGCCGTCTCGCCCGGCTGCGGCGCAAAGCCGGGACGCGACCCGGCGAGAGACAACAAAGGCGCCGTCGTGCTCGTCACCGCGCAGCCTGACCGCAGAGGCCGTCCGCTCTGCTGCTTGGGCAAGGACTGTGGGCGTGTCGCGGTGAAAGATCCGATCGCCGCGAACGACCAGGATCGCATCATCGCTCGAATCGCCGCTGGCCCCGGGCGGCTCGGTCACCAGTTCAAACCTGCGCCCGGCCATTCTCGAATCCGCTGCAATTGCGCTCAGATCGGGCAGGTCGCCTGGCCCAACCCAGAACACGGTGATGCGCTCGATGCCCGCAGCACTGAGCGCACACGCTTGACGGAGCAAATGCGGCAATCCGGCAACCGCAGCCAACGGCTGGGGATAGACGTCCCGTCCGTCCAGTCGCCCGGCAATGATCCATCCTTCGCGCGGTTTTTTGCTCATAGTTCCGATGTATGGGCCGAGTACCCACGCCGGCACGGTAGCTCTGGTGTGGCAGAGGTTCCAGAGTCCATTGTCAAAATCGGACCGAGTCGGGACGCGCATCGCCAACCGTCGAATAGCCGGCCGACCGTCCGCGCAGACCGGATGGCCCGAAACGGCTGGGTGGCAGCTTTTTCGCGGGCCGAACAGCCCGAAACGACCGGGCGGTGGGATCCTCATGAACAAAAAAAACCAACTACTTGCGAGAGGCTTCAGGTCAGGCTGGCGAACCGGTGTCGCACAGCTCACTCATGCGTTGGAGCCAGCCCTGGGCCAGGCGTCGACCGAGGTGCCGGTCGGCATCGGTGAGTGTGCTGTAAGCCGCTTCGCGGGTCAGGCAATGAGCAAACCTGTACTCTTGCTCATCGCTGAAATGACTGGAGGGAGAGGCGATGATAAGCCCTTTGTCGGTGAGTTTCCTCAGCCAGTGGACGGTCGTCGCGCGGTCGTCGAGGAGTTCGGCCACTCCGCCTGACCAGAATGACTCGCCGAAGACACTGGCCGCACGCAACACCTGGCGTGCGTTGGGATGGAGTTTGTGAATTTGCACCAACCTCATGGCGATCGCGGTCTCGGGGGTGTCATTGTGCCCGGCAGCCGCAGCTCGGGCCAGCTCCTCGAGATAGAACGGGTTACCGTCGGCGTGCTCGACCAACGCGGCCACACGCTCATCGGGAGCTTCGTCACCTAGCATGGTGCGGACCATCCGGTCAGCCGCGCGCCGGCTCAACCGGCCCAGACGCATATTGGTAATTCCGTAATCGCCAGAAAACTGGCTATTGTCGTCACCGGTATCAGACCGCCCAAACGCCAGCAACATCAGCGGACGCTCGGCCAGGGTGCGCAGCGCGCAATCGAGTAGCTCGAGGCTAGCTCGATCTACCCAGTGCAGGTCATCGACGACGAGAAGCATGGGGCGATTGCGGGTTTCGGCGTCGAGCAGCTCGATGCACGCCCGGCGCAATTGCTCGCTCATGAGATCTGCATTGCGCCGCGCTGCTTCCAGCTGAACGTATTCCGGGCTCCAGTTCGGCGGCCCCGGGACTAGTTGGCTCTGGCCCGGAGGATCTGGCTGACTGCGGATCGGCGGGGACGTCGGGACGATCAGCTCGCCGAGAAACGCGGCCACGCGGTCCGCGTCCCGAGCCGCAACGTGGCGTGTCACCCGATCGCGCACAATGCGGCGACTGACCGAGGCCGGCTGATCCGGAACGATCCCGAGAAGAGATCGCACAGCTTGTGCCATGAGATGGAACGGCGAATCGGCTTGCGGCGAATCGGGCTGGGCCAGACAGATCGTGACCTCGTCCTCGCGTTTGGCCACACTTGCGAGAAACTCGCGGCACAATCGTGATTTGCCCGATCCCGGCGGACCGATCACGAGTACTCGATGTGCGCTCCGATCCTCGACGCATTCATCCAGGATGGCGGTGAGCCGTTTGAGCTCGCGGTTGCGGCCGACAAAGAGCGTATCTGATCGGGCCAGCGTCTGCACCGATGCGTGCCGCTCGTCATACAAGAGTAGCCCTTGCCGGGTTGCGTCTGCCATCTCGAAGCGCGGCCCGAGAAGTGAAGCGGTGAGTTTGTCGATGCGTATCGGATTTGGCTGTGAACCAATGGGGGATGGCGAGCCTTCGGCCTTGCTCAGCAGTTTGACGGCTCGGTCGAAAACTCGGCCAACCAGCTGGTTTTCGCCTACGATCCCATTGCCGCTGGATATCGCCAGGAGCGCGCCGGGGAGCTCTTCGCGCAATCGCAGCGCGCAGCGCGCAGCGTTGGCGGTCAGGTCGGCCGCAGTGGCATTGGCGATGGTGCGGCCGGCAACACCGCTGTCCACAACTGCGACAATGGAGCCGTCGCCGAGGGCATGGCAGGTGGCCGCAAATGGTCGCAACTGGCGTGCGATGTGCTGCAGCCACGCAGCGGGTACCGCGTATTCGACCGACCCGGCGGCCAGCAGGGTCGGCGATCGGCCGACCGCTTCGGCCCCATCGCTCCTCACCGCATCCGGACCAAGTGGCACGGTTTGCGGATCGCCGACACCGTCGAGTTGTGGACCGTACGGCACCGGACCAGGCGAGGCACAACTCCCGGGCGCATCGAATGCGCCGTTTTTTCTAGCATCTCGTGCTGGCGCAACATGCCCGACACTCGGTTTTGGCGATAGATGCAAGGCGGAATCATGCAGCGTTTCACGACCGGCCATGCCGGAGGCGCAGCTCGCTGGACCACTGCGCGGGCGATACGCTTCCAGCCATAACCCCGATGGGTCGCCAACCGAATCAGATAGCCCGGTGGCCATCGCGAGCACGACGTGGACGAGCCGCTGCTCCGAGTCGCTGAGCGCCGAACGGCCGGGCAGGGTCAATGGCCGCGGGCTCGCGTGTTCATCATGGTACAGAGCTCCGAGCTGTCGGATCGCGGTTGCGACGACACTGCTCGTCGGCCGGTTGTGGGGCTGTTTGGCCAACATGCGGCCGATCAGCGCGTCGAGTGGCCCTGGTACAGCTGGCACCAGTTCGCGCAGCGCGGGCGGCTGCTCGACCAAAATCCGGCTGAACACCGCCATGGCTTCTTTGGCGGCAAATGCGGGATTTCCGGTGAGGCATTCGTAGAGCACGCAGCCGAGCGAGAAGACGTCGGTACGCGGATTTAAGTGCCGCACACAGCGTACCTGCTCCGGGGACATATAAGCGGGGGTTCCATTGCGAGTCCCGGGCTGAGTCAGCGTGGGCGTATGGGCCGCCCATCGCGCAATTCCAAAGTCCAGAAGCTTGGCCTCAGCCACTTCGCCATTGGACAAGAAAATGTTCGCTGGTTTGACATCGCGGTGCACGATGCGCATCGAGTGCAAAAAGGTCAGCGCCGAGGTGATCCGCTCGGCCAGAATCAGCGTTTCGGTAATGGTGAGCGGCTGGCGGGATACTCGAGAACTGAGATCCTCGCCGTCCAGCCATTCCATGACCAGGAACCGCTGTTCCCGGTCGGTGACTCCGCTGTCGAGATAACGCACGATGGCGGGATGATGGAGTTCGTGGAGCAGTTTGCTCTCGCGGGCAAATCGCTGGTCGAGATGCTCGGATCGCACCTGCAGTACTTTGAAAGCGACTGTACAACCCTCTCGTTGATCTCGCGCTTTATATACTGAGGCCATGCCACCAGAACCGGCCAGGGCTTCGATGACATAGCGACCCGCAACGACTGTGCCAGGCTGCATCGGTAAACTACATTATGTGATTAGCTTGCCATTGTCATCAATTGTTTTTTTTGCGATCAGTATCAATGTGTTTTTTCCGACCACACGGTACACGGTACAAGGCAATATCGGTTCGATATGAGTCAAAAAGCCGCCATGACCGGCAAATAACTCGGTCTGGAACGTATCGCAGTATTGGACAAGCGATACTCGGCTTATATGTACGTCATATTGATAAATAAATAGTTTGTTTGCAGCGAAGAATGGTAATTCTGCATCGAATCAGCAAAGGCGTGCCATACCGTTTCCGAATCGAGGTGAGGACGCCTTGTATGATGCCGAGACGCGGCCTCTGCCCAGGTCGAGAGGAGCGCATTGTACCGGTCGGGGCCGGCGTGCAACCGGATCGACGCGCCGCTTGGCTGCCGGCGGGAGACGGCCAGAGTGTCCACCCCGACCCTGATGCGAACCGACACCGCAGGTGCGACGCCACTCATGACCGGGTCGCTGGCTCGGCCATTTCCCGACCCGGTGTCCCGAGCCCGCACCGGGCGGAGCCTGCACCGGCAGCCCGGACGACGTGCCGCTGTGCAGTGTCCGCCGGCGATGTGGCCGGTTGGCAGAATGTGGCAGTATCCGGCGCTGTCGAGAAAACGCCTTGCCTCTGGTGACGGATCGCGTAGGGTACGGCAACCGGGATTATTCAACGCAAGAAACCAAGTACCAGATGGTCCGACCCAGGCACGCATCGGATTGTGACATCCCGGTAGCGGTGCAATGCTGCTGTGCTCGAGCCGGGTTCCGGGACCACCCGGCCTGCACAGCCGGAGATTAGACTGCATTCGCCCCTGTTTCCCACCACGTACGAGCTTGCAATGAACCAAAGCTTGAATCCCTACTGGAACACACGTCGACATCTGCCCCGGGTGGGTTCCGCACTCCTGGCCGTGGTCTTTGCCTTTTTGCCGTCCAGCCTGTTCGCCCAGCCACAGCCGGCGACGCGAGCAACTGTCGCGACTGCATTGTCCGAGCCGACCTGGGTCGACAATGCAACGAACGCGTTCGAGGTTGTCGCGGTTCGTTCGCGCGGCAACAAGAGAACCCATCACTCGGTGATCCTCCGCGCTGCGGCGATCGAACCGGGGGCCCGTCTGACCGAGAGCGATCTGGCCGAGGTTCGGCAGCGAGTGATGAACTTGCGCCTGTTCAGCAAAGTCACGGCGCGACGGGAGAAAACCACTCGGGGCGATGTCCTGGTCATTGAAGTGGCCGAGCGCTGGACTCTGATTCCCCTGCCCATGGTGGTGGGAAGCGGAGACGGTGTGACCGTGGGCGGAGTACTGTTCGAGATGAATCTGTTCGGCCGCAACAAACAGCTGGCCCTGGGCGGAAATTTCTCCGACCGAGGTAGCCAATTCTTCGCGTTTTATCAGGATCCCGCAGTTTTTGGAACTCGTTTCATCGGCCAGCTTTCTGCCAGATACTACACAGGCCCCAAAAAGCGCTACGAGTCGGAAACGGTCATCGACGCCTTTGAAGATCGATCTGCAACCGTATCCCTTTTGGGCGGCTATCGTTTGACCAAGCACGCGAGCCTTTTGGTCGGAGCGTTCGCCGACTTTGGCAGCACGGAGGTGTACGGAGACTTCATGCCTCCACCCGAGCGAGAAACCATCTTCGGCCCGCAGATCCGCTTGCGCTACGACGGTCAGAACTACAAGATCATCGCCAACGAGGGGCTTCGTATGGAAGCTCGGTATCGGCATGGATTGCAGTCGCCGCGCGATGTCGCGATGCTGGATATCCAGAGCAACCTGGGCCGAATCCTGCCCTGGAATCACTCGCTAAGCCTGTCACTCGGCTTTCATCTCCGCCGCGGCGATCACTTTCTCGATGCCCTGATCCTGGGCGGAATGGCCGGCACTCGTGGGTTCCATGAGCAAGGCCTGTGGGTCGAAACCGCTGCACTGTCCACGGTGGAGTACGCAATTCCCCTGTTTGGCGCTCTCGGCGGTACATGGACCTTTGCCGCGTTTGTAGACGGCGGGGTTACGGAATGGAATGACGACACCCAGACGTTTATAACTCCGGGTATCGGATTGGGATTCTTCCTCAAGAATGTTGCCATTCCCGCGGTTGGTATCGACCTGTCCTACAGCATCGACGAAGGAGAGGTCTTTCCCAGCGCTGCCATCGGGTTGGCCATGTAGTAGCCGGTCAGCCCTTGGTCGCGCCGAGAGTAAGGCCAGCGATGAAGTGGCGCTGCATGGCGAAAAAGAGCGCCACAGGCGGTAGAGCGGCAATGATCGAGCCGGCGCTGATCAATTGCCACGAAGCGAGCCACTGCCCTTTCAAAGCGGAGAGACCGACAGTGATCGGCCGGGCGTGGTCGCCCTGGACCATGACGAGTGCCCAGAAATAGTCGTTCCACACAAACGTGAAGATCAGCACGGCCAGAGCGGCGAGCGCCGGCCTGACCAGGGGCAGGACAACATTCCAGAACACGCGCAGCTCCGAGGCGCCATCGACCCGGGCGGCCTCGATCAGCTCGACGGGAAGGGCAGCGATGAAGTTGCGCATGAACAGGGTACAGAATCCCGCCTGAAAGGCGATGTGAAACGAGATCAAGGCCGAGTAACTATCGTAAATACCCAGTTCGACTGCCAGGTCCCGGACCGGGATCATGAGAATCTGGAAGGGAATGAAATTGCCGGCCACGAACATGGCAAAAAGTAATATGTTGCCGCGAAACCGATAGACAGCAAAAGCAAATCCGGCCAGCGTGCTGATGGCGATGGAACCGATGACTGCCGGTATGGTGACGACAAAGCTGTTGATGAGATAGCGGGCCATGGGCGAGCCCTCGAAGATGGCGCTGTAGTTCTCCCACAGCTGCCATTCGGTTGGCCAGCCCCAGTAGTTGCCCTGGTTGATGTCGGCCAGTGAACGCACCGAGGTGAAAAAGATGGCGATGAGTGGCAGCAACCAGACGACCAGAGCAATCGGCAGGGCGACGCGGTAGAGAACTTGGACTCGCTTCGACGCATTGGCGATGGGTGTGGGAAACATCAGCGACCTCGCTCTTTGCTCAGCATGCGGCGGAGAAAGAACGCGATGTACACGTCCATGATGACAAAAAGCACTGTGGCAATGGCAGCGCCGTAGCCCATGCGGTAATTGCGTATAGCCTGATCGTACATGTAGTGGGCCATGACCGACGAGCTGCCGTACGGCCCGCCATCGGTCATGATGGAGACCAGGTCGAAACTGCGCAGCGCTCCGATCACGGTCACCACGATGGCAATAAACGTGGCCGGGCGCAGTTCGGGCAAGATGATGTGCCACAACATGTTAAACGACCGCGCCCCGTCCATTTTGGCCGCCTCGACCACTGACGGGGAGACACTGTTGAGGCCGGTGAGATAGAGAATCATGCAGTAGGCGATCTGTGGCCACAGGCCGGCGATGATGATTCCGTACGTCACGTAGCGCTCGTCGGCCAGGATGGCAACCGGCTCGAGCCCAAACATTTTGAATCCCTCGCCGAGCAGCCCGAAACTGGGGTCCATGAACCAGGCAAAAACCAACCCGACAACGACTTGGCTGATCACGAAGGGGAAGAAAAAAAGCGCTTTTGCCAGACGAATCCCCCGTACCGTTTGGTTGAGAAAGAGCGCCAGGGCCAGGCCAATCGGCGGGGCCAACATGTACAGAACCAGCCAGATGACGTTGTTCTTGAGTGCGGTGTAGAACTGGTCGTCATCGAAGAGCTCGCGGTAGTTGTTCAGGCCAACCCAGGTTTTTTCGCCCAGCCCATCCCACTCATAAAAGCTCACCGCGATACTCTCAATGATCGGGTTGATGACAAACACCGCGAACATGAAGAGCGCGGGCGCCAGGAAAAGCCACGGTACAATTTGCATGCGGTACCGCCGCCACAGAGCAGCAATAGGTGATTGGGTCATTGTGGACCTCGCCGTTGTCGATAGCTCCGCACTCGCTCAGTCCCGGGCAAAGAGAAACGCCTCGTCGAGCCACCACGAATGCGTTTCTCTTTACTGCGTTTCGGTTTACTTTTTGAAGATGCGCTGGCGCGCTTTATCGACCCGTTCGAGAATGGCGTCGCCGCGCTCCGGCTTGACCATGAACTCCTGGAACCCCTTCATACCGATCTTGGCCATGTCCGGCGTGGTGTCGCGGTCATAAAACTGGGCCAATCCCGCGGCGTTCCTCAGCAAGTCGGCGCCGGCTTTGAGAAATCGGTCGTCTTTGACCGCAGCGTCCTTGTGCAGCGGCAGTTGTCCGAGGGTTTTGTTCATCTCGGCTTGTTGTTTGACATTGGCGGCAAATGCCAAGAATTTGCGCGCATCGTCCTTGTTCTTGGCCTTTGTCGGAATGTGCAGGGTGTCGATGGGCGCGTCCTCGAAGATACCGATGTCGGGGTTTATGACCGGGAACGGGAAATACCCGTATTTGTCGAGCTCTCCGGCCTGGAGGTTGCCGAGCAAGAAGTTGCCGAGCAGATACATGCCTGCCTTGCCCTGCTGCAAAAAGGGCAGCGCCTCCTGCCACGAGTAGGTGGCGTGGTTATCGATGTAATAGCCAGCATCGATGAGCTCGCGCCATTTGGCCATCACCGCTTTGACCCGATCGTCGGTATAGGATTCCTTGCCATCCATCAGATCAAGGTGAAATTTCAGCCCGTTGATACGCAGGTTGAGATAGTCGAACCACCCCGCAGCGGTCCACAGGAACTTGGTACCGATGGTAAATGGCACGATTCCCTTGTCCTTGAGTGCTTTGCACACAGCCAGTAGCTCATCCCAGGTTTTGGGCGCGGACAGTCCGTGCTGTTCAAAAAGGTCTTTGCGGTAATAAATTCCCCACTGATACGTGGTGTAGGGAACGCCGTACTGCTTGCCGTTTATTGTCATCGCGGACAGCGCAGAACTCATGCTGTCGGCCAGACCGCCCTGCTTCCACAGATCGCTCACGTCCTCCAGCTGGTTGCGGTCGACGAACACTTTCATGCGATTTCCAGCAAACCAGTTCAGGACATCGGGCGCTTTTGCACTGAGAAAATTGCGCACCGAGGTTTTGAAGCTCTCGTGGTCGAAAAGGTTGAGCTTGACCTCGACATCTGGATGCTCGGCTTTAAATGCCTCGATGAGCTGTTGCATCGCCGCCTTGGGCTTGGGATCCGATGTGCTGGCATTGATGACGAGAGTTCGTTTCTCTTTGTCTGGAGTCTGAGTCTGGTCTTTTTGGCTGCCTTGCTCGGATTTGCCACAGCTGACAAGGAGCAGAGCTGCGAGGGTGACGGCCGTGCCGTTCCTGATATGAGTCATCATCGAAGTCTCCTCTCTCGTTTGCAATCCAACATATTCCGATGCAGTCGCACTACATCCTAACGTGTCGGTATGAGAAACGAAAATCAGCCACCCGAAAAGGTGACAGGGCGGCAACAATTACTGCCGCGAGAGTGCTTTTTGGATGGGAGATAGCCGCGGCGACTGAAGCCGTAACCAACGTTCAGCCAGGCTGACAAGGAGAGGTCGAGAAGCTGGACAGCAATGGGACGGAGTCGGGAATCGCTATGCGATCGGCTGCTGATATTTGATCAGTCTGTATCGGACTGATACAACTTTGGCAAACCTGTATAGAGGCCCGACCATAGAGCCGGGTGTATGGATCAGATAACCTCGGGGTTGGTGGCGAGTTGAATGATGAGCGGTGCCATGCTGTCGTCGGGTCTTTCGATAAAAACACGAGCCCACGGCCGGGTGATGACGCGGAGCGTTCGGTGGTCGCCCTGGGCTGACGCACTGCCATCGAATTCGAAATCGAAATCGATGTCTATCTCGATTTCATCCTCGTCTTCATCTTCGTCCTCGTCCTCGTCCTCGTCTTCGTCCTCGTCCTCGTCTTCGTCCTCGTCCTCGTCTTCGTCGCCGTGGTGTGGATGTTGATGGTGATTGCGATGACGGTGGTATCTATCGAGCCGCTGGCGGAGTCTTTGCAGAACGCGCCGCTGGTTTTGCAGTGCTCTGCGGCGGGCGCGTTCGGATGATCTTTCGGCTCGTTCGGCGTCCCGGTGGGCCCGCGCGGCTTCGCGCCAGGCTTTTTTCTTGGCCTTGATAGCTTCTTTTCGGGCCTGTTTGGCTTCGCGGAAGGCTTCCTTACGGGCCTGCTTGGCCGCTCGGAGGGCTTCTTTGTGGGCTCGTTTGGCCTCGCGCAGGGACTCCCTGTGGGCCCGCCTGGCCTCCTCGAGTGCTTGCTTGCGGGACTGATTGACCTCGCGCATCACCTCTTCGCGCAGCCGTTTTACCTGTTGCGGGTCGAGGAGTCGAATGCGCTCGAGTTCGCGCTGGACTTCCTCGAGTTCCCTTTGCAGTTCCTCGGACCAGGTGTCATCGGGCATATTCTCGAGCCGCTGACTTTGCTCGCGTATCTGCTCTTGCGCTTTCTCGAGAGCTTTGCGCACGGCGCGGTCGACCTGTTCGTCGTCGAGGTCGATGGTGATATCACCCCAATCACCGCTATCCATCCAGTCGAAGACGCTGTCGCCCTCGTCGTGTTGTTCGGCCCAGGGTTGTTCGGCCCAATGGTTGCCGCGATTGGCCGGCTCTTCCCGGCGGGTGCGCTCGGCCTCGTCGCGTTCGGCGACCCGCAGTCGCCGGTTTTGCCGGATTCGAGACAGCTTGCTGCGCTGCGCGGCAGAAAGCAGCTTGCGGGCTCGCAGCCAGGCAAGAACCCGGCGTTTGCGCGTCTCGGCCTGCAGTTGGCTAATGCGGTCGATCAGGCGAGCGACCCGGTCGGGATTTGGGTTGGGATTGTCGAGCTCTTTGCGCAGCGCAGCGTTGGCCTCGCTGATCTCGGTCCGGCTTTTGGCCTCCACGCGGTCGAGATCGGTGACGATCTGCTGCAGCAATTTGCGCTGGTTGGGGTTGAGGCCAATGGTATCACCAGCGGACGCGATGTCACCGGGCGCGACATTGCCGCCGGCCGCTCGCCAGTCGGCCTCGAATTCCAGCGGCGCCTCGGGATTCCACAAGTGAGCCACGTTGACGATGAGATCGTCGGGCCGAACGCGGTCGGGCACCGGCTGGTCGGGTACCGATTGGTCGTGCACCAGCGTATCCCGTACATCGACTGGCTGTCGGTCTGAAGTCGACTCGCCATGGTCGGGGTTCACAACATCGCGAGTCTCGCCAGTCACATCGGGGGTCTTCGGCTCTGCCGGGGAATCGGGAGCACGGGCGATGGTATTGAACTCGGCCACTACTCCGGGCAACCAGGAGGTCAGTCCCGCACCCAGCAGTACGACTGCGCATGCAGTTGCCGCAGTATACGTGACGCGCATACGGCGCCGTGTGGCCAGACGCGCGCTGGCTCCTGCCTGCATACGGCTGGCAAACCCCGGCCTCGGTTCGACAGCTGCTCGAGCGCGACTCGCCTCTCCGATGCGCTCGGGTAGACGCGACAGTTCGACGCAGTCCGGGCAGTGTTCGAGGTGGTACTGGCTTTCCGCATCGAGCGACTGCCCGGTAGCGAGAGCCTCGACCACTCGGATACAAGAGGAATTGGTGTCTGGCTTGTCTGACTTGTCTGGCTTCATACTGGGCTCTCCATGATTTTTCGCAGGCGGTGCAGACCGCGAACGAGATGAGTCTTGACCGTTGCGGGCTTCACGCCCAGCATGTCGGCAATTTCAGAGATGGACATATCGTGGCCGTAGCGCAGGAGAAGAGCGGTTCGCTGCTTCACTGGCAACCGATCCAGGGCGCTGACCAGCAAGGCGACATCGCGCTGTCGAGCCAGCGCGCGATCGGCGGGAGTCTCACTCGAAGCAGCCGAGTTTTCGGCCACTTCATTGGCCTGGCCAAAAAACAACTGCCTGAGCCGGCGACGGCGCAAGCCGCGCAGGCATACATTGGTGAGGATCCGGTAGAACCAGCTCTCTGCTGCTTCCAGATCGCGCAGGCGATCGCATGCCTCGCAAGCTCGGGCCAGGGCATCCTGCACCGCATCCTCGGCCTCTGCAGGGTTGCGCAAAAGGTCCTGCGCGATGCGCAACCCGCGCCTGGCAGCCTTATCGGTAAGTCTGCCGAGAATGATCTCCCGACGCTCATGCGCTGGCTCGGCTGCATCCACAGCATGTCCGTAGCTCAGAGTTCGAACTCGCAACAGCTAACTCCCTTGCTGGCCTCATCTGGTAAGAGCCACACTACCTCCTCTCGGTGGACAAAAATCGACATCCGGTCGGGCCCACATCGAGGTCATCGATATAATTCCCCAGGATTACTTGCTTCTTTGTGATTGCTTCGGTCAGACAGCCGTCTTCCCAGCAGGAAGGTTGCTCCACATTGCTCGCCGAGACGTCCGGGCCCCCTTGCCGGAGCGGCCGGGCGGCCGGACACTGTCCGATATCCGGCCAATCTTTTGTCCGGGTCCCCGGACAGAGAATAACAATCTCGATTAGTTATAAATGGCACTGTGATTGCTCTAAGCAGAGGCATGCTCGGTTCTGTCGCTTCGTGTGCTCTTTTGGGTATCGATGCATTTGCTGTTGTCGTCGAGGTTGATGTGGCCAGTGGGCTACCCGGCTATCATGTCGTGGGCCTGCCGACCACCTCGGTGCGTGAGGGTGCGGTGCGAATTCGTTCGGCTCTGGCGCATATCGGGCAAGCCATGCCCAACAAGAAGATCACGGTCAACCTGGCACCGGCTGATCGCCGCAAAGAGGGGGCTGCGTTTGACTTGCCGATCGCAATGGGGATTCTGATTGCCGAAGAACTGGTCGAGCAGGGACCTCTCGATCAGCTGTTGCTCATGGGTGAGCTGGGTCTGGACGGCTCGCTGCGACCGGTCCGGGGAGCGCTATCCGCCGCTATTCTGGCTCGCGACAGGGGTATGCGCGGTCTTCTCTTACCCGCCCGATCGGCAGCTGAGGCCGCGGTGGTCGAAGATATCGAAGTGTATGCTGCCTCGCACCTATCCGAGGTCGTGGATTGGCTCAGAGGCGGCATTCCTCTGCCGCGAGTTCCAGTGCCACAAACTGGCCAGACCAGTAATCACAGTATTGGCTCGCCAGACGATATGAGCGATGTGCGCGGGCAACACACAGCTCGCGCAGCCATCGAGGTTGCTGTGGCCGGAGGGCACAACCTATTTCTGACCGGTCCTCCGGGAATTGGCAAGACCATGCTCGCGCGCCGTATTCCGTCAATTCTGCCACCCATGACGTATGAAGAGATTCTGGAGACCACGCAGATTTATTCGGCAGTCGGTCTGGCCAGGGGTGAATTGGTGCGCAGGCGGCCATTTCGCGCCCCCCACCATTCGACGAGTGGAGCCGCACTGCTCGGCGGAGGATCAGTGCCCCGGCCTGGCGAGATCTCGCTGGCACATAATGGTGTGCTTTTTCTCGACGAGCTTCCCGAGTTCCAGCGCTTTGTCATCGAATCACTCAGACAGCCTCTCGAGGATAGGAGTGTGACTGTGGCACGGGTACAGGGCACGGTCACGCTGCCGGCATCGTTTTTGCTGGTCGCAGCAGCCAATCCGTGTCCGTGCGGTTGGCTCGGCTCGCAACGTCGTGTTTGCACCTGTGGCTTGCGAGCGATCGAGCGCTATCGCAACAAACTGAGCGGACCGCTTCTCGATCGTATCGATCTGCAAATTTTTGTCTCCGGAGTCGAGTTGAGTGATCTGCGGCAACAGGCTCCAGCCGAAAGTTCGCGTGCGATCCGCGAGCGGGTAGTACGAGCGCGCCAGGTTCAGCGCAAGCGCCTGGCCCGGTTTGGCTGTCGTACCAATGCGGAAATGTCGTTGGTGGCAATGCAGCAGACCTGTCTTCTCAGCGATCGCGCCGAGCGGTTGCTCGAGCGGTTAAATCAGGTCAGGCAGGGATTGACGGCAAGATCGGTCAACAGGCTTATTCGCGTTGCACGAACGATCGCGGATCTTGCCGAAAGAGAGGCGATTGATGAGGACTGTATGGCAGAAGCAGCAGCTTATCGGGCGCTCGACAACGAGCCAGTGCGTGATGAGAGGTTCTCGGTATCTTCTGTAAGGTCGGCAATATCGGGCAAGGTGTAGAATTCGTCGAGCATGGCGTCGACGAGACGCTCCAGGTTGATCTCGAACGAGCCATCGATCAACCGTTCAAACACCTCTTGAGCAGCAGGAGACATTTGACCCTTTACCAGGCCAATGGGAGTGTTCAATCGCATGTGTCTCACCTGTGGGGATCTATCGGATCAATGTCTACGACCTTAAATTTCAGCAAAAAAAAAACTCTCGAGCACCGCAAAAGCCGTACTGACTCATCGTAAGAATTTGAAAAAACAGGCGTGATTACTTGCTCTCTACGCTTCGTAGTTCGGCTACGCACCTGGAGACTGAAGGTATTTGGCCAGATTCTTACGAAAAACTCTGTCTATCTATCCAGATCCTCTAGCCCGCCCAGTGGATCGGAGACCCTGGTTGGATCGGCGACCGACTTCTGGCCCGGGACACCGAGCTGAACCTCGCCGCGGCCATCTCTTCTGCGAAACGACATTGGGTAGCGAGCAACACCAATCGTTTCGGGATCGTCTCCGAGCGCGACACGGGGCACCTGAATCGTATAGGCCGCTGTTTCGATGCAGCCCTCGATACTGCCGCTGGCAAAGGTCGATTTCGCAACACTGGCCTCTTGCACCTCGCCCCGTGCAATCTCGATGACTACAGTGAGCGAACCGCGAAGATTAGGATTTTTTCGTAGTTCGTTTTCATAGCAAACCTCGGCCTTGGGTACTACGTAGGTAGAGATCAGTCTCTCAATGATATTGCGATCGAGTTCACCGGTTCGACGTCCGCTATTTCGTCCCAGTTCCTCGTCATCGTCATGACTCTCAGCAAACTGGCGTAGTTGGTAATTTGGCTTGCGCTGTGGTGGCGGAAGGCGCGAGAACGCGAAGGGGCCCCATTTTTTCACCCCCTGCAATCGATCCCGGGCGTAGCGGTCTGTAGCATCGAGGCCGATCATCGAGCTGTACCTGGTTACCGTGCTGGCCTGGCTGGCAGCCCTGATCAGACCGCGCCTGGCCTCTTCGATAATCTGCTTATCACTGTCCGACTGCGAATCGGTCGCGTCGAGTTCGCCCGGCTCGAGAAAGTCGTCCTCGGTGGCTGCGGCCAGCGCCAGAGCGAGCCCTGCTCGGCGCAGGCCAGAGTCGCGTTTGGCCGCGATTTTCTGCGATTTGCCGTGCTGCTCGACATGAAGATGAAGGTGTTTCGGGATTTGGCCCCGGTAAAAGCCGAGTGCGACCGTTCCCTGGCCCGGCTCCAGTCGTCTCGGCAGCGCGATTCCCTCGATGGTCGCTGCGGTCGCCTGGACTGACAGAGCAGTGAACGGTGCTGGCCGATTCAGCTCGGCGGACAATTTTCTGACTCTGCGCGCCGCGTCACCAAAACGGGTTGCGATGGCCCGCCCGCGGGTTTTTTGGGCCAGCGCGGCCATGGCTCCTCGAGTGGTGTCGGGGATGGGGGCCGAGTCGGGGGTCAAAAAGACAGCGGCGATCTCGATATCGCGGAGGACGTCATCGCCGAGGCGATCGATGGCGGCCTTGCCGCTGAGCCCGAGCGGCGTCATGCCGTCGCTGATGATGGCTATGAGGGTCGAGGCACGGACGCCGCGCTCGAAGCCCTCGGCCGGCCGGCTGGCAATGGGTTCGCGGTCGAGGATGGAATGGGCCAGATCGAGCGCGGCGCCGAGGTTGCTGCCGTTGCGCAGATCGCCCGGACGCAGAGCCCCGGCAATCGTTTTGCGCGTTATGCTGTTGTTTTTGCTCCACTCGCCGAAAACCCGTCTGGCCTCGCGGTCAAAGAGTACCATTTCGACATCGGCCAGGGCCGGCAGACTGGCCACCAGCCCGCTGGCAATGTGGTTGGCTGCGGCCAGGCCGTCGGGACCCATGCTGCGCGATACATCGACCACGAGCAGAGCTCGCTCGTATTGCAGCCCGACGCGACCGCGCGGCGGTGGTGAAAGTACCGAGATCGCGAGCGCGCCAAAGCCATTGCGAATGGGCGCGGCGGCAAACGACACCGATGGCTGCGCGAGGCCAAGAGCCAGATCGGGTACTGCCTCGATCACGATGTCGGTACGTGGCAAAGCCGTGAAGCGAGCGCGTCGGATGCGTTTGCCGAGCAGTTTGCCGCCCCCGTGAACCGATGCAAAACCGCGTGCTCCCGGTGGTGGGGACAGGGTCAGCGCGACCTGCTCGCGGACCAGATTGCCGGCACCACCCCGCTGCGGGATGCGGAGTGAAAGCCGACCGCCGTCGTAGTGCAGCGGGGCAACCCAGCTGATTGTAGCCGTGGTGACTTGGCCGGGTGCCACCGGATACACGCGCAGTTCGTAGGTTGTTCTGGCATAGAGCGAATGCGCGTCGATGTGGGGTTTGTCTCGCGCCACCATGCGCAACAAGCCGAGGTCTGGTGAAGCTGCAATTCCCCCGGGATCCTGTGGGGTTTTGATCGCAGCGTTGGCATCGACCACGGTTGCAGAACTGGTACGACCATCGGCCAGGCGGATGGATAGTCCGGTAATCGCGGCGTGGAGGGGAAGATCGAATGTATAGACCGCTTCCTGTGGTTGTTTGCTGGCGTTGACGATGAGCTGGGTCGATTTGACCGAAGCCACCACGCCGCGGATTGCGACATCGTGCACCAGGCGGGCCTCGTGCAATGTATCGCGGCCATCAGCGGTTTCCAGGGACGCTTGAGCGGTCGGTCGAGAGAGGCCGAATACCATGCAGGCCAGACCACACAGCGCGGCCACGAGTCTACGCCTGACCGTTCCGGCAGACAATGCGAGGCGGAGTTGCCGCGGAGCGAAGCGGCCGGGCGCCGGGTGGTTTGCTCGCTCGATCATCACCAGCAGGTTGGGCAGCATGGACATTCTCTGCAAAGAATGACAGGAAATCACCTTCCGGGGTTGCGCAATTTCGCTGACTGTCGGTCCGGTGTGGGGTGGTTCTTGTCGTGCATTGTTCGCGGCCTGTAATCCGAGCATGCGATCGCGTCGCACAGTTGCCTTGCGGCGGCGCCATCAGTCGGCCGAAAATGCAGCTTGTGAGCGAAAAAGAAATACACACGGGCATCGTTCTGTCGGGTGGAGGCTCGCGTGGAGCATACGAGGCCGGCGTCATTCTCTATCTGCGCAGTCACCTGGCCAGGCGCCTGGGTCGTCATGTCCCCTTGGACATCGTGGCAGGAACCAGCGTGGGAGCCATCAACGCGGCATTTCTCGCCGCAACCAATCACGACCCCGACTTGCAGCACGCACAGTTGATCGAGCACTGGCGCTCGCTCGAACTCGAGAAGCTGATGTCGCTGCGGCCCAAAGATCTGCTGCGGGCGTTCCGCATGTTGTTCCGCAAAGATCCCCCACCGCCACAACCCGGGTCGTTTCGCTACGGCGGACTGCTCGAGACCAGCGGGTTGGAAAGATTTGTATTCGAGGCCATCCCCTGGCGCAACATCCGCCGCAACCTGCGCAAACATCATGTGCGCGCCCTATCGATTTCGGCAACTCACGTCGGCACGGGCCACACTGCGGTGTTCATCAGCAGCAATGAACCGATCCCTGTCGCCTGGAGCAAGGATCCGTTTGTTCGCCATTACCCGGCCAGCATCGGTCCGCGCCACGTCCTGGCCTCCGCAGCCATTCCACTGTTGTTTCCGGCGGTCAAGATCAAGGGCGAGTTCTACACTGATGGTGGATTGCGCCAGAATACACCGATGTCGCCGGCGATTCGCCTGGGTGCCAGCAAGATCCTTCTGGTCTCACTGCGTCATGTAGCCAATCGCGGCGAAGAATTGTATATGAGCAAGGAGCGAGAGGAGGCTTTCCCAAAACCACTCTTTTTGCTGGGCAAAGCGCTCAACGCGCTCCTTCTCGATCATACTGAATACGATCTCGACCGCATGGAGCGAATCAACGCCATTCTGCGTGCGGGCGAGGATGCCTTTGGGCCCGAGTTTGTCGACACCATTAACCGCAAACTCATCGAACTGCGGGGCGCGCCGCTGCGCCCGCTACGGGCCCTGCACATTCGCCCGTCGGTCGACATCGGCATCATTGCATCGGAATTCGTGAGGTCGGGTAAGGCCAAGATACGCGGCCTCATGGCTCGCCGATTCGTGTCCCGCCTGGCCGAACGCGAAGCTGCGCACGAAAACGACCTCCTGTCGTACCTGTTGTTCGACGGCAATTTCGCCGCCGAGCTCATCAACCTGGGCTATCGCGACGCCGCGGCTAAAGAGGACGAATTGGCACAGTTTTTCAGTGATGACTAGCGCAACCGGCGCTGCCAACTTTGTTTATGGTCCGCGAGTTGTCTCGATGCGAGACGCAAACTCTGCACGGCGTGCGAAATATTCGCAATCCAGCAGCGAAGGTAGTCAGTGAAGGTAGTCAAGGAAGCGGTGATTGCCTACGAGCAGGCGGACTCTTTTCAGGTTAAACGACTCGATCGGGCGGATTTTTGTCCACTGGATAACGCCACGTCTCTGGCTCTATTTGTGTTCTCATGGCCACGTAAGTTCTATAGTGCTTCCCTGCGGTGGAGAGGAACGAAATCGAGTGAATTGCAAGGAGACAAAGCATGAATGAGAGGAAGCAAGATGTTCATCGTGGCTCACAACTTCGATCACAAATCGGGCCTTACTGGAGTAGCGAGGTGCACAGCTGGCAAGATGTGGGCGAGAAGCCTGCGGAGCGTGATAAGACGCGTGATCAAGCACGGTCGGAAGCAATCCGATCATTGCTGACCAGCCGCGGGACGCGCGATGGGAGATGTTGGCGATGGGCTTTAGTCCTACCGGGCGTGGTGAGCCTGCTCCTTGCCTGTGGCGGAGGGAGTGGTAGCGGCGACAATGACCCGAACAACGGGCACGGCGATCGCCGCCATTCGGCGTCTGGCGAGAGCTGGACCGTGATGATCTACATGGCTGCCGACAATGACCTCGAATCATTCGCTCTGGACGATCTCGGTGAGATGATGCAGGTTGGGACCGGCGAGGAGTTCAATCTCGTGGTCCAGGCAGATCGCGCGCTCATGCACGCCGTGGGTGGTGTTGGCGATCTGCCCGAATGGGTGAGTGCCAAGCGGCTGCTCGTCCGTTCCGGTCAGCTCGAAGAGCTGGCCGACCTGGGCGAGCCCAACATGGGCGACCCGGCGGTGCTGACAGATTTTGTCTCCTGGGCTGTAAAGGAGTTTCCCGCCGATCGATACGCCCTGATCTTCTGGAATCACGGCGCTGGTTGGCCTGGATTTGGCGGCGACGACTCGACCGCCAATCACGACTTGCTCACCTTGACCGAGCTGCGCGACGGGCTGTCCAGCGGCATGGAGCGGGCAGGTCTCGAGCAACTGGCTCTAATCGGGTTTGATGCCTGCCTGATGGCCACATACGAGGTGGCCGCGGTACTGAGTCCATTTGGCGAGTATCTGCTCGCATCGGAGGAGCTCGAGCCCGGTCACGGTTGGGATTACCGGAGTTTGAGCGGCATCCGCGCTGACCCGAGCCAGGGGCCGATCGATCTGGCAACCGCCTGGATGGATGGCTTTCTCGACCAGGCCCGCGAACAAAAGGAGGCCCAGCAGGTCACGCTGTCACTCACTGATCTGTACGCACTCGACGATCTCGACTCTGCCCTGGTTGATCTCTCGGCCCTCTTGATCGACGATTTGAGTGTGTCGGCACCGCACGTGGGCCGCCAGCACAATGTCACGTTGCGTTTTGCCAAGGCGCCAAACCCCGCCCATGAACCTCACATGATCGATATAGGGGACTTCGCTTCCCATCTCATGCAAGGTGATAAGACGTTTGCCGAGCTGGGGAATCGCATCCACATGGCCCTCGAAAAAGCGGTTGTGAAGAAGATTGCCGGCCCGCAAACTACCCGAGCCCAGGGCCTCTCGATCTACTTTCCACCCCGCGCTGAGTTCTACAAGAGCGATTACGCGCACATAACAGAGGCGGCTGCCTGGCGCGATTTCCTGCTGAGTTACTACGATATGGCTGTGAGCGGTAGTTTTACCCCACCCCGCTTTACCAATCCTCAGCGCATGGCCGATTATCAGTTCGTGCCGGATGAAATCATCCTGACCGGGAACCTCGACTCGTCCAGCGCATCCAATGTCAGCGGAGCCACCCTGGGCTACGGAGTTATCGGCAGTACGTCGAACTATATCTATCTCCTGGCTGACGAACCTGCCCACTATACCAATACCACGGTTGATGCCCGGTGGGACTACAGTATACTGACCATCACCCAGGGCTTCAACTTTGGCTATCTCTACATGAGCTTCGATTGGTCCGAGAGCAGTGACCTGGTTTTGAGTATTCCGTTCGAATACTGGCCGCCTGGCCAGAGTAGCCCCGAGTACGCGATCTTGGTCTACATCCTCGATCAGAACTTCTACATCCTGCAGGAGACATACTACGTACTCACCGACTCCGGCCCGGGCGAGCTCACCCCGGAGTTCGGCTCCGTGATACGCCCACTTGTCTTGACTATTGACCCGCAAGGTAAATTTGGCTGGGGATACGGCTCGGAGGCGGGCTTCGATCCCCTGGGTGATTTTCAACTCGACTTCCTCGATCTGCCGCAGGGCACGCCCATCTACGCCGAGCTGAGCATTGCTGACTTTGCCGGCAACGAGGACTATGTCTACTTCGAGGGAGACGTGCAGGCCGTGCCTGCCGGCGAAGGCGCGAGCGGTGGTTTGCGCGGCGACGAGAGGGTTCGGCGTGCGCGTGCGCCGAGGCATGGCGGGTATCTGCCGCGTTTTGGCCATGAACAACTCGATTCGCGGCGGCGAGTCCCCGCCCTCGGGGCAGAAATTCAAAACAGCAAAGATCGCTTCTCGATCAGACGTCCCGCGACTGTCCTTTGACGACTATGTCCAGAGTTGAGGACATCAGGGGACAGAATCTGTCTACCGTGCAGGACGAGCCTAGGAACCAAACAGGTTCAAGCTGTTAACCAGGTTCAAGCTGTTAACCGTTAGCTATTGGGCGTTGGGTTCAGGTCAGCTGTCAGCGACATCGGTAGCTGACTCTGATGCCGCTCGCCATAGCCAGATCGCGATGAGAATCCGCACAGCGGGCTGGAACGTGTAGGCGAGCCACTCCGGTTGCTGGGGAACCGTGGGCAGCCGGACATGCTCGAGCAAGTGTGTCCACACACCGAGTAATGACCAGACGAGTAGTGCTGCACCGACGAGTCGCTCGAGGCCGCGACCCCTCACCAGTACCGAGCCCAAGAAGAGATTGCCGAGCATAAAGCCCATGATCAGCAAAAAGAACAGCGCTTCAGCGATGCCGGACCAGCCCTGCAGATGAGTCAAAAAGCGCTCCTGCAGGATCGGCTCGTTCGTCACCGCATAACCTGCGCGCCAGCTCGCGTTGACCGCAAACAACAGCAATGCCATTCTGAGCAATTCGGCTGCAGCGAAAAGCAGATAGCCGAGAAATCCCAGCACCACGAAGCCTGCTGCCCGGTCAAGCCGTCTGGCCGCGGCACCCCACATCGACGCCACGACGAGGATAATGTGCAAGATAACGATCCAGAATTGCGCCAGGTATGTCGGATCGCCGTAGAGCGCCATTGCTTCTCGGGCGTTGGCCGGCCCTGGATAGAGATGAACGGAGAATGTTGTGACGGCTGTCAGAAAAGCGCAAACCGCCGTCGCCTTGAAGAAAAATGGGGTGAATCGTATGGCAAACACACAAGATCTGGAGTCGCGTTTCACTCACCGTATTACCAGTCGATGCGATGATGCAACATGGCGAGGGTGACACTCTATACGCTCCGGACCGAATGAGCGGTTTTCTTGCAAGCGCGCCCCACGAAGCCGATCGACATTGCGGAACCGCGCGTTCTATCGGTTCCACGCTGGGTGATTGATACCTGACACTGCCGGTCTTACCGAACTGCTGACCAGCCCTCGTGAACAGCGGTGCACCTCACCGATATTTGAAAAGAATCCCGGTGAGTTTGTCGGTAGTGCTGCGCTTCCGCGTGGGGTATCCTCGCGATGTGTATCGACTGATTACGATCTGTTTTTCTCACTATAACGAAAAGGCTCGTTGGGTGCTCGATCGCTTTGGTGTTGCGTATCGCGAGCGGATTTACTGTTGCAGCTCTCTCGTTTGCCAGCATGCTTTCTCCGACAGTCTTGCCCAGCCGCGAGGACGGCTTTGGCGCCGAACTGCCAGCTCTTCACGAACTCCTCGCCTGGGCCGTCTAACTTGTACGCGAGATTCGCACAACCCGTGTCGGTCAGTTCGCCCAGCGCCGGTATCGGCAAGAGCGTAAGCGGCACACTCAAAGCCCGGAACAGAGCCCATTGCAGAGTCAAATGCAATAATCCCCGGAGGTCGCGACATTTGGGCCGCTGAGCAGCTAGCCCGGATTGTTCACCACCGCACTGTTGCGAGGTGGTGTGGTGTGGTGTGCTTGCTGGCCACCGGTCCCAGCTCGGCCCAGCAGCAGGCCGAGCGAGCACCGTCTCACGACATCGCACTGACCGTACAGAAAACGACGGTTGCGGGCGATGTCGGTTCACTCACCCTGGTCATCGCGCCGCGCCCAGGGTACTCGATCTCGCGCGATGGGCCACTCGTGGTCTCCCTGGCGGTGACGCCTGAGCGCGGCATCGACCTGTCCAGGCGGCGGTACCGGCGTCGTCATTCCGTCGATGCCCGCGCAGCAACGCCGCGTTTCGACCTGGCCTATCGCGCTGTCCGCACAGGGCGATATACCGCGACAGTTCGCATGCGCTTTTGGGTGTGCGGCAAAAGGACGTGCCGCCCGGTCAGGGAAACCCGGCGCGTGAGCATCGAAGTCGACCAGTCGCCCGGGCCAGACTAGCTGGTGCCTGCCCCGAAATGCCTAATTGCTTGAAAACAATAGACAATCTGGCATTCTGCTGGGGAGGCTGGGACTGGTCATTTCCTGATTAAAG
>JAKSDA010000289.1 GCA_022360315.1 Pseudomonadota bacterium
ATTCGACACGACGAGGGGCGCACCGAACGACTCGCCGGAATCGCATTCGACGCCCGTCACCCGGCCGTCCGATATCGCGATGCGCGCAACCGGCATATCCGTGCGAATCACGACGCCGTTGTCGCGTGCCACCTGCGCCAGGGCGTCGGTCACGGCGCTCATGCCGCCGGCCGGCTGACTGATCGATGCATGGGTGCCCGCCAGCCGGTACAGATAGGTCATGATCGTATTCGGCGAGCGTGGCCCCAGGTGGGTGCCCGTCACCGCATCGAGACTGATCGCGCCGCGCAGCAGGGCGCTGTCGAAGCGCTCGACCACTTCGTCGCGGATGTTCATGCCGATGACCCGCAGGAACGCCTGCATCTCGGTCCTGCCCAGCCGGCGCAGATCGAACCCCAGCTGCGCCAGGTTCATCATGTCGGCCCGGCTCGCATCCTTGCCGAGCCGGGGCGGCGTGCGGTTCAGATAGGTCTTCAGAAGATCGGCGTAGCGATTGAAGCGCTTGCGGAATGCGCGGTACTGGGCCGCGTCGTCGTCGCTGACGCCGGACACGTCGCTGCCGTTGATCCGGACGTGATTGCCGTCCGCCGACAAGGCCACGGTACCGAGATCGTCGGCAGCCGTCTCGAACTCGAGGCCGAGGTCCCGGACGACCTGCGGCTGCAGTTGATACAGGAGGTGCGCGCAGGCCGACGCCGAGTAGCCGTCGGCGAATTCGCGGGTGACGGCGGCACCGCCAACCTGCCCGTTCGCCTCGAGCACCAGCACCTTCCGCCCCGCCTTGCCGAGGAGCGCCGCGCAGACCAGGCCGTTGTGGCCCGCGCCGACGACGATGGCGTCGTAACGCTCGCCCATCAGTCGTCTCCCCAGTTGACCGGCGTGACGTTCGGCCGTTTGAGATCGTAAAGAATCTCGCGCGCCGCGTTACAGCCCGGCGCGGACATGATGCCGCCGCCCGGATGAGTGCTCGAACCGCACATGTAGAGCCCCCCGACCGGGCCGCGATACTGTGCGTACCCCGGAATCGGCCGGTTGAACATCAGCTGATCCATGGTCAGTTCGCCGTGGAAAATATTGCCCTCCGTAATGCCGATCTCGTCCTCGATGATCGCCGGCGTGCGAATCTCCATGTGCTCGATCAAATCCTTGAAGTCGGGACTGTAGTTGGCGATCTGGTCGACCACCGTCTGGCCGAACGCCTGCACTTCCTCGTCGGTCCAGTCGCGCCCCTCGATCTGTGCCGGACAGTACTGCACGAAACAACTCATGAAGTGCTTGCCCGGCGGCGCCATGGCCGGGTCGGTGATCGTCGGAATCACCATGTCGATGTAGGGATCCTTCGACCAGGTGCCTTCCTTCCAGTCGTCGTAGGCACGCTCCATGCGTTCCATCGAGTCGATGAAGTGCATGTCGCTCGAATGCAGCGAGCTGCCTTCAGGCAACGCGGGAAAACTCGGCAGGCCATCGAGCGCGATGTTGAGCTTGCCC
>JAKSDA010000351.1 GCA_022360315.1 Pseudomonadota bacterium
CGAGCCAGAGCGGCGAGGCGCGCCGCCAGTGGGTACGCGAGGAGTGGAGAATACTGGGTGTATTTGACCGACGAGCAAGCCCGCTGGCGGTGATGGATCGCCGCTCTGGCGACGCGGAGAGTTTTTGGACCGGCTCTTAGTCGATGAGCCGCACTGCGCCGAGTTTCTCGGCCCGTTCGAGCCACATGCGGGTGATCTCCGGGCCTCGATTGCGCCGGTCCAGGTGGGCGGGAATCGGCCGCGCTGCAAGGGCTTCGGCCATCTCGACGTGAGTGCCGGGGGCGACCTCGCGGCTGGCGATGGCACGTTTCGAGATGTCGAGAGTCGGCAGTGGAGGTGGTGGCTGCGGATTGTCGATCAGTGCCGGATCGATACAAGACGACAGATCTGCCGTTGCCTCGACGCGATCGTTGAGAACTTCCAGGCCAAACCGCCGGGTCAGTGTGGAGATGACCGAGGTGTGCTCGAACGTGGTGTCGATGCCACATCCGCGGCGCACCGTGGGACCCGCGACAACCGACGGGACGCGGAAACCGAGCTGGCGAAAATCGGAACGCCTGTCGACCGTGGTCGGCGGCGGCACGTGGTCGAAAAAGCCGCCGTGCTCGTCGTAGGTGAGAACAAACAGGCAGCGGTCCCACTGCGGACTTTGCGAAAGGGCCGAAAATATGCTGGAAATGAGCGCCTGGCCGAGCCGAATATCGTGCGATGGATGGTCGTCGTTGGCACCCCAGCCAAAATAGTGGGGATCGATCATACAAAACTGCGGCAGAGTTCCGGCCTCGGCATGGTCGAAAAACCTCTCGATGCCCTTGAGGCCCGATAGCTTGAAGTATCCGGCGCTGGCAAATGCAACATCGTGATAGTAATTGAGATTGGAAATCCCGGCGTCGTCGAGAATTTCAAAGATGCTGTCGTACCCCCAAAAGATCGGAACGTTGCTCTTGCGGCCGTGGGCGTCAGCACCGTGCAAGTAAAAACGATTGGGCCAGGTCGGACCCATGACCGAGCTGTACCAGTGATTACATACTGCACCGCCGTCGGCGAGCGAGTACAAAACCGATAGCTGATCGCGTACGTGGTAACCCATAACGTCGGATTCGTCCGGGCCCGCATGGGTCCGCACAAAGCCGTCGTTGAGGCCATTATTCCATTGCTTGCGCGCCGCATTCCAGCTGTGCGGCGGATCCTCGGGGGTAAAGTCGTTGAACAGGTGAACCCCGATGGGCACGCCGTCTCGGTTGAGATTGCTCTCGGTACCGTCTAGGCCAACCACATCGTCACGCCCCTCGAGGAGAGAAAGCGAGCCCAAATAGTGGTCGAACGAGCGGTTCTCCATGCACAAAACCACCACGGTTTCGATATGTGCCAAAAGCTCCTCGGCACTGAGATCGGTGCCCTGCGCGCACTGGCCGCGCGGATCGATCTGCTCGATCGGCGGCCCGGCCCGTTCGTCGGTCCGACTCGGTGATCGCTCGGGCCCCGGTGATCGGTCGGATCGGCCCGGATCGTCCAATCCGAGCTGTCCGCCCGTCTCGTTGCCGTCAATCGCACAGCCGCCCAGCGCAGCAGTTCCCAGCGCAGCGCCAAGGCCAGCCAACATGTCTCTTCGTGAAAAATCTTTGGGCTTGCTCATAGGATTGGGCTGGCATGGTAGTCGAGTGGTCCGATCCTGTCGATACAGGAATAACCGAAGCTACTATTGTATGTTGCTGATAAACATTTTCAGTTAGACAAAACAAACTCACGACGTAATTTGAATAGGGATAAATATTTTCAGTGAAACCGCGATCGGCCCGGACCGCTGCGAGTCATCCGTGCGGCGCCGAAACGGTCGAGAGTTCACTGCGTGAACTCGTGACGAGTCGATTGCACCTGGTCCCACCGGCCGAATGGCTCATCGGGCCGGTCGGGGCTGCTCGATTGTACCGGTCCTGTGACTGGACTTCACCGGGCCGGATTGCTCGTCGAACCCACTCGATCGTGCCCGGCCTGTGACTGGACTTCGCGGGCCGGGCTACTCGACGCAATGACTGCTCGGCGCAGGGTCGGGCCGCCGATGATTCATCTTCATCTTGATGAGCTCGTGTCGGTGCGCCGTCCAGTCACGGATGTGACACGTGATTGCAACTTTGAACAGGCGTCACGTCTCATTGCGATGTATTAGCCGTGACAATGAATAGAGGTCACGGATTTCTTGCAGAAAGAGTTCTATTTTATCTTGTCGTGAAGAGATTTTCGTGTTTTTTAATCTCTGGTGATCACGCGACGCGTCAATTGCTTTCTCGACTGTTCAGATATGTTTTGACGCAAGGGGAAGCGCGTTCATGGCGCTGGGTCTGATTCGCCTCTGTTTCTATCCATTTGTTAATTGCACGCGGCGCGTTGATCATTAAATAGACCATTAAATATAGACCTCTGTAGACCACCGGATAGACAACCGATAGAGACCACTGATAAACAGCCGATTTATTACAGGAGTGAGATCATGAGCAAACCAGGTAATGACACAAAATCCACGTCAGTTGTAGCGAGAAAACCAGTTGTGACCTCGGTCATCGGATTTGGCATCGATTTCGCCGAGCGCGGTGTTAATACGTCGTTTGATCTGATGCAAGAGGTTCGCACCGAGATCAAGACGGTCAGCGATGCGACGATCGGTTATGCCGACAACGTCGTGAAGACTGCATTCGACCTGATGCGTTCGGTATCCAATCGGGTCGATCAGCTGGCCAATGTCAGCCTCGATCAGGGTCGAGCCACCATTCTCGACATTGTGAACGCGGCTCGCAGCACTGGTGACCGGGCTTCCGAGTTTGCCGCTGGAACCGTGACCAGCCTGGTAAGTGACAAGGTCAAGGCTGCGTAACACGCCACGCCAGGCGGACCCGCCGGTAGGTGAGACCGTATAGAATTCCGGCTCACCACAGGAACACCGCGCAACGGTCGCGGTCCGTCTGTGTTTTCGGATGCCGATCGGTTGGGAGATCCGGATCGGTTCATCTCGCTCTGAGACATGGCGGTGATGTGCTGGATGCGGGCACTCGACGATCGAATGCCGACAGAAGACCGGCCGACCACCGGGTCAGCGTGGGTTTTCTGCCCGGGCCCGTCTGACCTGGTCGAGGCAGTTTTGTCGGTTGGCCCGGGCGATCTCTTTGCTCACACCGAGCAGGCGCTGTCGGCGTGCGATCGACATGCAATAGGTCGTGTGGGTCCACAAGCGCGGGTCGTCGAGTTCGAGCGGTTTGAGATCGCTCCACACCCGGGCGGTTTTGTCGCCCGATGTCGAGACCACTCGAGTTCCGTCGGGGCTGAACGCCGCGGCCGAAACTCTGTCTTCGTGTCCGACCAGCACGAGTGGCTCGCCCTGGCCATCGGCTCGCCATATTCGCACTGACTTGTCTGCTGACGCGGTGACGATGCGAGTGCCGTCCAGGCTGAATTCTGCCGTGTACAACCAGTTGTCGTGGCCGCGCAGAATCACCGTCGGGCTGCTGCCATCGGCTCGCCACACCCGCGCGGTCTTGTCTGTCGACGCGGTGACGATCCGGCTGCCGTCTGGGCTGAACGACGCGGCATAGACCGCTCCCTCGTGGCCGCGCAGAATCACCGGCTCGCCCTGGCCATCGGCTCGCCACACCCGGGCAGTCTTGTCCGCCGAGGCGGTGACGATGAGTGTTCCGTCGGGACTGAACGCTGCTGAACTGAGCCAGTCATTGTGGCCGGAAAGGATCAGAGCGGCGCCGCTGCCATCGGTCGAATGCTCGATCCTGTAGTCGGCCGACCCGTCGCCCTGGGCTGTTTGCCGGGATGTCTGGACGACTCGCCACACTCGTGCGGTTTTGTCTCGCGATGCGGTGACGATGCGATCTCCGTTTGGACTGAATGCTGCCGAGCTGACCCGGTCGTCGTGGCCGCGCAGAACCAGTGGCTGGCCGGTGCCATCGGCGCGCCATACGCGGGCCGTCTTGTCGGCCGAGCCGGTGACGATCCGGCTGCCGTCTGGGCTGAATGCGGCCGACACGACCCAGTGTTCGTGGCCGTGCAGAACCAGGGGCTCGCCCTTGCCGTCGGCGGGCCAGACCCGCGCTGTTCTGTCGCCGGATGCAGTGACCACGCGACGTCCGTCCGGGCTGAATGCGGCCGAGGCGATCCAGCTGTCGTGTCCGCGCAACACCAGGGGCTCGCGCCGGCCGTCGACTCGCCACACCCGCACGGTCGCGTCTGACGACGAGGTCACGATACGGGTTCCATCGGGACTGAAATGGGCCGAACGGACTGCATCATCGTGACCGCGATAGATCACCGGTTCGCCTCTGCCATCGGCGGGCCAGACCCGCACGGTTTTATCCCCCGAGGCGGTGACGATGCGGGTTCCATCGGGACTGAACGCAGCCGCGTAGACCGTGTGCTCGTGACCGCGCAGGACTACCGGGTCGCCCTGGCCATCGGCGGGCCACACTCGCACAGTGCGGTCGGAGGAAGCGGTGATGATGCGAGTCCCGTCGGCGCTGAACTGTGCGGATTCGACTTTGCTGTCGTGACCGTGCAGAACCAGCGGCTGGCCTCGGCCATCGGCGGGCCAGACCCGCACGGTCTTGTCGGACGAGGCGGTGACGATGCGGGTGCCGTCGGGGCTGAATGCGGCCGTCTGGACCCTGCCACTGTGACCGCGCAGAACCAGTGGCTGGCCTCGGCCATCGGCGGGCCAGACCCGCACGGTCTTGTCGAACGAGGCGGTGACGATGCGGGTGCCATCGGGGCTGAATCGCGCCGAGCGGACCCGGTCGGTGTGGCCGCGCAGGACCACTGCTGGACCTCCTCCATCGGCGGGCCAGACCCGCGCGGTCTTGTCGTGGGAAGCGGTGACGATGCGACTGCCGTCGCGACTGAACGCAGCCGACTTGATCCTGTCCTCGTGGCCGAGAAGGATCGCGGTCTGACCGTGGCCATCAGCCTGCCACACCCGCACTATGCCGTCGTGGGAAGCGACCACGATGTGGCGGCCGTCGGGGCTGAACGCAGCGTCATCCAGGGCTTCTGGATGAGTCAGCACAGTGTGGGCGAGCTCGGCGTGCAATGCTGTTTTGGCCACGTTTGCCCAGCCCCGGGGCAGAGAGGGAGGCTCCAGTTCGCGCAGCAGTCCGACCACCTTGGTGGGATCGTCTCGATGTTCCCGGGCCACGGCCATGCGGGTCGCATTGCGGGCCTGAACCGCCTGCCGGTGCGCCCGAGTGGCTTCTCGTTCGGCCCGCGCGGCCTCTTTTTCGGCTCGCTCGGCTTCTCTGTCGGTGCGCAAGACCAGATACGACAGGGCAATAGCCATCACGCTCAACGAGGCGATGGTCGCGACGGTGAGTCGCCAGCGCTGCTGTCGCGACCGGTTGGCCAGGGTCAGGACCGCAGCGAGATAGTGCTCTTCTCGCTTGCTGAACCGTACGGTCGACGAGGCCGGCTGCGCGGCAGCGGGCTCGCAGCGCGTCCCGCGCCACAAGAGCTGGCTGTGCAGGCGATCCGGCGGGCAGGAGTTCTTGCCGGGCGGAGCGGCGTGCACAGTGACCGGGCGGCCCGCTTGCCGTGGCGGGACTGCTTGTTGCGAGTGCAGGACCGCTTGATGTCGCTGGTAGAAGCGCTGTGCTTCGGCGGCTGCGTTGCCGCGCCACAAAAGGCCCTCCGGTTTGCCGCTCTTTTCCCATTCCAGGGCTGTACTGCGCAGTCGGGCCAGAAAAGCCTCCTCGTCGGCGTTATCGCTGAGCCACTGAGCGAGGGTCGGCCAGGTATTGATCAGCGATTCGTGTACGATCTCGACTGCGCTATCGTCGGCGCCGCTGCCCTGGATGGTCAGCAGTCGAGCGTCGATGAGCAGGGTGAGCACTCGCTGGATTTCGGCGCCATTGTGTCCGGCCAATTCGCTCAGTTCTCCGCTGGTGGCAAAGGCCCGCGTGCGCTCCGGGGTTACCAGGCGCAGCAGGATCACCCGGGCCCACTGTCGTTGCGTGGCGGTCATGCTGTCGAGCACCGCGTCGGCATGGCTGGCCAGAGTACCGGCCACGCCGCCGAGCTGGTGATAGCTGTCCTCGGTGAGCACTCGGCCTTCGCGATCGCGCAGGTCCCACAGCCTGGACGCGGTGAACTGCAAGAGCGGCAACGCGCCGGCGGTATGCTCCAGCTGGTCGAGCATGGCGTCGATCAGTGCCTCGCTGTCAAAGCGATACTCGGCGGCTGCAGCCGGCTCGACCAGGGCCAGGCGCAAACCGTCGCGGTCCATGGGTCGCAACAGAATGATGTTGCGGCTGATGAGCTCGGTCATGCCGGCCGGGGCATCGGTTACCCGGTCGAGGAAATCCGAGCGCATCGCGACCACCACCCGCAGCGGCGAACTGGCCTCGTCGGCCGCGCCGCCCACACAGGCCAGAAATGCGTGGCGTTCGTACTCGGAGGCCAGGGTATAGATCTCCTCGAATTGATCGATAAAAAGCAGAATGCGCTCGCGTTTCTGGCGGGCCCGGCGGCGCAAGACCGCGCCGAGCAGGCCGGGCTCTGCGTGCAGTCTGCTGGTGATTTGCTCGCGCTCGGTCGCCGCCAGCGATGTGCCCTGGGCGATCTCTGCAGTGGGGATGTCCGTGGCGCCGATGAGCGCTTCGTCGCTCGACAGGTCGGTGTGCATGCTCGGCCAGGTGTGCTGCAGGAGCAGCTCGGCCAGGGCGGAGAGCGGATTGGGCCCGGGCCGGAGAACCAGCGCCTCCCAGGCCCCGTCGCGCTTGAGTGCGGGGATGACTCCGGCCCGTACGAACGACGATTTGCCGGCCCCGGACGGCCCGACCATGGTGACCAGCGGCTGTTCGGCCAGGCGGGTGACGACCTGCCGCGTCGCCTGTGTACGGCCGTAAAAACGGCCGGCATCGCGCTCTTGAAAGGCGGTTAAGCCGGCGTAGGGGTTGCCCTCGTGGCTCGACCGGCGCTGGATCCGGGCGATGGATTGCAGCTCGTCGAGCAGTTCCCGGGCCGAGCCGATGCGGTCGTGTTTGCGCTTGATCAGGCAGCGATCGGTGATTTCGCCCAGTTTGCCAATATCTGAGCGAACATCGCTCACACTGGGCATGGGCCGGTTGAGGTCGGCCACGGTCTGCAGGACGTCGATCGAGAGCGGGGCCAGGGGATGTCGGCCCGCGATCAGCTGGTAGAGCACGATTCCGACCGCCCACAGGTCGGCGCGATGGTCGATATTGTCGCCGAGCCACTGTTCGGGTGCCATATGGGTGAGCGTGCCGACCAGGGCACCTGAGTGGGTCAACGAGGACTCGATGCTCGGGCAGAAGGCGAACCGATCGGGCTGCGAATCGGACGTTGGGGATTCGGGGTCGCTTTCTGCGGCTTCTCCGGTGAGCAGTTTGGCGATGCCGAAGTCGAGCACTTTGACCGCGCCGTCTTCTGTGAGCATGATATTGGACGGGTTGAGGTCGCGGTGCACGATGCCGGCCTGGTGGGCGCAGACCAGAGCGTCGACCACGGGGATCATCAATTCGATGACTCGACTGGGCGGTAATCCGAGAGGGACGGGGCAGTTGGACTGTCGATCGCTTGTCATCGCGGCCGAGGGTTCGTCGCAGACGCGCTGTTGCAGCCATTCGCGCAGTGATTGGCCTTGCACGTAGCCGAGCACCATGTACGGCGTGCCGTTGTAATGGCCGATGTCATAGAGATTGACGATGCAGTCGTGGTTCAAGTTGGCGGTGGCGCGTGCCTCGGCCATGAAGCGCTTGACGTGCCTGCCCTTGCTACTGGTGATGAACTTAAGTGCGACCAGGCGGCCCAGACGGATATCGCGGGCGAGGAGGACTTTGCCCATGCCGCCGCGACCGAGCACGCGGATCACCTCGTAGTGTTTGAGCACCGTGCCGATCTCGGGCAGGTCGACTTCGATGGCGTCGGCGTCGGTTTTTGCCGGCGGGGTACCGTGAGCGGCAAACGTCGGCCTGGTTGTCTCCGGGGTGTGGAGCAACGGCAGTGCGCTCGATTCTGTATCGCGGCCAGACCAGACGTCGACTGCACTGTCGGCCGACTCGGCCCCTGTGCGCCGCGAGTCGTCTCCTGACTGCATAGTGCAGAATCATAGCGTACGCCGGCTCCGAGTGCCCGGGAGTACTGGTCCAGTGGGGACAGGGCGGGTGTGCATCCGGGTTCATTGGCTGTGACAACTGCGATCTTGCCTACGACAAACACAACTGGACTTGCTGTCCGGCCGGTTTGTCCGCGTTCGCGCCCTTTTCCTTGCCACTGCCTGGCAAATTCTATCCAGACATGTGGGTGCCACTTTCGGACTTTGGTTCGGTACCGACATTTGGTATCGGTATCGGTCTGAGTTGCGGCTGTTATCACAGATCGCTTCTATCTGCTGGGATGTGGATGTGCGTAGTTGGAAGCTGCGGAGTTGTCAATACAGATAAACCCGCGCCGCGATCGGCGCGATGGTCGAGAAAGACGGCAGAGCCGGTCCAATTGCGTGATTGTCTCGAATCGATGGAAACAAGATATATCGATGTCGAGTGTCCGACGAAGAGGACACCGACCGATGAGCAAAAACCACGACGGGGCTGATCGGGACCGCAGAGTAACTCGCGGTGGAGCGTTGCGTTCTATTCCGCGGCAAACCACCTGCGGTCGGCGGTTCGCATCAGGGACAGGGCCGGGGCGATCAGTGACCATATTGGATTTCGGGTGGTGCTATTGCGAGGGGATGGCAATGAACGTCCACGGCCCACGTCGAGGCAGAGCAACCACCGGGCTGGGTCATCGAGGCGATCGATTACGCTGCCGCGGTCGAGAGATTCGAACAGGGTGTGGGTCTATACTGTGCCAAGAACAAGCTGGCCATGGCTGAGGTTCAAAAACTGACCCAAGCGGCCTGGACGCTGATCACCGATCCGCTGGACAGGAAGAAATTCGAAACGGCTCACGGTCATGTGACGGGCATGGTGGGGTGGGGTCTGATCTGCGCAACTTGCAGCAGGTCGTGGAAAAAGGCAACCTTTGTGAGCAAATGGCCTTTCTGTACAACGGTTCCTCTCGAGCTCACTGCGAACAGCCACTCGGAGTCTCACCGGACGGCCGTTTCCCCGACGAGGATACGCGCACTCTGCGGGAGATCTAGGGGGAGGCGACCATGGGTGGCAAAGTCATGAGTGGAAAGCGCACCAATGGCCCGGCAAGGGCCAAACCCGTCCCGGCCAATGGCAGGTCGGATAAGTCGCTCGAATCATGGCTGTGGAATGCGGCGTGCAGCATCCGGGGCGTTCAAGATGCGGCCAAGTACAAGGACTTCATTCTGCCGTTGGTGTTTACCAAGCGGCTCTGCGATGTGTTTGACGACGATCTGAATCGGATCGCCGAAAAGGTCGGCTCCAGGAGCAAGGCGTTCGAACTGGTGGCACGGGACCACAGCCTGGTTCGGTTCTACCTTCCGCTCAAACCCGAGGTCCCGAGCGAGCCGGTCTGGTCTGTTATTCGCGCGACGTCAAGCCAGGTCGGCGAGCGTATAACGGCGTACCTGAGAGACATCGCAAGGGCCAATCCTCGACTCGATGGCATCATCGACCGGGTCGATTTCAGCGCGACAACACACGGTCAGCGAGATCTTGATGACGATCGACTGTCCGATCTCATCGACACGATCTCGGACAAGCGTCTCGGCCTTGGCGACGTTGAACCGGACATCATCGGCCGGAGCTACGAGTATCTGATCGGCAAGTTTGCCGAGGGGGCCGGGCAGTCGGCTGGCGAATTCTATACGCCCAGAGAAGTCGGCGTGATCATGGCGCGGATCATGGCCGCTGAACCTGGAATGACCGTGTACGACCCCTGTTGTGGTTCAGCCGGGCTGCTCATCAAGTGCCAGCTCGCGCTCGACGAGGCGATGCGCGAGCGCGGTATCACGAGATTTGCACCGCTCCAGCTCTACGGCCAGGAGTACATCGGCAACACCTGGGCAATGGCCAACATGAACATGATCATCCACGGCATGGCCGGCCAGATCGAGATCGGCGACACGTTCCGCAATCCCCGGTTCCGAACGGGCAACAACGTGGAGAAATTCGACCGCGTGGTCGCGAATCCAATGTGGAATCAGGATTGGTTCGAGGAGCGAGATTACGACGCCGACCAGTTGGGCCGCTTCCCCCGGGGGGCCGGGTTTCCCGGCAAGCAGTCGGCAGATTGGGGGTGGATGCAACACATCCTCGCGTCGCTGAATGATGGTGGTCGAGCGGCTGTGGTGCTCGATACCCAGGCGGCATCACGCGGCTCTGGAAGCGCCAACCGACATAAAGAGCGCGACGTCCGAGCCTTTTTTGTCGATCGCGACCTCGTTGAAGGTGTGGTGTATTTGCCCGAAAACCTATTCTACAACACTCCTGCGCCGGGAATACTCGTGCTTCTCAATCGACAGAAGAGCGGCGAACAAAACGGTCAGGTCCTGGTCGTGAATGCGAGCCAGGTCTTCGCGCGACGAGGTGCAAAAAACTACATCCCAGACGAGGGCATCGACCGCATTGTCGATGTCTACCGTTCGTGGAAGCAAGAGGAGACATTCAGTCGAATCGTCTCGGTCGAGCAAATCGCAGATAGCGACTACAATATTATGCCTCCTCGTTATGTGCATAGGGCCGACACACGGACTCACAGACCCGTGGCGGAAATCCTCGCCGACATGGATGCGCTCGAGGCGCAGTCTCTTGCCACGACTCGGCGACTCAGAGCAGCGCTTGCCGAGATTCTGCGATGACTCGTTCACAAAAAGACACGCCCATCGGTCCTATCGCAGATGATTGGCAACTCGCTGCGCTTCGAGACATTTCTGCCAGGCCACAGTACGGCTACGCGACCAGTGCATCGGAGTCTGGAACCCACCGTTTTCTCCGCATTACAGACATAAAGGACTATTCTGTGGACTGGTCGACTGTGCCGATGTGCGAGTGCACGCCACATGACGCCGCGAAGTATCAGTTGATCGAGAACGATATCGTATTTGCACGGATTGGAGCGACAACCGGAAAATCTCATATCATAAAGACGGCGCCAGCACAGTCGGTGTTTGCATCCTATCTCATTCGCGTTCGACCGACAGGAATCGACCCCGACTTCCTCTACTTCTTTTTCCAGTCGAGCGCGTATTGGCGGCAAGTGAGTGCGAATATGCACAACAATCTCAAGAAGGGGATGAATGCAACAGTGTTGCAGTCTCTCCAGGTGCCGCTTCCTCCCCGCACAGAACAGTGTCAAATCAGTGACCTGCTCTCGAACGTGGTGGACGGGCTCAGACAGCTGGCAAGGCTCGAGCGACTTGCCGTCGAACTCAAAGAGTCGCTGGCCCAGGTGCTTTTTTCGCGAGGAACGCGCGGTGGCATACCGGCGGTGGAAACACCTGTGGGGCTGGTTCCGTCCAACTGGGCAGTCAAATCACTCGGCCGGGCCGTGCCCGATATCGACTATGGACTATCCAGGGCCATTCCGAAGTCACCGCCCAGGGACGGTGTGAAGATCGTGACCACAGCAGAGATCACCCGCGATGGCGTGCTCCGCTACGATAAGATTCGACGCATCACTGCACCGGCCAGGGCGATCGATCGGCTCATGCTCCGCAATGGAGATGTTTTGTTCAACTGGCGCAACAGTCTTTCACTGATCGGCAAGACAGCGGTCTACGAGGAGCAGCCCGACGCCCACATCTTTGCCTCGTTTGTGCTCAGGTTGCGGTGCGATGAAAAAGAGACCCACAATCATTATCTGAAACACCTGTTTAATCACATGCGTGAACGCGCGGTGTTCGTACGACTGGCGCGCCGCGCGGTGAATCAGGCCAACTTTAACAGGAACGAGATCGCGGCGCTACCCGTTCCACTGCCGTCGTACAGTGAGCAACGCGAGATCGCCGCCCAGCTCGACATGGTCGAGCAGCGACGAACCCACCTAACTCGTCGTCGCGAGGTCATGGTGGAGCTATTCAGAGCTCTTGTCGACGACCTGATGAGTGGACGTATGCGGGTAAAAGGGCGGGTCGGCGCGACCGAGCACTGCTCGTGAGAGCGTGTGCAACGCCGTGTCAAGACTGTGTGCGCTCACGGTGACACATACCGGTAGTCGCGGTGTTGCATTACCCGTCATTGGCTGCAAATTAACAAGATCGCAAATCGGAGATTTGCGATCTTCGCGATCTGGTCCCACAACAACCGGGAATGCCGGCGCTTGCGAGTCGTTGAGCTTGGATACGTTGCGAACCACCAGTTCCAGATCCGGAGCGCCGGATTTGGGCTCGTTGAGCAGTTCGACCGACACTACGCCCGAAGCATCTTGGGCAGAAAACGCCATGGTGGGCGAGGAGCGTCCGATCTGCGGGTTGAGGCACGTTGGCCATGGCCGTGAGATTGGCCGATGAGGCGACCTGCAAGGCATCACCGTTGCCGCTGGACTCACTGCCAAACGAGGTGGCGGTCATGGCGACCGAGATCGGCTTGTCGGACTGAATCCGCAAGTGGAATAGCCGGGCCGCACTCTTAAGGCAAAATTACACCTGTTGTGGACGGAATCTGGCAACTGCCGGACGATTCAGTCGAATCTCGGGGTACCCTGGACGATGTAACGCCTGGTACAATGGCGCGAATGTGGTTTGTTTTCTGCACGATTCCCTACCCAGACCATGGTGAGACGATCGGGCCGCACCGGACCGGCCGAGGCCATGTGGCAGGCCAGTCGTCTGGACTATGCAGCGATGACGCCATTGCGTGACGACGGTCGTACCATCCACGCGTCGGGGCGTCCGGACCGGGGCCAAGAGGCTGGCCATGGCCTGGATCCGCAGACGGTCCGCGCCGAGTTTCTGGCCCTGGACCAGACTGTACACGGCCATCCCCTGGTCTATCTGGACAATGCGGCCACTGCGCTCAAGCCGCGTTGTGTGATCGAGGCGGTCACCCGCATGTATGCGCGCGACTGCGCCAATGTGCACCGCGGAGTGCACATGCTGTCACAGCGGGCGACCGATGCCTACGAGCAGGCGCGCGAGTCGGTGGGTTCATTTATCAACGCCGAGAGCGCTGCCGAGGTGGTCTTTGTTCGCGGCACGACCGAGGCGATCAACCTGGTTGCGCAGGCCTGGGCAATCGAGCATATCGGCCCCGGTGACCAGATCTTGATCACCGGCCTCGAGCACCACGCCAACATCGTGCCGTGGCAGATGGTGTGCAAGCAGGTTGGAGCCGAATTGGTCGCCGCTCCGGTCGACGACACGGGCGCTGTCCCGCTGGCTGAGATCCAGGCCCGGATCAGCAAGCGCACGCGTCTTGTCGCCATTGCGCACGTGTCGAATGTGCTGGGCACAGTTCTTCCGGTCCGCGCCATCGCCGACCTGGCCCATGCGAGCGGCGCCCTGGTCTTGGTCGACGGGGCCCAGGCAGTACCGCACATGGCGGTGGATGTTCGGGCGCTGGGCTGCGATTTCTACACATTCAGTGGTCACAAGCTTTACGGCCCCACCGGCATTGGCGTGTTGTGGGCGCGGCGAGACATTCTGGCCAGCATGTCGCTGTATCAGGGGGGCGGCGGCATGATCCAGTCGGTAACCCTGGACCGCACGCTGTATCGCGATGAGCCGTACCGGTTCGAGGCGGGTACGCCGCATATTGCCGGTGCGGTTGGTTTGCGTGCAGCCATCGAGTACGTGGGAACCATCGGATTCGAGGCCATTTCGGCCCACGAGCGCGACCTTCTCGCCTATGCGACCGCGCGGCTGGGCGAGGTTGCCGGTTTGCGGCTCATCGGCACTGCCGGGGACAAGACCGGGGTGCTCTCATTCACTATCGAGTCGGTCCATCCCCACGACATTGGTACTGTGGTCGATACTCGCGGTGTGGCCATCCGGACCGGCCATCACTGTGCCCAGCCGCTGATGGAGCGCTTTGCCGTCCCGGCCATGGCGCGGGCCTCGCTCGCCCTGTACAACACCCGTTCCGACATCGATGCGCTGATCGACGCCCTCTTGGTGGTCGAGGAGATGTTTGGATGAGTGATCTCGACAAGCTCTATCGTGCGGTCATCCTGGAGCACAGCAAGAACCCGCACAACTTCGCCATCCCGGACAGCGCCAATTATCGCGCCGACGGGCACAATCCGCTATGTGGCGATCAGGTCACGCTCGGGCTCGACATCGGGCCGGCAAGCCACGATGACAATGGCGTTGAGATCATCCGCGCCATCGGTTTTCGCGGGGTCGGTTGTGCTATCAGCATGGCCGCGGCGTCGATGATGACCGAGGTGGTCAAGGGGCTGACTCCCTCGCAGGCCGAGATCTTGGCGGGCGAGTTCGAAGCGCTGGTCAAGCCGCTTTCGGCCAGTCCCGAGGTGGCTGACCGGGCCAGCGAGCACCGCGCAGCGCTCGAAACCCTGGCCGCTTTTGCCGGAGTGGCCGAGCATCCGATGCGCATCAAATGTGCGACCCTGTGCTGGCAAACTCTGCGAGCTGCCCTAACGACAGTCTCACATAGCTAGTTCCCGTGCGGAGCGATCCCCGACCAACTCGTCGACAGTGAGCTCTTCACCCGACACGATCGACAACCCCGACGCCAACGAGTCGGTCGTCACCGTCTGGCTGGCCCGAGCAATGATAGGCAATGATACGGCCTGCCGATTCTCAACTGTCCAGTCGAGAAGACTCGGTGCGGGGAGTATCGGTCTCTTCGGTCACTGGAAGGTCGATATGAAACGTCGTGCCCCGGTCGAGCTCGGTATCAAAGCTGATTTGACCGCTGTGTTTTGCCACGATTAGCTCGACGATGTAGAGGCCGAGTCCGGTTCCTCGGGGATGATCGGCATGGTTCTTGGCCTGGCTGAACCGGGTGAAGAGATGATCTCGAAACTCTTCGGGGATTCCCGGTCCGCGGTCGCGCACAGAGATGCGAACCGAGCCGGATTGCACTGCCTCGGCAGTGACCGTCACGTTTTCTTGTCGAGGCGAAAATTTGATGGCATTGGACAACAGGTTGGTGATGGCCTGGATGAGCAGGTCGCGATCGGCACGAACGCGGGCCTCGGTATTGCATTCGAGATCGATCGAAACCCCGAACTCGTCGCCATAGGCGCGATTGGCCGTGACAGTTTCGTCGAGAACCGCGCCGAGCTCGATGGACTGAAAGTGAAATTCCATCTTTCCAGCCTCGAGTTTTTGCAGGTCGAGAAGATTGTTGACCAGGCGGATCAGGCGCTCGGTATTGTTGTGAGCTATGTGAATCATTTCGCTGATCGGAGCGGGTACTTCGCCCAGGGCACCGGCCGCGACCAGGCCGAGCGAGCCCCGGATCGAGGTCATGGGAGTGCGCAGTTCATGGCCCACCATGGCGATGAGGTCGCTCTTTGCCCGGCTGATCCGCTCCTGTTCGAGCAGTTCGCGGTCGCGTTTCTTGACCTTGAGAGCGCGATGGCCAACCTCGACCGCGAGCAAGACGATCGTTCCACCGATGACCGGGGTCGCTGCAATGAGCCAGCCCATCGCGACGAGCAAGCTGTAGTAAAGAACCAGTTGAAACCCGATGACGCCGAGTCCGCAGACCACCAGCCAGTGGGTGCCCGCAGTGTTGCAGGCCGCAAACAGTGCACCCAAAAGGACAATTGCCACCAGTACACCGAGATGCGCCGGACCTTCCCGGTTGCGATAGTACGACCCGCTGAGCAGATTGGCCGCGGCAATGGCGTGAACGTCCAGGCCGTACAGGGTTTCGGCGGCAATCGGCACGGTTTCTTCTTCTGGCTCGGCGACCGCGGTCACCCCGATGATGAAAATGCGTCCGGCCAGCCGGGCGCGCAGCCGGGCATCGGCACGCAGAATGTCGCGCAACGAAACCCGGCGGATACGGGCGGGGAAGCGCAAAAAAGGCGCTCCCCGGTCGAGCATGGCGTGGCGCTCGATCAGCTCGCTGGCCCGGTCCGGGTGAGCAACCATGACCGCGGCCAGGGCCAGGGATGGATAGAGACCGCCGCGCAATGATCCGAGGTATGGATACCGCCGCACCACGCCGTCTCGATCCCGCACCATGTTGAGCAGGCCGGTCGCGCGACTGGCCGCGCCGATGGTTGCCACACTGGCGATCATGGTGTTGCGCGACAGGTGAAACGGCTCCGGTGGAGTGACGCGCAGAGGAGTGAGCCAGCTGGGTTTTTTTTCACCCAGGGGGTCGTCGCGCGGCTCGGCCGGCAGCACTCCACCGAGGACCACGATTCCGATGTCGGCGATGGCCTGGGCCAGGGTTTCGTCTTCTTCAAGCGCTTTGGCGTAGGCGGCAATATCCCGCACCAGGGCCTCTCTGTCGCCGCAAGGGCTCGATTCGACGCGCGTGCGAATTTTATCTGCCAGGTCGAGACAGGTATCGCGGGTGGCATGGGGGAAGTAGAGGTCGAGTGCAATGACCGCCGGATTGTACGAGGCGAGCTGGCGCAAAACGCCAGTCCAGGCGGCGCGCGATATGGGCCACCGCTGGCTCAGCTCTTCGAGGGTGCCGTCGTCGACCTCGATCGCGACGATCTCTTCTGTGGTCGGTGCGGCGGGCGCGAGGTGACGCACCGTGAAGTCGTAGATCGACCACTCCCAGACCGCGGGAAATTCCACATCCAGCACCCGTAGCCAGGCGATGCCGACGAACAGGGTCACGACGATCAAGCGGAGCCAGCGCGGGCTTCCCTTGTCGCCGGAGTGGATCAGGGCCTGACCTCGAACGCGTAGATCTTGGACGGCAGGCCGATAAAACCGTCGGCATCAATGGCCATTACCCGCCAGAACCACTTGCCCGTGCCGAGGCGTCGTCCGGTCGGTCCGGCACTTCGAATCGTCGCATTGGTGGTTTGCTCTCGCCATTGCGACCGCTCGACGGAAAATCGCGCGTCGCGGGCCAGCTCGACGCGGTAGGCGACTGCACCTGCCACGGCACGCCAGCGCAGGGCGGGCGGTGCGGCAAACGTGCCCAGTCGCGGTGACGCGATGGCCGGCGCCAGCAGGAGACGACGCGGCTGAATCGGCGGCTGGCCCTGGTCCACGAGCGAACCAAACTCGGCCTCGACCGTGACCGATTGCCCTTCTGAATCGGCTGTTGCGCCAGCCCGGGCCAGCTCGACCGCGCCCTCGAGAGTCTCGACGCGAGTGATATCACCCCGGTCGACCGCAGTGCGAAACGTCGTGCCCCGCACTCCTGCAACAGCAGTCCGGGTGTTGATCTCGAAGCGCACTCCGCCCTTGCCCAGGCTGGCGACGGTGTGTAACTCGCCGGCGAAAAGCTCGACTTGCACATGCCGTTTGTAGTCCTCGGTGAGTTCGATCGGACCCAGTCGCAAACGGGTTTTTTGGCCGACCAGGACCAGACTGCCGTCGGCCAGAAGGAGCAGACAGGACGAGTCGGCCTTGCTCTCCAGGTAGTCGTAGACCACCGCGATATCGCCTTTTCTCGCCTTCCGCATGGCGTCGCGAAGAGGGCCGATGCGGATCGCACCGGTGGTTTCGAGAACCCGCGCGACGCGGCGGTTTCTGCGCCCTTCGCGGTAGACCAGGAACAGCCCGGCAGCTTGCCCGTGGCCGATGGCCGGCGCGACGATCGAAAGCCTGCGCGGGTCGACGCCGGCCTCGGTCATGACCTCTTTGGCTGCCCGGGCAATGGCCAGGCCTTTGCCGTCGGTCCGCCGATCCGCCGGCAGCCGTGCTGCGACCGTGAGCGAGCGGATATACGGCCTTTCGGCAACTGCTCTGGCGATCGCCCCAAGACACGCCTTGCTGTCATCGGATAGGGGAAAGCTGGCCGCGATGGCGCGTTCGGTGATCACCTGGCCCTCGGATAACCGGAACCCGCCACAGGGCTGGTTTTCGGTCTGTGCTGCCGCGACCGAAATTGCAGTTGACGATGTGGCCGCAACCGATGCGGAAACCAGCAGGGCAGTGAAATGTATTCGAGTCATTGGCTACTCGGGCGATTCGGGGCTCGGCTCGGGCTCGGAGGATTCGGGCGATTCGGCACCCGAGCTGTCGGATTCATCGGCGTCGACGGCTCTGCCGTCCACTTCGAGAATGCGAAATTCGACCCGCCGGTTCTGCGATCGTCCCGACTCTTTTCGATTGTCCGCGATTGGACGGCTTTCGCCGTATCCCCGGGCGACCAGCCGATCTCGCTCGATACCGCGCGCGATCAGGTACTGCTGCACAGAATCGGCGCGGGCTTGTGACAGTGTGAGATTGTAGGCTTCTCTGCCCCGATTGTCGGTATGCCCTTCGATCCGCAGCTTGCTGATCTGCTGATTGGCGCGCAGAGTCGCCGCGACCTGGTCGAGCAGGTTGTAGCTCCGCTGCTTGATCGTCGCCCGGGCGGTCTCGAAATAAACGTTGTCGAGAATGACGATCGCCCGGTCGGTAACCGCAACCGACGACTTGCCCTGATCGGGGCAGCCGTCCTGGTCTTCGACGCCGTTGACCACCTCGGCCTCGACCGGACAGCCATCCCTGGCGTCGGTGATGCCGTCTCGGTCATTGTCCGGGTCGGGGCAGCCGTCGAGATCTTCGAAACCGTCGAGATCCTCGGCCGCGTCCGGGCACACGTCGTCCTCGCCAGATACGCCGTCGTTATCGTTGTCCCGGGCCGGAGTGAGCTCGGGCAGTGGCTCTGCCCCGGCCCCGCTGGCGCCATCTGTGATGTCCTGATCGGGACAGCCGTCCCGATCTTCGAAACCATTGGGCGTCTCGGGCTCGTTGGGGCAGATGTCGATGTCGTCGGCGAGCCCGTCGCGGTCGTTGTCGGGGTCGCCGCACTTGTCGTGATCGGCATAGCCGTCGATGTCTTCGGGGCCGTGCGGGCACAGCGGTGGTGGTTTGGGGCGCCGTTGATAGGTGAGCCCGGCAACCACACGAAAATCGGGCGTGCCGTAGCCTCTGGTCAGTCCCGGACCGGCCCAAACAGCCAGCACGAAGTCGCCCAGCCCGCTGTACTCGAGCCCGGCCAGCCATTCCAGAGGCATTTCTTCGCTGTTGGATTCGGCCAGGACCAGCGAACCCGTGATGGTGCTGACCACGGCCAGCTGACCCCGCATACTGCCGAGCGGGATGCGGGCGCCAATGCCGTAGGTCAACTCGTTGCCGACGCGGAGATTGACCAGTCGTCGCTCCGGGCGAAAACGCAGTCCGAGGTTGGCCGCAATGCGCGCTCCGCTGTCACCGTATAGATCGAAGATGAGTGTCGGCTCTGCCGTGATCGCTTCGTCGCTCGAGAAATCGCCGGTGCCAGTGGGCAGCGAAAGCGGTAGTGAGAAAGCGAGGCGAAGGTGTGAGCCCAGGCCGAAAAAGCGCAGTTTGGGCACCACGCGAAAGTCGCCCAGCCCGGCCGAGTCCGGATCGATAGAAAGTGCTTCGAGCTCCGTTCGACCGCGGTGTGCAGTGAGTGGCAGGACCAGACCGATGTCCACGAGATCCCACAGGCCGAGCGAGCCCAGGAGGTCGAATCCAGTCTGGCTGTCGACGAGTCGGATGAAGGTGTTGTCCCGGGCATCGCGCACTTCGAGTACGTCGTCGGCAAAATTGACGTAGACGCCGAGCTGCCAAGCCAGATGGCGATGTACCTCACCGCTCTGGATGCCCAGAATATCACCCGCACCCGGATCGGGAGCTAGCTTCTGTATCTGGATCGATGTCGAGTTGTCCGACTGAGCGGAGGTCTCGGCAGGGACGAGCAGCGCGAGGGCGGCCGCGAGCCCTAGCAGAGTTCGGGAAAAATCCCGAACTCTGCTACCATTGTTGGGCAAAGCCCTCCGGCGGACTCCCGCCGGGCGCCCCATGTGCCCGAAATCGGCCGATCGCCGCTCTCGGCCGGGGCGCGCGCAGATTCGGGAAAAC
>JAKSDA010000201.1 GCA_022360315.1 Pseudomonadota bacterium
CCTCGGACCGAGCCAGAGCGACGAGGCGCGCCGCCAGTGGGTGGGCGAGGAGTGGAGAATACTGGGTGTATTTGACCGACGAGCAAGCCCGCTGGCGGTGATGGATCGGCGCTCTGGCGACGCGGAGAGTTTTTGGACCGGTTCTAAGCCGAGGGTGGGGTCTTTCCGGCCGGGCATCAACCGCGATCGGCTGGCACCTGATCGGGCAGTTCGCCGGCCCGGGCGAGCATGATGCGGGCGGCGAGAGGGCCGACGATTTCGAAGATCACAGTTGCACCGACGACCAGAGACATCAGGAGGCCGGCCCCCGGCCGAGAATCTGGCCGAGACACTGAGCCCGAGCGTACCCACCCTGTCGGGCCGGCTGAGCGCCGAAGGCATGTCGCACAAGGCCCTCCTAAACGAAGTTCGCTCCGAGTTGGCGCGGCGCTATGTGAGCGGTCAAGCCCTGGTACTCTGCGGCCGCGCACTCGAATTGGACAGACAGGCCGCATCCGTATCGGTCGTCGGTATCAGTATTGGACAACCCAGAGCGGGATTGCCTCGGCCGGGGCAGTTGCTGGACCCAAACGCCGGTTCACTACACACGATCACGTTGGAAAGGCTCCAACGTGATCGTGCGCGGCCCGACCGCTTCGCGTTTGGCGACCGCTTCGCGTTTGGCGACCGCTTCGCGTTCGGGTTATCATTTTTGGGCAAAGCCCTCGGCCGGGCAGCTCGGCCGTTGGCCTCGCAACAGAAACACCTCGTTTGATCCACAACCAATGTGTTTCTGTTTAGCGGTCGGATGGGAGAGTCGTGTTTGTCTGTCGGCTGTATAGACGCGCGTGTTCTCGACTGTGTAGACTGGCTACCCTCTGCGCTGTAACTCCGAGATGGCTCGACTTGCTCCCGGTTCCAGAGCGTCCCAACGCGCGACGGCGCAATCAGGCAGGGTTCGAGCGCCAGCGAGCGCTACTGAACGCGTATGGAGCCTCGTACGAAACGCGTGCGCACACGATGGTCACGCGCATATTTTTACGCACGCGCATCATTTGCTCGTATACGCGCATCATTTGCGTACGGGCGCATGTGGTAGGCGTTTCGCTGCTCGGTTTGCATGGCGTATGGAGAAGTCCGACCACTGACTGCCCCCAGTGAGCACGCCAATGACGCCAACAACGCCCGAGTGGGTGAAGAACGCTGTTTTTTACCAAATTTTTCCCGACCGGTTTTCGCGCAGTCCGCGGACCCACCATCCGCCCGGTATTGAACTCAAACCCTGGGGCAGTCCACCCCAGGAGCAGGGGTATCAGGGAGGCGATCTGCGGGGCATCGTCGATCGCCTCGATTACCTGCAGGAACTCGGTATTACGGCATTCTATCTCAATCCGATCTTCGCCTCGGCATCCAACCACCGTTACCACACGTTTGATTATTTGCAGGTCGACCCACTCCTGGGCGGTAACGAGGCACTGCGAGAGCTTCTGGACGAGGCCCATGCGCGCAACATGAAAGTCGTGCTGGACGGCGTATTCAACCACGCCAGTCGCGGTTTTTGGCCGTTTCACCACATCCTCGAAAATGGCTCCGACTCACCCTACCTCGACTGGTTTCACATCCGCGACTGGCCACTTCGCCCCTATGCCAGCTCGGCACGCAGCCCGAGCAATTACGATTGCTGGGCCAATCTACCCATGTTGCCCAAGCTCAACACCAACAATCCCGGCGTTCGCGACTACTTGTTCGGTGTCGCCCGGCATTGGCTGGAATTCGGGATCGATGGATGGCGTCTGGACGTGCCCGATGAAATCGATGACAGCACGTTCTGGCAGACATTCCGCCAGATCGTCAAGGAGACCAATTCAGACGCCTATCTCTGTGGCGAGATCTGGTACGCCGCACAGCGCTGGCTGCGCGGCGACCAGTTCGATGCTGTGATGAATTACCCATTTATGCGTCTGGCACTGGGCTTCTTCGGATCCGGCACCCTGCGCACGGAGTACAAACAGAACCTTCTCGAGTTCGAAGCCCTCGATGTGTCCGCATTTGCCAGCGCCATCGACGGAATGCACGGTCTTTATGACTGGGCGATCAATTTTGTTCAGCTCAATCTGCTCGACAGCCACGACACTGCGCGGGCGCTTTCCATTGTCGGTGGAGACAAAGATGCCCTCCGGCTGAGCGCGTTATTCCAGATGGTCATGCCCGGTGCGCCCTGTATCTATTACGGGGATGAAATCGGTATGTCGAGTGCGGGCGATCCTCATTGCAGAGCCGCCTTTCCGTGGCACGACGAAAGCGTGTGGGACATGGACCTCTTGCACTTTTACCGCCGGGCCACCGCGCTGCGCCACCGCTACCCAGTATTGCGTACAGGGACATTTCGCGCCCTTCACGCCGGCGACGATGTCTATGCGTTTCATCGCGGCCACGACCGCCAGGAAGCAGTCGTGGCGTTTAATGTCGCAACAGAACCGCGTTCGCTGCGGGTTGCTCGCAGCGAACTCTCCGTTGGCACGTGGCGAACGGTCTGGCCCGAGCCAGACGGATCGCACCATCAAGGCGGTTCACAAGCTCTCCTCTTGACTGTGCCAGCGCGTTCCGCTGTGGTCTTGATCGGCGAGTAACTGCCCTGCCCGGCATCGGACGCGCTGTCCCAACTGGAACCGCCGAGCTGTTGCAGCTGCGAGTTGTTTGGCGCTGATCGTGCGGACCGCGGATGCCCGGCTACTCGTCGGCGAGCGGCTGCGGACCCCACACGATGTGCGCGATATCGGGATCCTCGTTGTCGTCAACCGCCGGCCGCGCCACGCGCTCCTCTTTGCGAAGCTTTCGCCGCTCGGCCTTGTCCTGCTTGCGCTGTTTCCGCAGTTGTTCTTTCCGCCGTTTTTCGAAGGTTGCTCTCGGCTTCATCAGCGCCTTATTTACCACGTTTTGGCTCCATGTGGCTCGCGTATGACACCACTACCTGGCACACCGCTACAGCGATCACCGGTCCAGACATCGGACTACTGTCACCCCTGGCTACCAGCCGCGTCGGCCAATTGTAACGCAGCAGTTGCGCCAGAGCTGGACAGGCCGCGTTCGGCACCGCCCAGTGCGGCGCCGATGATGCCGGCTTCGTTGCGCAGCTGGGCCGGTACGACCTCGGTGTCGACGGTCAGATTGGGAATGAATCTGTCGTGTCGTTTACTGGCCCCCCCGCCGATGATGATGAGTTCAGGCCAGAGATACGCGTGCATGGCCCTCAAGTATCGATCCAGGCGGCGCGTCCATTTTTTCCAGGTCAGCCGTTTTTGTTCGCGAACACTCTCTGCCGCCCAGGTTTCAGCGTCTCGGCCTTTGATCTCGATGTGTCCCAATTCGGTGTTGGGCACCAGATTGCCGTCGACAAACAGCGCTGTGCCAATGCCGGTGCCCAGGGTCACGACCAGCACGGTTCCCATTCTGCCCTTGCCCGCGCCCACACGCATCTCGGCCAGACCAGCGGCATCGGCGTCGTTGAGGATCTGGAACGGACAGCCGGTGGTGCGTTCGAACAAGTGCTGCGCGTCGGTCCCGATCCAGCTCTTGTCGATGTTCGCCGCGGTGAATACCTGCCCCCACCGTATGACCGCGGGAAATCCACAGCCGATGGGTCCGGTGTGCTGAAAATGGGTTACCAGCTCGGCAATCGTACCTGCCACTGCATCGGGCGTGGCCGGCCTGGGCGTGAGCAACCGGATTCGCTCGGTCCTGAGCTGGCCAGTCGCGATATCGACTGGTGCGGCCTTGATGCCAGTTCCTCCCACATCGACGCCTAAGATGTCCATGGTGCGGTGCTCCTGTGTCGAGACGCCGATTGTAGCGCGCAACCCAACCCGGTGGGGAGCGTGGGGCGCGGCGCTCTCGGGCCGTGCAGGGTCAGGTTGCATCTTTTCCAGCTCGATCTCATGTAGGCGGCTCGGGGCGGGACCCGGGCGTGCACAATGCGGCCTCGACCCGCGGCGCGATGGCGCGCGCGATGTCGCGGTTGAAGGCAGCCGTATAGTGGACGCGGTCGACGTAGAGCGATTGGTTGCGCCCGGCCTGCAGATCGCCGAGCCACAGCATTTCATCGCCGTAGAGCCATCGTTGTGCGGCCATCAACTCGTACACTGTGGTCAGCAGGCGCGGCCGGGCAACAAAGTACGCTCCCTCCCGATAGAATGAATGGAAGCGCAGGTTGTAGTTGTACAGGGGAACGGGTTGCCATACGAATAGGACCGCTACGTCGTGAGCCTTGGCCGTGGCCTCGATGAGACGTTTGTTGGCCTGCCAGCGGCCGACCACGCGGCGAGTCTGGGCCATGACCGTGTTGTCGTCGACCGAGTCCTCGCGCGGCTCGGGGACGCCAACAATGCGCTTGGCCAGCCTGGCCAGAGCCAGCCTCTTGATAGCTCGCAGGATCAGCTCGCCATCACTCTCCTCCATGTATTTGGCAAGGGTCTGAGTGAATTTTGGCTCGCCGTCGACAAAATGGACATCGTTGAAGCCGTCGACAAAGATCGCCATGGCCGGGGAATGTCCGCCGGCCACCAGGTCGTGGAACAAGATCCGCTCCTGGGTGGTATAGTAGTTGGATCGGCCGAAATTATAGACCGCGATCCGGTCGCCACAGGGACCCTTGCGGAGTTCGCTCTCGAGCGCCGCGGGAATGGCTTTGTCGTTGGCCACGCCAAAGCCAAACGTGGTGGAACCACCAAAGACAAAGATGGTCCTTTTGTCCCGGGCCGGCGGCCAGGGGTGCTGGGCCGAGCTGTGGCGAAATCCCCGGGCGTGAATGTCCACATACTGGCCGTCGAATTCGGGCTCGCGAAACTGGGTAAACGGTTCATAGATATAGTGGCGGGTCCAGGTCTCGCGCAATAGCTGGCCGATGTCGCGGTCGCTAAAACCGGGATAAGCCGCGCGCAATTTGTCCATGCCGTGGCTCAAAACGCCTATTTCATCGTCTTCATCGCTACACACGCGCAGCCCGATACTGGCCAGGATATTGGCTATCACGAAGAACAAAAGGGTATTGGTCGCGAGCAGGGCAAACGCTCTGTAGCCACTGGCCAGTTTGCCCGGGCGTGGGGTCGTGGGTTGCTCCATGGCCTGTTTATTCCCCGCTGGGTATGCGGTTTTGGTCGACTACCGGGCCGGGTGCTGTGGTGGCGAGTTTCTGCTCTCGGCTGGTTTCAGGTCCCGCTGCCTCGCCGCCGAGTGATGACCAGGTGGAAGTACTTTTGCGCGTCCCAATAGCCGTAGCGGAATCGCAGAACGCGATTTGGCTGCGATTCCCACAGCTCGCGAAACGCCTGGTTGTGCAGCTCGGAGGCTTCGAGGAACGATCCGGTAAAGCGTCCGAAGGTGATCTGTTCGAAGCCGGCTTTGTCGGCGTGAAGCGGCGGTATTCCGGTGCTGTCCGAGATCATGAACACCATGTTGGCGAGCAGGTAATCGCGCAGTTTCGAAAAGTAGGCCGTCCACAACAAGTAGCTCGCTGCCTTGGTCATGGCTGCGACTTTGCCCTTGGCGAGCAAATGCTTGTGGAGCGGCGAGTCTGGAAAGCGGTCGTTGTTGAGATTGGCCGCGATATGCCGGTGGATCTTGACCGGTTTACCGGCCCCGGCCCCGCGCCGGCGAAACCTGAGTTCCATATTTGAAAACGCCACCGAGTAGTCGGTATCGACCCAGCTCATGGCTTTGCGCCGGGCTTTTTTGGTTTCGAGTGCCGCGATCTCGGACCGGGTGTAGTAGCGCAGCGAGCCGTCGGGCTCGATTCGAAAGAACCTGAGCGAGATCGGCTCGTACTCCATGATTGCGAGCGCTTGAATGAAGAACGAGAGCTGGCCGGGAATGGGGCCGCGCTCGAGGGTTCTGAGCGCAGCGCTGGCGCTGTCGTGGTTGCGCAAGAGCCCGAGGACAGCGACGCGGTAAGCGGCGAGGTGATCGCGCAGCGGCTCGCCTGTGAGCCGGGCCAGGCGGCGGGGGTCGCCAGCATGCTCGAGCGACACAGTGGTGATCTCGGTCGCGTCGGGATAGGTCACCAGGGCCGATATCAAGTCGCCGCCACCAAATGGATAAAACACGTGCCGGGGCAGCATAACGGGCCGATGCGCGGCAAAGAAGGGCAGGGCCTTGCGCACGAATCTGGCGCGAAATTTTTCGATCTCGCGCACCTGGTCGCGGCAATGCATCTCGACGCTGGTCGCGTCCATACCCGAGCGGCCCGTCCCGCCCACAGACTGGCCCTCGGCGCATGCGACCATCCGGTAGAAGAGCACGGCTTCGGCGGCAAAATCGCGCGCCTTTTCGGCATGAACGGGGGACGCCGCAAGCATACCGACCGTGCCGAGACAGAAGGCGAGCATGACGGGGCTGGCATTCACTGGCATTCTCCTTGGCCGCGACTGTCGACTGTATGCCGCCTCGCAGCCAGGGGCAATGCAGGGCGTCGCATGAATGGGCTGGCCCAGTCGGTCAGAGGGCGGTCCAGCGCAGCGGTGGGGGCAGGAAATAGCGCGTGGCACTGGCGAATGTTTTGGCAAACAGGTCGGGATAGGCGCGCTCGAAGTCATCGCGCTTTTGGTCGAGGAATGACAGGATCTTGGCCGGTGCTGTCATCTGTTTCACGTCGGTGCCACTGTCGAGGTTCAACACCGAAAACAGCAGGGTATCGTCGCGCCGGTCGTCCAGACAGAGTTCGACCGAGCCCAATTCGATGAGATCGGCCAAACGCTGTTTGATGAGCCACAGCTTGGTACACTCGAGAAGACGGTCGTCGATGCCGAGGCGAAAGACGCGAAGCCTCTCGGCAAACTGTCGCGAGCCAAAGACCAGACGAGAGGTGAGTTGTTCGGCCGCCCGACTGACCGTATTCGGGGCCATCTGAACGAATTCGCGCTGAAACACGCTGGCCACGTGGTCTTCCAGGTAGCGAAACTGCTGCATCTGATCGCGCGGATACATCGCTACCAACTGTTTTTTCGCCAGATGAATGTAGATGACGCCGCGCTCGGCCAGATACTCATTGCCGCATCGATCGCAGCAGACCAGATGCAATCGGCCCTCGATGATCGCGTCCTCCGCTGCGCCGAGCCGCTGGCCGTTGACCGAGTGAAAGAGTTGCGCTTTTTGTACGTGAGAGCATTCGGGACAGCGAACATCGTAGATCGCGAAGCTGCTCATCGCGGAATTCTCCACGCTCGAACGTACAGGCTCACCGAGGCAGTGCCGTCGGGGAGCAGGCGGATGCCTGTCTGCTCGGTGCGCTTGACGCCAAAGCGGAGCAGTTCGGCCAGGCTGGCCTGGCGGTCCGGTGCTGAGATGCCCAAAGCGGTGGCCAGGCCGGCGACCTCGGTGACATGCATGCTGCCCACGTCGATCTTGAGCGCGGCCGGCCCGGGGCGCGCGCACTCGGTGGAGAGAAAGACGGTTTGCGCACCGCGGTCGCTCACCACGCGACCGGCGATCGATGGCCAGGCGTGCGGCCATCGAGTACCGGCCAGGCGCCAGGCAATGACGTCGGCAATGGCCCGGCGCACTCGCTCGGCCGTGGCCGGAGCACTGGCCAGGGTGACGTAAGCAATCTGCCGGGATGGCGCGGTGGACGCGGCTGGCGCGATCTCGACGCCGAGCAGACGAAAATCGGATTTGCCGCAATAGGCGAGAAGATGGCCGGCCACGTTGTGGGTCTGGTCGCGGATGTCTCTCGACCCAGGTGAGACTGTATTGTCGGTTTGAACGGTCTGGTCATCGACAACGAGAGTGGCCAGCTCGGTGACCACATTGAGGCCAAACCGGCCTCGCATGTACAGCTGCAGCGCAGCGTCGGGATCGACCGACCATTTTAATCCCCACTGTCTGGCCCCGGTGTTGGCCACAGCGTCGATCCATGCGTCGATCGGCCGGCCAGCCGGCCGGCCGGCTATTCGATCAACCGGCGCCGGGGCCGACGATGCGCGAGCCAGGGCGCGATAGGCTTGGTAATACGCAGCGGTGTGATTGCCGGTGACCACGGCAATGGGACCGGCCGGGATACTCCACTGAACCTGGACGAACGAGCCGATATGGGGGCCTACTTGCGACAAGAACGGTTCGAGCTGAGGGGTCTTGCCGGCGCCGAGCGCCCAGCTGAGTTCGCCCGCCCGATAGGCCCGATCGAGCTCGGCGGCGAGCGTGCCGAGGCGCGGATCAACCGCCATGGCCGCTGTCCTGAGCATAGTCGCAGTAATATTTGAGCGTGATCGGCTGGTCTCGATTGAGCCGCACACCGAGATATGACAGCTCGTCGACTCCCATTCGGTCGGTGAGTGCGCGCATTTCGGTTTCGGCCCCGGCTTGCCGATCGATGGCCAGAAGCGCAGCCGCGATGGACGGAGCGATGCCGGGATAGTCGATCTTTACCCACGGCAACAGCGCCGTTTCGGTAAAACTGATCGACACGAATAGACTGCTGTCGAGATGGGGCCGGGCCAGCGAGTTGTGATACAGCGACCATATGTCGCGGTTGCCCTCGCCGATGCCCTCGGCGTCGAGTAAACGCTCGATCCGGCCGGCCACAGCGCGCGCAGTGTCGGTGGTTACCCACTGGGATAGGTAGATCTTGTGATAGACCGCGCTGCCGGGACGGAGCGCCGCCGAGACAAAGTGGACCGTGGTCTTGCCCAACAAACGGGCAAACTGGCGCACGCGGTCGAGCACATCGTCGGCGACCCCTTGCACGCCGAGCTGTTCGATGACCCGGTCCACAGTCGGGCGACGGCGAAAATAAAACGCGACCAGGCGGTCGCCATCGCCGCCCCACTCCATTTTAAAAAATGCCCGCCGGTGCTCGAAGAGATGGGCCAGCACCGTGTGGTAGTGCAGGCCTGGCTCGGGCATGTTCCAGCGCTCCATGACCGAGTGAACCCGGGACGTGAAACTCTCATCCTCGCCGCGGATCATGAGGCCGGCCCGCTCATTGCCGGGGGCAATAATGACCTCGCCGTAGCTGGCAAGCTCGCCGGCAAACAGTTCACATATCTGGCCGACCTCGGTTACCGCAGCAGAGCCGAGCGGATCGGCGATCTGCTCGAGGATCTCGCGCCGGCGGCTGGGAACCGTCATTGCGCCACTTCCGAGGCGTGTTGGCGGTTCAATGCCGCCTGACCGCTGGCCTCGAGCCGGGCGTCGAGGCGATAGAGGCTCTCGGCACCGCCCGGTGTCTGCGCCACAATGGTCCAGTAGATAACCGATGCACTGCCGTCGGAATGCCGCAGAATTGCCGGTGGCTTCACGATGCCCTTGTCCCGATAGGGCGCGATGGCAAAGGGATGGTCGTCCGGCTTCTCGATCACAATGCCAAAGCCGGGATAGGCCCAGGCCAGTCGTTTGGCCACCTGGCTGGCGCTCAGACTCCGCTCCGGGTCGAGCAGGCGACAGGCGCCGAGAAACGGACCCAGGCTGGCCTTGTCAATGGCCAGAAATACCGCACCTTCTGCCGAGGCAAAGCCGCGAATACCAAATGGATTCGGCGGTAGATCGGCCCGAAATACGTAATATGGCGGTGTTTCTAGCTCACCGTACGGATCACTTTTCTTCTCTACCAATGGGTAGATTTTTGTCTCATTGCTGGCGCCCTTAGAACGGTAATGTTCGACCACGGCAGCCAGGAATTTGTGTCGCGCGCGCGAAAACGCAGATGTCATTTGGGGATCCTGTGGGTTGTTGGCCGGCGAATCGGCCTTGCGCGCAGTACCGGGCAGTGTCCGATCGTCGCGCAGAGCGTGATCGCGCTGCTCACATGCCCCGAGAGCCACGACGAGCACAGCAAACCACGCCAGGTACCAACCAGGTGAGACAGTATATGAGAAGGTATATATGGTCGACTGTATCGGTTTCATTGATTCTGCTGGCTGTTACCGGCCACTGCGTCCGGTGAACGGCCGGCAGCGTGGACGTTTCTGTCGAACCATTCTCTCCAACTGGCAACCGGTATGTGTTGACCGGGATTTGAACCCGGCGTGTTTCCGGTCTCGTAGTATACGGTATACAGCTCCGCAAAGAACTCTTCGGGACTGAAGATCGAGTAATTGCGCACGCGGTTGGTATGGACCTGGGTGTTGTAGCGCTGAAATTTGTGATAATAGGGGTTGAGCGTGTAGTACTGGCCGCCGTATTGCTGGATGGTCCCTGGATTGGTCCAGAAGCTCTTGCCCAGACCCTGGGTATGGCGAGCGGCCTGGATGATCGGCACGTTCAGGCCCCAGTAGGTATTGATCGGGTGAGCGGGGTCGAGTCCGTCGTTGAGCGGAGCGGTGCAGGAAGTGCCCAGATAGTCGGCAATGTGGTCTTTGATCTGCTGGCGTTCGTTGTCCGGGATGACAACGCCGGTGGATGTGCCAAACGGGTTGGGCATGCCGTCCAGCCATTCGTCGATGCTTTTGCCCGACCACCAGCCGCCCAGTCCCTCTTTGAGCGAGTTGGTGCGCGAACCGAGCATATCGTCGACGTTGTGACCGACTTCGTGACGCATGGCAGCGCCCAGCCAATCGACCTGTCGGGCCGCGGCTGGATTGGCGGCGTCGCCGTAGGTGGTCTGCCAGGGAGTACCGGTCGCGTTGGAGCCAAACGAGCCCTCGGAAACACCGATCTCACCTCCCACGATGGGCCGGTTGCCCCAGTATGCGCTCCTCGATGCGTTGGTGCTGCCAAAGATGACGATGTCGTCGATCAGCCCGGACAGGACGTGCGAATCGGGCATGGTCAACAGAATCGCGTGGACCCGGCGATAGCGCGCCACGGTCCAGCTCGGCGTCATGTCGGTATCGGGCGTGCCGTCGCCGTCGGTGTCGATCTTTTTGGTCTTGGTGCCCGAGTCCATGTCCCATCGGATATCGAACGCTTTGGCCACACGAGAGAGCACGCCGTCGTTGTTGATCAGGGTGGTCAGATCCTCGCGGACGTCGTTGGGACAGGCCTGTCCCTTGGGCAGGGTGTCGAGCAAGTCCGAGACGCTGCCCAGGGCCTCGAAGGCGTCGAGCTTGGCCTGGGTCTGCGCCGGATCGACTGTGAGCAGATTAAACGCGGCAATGAAGTTGCCCTGCTGGAACAATCGGTGGGCTTCGATCTCGGGCGTGGTGCCCAGTGCGGCGCGCAACTCCTCTTCGGACAGCTCGGCGGTGAGCCGGGCCATGAGCGCTGCGTTGGCCTGCAGGGTTGCCTTATCCGCCGGTGTGGCCTGGGCCAGGGCCTCGCGGATGAAGTCGGCGCTGGCAAACCAGCCCGACAGGGCGAATTCGATCTTGACCGCGAGCGGCGCGTTGAGGTTGTTGAGCAGGCGATGGGTCTCGGTCTCGGTGAGCTCGCCCTTGAGCAGCTCCATGAGGCCGTTATTGGCCAAAATGGCCCGCTTTTCGGCATCGCTGGCCGCTGCGATGGTGTCGTAGATATAACGCTCGTCGGTGCCCCAACCCTCGCATGCCGCGCGCAAGCGATCTTCGAGCGGCGCGTCGAGCCCCTGTAGAAGCGCCGTGAAGTCGTCCCCGCTGAGCTCGGATTTGAGCTGGGCCATCAGCGTGGCGTCGCCCAAAATGGCCAGTTTTTCGGCGTTACTGGCCAGGGCGATCTGCTGAAATAGATACTCGCGCTCCACGCCCCAGCCGTCGAGCGCCATGCGCAGGCGATCGGCCAGCGGGATGACCACGCCGAGCTCGGAGATGGCGCGCAAGTAGAGCTCGCGACTGAGCTCGCCCTGCAGCTTCTCCATCAGGGCAGTGTCGCCGCCCACCGCCTGCCGGTCGGCCGCCGAGGCCGCGGCAATACTGTTGAAGATGTACTGCTCGTCGGTGCCCCAGCCGTCCATGGCCAGCTTCAGTTTGTCGGCCAGCGGCGCGTTGAGCAGATCGAGCACGCGCTCCATGTCGCCCTGGCTAAAATCGCTGCGCAGCGCATCCATCAGCGGCTGGTCGGCCAACACCGCCTGCAATTCGGCCGGGCTGGCTGATGACAGAGTCTCGAAAACCAGCTCGTCATCGGTACCCCAACCCTGCACTGCCATGCGCAGGACGACCGGGACCGGCGCGTTGAGCAGGCGCAACACCTGGCGCATGTCCGAGTCGGACAGCTCGCCGCGCAGCTGGCCCATCAGCGTGCTGTCGTTGACCACAGCCTGCAACTGAGCGGCCGGAGCCGCGCGCAGCGAGTTCATGATGTACTCTTCGTCGGTGCCCCAGCCGCGCATGGCCAGGCGCAGCTTGTGGGGCAGGGGGGCGTTGAGCAGACCGAGAACCCGCTTGAGCTCGCTGTCGTTCAGTTCGCTGCGCAACTCGCTCATCAGGCCACTATCGTTGATCACCGCGGATAGCTCGGCCGCACTGGCCCGGCCCAGCCGGCCGTAGATGGCCGACTCGTCGGTGCCCCAGCCGCTCATCGCGTCGCGCAGGTCCGACTTGATGTCAAACTGCGCTGCCGAGGTCCCGGCCAGTGCGACCGATGTGGCGGTTCCGGACGCAAACGCCGCGGCCTCGGCTTCGCGGTCGCCCTGCGATCCGGCCTTGCCTCCGGTGTTGAGATTTTGCGCGACATGGGCCACCTCGTGGCGGATCAGTTGCCTGCCACTGGCCGTGTTCGGCTGGTACTGGCCGACTGCAAACTGGATCGCCGTACCGCGGGTGGCCGCCTTGGCCCTGGCGTCATCGACCGAGGGTTGATTGGTTTCGACCCTGACCTGATCGAGGTTGAGGCCCAGTGCGGCCTCCATGCCGGACTGCATGTCCGAGGGCAGAGAATGCGTGGCCGGTGTCGTCGTGCCCGCTCCCATGAGGCTGGCAAATGTCGCGCGGCCCGAGGACCCACCCTGGGAACTCGTGTGTCCGCCACTACTCGATCCGCTGCCATATCGCTTTGCTGCCGGGTTTGCTGTTCCCGCCCCAGACGACGGATTCACAGGGGCCGCTTCGACCGCCCCGGTCTGCTCCGCACCATCGCTATTTTTTTGAGATTTTCGCTCGTTCATGCCGGTTGACTCGCGCTTTCTACCGAGACCGAATCCCATATCGGCCACAGAATACATCGTTCATAATACGGTCGATCCAGCGGCGGAACTTCCCAAAAAAAGGCCACGGCCGCGCTGGGCCTGTAACCTGGAGTCGAGTTGCCCGCTCCTTCTTCTTGTAAACCGGTTTGGAGACCCGTCGTCTCATAGCAGCCTCACAGTCGTTTCATTCGTCGGGAGCGAGCGAGGAGACATGAACACCGAAACACCTGATCCTGATTTTGCACTGTACACCCGCGCACGGTGTGCTTTCTGTTTCTATGTGGTCCGCGCTATCCGGGCGCTCGGTCTCGATGTCGAGATGCGTGATATCGCGCGCGAACCCGAGCACAGGCATGCCCTGGTCGCGGCGACCGGGCGCATGACCGTGCCGGTGTTGCGCATCTCGCACGACGATGGTCGCGAGGAATGGATGCCAGAGTCGCGCAATATCGTGCGCTATCTCCACAAACACTACAGCTGAGCACAGCGAGCCAGGTCATCGATCGAGTAGCTGGCCGCGGGTCAGTGGCTCGTCGCTCGCGGCCATGGTTGCCGTGGTTACACGTCTAACTCGAGTGCCAGGTTGTTGTAGAAGTCGTCGCTAAGCAAAAAGTAGGCCCAGTGCTCTTCAATCGGCGAGATGCCGCGTTGTTGTTGAAACCGCACCAGGTCATCGAACTCGCCCTCGTACCAGCCCCAGATAAAGCGCGCCCGGAAAACGTCGAGATTGCGCTCTTCCAGTTCTTCGACCACGTCTTCGAGGTCCTCGTCGCCGTATTGCTCGATCAGAGCCGTGGCCTCGTCGATGATGTCGTCGAGGTAGGCGTAGCCTTTTTTGGTGATGTCGTAGCGCTCCTTGCGGCGATTGATCTCGATCATGTCGTCGAAATGGAGCTTTTGTAGCACCTCTTCGAGTGGGGCCAGCTCGGAGGGGACCAGAACCGGCATCTCCATACCGCCGTCCTGGGGCTTGAGGTCCATCTTCTTGAGCAGGTAGATGCCGGCGTAGGTCAATTTTTGCTCGGCGTCGACCACGGATGCTTTGGTTTGCAACTTGTCCATAGCTATTTCTCGGGCAGTCGAGTCGGATCACTCGGCGATGCGCCATTCATCGGCGACGAGGTCGATGATCCGGCGCCCGTCAGTGTAATCGAGAAACGACTCGACGTCGCCGATCGCGTAGTAGATCGGCGTGTCGCCGTAGTGTTCCGGCCGGGCGACGGTCGCTCGATGGGGGTTGCACAGGGCCAGCACGATGGAACGCTCGCCGCCCGACACCACGGGCAGCCACTTGGATAGAAAATCGGACAAAAGCACAGTGACCGAGTAATCGTCCTCGACTTCTTCGGCAAAGAATTCGAGCTCGATGTCCTCGGCCATGAACTCGCCTTCATCCGCGGAATGAAGGGCCAGGATCAGTGCGTCGCGGACAATGGGCAGGGGTTCGGCATCCCCGCGCTGGACCAGAGACACCGAGTCCACCCGGGTATAGCCGTATTCATAGTAGTCGCTGTCGACCTCGTCGCGATACTCGGCCAGGTTGAGCAGATCGAGTGGATCGCGCTCGACAAACGGGATCTCGGCAATACTGCGGATCGGCTCCATAATCGCTTCTACGGCCAATTCTCACCGCCGGCTGCCCCGGCGGGGGGCGATGGCCGAGGCAGGTATGGTAGTCGGCTCCGCAACGCCTGTACAGAGCCGAGGAGCGGCCGGTCAAGCGACCAGACGGACCGGCTTTTTCTCGCGCCGCCTGCGGCCGCGGATGCCGAAACCGCCACCAGAACTGCGCCGCGAACTCGAGCTCCGGGTGGTCGTACCCCGGTTCGACGAGCCATAGGTTCGACCCGATGACGACTTTTTGCTCCTGGCGAACCGGCTCGGATTCTTGGCCCGATACGAATTGCGGTAGCTGCGCAACTGGCTGGAACGCGCCGCGCTGGTCGTGTAGCTGACCGGTGCGTAGTTGGGCCGGAACGCGCTCGAGATCATGGCGCCGAGCAACATGCCCGAGGCGATGTCCCAGAACGGCGAGCGATAGTAGCCGTACGCTCCGTGGCCGACGACCTGATACTGCCCTTTGCCTTCGGTAATGGAGCGCTGGATAGAGAAGATTTTTTCGGGCTCCTCGACCGCGCCGTTGCTGTTCTTGTCGAAGAAGCCAGTGACGACCTGGTTCTTGTCGGCCGTGTCTTCCACAGCGATGCTGATGACCTCGTCACCCTCGTAGATCTCGTTGACTTTTTGCTCGAAGTCCTTGGGGCCCTCGGCGTTGCGATAGGCCTCGTTGACCTTGTCCCAGTCGATCTTGACCGTGGTGTTGTCGGTGGTCACCCAGCGCTCGGTCTCGTCTTTGCTGCAGCCGGAGAGTAATGAGGCGGCCAACGTGCACGCCAACAGGGCTTTCCAGTTCTTCATCCCGTTCTCCTTATTAGCCAATTCCTCTTTATTTCAGAGTGGTTATAAAACGATAGGCCATCAAGGGCCGCTGCAGGCAAACATAGTCTGCCGGCCCTCATGCGTCAAGCAGCGCATCGACCGGCCTGCCGCAGATGGGCCGCCCGGCGGCCCGGCCTGGGCAGAGAATTGGTGTTGCCGGTGCGGCCATGGTACAGACAAACCAACTCGTGCTGCTATCGATTCCCATGCATTGTGGCAGACCAGTGCAGGCGATCGCGGTGGGCATCGCCTGTTCGCTGTGCCTGGCCTGTCCGGGTGACCCTCCCGGATCCGGACCGCCCGCCGCCGAATCGCGCGCCCCCGCGGGACCGGAAGCGGCCGAACAGAGCGGGGCGCCGACTGCGCGCCGGGCCGAGCGCGCGGTGTTTCGGCTGGGCGATAACCGCCTGCTGGCCCATACCCGGCGGCGCGGGGGACTTCATGTTGCGGCTGGCTCGGCCGGATTCGCCAAGTATGTGCGCTTCGGTGTGCCCCGGCTGCGCTGGAAGATCGGCCTCTCGCGTGACGGTGCACGGGTCGCCGTACCGGACAAGCTGGCCGCCATCGAAGTCCCGCTCGGGCCCGATGAGGCCACTGCTGCCGATGTGCTGGTCGCGCGCATTCACTCGGCCAAAAAGCGCCGCATGACCATCAAGATCAACGGCCGACCGCCGGCCGACCGGCGCCGGTCGAGCTCGATCAAGCTGGTCAGTGGCTGGCAGACCATCACGGTCCCGATCGCCCCGGGCAGACTGTCGGCGGGCGAGAACTTTTTCGCCTTTTCGTCGAGCCGAAGCAGTCCGCCCGGATTGGCCTGGCTGTACATCGGCCGGGCCTCCGAGATCACTGCTGAATCGATGGAAGACTGGGCCAGGCCGCCCGGGCAGGAGCAAACCGAGGGACTTTTGGTGGCCTACCAGGCCGACACCGACAGCTTTGTGCTGAACCGTGGCGATGGCCTGACCTACTACCTCTACATTCCCGCGACCGCCCATCTGGTCGCGGATGTGACGTCCGCTGAGCCCGCTGGCACAGCCGCGCAGGTGCCGCAGCGCCTCGACAGTTGCGCGGTGGCCGTGCGCGTGCGCGCGCCGGGCATCGACCTGGCCGGTGAGCTGGCCGGGCCGGGCGCGACCATGGAACTCGATTCGTTTGCCGGCCGCGTCGTGCGTGTGGATTTTCAGGCCAAGCTCGCCCCGGCCGGTCAGTCCAACGGTTGCTCTGCGACACGGATGAGCAAGGCCCGCCTCACCATCGCCGGCCAACCAGTGTCGCCTCACAACAGTGTGGCACCGCGCCACATCGTCGTCTGGATCATGGACACATTGCGCGCCGATCGGGTCAGGCCATTTCACTCCGGGGCCCGGCCCGAGGTGCCCCACCTGGACCGTCTGGCCCTCACTGGAACCGTGTTTGGCCAGTTCTGGGTCCAGGGCAATGAATCGCAGACCTCGCATTCGTCCCTGTGGACCTCGCTTTATCCCGTGGTTCACAACGTGCGCACGGCGGGAAAGGGCGGCACCTACAAGCTGTCGCGCCGGTTCGACAAGATCGCCGAGGTGCTCAAGCGAGCCGGATTCTACACCGTCGGTATCACGGCCAATGGATACGTTTCCAGGGTCGGCGGGTATGCCGAGGGGTTCGATGTGTGGCGCAACTTGATGCGCGAGGGCCTGGCCGTGAAGCACTCGGTGCCGGCCGCTCGCATCGTCGACCTCGGCCTCGAGTTTTTCGGCCAGCGCTACAAGGAGAGCCCGGTATTCCTGTTTATGGGCACCATCGACACCCACAAGCCGTGGATCGGCCGAGAACCCTGGCTCAGCCGCTATGACCCCGAGCCGTATCGCGGCCCGCACAAGAAGCGCGTATCGCCCAAGAACCTGGGTATGGCGCCGGGCACCATGCGCTGCGCCGAGATGCCCAGGCCGCGCGATCTCGTCCGCATCAACGCGATCTACGACTCGGGCGTGAGCTATCAGGATCAGCAGCTGGGCCGGTTCTACGCCCAGCTCGAGGACTGGGGCATCGCCGGCGAGACCCTCATCATGATCACGGCGGATCACGGCGAGGAACTGTGGGAGCACGGGATTTGTGGCCACGGCGCATCTCTGCGCGAGACCCTGGTCCGGGTGCCGCTCGTGGTCCACTATCCGCCGCTCTTCCCCGGTGGACGCGTGGTGGTCGAGGGCGCCGAGAGCGTCGATATCGTGCCCACCCTGCTCGATGCTCTGGACCGGCCCGACATCGACGCCGCGCAGGGGCATTCGCTCATTCCGCTCGCTCAGGGGGTGGGTCGCGGCTATCCCCTACCGTCCTATGCGTCGCAGTACGAGTACGCCCACGCCATGCGATTGGGCGATTGGAAGGCCCGAGTGGGCAAATCCGGTGTCCCCAATGTGTACAACTTGGCCGAGGATCCCAACGAACGGCGCGACCTGGCCGGCACTCGGCCGATCGAGCGCCGCTACCTGACCGATGCGCTATCGCTTTTTTTGGTCTACCGCCATCTGTGGAAGAAGCGCCAGTTTGGCGTTGCTTCCAACATGACCGGGCAGGCGGTGCTGGTACTGGAAGGACTTGGCAGCGACCGAGCCGCCGAGGCCGGTACAGACGAGGCCGGCACCGAAGACGCCCCGACAACTCCTCGCTCTGCCTCGCGTTCATCGCGATCCGGCGGCCGACGCCAGGTCCCATGAGCCGTCGCAAAAAGCGGTCGCCCCGTCGCCCGGCTGCACGTCGAGCTGCGCCGTCGTCCAGTCGCAGCCAACCACCCCCGCAGCCCGGCCAAGAGCGGTCCGGCGAGACTCTGCGCAACTGGTTGATCGTCGGCGGTCTCACCGCGCTGGGCATCGGTGGGGCCACGCTGGTCGGCACTGCACCTCGATCGGAAGTGACCGAAGTAGCCGAGGTGGTCCAGGGAGCCCAGGTGATCGAGGTGGTCCAGGCAGCCCGGGTGGCCCCGGTAGCCGCAGTCGTCGAGGCGGCCGCGAGCAAGCCGGTGATCGGTAGCGGTGCTGTGTCGGCGGCGGACTCTCGAGTTGTCGCCATTGCGCCGGGCCCAGCCGCACCGCCTGTTCTGCGCACTGCGGCCGCTCGCCCGGGGGCCTCCTTGCGCTACCTCAAGGGCTCGACGCACGTGCATACAGGGCGCTCGGGCGACAGCAGCACGCCCATTGCCGACGTGATCCGCTGGTACACCGAGCACCACTACGACTTCATCATCATCACCGACCACAACCGGGTCACTCTGCACCAGCATCGCGGCGATCTGCTGGTCATGCCCGGAGTCGAGCTGACCCACAATCCGGCGTTTTGCCTGCCCCGGCCACCCGAGCCGCGCGGCAAGTGCCGCATTCACATCAACAGCCTGATCGTGGATCCGGCGTCCGAGCGAGCCCGGGCGCGGCGGGCCGGCCAGGCTGCTGGCGAGCGAATCAACTGGCGCGAACGGACCAGCCGATTGCGCATCGATATGTACCAGCGCGCCCTGGCGACCACCGACCAGCTCGGCGGTCTGGCCCAGCTCAACCATCCTGCCTGGCATCGCGGCGTCGATGGCCAGTTGCTGGCCGAACTGGGCCGACGCGGCCTGGTACTGGTCGAGATCGCCAACCAGGCGTTTACCCGGTGGAATCGGGGCACCGGGCGATTCCCCTCGACCGAGGCCATATGGGACGAAGCGCTTTCTGCCGGGGTGATTGTGTGGGGAGTGGCCAGCGACGACGCCCATCATTACTACGATGCCCCGGCCATTGCGGCGGCCGGCAGGACTGTCTATCCGGCCGGTCCGGGCTTTGTCATGGTGCGGGCCGAGCGAACGCCTGACGCCATCCGCGCGGCGCTCGCCCGCGGTGACTTTTACAGCTCTACCGGGGTCGTCCTGGCCGCCATCGAACACGCCGGGGATCGGTTGACCGTGCAAGTGGCCAGCGGCGAAGCTCACGAGATTCGCTTCATCGGTCCGGGTGGCCAGGTGCTGGCCGAGCACGTCGGCCGTCGGGCCGGTATCAACCGAGGCGCCCGGGCCTACGTGCGAGCGGTGGTGCGCGATTCGCAGGGCAGAAAAGCATGGGTGCAGCCGTTTTTTGCTGATTGAGCTGCTCAAGTTTTTTTGCAGGTGATCCGATTTCATGAAACCCCGGGACCCGATTGACCGAAATTCGGTACTCCCGATCAGCGCCAACCCCTCACGATCGCTGTTCAAGTGGAGCCCCAATGCAGCGCCTCCCCCTCCCTCATCTCGTCTGTACACTCGCCGCACTCGCCACTGCCTGCACCGATTTCGACCGGGTTTCGCTGCCCGCCGGTTCGGTGCAACAAGCCATCCTGGACGACAATCGACTGTCCTATAATCGATTGTCCTATAATCGACTGTCTTATAACCGATTATCCTATAATCGATTATCCTATAACCGATTATCCTATAACTCACTCGAAGACGGCGACCTCGAGCAGTCCAGGGCGGGGCGGGATCTACTCAACTACGTCGCGCGGTGTGCCTTTCCCCGCGGGGTGAGTCTGGTTGCCGAGTGGGACGGCCACGAGTACGTATTTCCCGGCTTGCTCGGCCTGGCTCCGGAGTGGGAGACCCGGCGGCTCTCGGCCAGCGAGGAGCACATCATTTCTGCGTGTCTCATCTCTCACGTCAATGCATATGGAGCGTCCCTGCCCATTTCGCTCCGCTCGGCCGGATGGCTCGACATGGACGACGAGGAACGACAGGACTATCCAGTTTACGAGGCGACATTTTTCGGCAACGTCTTTGGTCCGGAGCTCGAGACGTATGCGTGCGTGGGCGACCATCCCGACCTGGCCTTTTCTCTGGCGCCGGACCGCGAGCTGCGGGTGTGCTCCGACAACACCGACTGTGACGTGTTTTCGGTGGGCCGGTGCCGCGACGTCTGCGAGATTCGCACCGACGAGTACGGGTGGTCGCACTGCTGGGCCGGTGACCGGCGCTACGACGAGACCATCAGCGTGTTCTTGCACGGCGCGGAGCACTATTCGTCGTGCCCCGAGGGCGGCGCGTGCGTCTATCGATTGCGCTCGGATGCGGGCATGGTCGACTGTACCGAGGCCGCGATCTGTGTCAGCTCCTATGCCCGCGGCAGCACGTATGCGGTGGACAACAGCCATACCTTGCTGTCGGCGACTGCGGTAAAAAGTCCGGCCACGGTCCACGTCGATTGTCTCGGCGCCGAGCACTGCGCCACATCGTGCCAACAAGGCGCAGAGTGTGAGATCGATTGCAAGGATGGCGACAATTGCAGCGCTGTCTGCGCCAGGGGAGCGGCGTGTTTACTCGACTGCACTGGAGCACAAGACTGTGCCTTCGCCTTTTGTGGCGGCGAGGAAATGGTCTGTCCGGGCGATATTCGCGTGTGCAATCGGCCGTGTCCGGCGCCGCCCAACCCGCTGCCCGAATGTGGCAACGACCAGTGCGAGCAGGGCGAAACCTGTGGCAGTTGCCCGGGCGATTGCGGCAGTTGTCCGTTGCCCTGATCCCATCCGGGCGGACCGGTCACGGCCGGGCCGGGGCTGTCGCCCTGATGGCGGCTGGAATGCGCTCGGCCAGGTAGTCGACAAAGGCGCGCACCTTGGGGCTGAGCAGCTTGCGGCTGGGATAGAGTGCATAGAGAGCGGAACTCGGTACCGGGTAATCGGGCAGAACCCGCACGAGGCGGCCATCGGCCAGGGCGTCTGCTACCATGAGTTCGGTCAGCATCACGAGTCCTGCCCCGGCCAGGGCCAGGCCTCTGAGCGCCCCGGACGTGTTGACCCAGATCCGGCCGCGCACGCGTACATCGCGCGGACGGCCCCGGTCGAGAAAGGTCCAGCGCAGCGGTTCATCGTCGAAGCTGTAGAGAATGCACTCATGGCTGGCCAGCTGGTCGGGGTTGTCGGGAGTGCCGTGTATGTTCACATAGCTCGGTGCGGCGCACACCACTTGATCCAACGCGGACAACCGGCGCGCGTGGAGCGAAGAGTCGGGCAGGAGGCCGATGCGAAGGGCGATGTCCAGGCTCTCGCCAATGATGTCGACGTAGAGATCGTCGAGGAGGAGTTGCAGGGTCAGCTGGTCGTGTTCGCGCAGGAAATCGCCCAGTAGCGGTATCACTATGTGCTCGCCGAGATAGAGTGGAGCGGTGACTCGCAGAGTGCCCGAGACCTGGTTGCCCAGGCCCCGGGCGATGTGGGTAGCCTGTTCCAGTTCGGCCACGATGCGCGCGGCGCTCTCGTAGAGGCGTGTGCCCGCCTCGGTGAGGCGCAACTGCCGGCTGGTTTGCTGGATCAATCGAGTCCCCACAGTTCGCTCGAGCAGCGAGATTTGCTTGCTGATCGCGGACCGGGTGAGACCGATTTGACGAGCGGCCGCGGCCAGGCCGCCGGCGTTCACGACGTAGGCGAAAAGTGCCAATCGGCGCAGCTCATCAAGGGAGTCCATGAGCCCATTGTGCCGCCTGTGGGCATTGTCTGACTGGTTTGTCGCAGCAAATTCAACACTGCCGTGACCACAGGTGGTCATTTGCGTGCCGCGACGAGTGGTTCTGGCCGGGCACACCCACGGCGACCCGATCGCCTTGCCATTCATCGGTGCGCCCATCACTCACACGCGTTGTGGGCTGGGCAGGTGGCCAGTACGAGCTCCGCGGCGTTCCGCCGTTCATCTCGCGCGGTTTTGGCATGCGGGGAGCAAGGGCACCGTGGGTCCGTTCTGGCTTTCTGGCTGCGCCCCAGGACCTCGCGGTCTCGCTCCTTCCGGCCCGAGGTCACATACGTTTTGCAAAGTCGTTCGCGCCGCGGCCATGGGCGCCATCGCCCTAATTAGAGGGTTCAGCAAATCGGCGCCGCGAACCTGGTCTTGACAGACCCGCGATTATTGATAATGATTATCATATTCAGCAGGTAACCTTTGGACTCTCGTCGCGAAAGTTATCGTTTCGTCAGAAGAGGCATCATGAGTCGATTACGCGCGATTTGCTTTGCGCTGGCGGTCTGCGCCTGTACTTCCTCAAACTCAGCCAAGTCGCCGGAGGAAGTCTGCGACCTCGCCATCATGGGCGGCCAGATCATCACGCAGGATGGCATGGTGTTTATCGAGGACGGGTTTGTGGCTATTACTGAAAACACGATTCAAGCGGTTGCAGCGCAGAGCGAACTCGAAACGGTGTGCACACCGGTAGGACGTGATGACGACAGCGGCCTGGTCGCTTCGTCTTGGCCAGCGTCACCCCACTTTGTTGCAACGAGCTTATCGTTGACGATTACAATTCCTATTGAGCCAAACTTTCGCGATAAAAGGCATGATGAGGACACGGACCGCTCGCTGTTCATGCAGCTTTGGCTGGGGCCTGTGCCCATCGGACCGTGACCGCATTCGGGTTCGTCTGTGCGCTGAACGCCGACAGCCTGTTCAAAGATGACTCAACGTTAAACGAAAGAAAAATTCCGTCTTTTCTGAGCCGATACGACGTCCGAGATTGAAGAGGTTTGCTATGAAAATTGGATTCAAGGGAGAAAATTTTGGTGAAAAGCTACTACTAGCGACGAGGATGTTGCCAGAGATAGCGATTATGCCGTTTTTCTCAACCATTGTCGGTAATGCATATCTAACAGCGCAACGATTGAAAATTTTTTCTCTTTTGGAAAAAAACAGTATGTCCGTCAAAGACGTGGCTGAAAAAACTGAAGCTGACGAGCACGGCATGCGGGTTTTGCTTGAAGCCCTGACCGGGTTCGGATATTTGGAAAGACAAAGCGGTAAGTTTCAATGTAGCCGTGAGTTTCGGAAATCTCTCGACGGGAAGATGTCGGAAATGGCAAGGGGAATGATGATATTTGCTCCCGACGTGGCCAAGAAATTTGAAAACTTGGATAAAGCTGTAAAAACAGGCGAAGTGGAGAATTTCCACTTTACGCCGATAACGCCGAGCTCCTGGTCACACTATTTGACCTTTCTAAAGAGCGTGTCGAAGGAACCGACCAAAGCATTGGTAAAAAAAGTGAAATTCGACACACCGCCGCGGAAGATGCTCGACATCGCGGGAGGTCCGGCCCAATACAGCATCGCTTTTTGCCGTAAATACCACAATCTCGAAGCGACGATTCTGGATTTACCAGAATCGTCGGCGGAGGGTGAAACAGAGATCAAAAAAGCAGAACTCGACGGACGTATAACCTACATAACGGGAAACTTTTTTGAGACAGACTGGGGCGGCGACTATGATTTCGCCTTGCTTTCAAACATGCTTCATTGTTTAACGGTGACGCAATGTCAGACAGTCATCAAAAGAACTTTTGAGTCTTTAATACCGGGTGGTTTGATTGTTACGAATGATGTTGATTTTCCAGGTGAGGACGAAGAAATAGAGATGTTTGCCGGATGGAGTTCCTTACTTTATTTTATGATGACGGGATCGCGAACTCATCCGACACCGGCCATAAAGAAATGGATGTCTGATGCAGGCTTCACAAAGATTAAAAAAACCAAGATAAGAAATTCAGCACAGCTTATTGGCATAAAATAAATTGGGAGAAGCAGAGCAGGCAGGCTCGTCTCGGTCATAGACCATGGTGGGTTCCATGTCTGCGTCGGGGGCGGGCGGTAATGATTGGCGTCCACTCGCGACCATCCCATTCCCGGGTATGTTTGTATCCTTGCTGTGCGTGGCAGCCGACCTTGCATCGCGAGTACGCCTACTTGCCAATCCGTGACCGCTATTGAAACCCGCCGAGCTCCGAGCTGTCGACATGTTGGTTGGAATCTGAGCTGTCGGCGGTACAATCCTCCTCGTCGCATGGATCTGGAACTCGCTCTCGGCAAGGCTCAGCATCGGGCGCTGTGTTTTGCGGCGGCCCGGGCGGCCGGGTTGCGCAGAAGTCACATGACCATCGCCCGCGCCGGGCTCGAACTCGATGTACCGTATCTCTATCGCGGGCTCGAGGGCGCGGCATCCGATGTGCTGCCCACTGTTTTTGTGCACGGTTTCGGCGATAACAAGGAGACCTGGCTGCTCATGTGCTCGGCTATCTCACGCAGCCGTCCGATCGTGCTCTTCGACTTGCCGGGCTTTGGCGAGGCCAGTGCGATCCCGGGCCAGCTGGCCTCACCCCGGGCTCAGGCCGACACGCTGCTGCGCATTGTCGACGCCCTGGGCCTGTCCCGGATCAACCTGGTGGCCAACTCGATGGGAGGCGGTATCTCGCTGCGCGCCGCCCATCAGGCGCCAACCCGGGTTGGCTCGCTGGTCTTGATCAATACCATCGGACCCGAGCTCGTCGAACAGAGCGAGTTCTGGCGCCGACTACAAGCCGGCCAGAATACGCTCATCCCGCGCGATGGAGCCGATGCGGCGCAGATGCTCGAGATGGTCATGGCTCGCCCGCCCAGGCTGCCTCGTTCACTACTGCGCTACGCTGCGGCAAGGCAGATCGCGGCCAGAGATCAGCTGACCGAGATCTTTCAAAGCTGGCAGTCTTGCTCGCCTGCCGATGCGGTCCCCGCTGATCTCGAGGCCATCGACGTGCCCGCCCTGGTCGTCTGCGGCGAACGCGACCGCATCATCCATCCCGCAACCAGTCGCTCGATCGCCAGCCGGATGCCTCACGCCGAACTCCGCCCCCTGGCCCATCTCGGCCACATGCCGCAGATCGAGGCGCCGTTTCGCACCGGCCGACTGGTCGAAGAGTTTCTCGCCCGGTTCGACTGACCACCGCTCGCTGGCCAGCCGCGAGCGGCGCCCGGATCGGGTCGATTTGATGCTCTCATTCTACATGGCGTTTTCCGCGCTCGCCTTATCAAGAACTTGTTGCAACTTTGCTTCGAGTTCGTCCGGCAGGCTCGATTTCAGTAACTTGCCGTCGAACTTGGCCAGGTGTTTGAGTACCTTGTCAGTGGTCACTTTCCGGACCAACACGAAGAGCGCAGCCCGCCCTGCATCCATGTCTGCAGCTAGCTCTCGCATCACGTCGTCGTTGATCCCGTAGTCGCTCAGTCGACCAGTCAAGGCACCAAAACCCGCGCCGAAAACCGCTGTAACGATCGGGAGTAGTAATCCACCAGTCGGAATCGTAAATAGAAAACCGAGCAGAAGCCCCCAAAATCCCCCCTGGGCTGCGCCCACCCTGGTCAGATTAATGGTCTGATCGAGCTGGACGTTTCCCTTCTCGTCCTTATAAGCCACGACGCTGTCGGCTAGCTCCACGAGATGCTCACGCGACATTTTGGCGAATTCATAGCGCGCCAATTGTGCTTCTTCACAGCTGGCAAACGTGATCGCAATAAGGTCTGACATGAGTTGTTCCTTTCAAATAATGTATCCTCATTTCGAGCACCTCCATACCGTGGAGATGCCCGCGAGCCACTGACGACCTCAGGGTCGCGCGAGAGTAGCTCGCTTCTCGGATGTCCCGCTTGCTGGCCGCGATTTGCCCCGCCTTTGGTACAAGGCCGCAAAGGTCAACACGCCCGCCGCGGCCATGACACTCAAGAGAAGCGCCACAAAAAACTTTGGCTCCCCTCCAGACCAGGCACTCCAGGCGATGGTCGCACGCCATACAAAGACACCACTAAATAGCAAGGGCAGAATCGTACCGCCGATCGAGCCAATAGCGGATAGCCAAGCTCGCTGGCGCGCGAGCAGCCATGCACACGCAAACATCAAGGAGCCGCATACGGCCCCCGACAAAAGCGCGGTTTTCGCCTTTACTGTGAAGCCTGCTGCCGCCCAGCCCAGCACGCCGGCAGCGACCAGAAAGGCGCCGAATCCAATCATCCATAAAGCACGTGGTGACATAAACATCCTCCTGCAGAAACACGATACGGCTCGCGGTGAATGGGCCGTCGCTGCATCTAGGACCAATGGTAACCAGTGATCAACTCATCGACAAATTGATTGTATGCCCGTATATATTCGTTTTTTTCGATGTATCGAACGTGCAAACGGCGCATTGCCGACGAACCCTCGACGAATAGCGGCGAAAATACAGCTCGGGCCACAACAGCGGAAGCCGGGACGGTTAACCCTGGCGCCTGCGGTGATACCGCAAGATCTCGGCCATATCTTTTTGTCCGCTGTGATTGTCGATGATGGCCACATCGGCCTGGCCGCGGTCTCTTTCGACCTCTTCGAGCCATAACTCGAGCGCGCGCCGCGCCCCGATGAGACCGGTCGCCCGCCCGGGCGGCTGCAAGGCGTAGCGGTCGATACGAGCGCGCGCCGCGACCTCTCGGATCCAGCGCACATTGTGCCGATACGAGGACTCGTCGAAGCCGCGCGACGGACCCATGCCGAACATGATGATGGACGTAAACGGAAGCCGGCGGCCCGGCGTCATGAGCAGAGTTTCGCCCTTGCTGCCGCTGACCTTGCCCCGTTTGATGAGCGACGACAGCTTGCCGCACAGCCGCCAATCAGCCAGCCCCGCGGCACCGCGCAGCGGGCGCTCGTCGGCAAAAAACGCGAGCAAGAGAGAACCGCTCTCTACTTCATCCCAACGCGCCAGCTCGGCGCCCAAAAGGTGAACCGACATGTGCCAGGCACTCTACCAGATGAGACGGTCAGGTTCCCCGCAGCACCTGGGCAATGCGGTCCAAAATACCGTTGACAAAAGCCGGTGACTCGGCAGTGCCAAACCGTTTGGCCAGCTCGACCGCCTCGTTGATCACCACTCTGACCGGGACATCATCAGAGTAGCGCAGCTCGGACGAGGCCAGGCGCAGGATGTTGCGATCCACGCGCGACATTCGCTCGAGGCGCCAGTTGCGCGACACCGACTGAATGACGTCGTCGATCTCGGGCAAATGGGAGGCCGCTTGCTCGACCAGCTGCCCGGCAAATTCCACCGAACGGTCGTCGAGATTGAGCTCGAATGCCTCGGCGTACCGCGCAACTGCATCGGTCGGATGCTGGCCGGGATCGATGTCGAATGCGTACAGAACCTGTAGCGCATACCACCGGGCTCGCCTGCGAAGTCCAGCCGACACGTCAAGCCTCGCTCTCGCGGCGGATGTGCTCGCGAGCCGGCCAGCCAGCATCGATGGCCCGATACAGGCAGGCCATCTCGATCGCTGCCATGGCCGCGTCAAACCCCTTGTTGCCCGCCTTGGTGCCGGCACGCTCGAGCGCCTGCTCGATGGTATCGGTGGTGATCACCCCGAAGGTAATCGGGATCGCGGCACTCTGCGCAATGTGCGCCACACCGCGTGCAACCGCTCCGGCCACGTAGTCGAAGTGCGGCGTGGCCCCGCGGATCACCGCACCGAGACACACCGCAGCGTCGAAGGCGCCAGTGCCGACTACCCTGCGCAAGAGCTGCGGAATCTCGAACGACCCGGGACACCAAAACACGGCACTATCATCACGCCGGCCACCGGTTCGCCCGATCGCATCGATGGCGCCGTCGAGTAGTGGCTGGACGATGAGTTGATTGAAGCGCCCACATACGAGCGCGATGCGTAGGCCCTTACTGGACAGCTCTCCCTCATAAACCGTGGGCATGGCCGTTCCTTTGCTCCCGTTGCGTGTGACCAGAGTAACTCACTCTAGCTGGGCTTGCCGCCCGGGGGGCGGTCGGATGACTTGGTATTGGAGATGGTTTTGCCCGGGCTGAGATCACCGGCCGTGTCTGCCGAGCGGACCGCCCGCAGCGGCGCGGTGACCCGACTGTCTCGATCGCCGATCAACTCGGGCGCAGGCGACCACCGGATCGGCACGCGGTCGACCACCTCGATGCCAAAACCCTCGATCCCGGCAATTCGGCGGTCGTGATTGCTGAGCAGGCGAACTTTCTGGCAGCCGAGATCGGCCAGAACCTGGGCGCCGAGTCCAAAATCGCGCAAGGCCTGGCTGTGCATGTTGCCGTCCGGCTGTTCCGGCAGGGAATACAGCGCCGAGTCGTTGCTGGGCGCAGCAGCCGAGCGGCCGGACATTCGATCCGGATCGCTCGGTTCACCCTGGCCCTCGTGGCGCAGAACCTGCTTGCCGAACGAACGGGAAAGGCTGGTGCGAGCTTTGTTGTACACGTAGAGAAACACGCCGACCCCGGCCTCGTCGATGGCGTGCAGCGACACTTCCATTTCGGGGCGGGTACCGAATGGGTCGCCGATCGGGCAGATGGACTGCACCCGCACCAGGACCGGTTTGTCGGCCGCGGCCGCGGCCGCGATGTCGCCGCGCACCAGGGCCAGATACTCGGTTTCTTCGACGTCAGTGCCGTAGAGATAGGTTTGAAACGGCTCGCCCGGACCCACACAGCGCGGCCTGATCTCACCGGCAAGGCGGCGCTTCACGATGGGTTCCTGGTGCAATCGGTAGGCGATGAGATCGGCGATGGACACGATCATGATGCCGTGCTCTGCACTGAACCGCTCGAGATCGGGCATACGGGCCATTTCGCCGTCTTCGCGCATGATTTCGCAGATGACGCCGGCCGGCTTGAGGCCGGCCAGGCGGGCCAGATCAACCGACCCCTCGGTCTGTCCGGTGCGGACCAGAACGCCACCGGGCCGGGCGCGCAGAGGAAATACATGCCCGGGCGAGACCAGGTCGTCGGCCTGGGCGTCTTCGGCGATCGCAGTCCGGATGGTGGTGGCGCGATCGCGGGCCGAAATGCCAGTGGTGACCCCGCGCCGCGCCTCGATCGAGATGGTAAACGCGGTTTCGAGCGTGGCCTCGTTGTTGCGCACCATCATGGGCAGTTTGAGTTTTTCGATCAGGTTCTCGTCCAGAGCCAGGCAGATCAAGCCGCGACCGTAGGTGGCCATGAAGTTTACCGCCTCGGGCGTGACCTTCTCGGCCGCCATGGTCAGATCCCCCTCATTCTCGCGATCTTCATCGTCGACCAAAATGACCATCTGGCCCGATCGAATGGCCTCGATCGCCTGGATGACCCGGTTCACCGAATGATTCATAGATACCCTCCGAGGAGCTTTTCAACATACTTGCCGATCGGATCGGCTTCGAGGTTGACCCGGGCGTTGATCGGCTTGTCGGCCAGGGTGGTCTTGGCCACGGTATGGGGGATCAAAGCCACGGAAAACGACTGCTCGTCGACCCGGTTGACGGTCAAACTGATGCCGTCCACGGCAATCGAGCCTTTTTCCACCACGTAACGCAATACCTGCGCCGGGCTGTTGATAGCGAACTCGATGTTGGATCCGAAATCGCGACGCCGGTCGATCCGGCCCACGGCGTCGATATGTCCCGAAACCATGTGACCACCCAGTCGATCGCCGACCCGCAGCGCGCGCTCGAGATTGACCCGGTCGCGCATCTTGAGGTCGCCCACGTTGGTCCGCCGGAGCGTCTCGCCTCCGGCCAGGACGGTGAACTGCCCTCGGCGGCCAGATTGCCCGATGTCGGTCACAGTGAGGCACACGCCGTCGATCGCGATGGAGTCGCCGAGAGACAATTCGTCCACGTTCATGTGGCCCGGTGTGATGGTCAGGATCGCGGCGTCGCTTCTGCGATCGAGACGCGCGATGGTCCCGATATCCTCGATGAGCCCGGTGAACATGGCAGTGAGCGGAACTTAGCTCGCATTTGACATCGCCGCTACCGTTAAGGGCAACCGAGACTGGCCGGGGCCGCGACCCGATCAGTCTCGCCAGGGCTGAATGGACAATTGCCCACCCAGCTGCTCCATGAATGAATGAACGCACGCTCGTCCGACCCGATGGTCAGAACGGGCGGAGCCAGGTTGCCTCCCAGCTCCTCAATCAGGTCGGAGTCGCGTTTCAACTGGAGCAAAACAGGTACGCCTGCCTCTATATACCCCGGCCGGGGAAATACTGCTTCTGCCGCCAGTTCTGCACCCGGGTAGTACTGCTCGATGAGGCGATCTCCAGAAACGGCGGTGCTCCACGATGAATTGTCGGTGACCGTCGATGAGCGGTCAATTGTCTGCCATGTTGCGCAACGTCGCAGTGTCGTGGCCACCGCTGATCCCACCTCTGAGCCAGGTCCTTTCGGTCAGATTCTTGGGATTCGGCTGCAGCAGATGATCGACCAGGCTCCCACTTCGTCGCCCAGGCGCTGAAACTCTCGCATGGCCGATAGCGATGACAAAACGAGCCCTATGCGCTGGCAAAACAACAGCGCATGAGCCTCGCTACGCGTCGATCCGGCCCGCGCGACCTTGAGCTCACTCACTCGGAAATGGAGCCTGGCTGAATCTACAGCGCGTCGGCTCCGGTCTCACCGGTGCGGATGCGCATCACGTCTTGCATGTCCATGATAAACACCTTGCCGTCTCCGAGCTGACCGGTGTTGGCACTCCGCTGGATCGCCTTGACAATGTCGTTGGCCGCAGATGCATTACACGCGATCTCGATTTTCACCTTGGCGACAAAACTGACCTCGAACTCAGTGCCTCGATACTGCTCGGTTGTGCCGCCCTGACGGCCAAATCCTCTCACATCCGAGACCGTTACTCCTTTCACGCCTATCTCCGAAAGAGCTCTGCGAACATCGTTTAACTTGGACGGCTTGATGACGGCGATGATGTATTTCATTGGTACTCTCCCAATCACGGAGATGAGACACGACTGTACACCGCAACGGTGACAGCGCCGACCCGATCGCGAAGCAGAACCCCAACCACGCGACGGGACCGTGAGCAATGATGGCACATTGCAATACAAAGACCAGCGAGATTCTGCGCACCGCTTCGCGGCCAGGCTGGCCACAAGCTGCGACCAGGCGTGCAAAATTTTCAGCGCAGCCGTTCATTCACGCAACGATTGCGCGGAGATCGGGACTCGATTCGGCCGAGGGTAGCGCGCTGCCCGCGCCGGTGGCCGGCGAATGGCGGGAAACCGCGTTGGCGGCGGGTGGCGCCCGGTGGCGCAGATTCGTCGCCTATGAGAACAAAGTGACCCCGAGCGCGGTATTTTTTGGCGAGACGAGAACGCGGTATTTTGGGAGAGTTGGGACCTGCTGGCCGTCTGGACTGAACTCGATGAACCAGACCCGGGCCGAGTGGCCGCGCAGGACAACTGGCTCGCCAGTGCCATCGGCGCGCCATATGCGCGCTGTTTTGTCGGCCGATGCAGTTGCCACCCGGGTGCCGTCGGGGCTGAACGCCACTGACCACAGGGTGCCGGTATGTTCGGTGAAAAGCAGTGGCCTGACCATCGAGCGACCACACGAGTGCAGTGGCATCGGGGTGAAAGTCAACGTTTTGATCTGATTCGGTGTGACCGCGCAGCACGATCGAGGTGCCTGACTGCAGATTCCACACCTGCGCCGTGCCATCCCACGAGATGGTGATCAGACGTGTTCCATCGGGGGTGAGCCTGGCATCGGCCAGGAATCGGTCGATCCGGAGCGGGTGTTGCTCGCGCAGAAATTTGATGGCGACGCGGCGGCCCAGCCGGAGATCCCGGGCGAGATAAACCGTCGCCATGCCGGCCCGGCCGAGCAGTCGAATGAGCTCGTACTGCCGGATTCGGCGACCGGCGAGACGGTCGAGCTGGTCTGTCTCGGGCGGATGGCTGTCCGCGGGGCTCACTATGGTCTCCTGTGTGGCCAGGATATCGGTCGGGTCGTTGCCATCGGTTTTGGCGCGCCCGGCGTCGGTGCTGGCCTCGGTCATCCATTGCTCGTCGACCTGGTAGTCAAGGGCCAGCTCTGGTGTCTCCGTTCCGACCAGCCAAGGGCTCGCCACGCGGCGCCCGAAATCACCCGGGTTGTTCGCCTTGCCCGTCGGTTTCGCATCAGCCGACCTCGCTTGCGCGTTGCGGCTCAGCTGCGCACGGTCCAGACCAGGACGCCCCCGGCCAAAAGGGCCAAGAGGGCGCCGAACAGGCCCAGCAGGCCAAAGCCCTGGGATGGCTCGCCCGATGCCCGGACATGGCCAGCTCCCAGGTCCATGGTGTCACCCGGGCTGTCCGCGCTGGTCTCGGTCGTGCTACCCGGCTCCCCGACCGTCCCCGGAGCAGTAGTTGATCCAACAGCGGCGAGGTGCGGTGGTCGGTATCTGGCCGGCGAACGCCAGCTGGCGGTTTCGATGAGCGAGCCATCGGCGCGGATGGCCGCGACCTCGACGTATTCGCCAATAACGTGGACGCGCAGGTAATGGTTGACTCGTTCAAAGAACTGGACAGCATCCACATCGACCCGGGACGGCCTGCGACTGCGCGGATACAGAGGAGCTCCTCCACCACCCGACACGAAGTACTTGACCCCGCCGTGCTCGGCCCGACTGTACACGTGGTCGTGCCCGGAGAAAACCGCGGTTACACCGTACTGCTCGAAGAGCGGGGTCCACTGCTCGCGCAGCTCGCGCTGTCCTCCATGCAGCGAGATCGAGAACGGCGGGTGATGCATGGAGACAAACACGTGGCCGATTTCTGGGTCGATCTGAGTGGCCCTGAGCTGAGCTTCGAGCCACGCGGTCTGATCGGTGAGCGAAAAGCTATACGCATTGCTGTCGAGCACCAAAAAACGCGCGCCAGCATACGTAAACGCGTAGTAACGCTCGGGATCGGGCGAATTCTCGGGCAGCGAAAAATATTTGCGAAAGGTATCCGCGGTGCGGCCGCGGCCCTGTCGGTCGTGGTTGCCCAGCGATGGGAACACCACGTTCTCGGCCAGCAGAATGCGCTGGACGTCGAAGAATTCCTGCCATTGCCGCTCGCGCCCGCCGTCGTCCACCATGTCACCGGTATTGAGAATAAAGTCGGGCACCTCGCGGCGAACCCGATCGACCAGCCGCTGGTGTGACCGGACATTTGATCGAGTATCGCCAAAGACGATGAACGTGAACGGCGAATCTGCTCCGGGCGCGGTGGCAAATTCGCCTTCGCGCCGCTGGCCGTCGCACTCCACTGCATAGCGATAGCGTCGGCCCGGCGCCAGTCCGTCGATGACGACCTCGTAGAGACCGTCTTCGTCCGCCTCGACCGGGATGTCCCGGGCCGGGAGGGCGCCGATGAGCCGTACCAGACCAGTACTGCGGCCGGGCGATTGCCACATCACAGTGACCGAGGAACTGCTCAGGTTTTGCAAGTACGGGCCCTTGCGAAACGCCTTTCCCCGGGCCTCGCCAGCCATGGCCGCGCAAAGGCCCAGCGCGATGAGAGCCGGCCGCAGATACACGCGTTCCAGTCTATTCGTCCGGACCCATACCGCAAGTTTTGCGGCGCCCGGTGTCAACCTCTCGGCAACGTTGCTGAGCGATCCCGGTCCGGCCCGGGACAATCCGGCCCCGGGCCGGGGGGAAGCCGGACCATTCAGTCGGCATAGCGTTCGCGAAACAAAAGCGATACTGCGTCGCGAACGCTGTCCTTGTGGTACCCGAAACGGTCGACCAGATTGTCGAGTGTGTGCTGTGCGCGCTTGCGGGCATCCTCTGCCAGAGATGCCCCATCCTTGGCCAGCACGGTGAGCAACTCTTCAATGCCGCGGCGGATACTCTTTTTGCGTTTGTCGAAATACGACTCCTTGAGCCGCTTGAAATAATCGGCAAAAATGTCGAGGTAGTCCGGCTTCTCGTTGAGATGGTCGAGCGACCAGGCGCCGATCTTGGCGATCAGGTCGTGGCGGAAATCCGACGCCGACTCGGTCACTTCGAGATTCTTCTCGACTTCGCGCATCAGATTCTCGTCCGGGTCCTCGGCTCTGCCGGTGGTCGGGTTGAGGACCTTTTCTTTCTTGGTCCAGTGCATGACGTGGTTGACGTAGCGCTGGAACACCCGCTCGTACTCTGATTCTTCGACCAATCCCATGGCGCTGCGAACTTCGTCGTCGGTCCGGTCGAGCAATCGGCCGCGCACTTGCTCGATGAAATTGCGGTGATCGTGAAAACCGCCCGGCTTGATCTCCTGCTTGAGGAAGCCGTATACTGAGACCTGCCTGGCCAGCGCCTCGAGCTCATCCAGGATGGCCAGCGGCGACACGTAGGAATACTTGGTCGAATGGGCGGCATTAAAGACCACGACCAGCATTTCGCGCGGCGAGGCGCCGGTGAGCCCTTCGTAGTTGGGATAGGTATCGGCTTCGTGCCACAGTTTGCTCAGATGAGAGCGAAGCAGCTTGGCCTGGGCCGGGCTGAGAGTTTCGGGCGCCCGTCCGGTCGCGTATAGCTCGGCCTTGGCCAGCGGAGTGAGTTCCACGATCAGCTCGCGGAGTTCCTCGGGAAAGGCCTCGGCCTGGGGTTTTCGCATGCGCGTGAGCACTGCCCACAGCGCCGCCACATAGGCGCAATGCGGCGCCACCTTGCGCGCCCCGGCGGCCTCCTCGATCTTCTGCGCATAGATGGCCTGCTCCTGCTCGAAATCGAGCAGGTAGGGCACACGGACCAGGTCGAGACGGCCCTTGAACGACTGAAACTCCGCGGTTTCTTTGAATGCACTGAGGTGGATCTCGTTCGATGTGCCGACAAAGACCAGGTCGAGATACAGGGTGGCATTGGGCAGGTTGACGCTGGCTCGCTCGACCGTGGTGAGCAGGTATTTATAGGCTTCCAGGGGCCGTTTGAGCAGGTCTGAGTATTCGATCAGACCGCGATTACCACCGATGACCTCGCCGCCGTATTCGTAGAGCGAGGTCGACTGCAGGGCGGATGGCAGGGCGGCAAGCGAGCGATCGGCGGTGATCTGCCGCTCGCTGGCGTCCACCGAGAGCTGCGGCTCGACCGTGACATAACCCTCGCGGTAGCGGTGCTGGACGTAAAATCGCTCGACCTGCACATGGCGTAAGACCTTGAGGTACTCGCCCTGATAGCTGGACAAAAGCGCCTCGTAGATGGTCCGATTTTTGTGCGAGAGCTGGCCAAAGCGGAGGTAATCGGACAGGATGAACTCGCTGTCGACGCCGTCCTGGGCCAGCAGGCGTTGCATGATTTGCCGGCGGCTGTCAGGGGGGATCAGCAGGAGTGGGTGGTCGCGCAGATCGTCGGCCAGTTTGACGTCGATGAGCTCCTCGGGCAGGTAGGCGTAGGTATCGTTCTCCCGGCTGTCCTGATCGTCGCTGCGGGCAAATCCAATCCCGGCATGCACGATCTTTTCGGCCGGAAAGATCCAGTTGATGCGATAGAGCGCGCCTTCATCGAGAGTCGAGTAGTGCTGCAGTGCCCGGCCGATGCAGCGGACCAGGGTGGATTTGGCCGAACCGTTGGGACCGTGGAGAAGGATCAGCTTGTTCGACGTGCCCTCGCGGACAAAATTGGACAGGGCGCGAAAGACGCGGTTCTGAACCTCTTCCTGGCCGATGAGCCGGTCGCGCCCATCGGCCCAGGGACAGTCGAAGAGGCGAAACCGGCGCACCGTGTCCCAGGGATACTCGACGTCCTCGACTCCGTAGTGCAAGAAGCAGTCGTGCACATACTGGGGCGCCGAGCGCATCTGACTGCGCGGCGCTGCCCGCACGAGTTCCAGGTACTCGGCAAATGACATGACCCGCCGATTGAGAGTGAAGTTTTTTTGGATTGTATCGCCGAGACGGGTGAGGTACTCGCGCGTCGACGTTGTGGACATGAGGGTACTATATACCCTATACGGCGAGCGCTTTTGGCTGTGGGCCGGGACTTGATTGGCTTTGCGTCACGCCTTGACCGGCCGCGTTTCACTCACATCACTTCACGTCTACCACCCAGGTGAGCTCGTGCTTTTTGGGATCACAGGTCGCATCGGTGCACACTGCGAACTTGAACTTGGCCGAGAACGACTTCTTGCCGACCGAGTCGGCCGTGAAGTTGACGGCAAACGTAGCGCCCTTATCCTCGAAGCGGACCGCATCTTTGATGGTCTGCTTGACCTTGGCCACAGTGACGCCGTCGGGTGGGGTCACCTGGAGCTTGGTCGGAAACTCCTTGTTCATTTTCCAGCCCTTTTTGGGCACTACATTGAACTGAACCACACCTGCGGATCCCTTGGTCAGGCTCTCGGGAGCATCGAGGGTGAGCGTGTACGATTGATCTCCACCCACCACATTGCCCGATGCCGCGACCCTGTTGGCTTGGCCGTTTGGTTGGACCATTTGGGCTGTGCCCAGCTTGTTTGCCTCGGCCTCGATGGCCACAGCGGTGGCCTGAACATTGCTGCTGGCTGCGAGAGCTACGGGCTGGCCCACCGAATCGGCCTCGCGGGATTCCGCGTCCTTGGCGCACCCATAAAAGACCACCGCGGCGATGAGGGTGGTGGAAACAGCGAAAATACTGAGCTCCTTTCGGAGCCAGGATGTCGATTTCATGGAGTTCTCTCTTTCGTGCCGGATTCTACGAGTATAGACGCGTGGGCGGAACCGAGCATTACAATAACTGGCCAGGCTCTGCAGCAAATGGTCTAGATAAGGTGACGCTTCGTGTTTGCGTTGACTGGCGCCGGCGGTCGCCGGTCGACGTCAGACCGAATCGCCGACGTGGGCTGTGCAACCCGCGCCGCACCGCGCTGTATTCCAGTCATCGCGCTGTGGACACCGGCTCTCGGTGCCGGCCGGAGGTCCCGGCAGACAAACGCGAAGTGCAGCAGTTCCTAGCGGGGTTCGGGAAAAATCCCGAACGCTGCTAGGGAGCGGCCGGCTGGCTTTCCGATCGACTGTGCTTCGATCGGCGGCGCTTTTTCTGCTTTCGGAAACTGTCGCGCTGGGTGGCCGCCACGATGGTGCGCTGGCGAACGCGCTGATAGTCCTCGACCAGGGCATCGAGCGAGTCGTATGGACCCGCGATGGTGCCGGGCCGCCTGGAGTCGGCAAACGAATACAGTTTGCCATTGCGCTCGAATGTGACAAACCAGTGACGGCGCAGCACATTGCCCCGCACCGTGGTCGGCTCGAACTCGACCATCAGGTACTTTACCGAAACGCCGGGTGCAATACGGCGTGCCGTTTCATAGCCGAAACGAGCCAGATCGACACATACTCCCCTGGGCTTGCGATAAACGTTGGCCGGCTGGTAGATCACCACCCGGCCGCGGCTGCGGGTCTCGGATAGCTGGATCGCTCTGTCCACGTCGTATACGAACTGGTTGCCGATCCACGTGTTGATATCCTCGATCGATGACCATATGCCGAGCGCGGCCTCATACGTCGTCGGAGTGGCCTTGCCAGACCCACCGCACGCCATTACAAGACTGGCGATAACCGCTGCGTACCGAGTCATCGACATGCCGTACCCTACCAGGGTTTGGGAAAAATCCCGAATTTCGGATTGTCGACGTGTCTCGTTCGGAGAACATTCAATTCCCTCGGAGAACATCCGATTCATTCGGAAGATATCCCAGTTGGACATGCCGAACAGAACTGAAGCCACCGCCAGTGGCCGGGTTGTTTGCTCGCCGCCATCAGGTTGCTCCCCGAAAGAGGATTTTGAGCGCGCAGCAATCGGTCGAGGCCGGGTTGATTGCTCGCCGCCAGCAGGTTGCTCCGGTGGGTGTGCTTACCTTCCCGCAGCTCGCCGTTTTTCGCCCTCGAACGGCGCGTTCGGGCCGGGCTCGACTCGACGCGTCGGTCGGGGGCTCGACTCGACGCGTCTATCAGCGCGGGCGGTTGCTGCAGCGAGGACGGCTGCAATGGCTCTGCCGGTGTCACGGGCCGGCTCTCGACCGCGGCTGCGCTGTGTTACCATGCGGATTCGATTGAACAATAAGGCTGGCGTGAGCGGGTTGAAAACGCGCGAGGGCTGAAAGATAGTCTCGCTGGCTCCGGGATTTCGGGTCTGACTGCGGATCTTCTATTTCATGGAACCAATCATGGCCAAGAACACGACAAATGCCGGGCAAGAGGCAGCGCGACTGACCATCGTTGAGCCGACTCCCGAGGACCAACGCTCCGAGTCGAACATAGAATCGAATATAGATAGTGCATCCGACGACGTCGACGAGCGCGAATATAGACTGTTCATTTCTCTGGATGTGGAACGAAAAGGATATCTTTATCGTTCCGTCATCGAGGATGCCATCCGGCGGGTCGGGTTGTGCAGCGACGATGTCCGTCTGCGCGGCAGTATGGAGTTGCTGGGCGTCCATGAGCCGGACAGCCGGATCTCCTACCATGCGTTTTGCCAGATCATTCGCCCCAATATCCTTCTCATCGAGCGAGCGCTCCAGGGCAACATCATCATTCCCGAGTTCGACGAGTTTTGTCGGGAGGTCACCGAGGTCTTCGAGCAGGCCGAGAAGAACCGAAACGGACTCGTCGCATCCCATATAGCGCAGCTCGCTCGCGTCGACCCCGAGCAATTCGCGGTCGCCCTTTGCACCATCGACGGCCAGCGATTTGCCCTTGGTGACTCGAAGGTCGATTTTTCCATCCAGGCCTGTTCCAAGCCCATCAACTATTGCCTGGCTCTCGAGGAGCACGGAGAGGAGTATGTCCACGGCTATGTCGGGCGCGAGCCGAGTGGCCGCAGGGTCAACGAGATGGTGCTCACCGGCGCCGGCCTTCCCCACAATCCGCTCATCAACGCCGGCGCCATCATGTGCACCGCTCTCATCAGGCAGGATTTGAATCCGTCCGACCAGTTCGACCACATCATGAGTATGTGGACTGCGCTGGCCGGGGGTGCAAAACCCGGGTTCAACAATGCGGTATTCCTGTCCGAGCGCAAGAGTTCAGATCGCAACTTCGCCCTCGCCTACATGATGCGCGAGCGCAAAGTATTTCCTGAGGGCACTGATCTCATCGCAGCTCTGGAGCTCTATCTTCAGAGCTCCGCGATCGAGCTCGACGCCGAGATGATGGCAGTGGTCGCCGCCACGCTGGCCAACGGCGGTGTTTGCCCCATCAACGACGAGCGGATTCTGCAGCCCAAGACCGTGCGAAACTGCCTGTCCCTGATGTACTCGTGCGGCATGAACGAGCTTTCGGGCGAATTTGCTTTCCTCATCGGGCTGCCGGCAAAGAGCGGCGAGGGCGGCGCATTGCTTCTCATCATTCCCAATGTCATGGGGATCTGTGTGTGGTCACCGCGCCTCGGCCCATCGGGAAACAGCGTCCGGGGCGTCGAGTTCTGCAAACGCCTCATCCACTCGTTCAATTTTCACAATTACGACAACCTGACCGGATTGACCGAAAAAACCGACCCCCGAGTCGATCGCATCCAGACCCAGTCGGACAAGTTCAGCGAGCTCATGTGGGCGGCGAGCAAAGGCGATATCAGCGCGATCCAGCGCCTGGTTGTGGAGGGGGCGGACCTCGATGGCGCCGACTACGACGGGCGAACGCCGCTCCATCTGGCCGCTGCCGAGGGCCGAATCGGGGTCGTGCAGTACCTCATCGGCCAGAAGGTGGATGTGAACCCTCGCGATCGATGGGGTGGCACTCCACTGGACGATGCCAATACCAATTTCCGCGAGGACGTCATCGAGTTCCTGCAAGCGCACGGCGCTCTTCATTACCATTCGAAAGAGAATTTCACCTGGCTGGGTGGTCTGGACGACGAGTCAAAAGCGGTTTCCCTGCAGGTCGACTCCGACCGGATTGCCCAGGTGATATGGGCGGCGAGCCGGGGAGTGCTCGGGGCAATCCAACGCCTGGTGGCGCGTGGTGTCGATCTGAACGGGTCTGACTACGACGGTCGAACTCCGCTTCACCTGGCCGCAGCGCAGGGCCACGAGCATATTGTTCAGTTCTTCATCAACCACAAATTGTATTTGAATCCGCGCGATCGATGGGGGAACACACCACTCGAGGATGCGGTTCGGCACGGTCATACCGCAATAGCGTCGCTTCTGGAGAAGCACGGTGCACGACGCTGACAGGCGGAGCGAGAGAAAGCACAGCTAGAGACCATGGAAAAACTGATATTGATCGTAGATGATTCTTCGACAGTGCGGCACCAGTTGCGGACAGTCCTCGAGGACGACGGCTTTCGAGTGATCGAGGCCGATAGTGGCGAGACCGGGGTGAAAAAGGCCCGCGAGCACGAGGCCGATCTGTTCATCATCGATGTCAACATGCCCGGTATCGACGGCCTCGAGATGCTGTCCGAAATACGCGCTCTTTCACAGCATGCCCGCACGCCTGCCTTCATTCTCACCACCGAATCTTCGGCGACGCTGATCAAGCGGGGCAAGCAGATCGGGGCCACTGCCTGGATCGTCAAGCCGTTCAAACCTGAAATCTTGTTAAAAGGGGTCCGCAAAGTACTGGAGGTCTGAGGACATTCGCCGCGTATAGCGCCATGAATAGCTATATCCTCTTGGTTCATTCGAATTCTGGCACGCTTTCGCCGCTCGCCGGTGATCTCGAGGCGCTGGGGTTTCGGATTCAACAGGCCTCGGGTGGCGAGAATGCGCTCGATCTGGTCGCGCACATTCCCCTCTTGGCGCTCGTGGTGTTGGACGGTGAAATTGGCGGCAAGGAATTGGTTTATCTCGTCACTGCGATCAAGAAAGTTCATCCCGATCTTCCCATTCTTCTCTTGAAGCCCGCGCAAGACGTCGGCACTGGCAGGTTTGGCGAGTTTATGCCCGACGTGATACTCGACGCCGGGGCGGGCGCTGGCGAGATCAGAGACCGAGCCGAGCGGCTTTTGTGTCAGAAGCTCTATCCCGGCGAAGTCGTGGAGACCATCCAGAGCCGGAGCCGTACCGTGTTGTGGGAGGCATTCAAGAGCGACCTGAAGCCGGGGGCGCCGTGCTTGCGGGCAAATCGCAACATGCTGGGTCCGATCTGCGCCATTCTGTCATTCTGCGGCCCGGGCATTGCGGGCCGTCTGGTCGTGAGCGGCACGCACGAGCATCTCGCCGCGATCTATCGGCGCATCATCCCCGATGTATCCGACGTCTCGATCGATGCTGCCGAAGATCTGGCCGGTGAAATGGCCAATCAGATCGTGGGCCGTATCAAGGAATATTTTGTCTCCCGGGGAATAGGCTTCGAACTGGCCTCGCCGGTATTCCTCAGCGGTGCAGACGTCGAAGTTCGCTACAAGGCCGGCCGGCCGTCCCTGGTCATTCCGTTTCACGAGTCCGAAGACACGCTCTTTGTGCAGTTCTGCGTCGATCGACTCGACCGCGAAGCCCTGGGCGAAGCAGAGGGAGAAAATGTCGCCTCCGGGGGCTCGATCGTCTTTCTTTGACCCGTCCGAGCGTTATCGGTCTTCGTTGCCGTCTTTGGCGGTTTTCGGGCTGGGCCACTGCCATTTGCTCAACTCGATGATCCAACTCGATGCGGGTTTCTGGCCCGGGTTAGGACGTGCAGCCGTCTCCTGCAAGAGTGGGCTCGAGGCACGTCCCGCCGCGAACAGCGGCGAGTTCTTCCTTTGAGTCCATCAGTCGAATGGTTTCGGCGTTCAGGCGCAGTTTCTTATTACCCTGTTGTTTTTTACTTTTCCTCATAGGCAGAAATCCTAGGACCGGTAATCGGTGACTGTCAATCATCTGGATACCGTAAACACCGTGCGTCGCTTTGCCGGACGGTATGGTATCGTCCAGATAGTGCAGCACACGTGTGATGTGTCACTGGCCACGGTAGGCGATGTAATCGAGATTTCAAAAATGACGCTTGCAAGCTCTTGGGTTACTCGAATACAGTGGTGACGATCGGAAAAAACAGCGCCCGGTGTGGGTGCCGTCCGTGGCAGCCTTGAATATCAATGTGAAGTCGGTTGTGCCGAGGGGAATTTGTGATGATCGGTCGGGAGCATCACGGGCATTGACCGCTCGCCTGGTCGGGTGATCGTCGGCGCGGCAGCGAGGCATGGCAAGTCGAGAGCACAGCAATGACCGGGTCGCTCCCGCCCCCATTTTCCGGGCTGCGATCGAGCATTCGGAGGACGTGGTAATTGCCCATGATCTCGACGGTCGGCTGGTATTTGCCAATGATTGTGCGATCCGCTCTCTGCGCTACTCACGCGCTGTGCTACTCGGCTTGCGAATCTGGGACATCGACCCGGTATGGACCAAGGGGTTTCTCGACGGCGCTATTGGCGCGCTGCGCACCGGGCGGGGGATGCCCCGCAAGGGTGTACTTCGCCGCAGTGACAGCGAAGAGATCGTGGTCGAATCGTGCGTGAGTCTGGTCGAAGACAGCGGTCGTTCCCTGGTGTTGAGGCTGGCCCGGGCGGTGCGTGTGGACGGCGAGGCAGCGATATGGGTCGGCGCAGAACAGCTTCGCGATCTGGTCGACAATCTGCCCGCCGGCGCAGTTCTACTCGACGGGGCCGGACTCTACTTGAACCGGGCTGCGCGCGAGATCACTGGCATACGCGCCGAACGAGTGGCCGACCTCGATACCTGGTTTCGCACCCTCTATGGGCCGGCCTATCGCGACCTCAGGCAAACCTACCAGCGCGACAAGGCAGCGGGATTTCCCCGTCGGACCACGGTCGAGATCAGACGCGCCGACGGCGCCACGCGCTTTGTGGAATTCGCCGCGTATGCCTCGCGGTCCGGGGAAATCTGGCTGCTCTACGATGTCACCGAGCGGCGTCGCGCCGAGCAAGAGCTGCGGCGTCTGAAATCGGCTGTCGAGCACGAGCGCGACCACTTGCGCCGCGAGCTCGATGCTCACCGTTTGCTCGACTTTGTGGCCGAGAGTCCGGCCATTCACGAGGTACTCGAGCAGGTCCGCGCGGTTGCGGTGACCGACGCCAGTGTGCTCATCACCGGCGAGTCCGGTGTGGGCAAGGAACACATTGCTCGCGCTGTTCACGAACACAGCCTGCGCGCGCAGGCGCCGTTCGTCCGGGTCAACTGCGCCTCCATTCCCGGGGAGCTGTTTGAAAGCGAATTCTTCGGGCACATCAAGGGGGCCTTTACCGGCGCCCTTAATGACCGGGCGGGCCGCTTTCAACTCGCCGACCGGGGTACCATATTTCTCGACGAGGTCGGCGAGATACCGCTCGAGCTGCAGAGCAAGCTGTTGCGCGTCCTTCAGGACAAGGAGTTCGAGCGGGTGGGCGAGGGTCGCCCGCGTCGGGTCGATGTTCGGATCGTGGCTGCGACCAATCGCGACCTGGAACAAGAGGTCGAGAAACGGCGCCTCCGCGAGGATCTGTTTTATCGCCTGAACGTGTTTCCCATCGCCGTTCCGCCGCTTCGGGACCGGGTCGAGGACATCGTGCCCATTGCGCGGTGTTATTTATCGCGTCTTACCCAGCGGTACGGATGGCGCGATCTGGCGCTTTCCGATGAAGATGCGGCGGCTCTGCGCGAGCACGACTGGCCGGGCAATGTCCGCGAGTTGCAGAATGCACTCGAGCGCGCGGCCATCCTGAGCAAGGCGAGAGGCGGGCCGCTGCAGTTGCGAAGCGTGCTCGGCCCGCGGCGACAGGCAGGCCGCCAGGCCGACATCCGGGTGCGTACAATTGCCGAGCTCAAGGAGCTCGAACGCCAGAACATCGTCGCCGCGCTGGAGCAGAGCGGGTGGAAATTATCGGGCAAGGGGAGCGCCGGAGAGCTTCTCGGCCTGTCGCGAACAACCCTCGCCTCGAAGTTGAAGTCACTCGGCATCGAAAAGCCCTAGTCCGCTGCCTCGGCCTGGCTGTGTGGCGCTATTGAATTTGCATGAATGGGATGTAAAATATGAGCATGTTTGCCGGTAAAATCGCCGGGTCCTGGCCCCGATCGGCGTTCGATGGCGTATCGGCCAAAAAACAGCACAGTCGTTCGACCTGCCAATTCGAGGACAACCGACCAGAAGCCATTGCGCAGCAAGCTGTGCAGGACATGGTGAATCAAAGCGATCGAGTACAACAAGCCCGGGGGTTTCGCGAAATGGTCGCCAATAGCCCGCACGTCCGCGCGGCAGCCCGATCGACGTCGATCGCCAGGAGTGGCCTTTCTACTGGGGTTCAGCGCCAAGAGAAACCGAGCGAACAAGAACCTGCACAGATTCAGCTGCAGTCTGTCGAAACAATGGCGCATCCCACCGGCTTACCCGATGATCTGAAACGCGGTATCGAAAATCTCTCCGGTTATTCGATGGATGATATAAAGGTACACTATAATTCTACCAGGCCGGCACAACTACAAGCCCTGGCTTATACCCGGGGAACAGACATCTATCTGCGACCGGGCCGAGAAAAACACCTACCCCATGAAGCCTGGCATGCTGTGCAGCAAAAGCAGAACCGGGTGAAACCGACGTTCCGGGCCGGCGGGATGGCGGCCAGTGATGATACTGTCCTGGAACAGGAGGCCGACGTCATGGGGGCTCGTGCGCAGAATTTTGCTGCGCAGAATAGTCGACCGATTCAAACGTCCGGTCAGGACATCGTACAGCGAAAGATAGGCGCCGAAATCGAAGTGGTCGGTGCGGTGCTGGAATATCCCGATGGCACTCCGGTCACCCAGGGGGAGAAGGTGGGTGCCATTGTGCCGGGTATAGAGACCGAAATTCACCTGGAAGGACCGGAGAGAGAATACGCCACCTTTGAGTTCGCGACCGGACTGCACGGGCAGTATCCGCCGGACAATCCCCTGAGCCTGGCTTTCCAGGTCGGTTATCTGGCGACCTGGGTGGAAACCGGCAAGCGAAAGGGAACTCAATTGCTGAAAGACCGGGCCCTGGTCGCCCTGGAAAGCAAGTGGGCCAAAATAAACCACAACAATGGTCCGGCGCTCCACGTAGATCGGGACGCGCAAGGGGCGTTCCAGATCAATGTGTCGCCGAGCAAAGAATCGGCTGGCAATTTCCAGAATCTTTTTAATGATATCCACACTTTTGCGTACTCCAATGGCGTTTTGACGGCCCAGGCGAGAGCCGTGAACAATTGTCTGCGCGATGCCAAGACCTTTGCGTTTGAGTTGTACGACAATATCGTTGCCCGGATTGAGCAGGTATTGGACAAAGAAGAGCTTCCCTCCCTTCTCAAGTCCACTCTCAAAGCATTGACCAATGTGCCTCGAGTGTCTTATTTCAAATACCTGAGAAGCCTTGAAGGATTTACTTCTGCGGCGCACGGCATTATCGACAAGAACATCCTGGAGGTGTTGCCCCGTGCCAACATCCAGGAGTTATGGGCCAAAACCATTGCCGATCCTGCTGTCACCGAGCTGGGCGCCAACTGGGCCGTCCTGTTGCCCGAGGTTTTGGACCATGCATTGGGACAGACGGCTTTTCCCACCCTGAGGCAGGTCGAGGCGATCAATCCGGACCTGGACCAGAACGAACAATTGGAGATTGCTCGACTCATGCAGCAGGGGGATGACTTGTTGCAGCGGTATCGCTCTGCCCCGACCGACGAGTTAGAAGAGCAATTACAGCAGCATAATCTCGAAATCCGCATGAAAAGATTGCTCGGTGATGTCGTCGAGAGCGATAGTGCCGAGGATGCGGTATCATTGCGGAAAACGGCCTTAACAGACATGCTGGACGTGGTCGCCGGCGGCAAGATCTTGGTCAAGGACCGGGCCAAAAAGCGGCTGGCGCAGCCGATGCCTATCCTGACCGACACCGATTCCAGCCTGCTGCCGGTCAACCGGGAGCAAGGTGAAGCGGGTGTCTTTGAGATCAGGAATCCATTTTCTCAGAAAGTACCGACAGAGGATTGGGCCGGCGCCGTCGCTGCTTACGAAGACATGCTGTACCAAAAAGGCGTGCGCTACTGATTCCATGTCGATGAATCCCGGCTTGGCCGCTGAATCCAGTCGCCGCCACAGACGACGAGTTCTCGGCCGGGCGACGACAACTCGTCGTTGCCGTCCGGTACGCTGCGCCGCCAAGTGGCGAGTATGGCGTCGGTTCGAGCGCGCGGCCTGGCGGCATGAAACCCGCATTGTGGAGATGCCGACAACAATGGAGACACCCATGATGAACCTTCGCAAATCCGACCAGCGCGGCAAGGCCGAGCACGGCTGGCTCAGCTCGCGTCACACATTTTCGTTCGCCGACTACTTCGACCGCGAGCACATGGGCTTCCGCCAGCTCCGCGTGATCAACGAGGACCACGTGGCGCCTGGAAGGGGATTTCCGACCCATAGCCATCGAGACATGGAGATCATCTCGTATGTTCTCGACGGCGCGCTGGAGCACAAGGACTCGACCGGCACGAGCTCGGTGATCGTTCCCGGCGACGTGCAGCGCATGTCTGCGGGCACCGGTGTGGCGCACAGCGAGTTCAACCACTCGCAGACCGAGCGGGTTCACTTTCTGCAGATCTGGCTTTTGCCCGAAACGCGCGGTGTAAAACCGAGCTACGAGCAGAAACAATTCTCAGACGAGGACAAGCGGGCACGCCTGTGCCTGGTCGCCTCGCGCGACGGGCGCGCCGGATCAGTGACGATACAACAGGACGCCGACCTCTACGCCACCCTGGTCGCGTCTGGCGATACTGTTGTTCACCCGCTCGCCGCGGGTCGGCACGCCTGGATTCAGGTCGCGCGCGGTGGCGCGACTGTGACCACTGGTCGCGAGACGCTGCAGGTACAGGCCGGGGATGGCGTTGCGATCTGCGATGCCGACCGCGTTGAGCTGAGCGGTGCCGGCAACCAGGCCGCCGAGATCCTGCTATTCGACCTCGCCTGACCTACACACGGTGACATGGGAAAGCATCTCGTGAGACCATAGCCGACCGGTCAGCTTCGGCCGGCTATTCGAGCGGACCCGAACACGACAGGGTCATTTCTCTCTGGCGCTCCGGGTCGTCTGGGTGTATTTCGAACGGTGGTCGCGCACGCGTTGCGAAACTGTGACCATCCGAGTCTACTGACTGCATGACCCATCCCGTCGAGGCCGAAACATGAGCTGGACCCCTGGAGCTGAGCCCATCTGCGGAGAACTCGATCACGCACAGATCGAACATGTTATCGAAGGCCGGGAACGCGACATTGGAGCGTTTGGCGTGCGCCGGGTGTTGCCGTCCGGGGTTCGCCGCATGGTCGGCCCGTTCATCTTTTTCGACCACATGGGCCCTGCGCAGCTCTCGCCCGGTCAGGGCATGACTGTCCGGCCACATCCACACATCAACCTCGCCACTGTGACCTATTTGTTCGACGGAGAAATCGTTCATCGCGACAGTCTTGGCTCACACCAGCCGATCCGGCCGGGCGCGATCAACTGGATGACCGCAGGGCGCGGAATCGTGCATTCGGAGCGCACCTCGGCCGAGCTGCGCGCGTCCGGAAGCCGCGTTCACGGGATCCAGCTGTGGGTGGCCCTGCCCGCCGAGTACGAAGAAGTCGAGCCGGCGTTTGTGCACTACCCGGCCGAGACCATTCCCGCGCTCGACATCGACGGCGTGCACCTGCGCATTCTGGCCGGCTCGGCTTTTGGCGCCACATCGCCGGTCGACACGCTGTCGCCGCTGTTTTACGTCGATGCGCGAGTACCCCGCGGCGCCGAGCTGGTTCTGGCCGACGAGTATGCCGAGCGCGCGGCCTATATCGCGGCTGGCGTCATGCGGTGCGGCCAACAGCGTTTCGAGGGCGGGCAGATGATCGTATTCTCGCCTGACTGCACGGCACGCTTGCGGGCCGATGCAGATACAACCGTCATGTTGCTCGGCGGCGAACGGCTCGACGGGCCCCGGCACGTGTGGTGGAACTTTGTTTCGAGCTCGAGAGAGCGGCTGGAGCAGGCCAAGGCCGACTGGGCCAGGGGGCCGGGGGCAACCGCGCGCTTTCCGTTGGTCCCGGAGGATCAGGACGAGTTCATTCCGCTGCCCGAATAGATGGGCTGTCTGCCTTGCCCGGCCATTGACCAGCGCTTCAGCAGGGAACCCAGCCCCTGAAGATCAGCCTTCCGTTGCAGTACTCGCGACAGAATTGCTGGCCGTCCCTACAGATTTCGTAGCAGCCGAGGTCAGGGGTCATCATCCCGGTAGCTGCACGCGGGTTTACTGAATGCATTTCTGTTTCGCTGTGGAGTCTTGGCCAGTGATTTATCCGGTCCTGTCACAAGCACAGGAAACGCCGGGCCGGTAGCCAGTCGGCAGCGGGGTAGGGACGGTCGAGGATCTCGCAGACTGCTGCGCCCATGGCCCGGGTGGCCAGATCGCCGCCCAGGTCGTGAGTCCGCGCGCCATCTTCGATGGCCTGGTACACCGCGCGTTCGACCACCTCGGCCTCGTCGACAAGACCCAGCGAGTGACGCAAAAGCATGGCTGCGCTGAGAATCGCACCGACCGGGTTGGCCTTGCCCTCGCCGGCAATATCGGGCGCCGAACCGTGGACCGGCTCGTAAAGACCCAGGTTGTTCGCGCCCAGCGACGCGCTCGGCAACATGCCCAGCGAGCCGGTCAATACCGAGGCCTCGTCGGTCAAGATGTCGCCAAACATGTTCTGCGTGACAATGACGTCAAATTCCGCTGGATCGCTGATCAGACGCATGGCCGCAGAATCGATCAACTGGTGTTCGAGCGTCACGTCGGAAAACTCGCCCGCCACGTCGTCAGCAACGTTCCGCCACAGCCGCGATGACTCGAGAACATTGGCCTTGTCGATCGAGGTCACCAATCCGCGCCGCGCACTGGCCAGCCGACAGGCCAGACGGACCACCCGGCGGATCTCGGCGTCGGTATAGGACAGGGTGTCGACGGCACGAACGCCATCAGACAGGGTTTCACGCCAGCGCGGCTGGCCGAAATAGAGTCCGCTGGTCAGCTCGCGAACGACCAGAATGTCGACTCCGGCGAGCCGGTTATTCTTGACCGGAGAGGCCGCTGCCAGCGCCGGATGGACCTTCACAGGCCGCAAATTGCCAAACAGATCGAGTTTTCGGCGCAATGCCAAAAGCCCGTCTTCAGGCCGCAGCTCTGCACTCGGATCGTCCCATTGCGGCCCGCCGACCGCGCCGAGCAAGATCGCGTCGGCCTGGCGGCAGGCCGCTAGGGTCTCGGTGGGAAGCGCCTGGCCCGTCCGGTCGATGGCGCATCCACCGATGAGATGCTCGCTATAGCTCCATTCGTGGCCAAACGCAGCAGCCACGACATTCAATACAACGCGGGCCTCGGCGACGACCTCGGGTCCGATGCCATCACCCGGCAAGAGTACGATTCTGGCTTTCATGGGGTATTCCTTGTTACGAAATGGTCGCAGTTGGTTCTTTTGTCATGGCTCGGGTCGTTTGCGCGCGGCGCAAAAGACACAATCCGTATTCGAATGCGTCGGTCAACGCGCGCCACGAGGCGTCGATGATGTTTGTCGATGCGCCGACCGTGCCCCAGGTACTGTGGCTGTCAGTCGTCAACATGAGAACGCGCGTGGTCGACGAGGTGGCCCGGCTGCCGTCGAGAATGCGGACTTTGTAGTCGAGCAGCTCGATCTCGGCCAGCCCGGGATAAACCGGCAATAGCGCTTTGCGCAGGGCTCGGTCCAGGGCGTGTACCGGGCCATTGCCCTCGGCGGCAGTGTGAACCACATGGCTGTGCACCGCTACTTTCACCGTGGCCTCGGCAAACGTGCCCCGGCCCTGGCGGTGCTCCACATTGACCATGTAGTCGATGAGTTGGTAGGGCGGCTGATACTCGGCTTGACGCCGCGCCAGCATGAGCGCGATCGAGGCCTCAGCCGACTCGTATGCAAAACCACTGGCCTCGTTTTGCTTGATCTCGGCGAGAACACTGCCCACGTCGACCTCGCGGCCACCGTTCCAGCCCTTGTCGATACGGAAGCCGAGCTCCTCGGCCTTGCACAATACATTGCCGCGGCCGGATAACTCGGAAACCACGACCCGCATCTCGTTGCCGACCAGGGATGGCACGACATGATTGTACGACCGGCTGTTGCGGCGAATTGCAGATACGTGCACTCCACCCTTGTGGGCAAACGCACTGCGGCCGACATACGGCATGTGCTCGTCAGGCGCGAGATTGGCTGTTTCGGCGACAAATCGAGAAACGTCGTAGAGCCGGGTCAGGGCTCCGTCGGGCAGGCAGGGCATGCCGAGCTTGAGCTCCAAATTGGCAATGATCGTACACAGATTGGCATTTCCGCAGCGCTCGCCATAACCGTTGACAGTGCCCTGGACATGGACCACACCGGCGTTGATCGCGGCGATCGCATTGGCTACGGCGCAGCCGCTGTCATCGTGGGTATGGATGCCCAGCCGACAGTCGATGGCCTGGCTGACCCGGCCCACGGCCGCTTCTACCTGCCACGGCATGGAGCCGCCGTTGGTATCGCACAGAACCACCACCTCGGCACCGCCACGGACTGCCGCGCTCAGGGTCGCCACTGCGTACTCTGGATCGGCAGCGTAGCCGTCGAAGAAGTGCTCGGCATCGTAGATCACCCGCCGCCCTGCCGCTTTCAGGTAGGCAATGCTCTCTTCGATGAGCTCGAGGTTGTCGTCGAGCGAAGTGCGCAATACTTCGGTCACGTGCAGCGACCAGCTCTTGCCAAAAATCGTGCAGACATCGGTCCCCGCATCGAGTACTGCGCGCAGGTTGGCGTCGTCCTCGATCGCAACGCCGACCCGCCGGGTGGCGCCGAAAGCCACGATGGCAGACTGTTGCCACGGCCGATCGCGAGCCCGGGCAAAAAACTCGACGTCCTTGGGATTCGAGCCCGGCCAGCCGCCCTCGATGAGCGGAATGCCGAGTTCGTCGAGCCGGGCCGCGATGCGCAATTTGTCGTCACAGGTCAGCGAAATGCCTTCCCGCTGGGTCCCATCGCGCAGTGTGGTGTCGTAGATCTCGATCATTGTCTGGCCTCGTAGTCGGCGATCGCGTCGCCAAACGACAAGAGGTAGCCGAGTTCGTCGGTACCGGTGAGCAAACAGTGCTTGGCAAACCGATCGATGGAAAATGAGACCGAATGTCCGTTCGACAATTGCACAGTCTCTTTTTCCAGATCGATGGTCACCTCGATTTGGCCCGGCGCGAGAAGCGCCTCGATGGTGTGGGCCGGCACCGCGATGGGCAAGAGGCCGTTCTTGAGCGCGTTATTGCGAAAAATATCGGCAAACGAGCGCGCGATCACCGCCTTGAATCCCCAGTCGCACAGCGCCCAGGGAGCGTGTTCACGAGACGATCCGCAGCCAAAATTCTCGCCGCTGACCAGAACCCGGGCGCCCTTTACCCCGGGTCGATTGAGGACAAAATCGGGCTCGGGCGAACCATCGGGTCGAAATCGCCAGTTGTGAAATAACACGTCGCCCAGTCCCTGTTTGTCGGTCACGCCGAGAAATCGGGCCGGAATGATCTGGTCGGTATCGATATTGTCGATCGGCAGCACCGCGACCCGGGAACGAAATGAGGTGAATGGCGCCATGACTACAGCCTCCTGGCATCGGTGATCTGTCCGGTCACCGCCGCGGCTGCTGCAGTGACCGGCGAGGCCAAAAATGTCCGGCCGCCCTTGCCCTGGCGGCCCTCGAAGTTGCGATTGCTGGTGCTCACTGCATATTGACCGGGCTCGAGCGCATCACCGTTCATCGCGATGCACATCGAGCAACCGGCCTCCCGCCACTCGGCACCGGCATTCCTGAAAATGCGGTCGAGCCCCTCGGCCTCGGCCTGCTTTTTTATCGGGGTCGACCCGGGCACGACCAGCACACGCGTACCGGGCCGGACAGTGCGATCCTGGAACACACGGGCTGCCTGGCGCAGATCCGATAGTCGCGAGTTGGTACATGAGCCGATGAACACCACGTCCACGCGGTGACCGAGCAGCGACTGGCCGGGGCGAAGATCCATGTACTCGATGGCCTTGCGCGCTGCATCGCGCTGGCCGGGATCGGCCAACTGGTCGGGATCGGGCACCCGTCCGGTGACCGGCATGCCCATACCCGGATTGGTCCCGTATGTGATCATGGGTTCCAGATTCGATACATCCACGGTCACAGTGCGGTCGAATCGAGCGTCCGGGTCGCTGGGCAGAGATCGCCAGTCGGCCACAGCCCGGTCCCAGGCAGCGCCGCTCGGCGCGTGTTGGCGCCCGGCCAGATATTCGAAGGTGGTATCGTCTGGCGCGATCATGCCGACCCGCGCACCGGCCTCGATGGACATGTTGCACACGGTCATGCGTTCCTCCATGCTCATCGCATCCACTGCCTCGCCCCGGTACTCGATGGCATGGCCGGTTCCGCCGTTCACTCCGATGCGGGCGATCAGGGCCAGAATGATGTCCTTGGCCGTCACTCCGTCACCGGGCCGGCCATCGAGTACGACTTCAAACGTCCCTGGCTTGTATTGCAAAAGGCACTGAGTGGCCAGGACATGTTCGACTTCGCTGGTGCCGATTCCAAAGGCCAGGGCGCCAAAGGCGCCGTGAGTGGCCGTGTGGCTGTCACCGCATACCACGGTCATGCCGGGTCGAGTCAAGCCCAGCTCGGGCCCGACCACGTGGACGATGCCCTGTTGCTCCGAGCCGAGCTCGTGGAGCTGAATTCGATGATTCTGGCAGTTCTTGCGCAGGGTTTCGAGCTGTACTGCGGCCTGGCCCGAGACCACGGCCAGGCCACCGGGCCTGGTCGGAGTCGAATGATCCATGGTCGCCACCGTGCGATCGGGCCGTCTGACCGGGAGGCCGCGTCGGTTCAGACCAGAAAACGCCTGGGGCGAGGTCACTTCGTGAATCAGGTGTAGATCGATATAAAGAATTGCCGGGCAGTCGGGCTCTTGTGCCACCAGGTGTGATGTCCACACCTTGTCGAAAAGAGTTCGCGTCGGCTGGCTGGCCAGCTCTCTGTGCGCGGGATTGTCGGTTGCTCCGTCCGATCGCCCGGACGCCCTTTTTCGAGTCATGCTTGGGCTCGCTTGTCACGGGGTTGAGTATTCTGGCCCTGGTCGAGCTGGGCCTGGGGTATCTGATCGGGCATTAGTTGATCCGCTGTAGCGGTTTCGCGCGCGACTGGAGCGTGGGTCAGGATTGCCTTGTTCAGTGCGGCCAGATAGGCCTTGGCGCTGGCCACCACGATATCGGTATCGGCGCCATGGCCGAGATAGGTCCGTGTGGCACGGGTTTCGTACTGCGGATTGGCGGCCTTGCTATCGCCCTTTACTTTGACCGTGACCTCGCCCAGAGCGTCGATTCCCTCGGTCACCGATTGCACGGTGAATTCCAGAAGGGTGTTGTCCAGGCCCAGGATGTCGCGGATCGCCCGGTATGTGGCGTCCACCGGACCGGTGCCAACCGCTGCGCGGACTTCTTCCACACCGTTCGGCCCACGCAATTTGACCGTGGCCGTGGGCATGCCGATGGTGCCGCAGGCGACCTGTAGTCCCTCGAGTGAATAGACCTCTTCGCGCTCATACTGTCCACTCGATGCCAGTGCTTCCAGATCGGCGTCGGTGATGGCCTTTTTTTTGTCGGCCAGTTCCTTGAAGCGGGAAAACAGGGTGTCGAGACTGGATTGACTCATCGAATAACCGAGTTCGGCCAGCCGTGCCTTGACCGCGTGGCGGCCCGAATGCTTGCCGAGCACCAGTCGACTGTGGCTGGCCCCCACCGTCTCGGGCCGCATGATCTCGTAGGTCTCTTGGTGCTTGAGCATGCCGTCCTGGTGAATGCCGGCCTCGTGAGCGAATGCATTGGCACCCACCACGGCCTTGTTGGGCTGGACAGCCATGCCGGTGCAACTGGAAACCAATTTGCTCGTGTGCATGATCTGAGTGGTGTCGATACCGGTGCCCAGGCCGAGAGCCTGCTGCCGGGTGTGCAAGATCATCGCGATCTCTTCGAGCGAGGTATTTCCGGCTCGCTCGCCAATACCGTTGACCGCCACTTCGACTTGCCGGGCGCCGGCTCGAATTCCGGCCAGACTGTTGGCCGTGGCCAGACCGAGGTCGTTGTGGCAGTGGGTCGACACCACGCAGCGTTCGATCCCCGGCGTATGGGCCATGATGCCCGCGATCAGAGCGCCGAACTCGTCCGGAGTGGTATAGCCGACCGTGTCCGGTATATTGAGGGTGGTGGCACCGGCCCGGATGGCCTCGCCGAGCACCTGGTAGAGAAATTCGGGATCACTGCGCCCGGCGTCCTCGGGGCTGAACTCGACGTCGTCGCAAAACGACCTGGCGTGGGCCACCATGTCGATGACCCGACTCACCACCTCGGCTCTATTCATGCGCAGCTTGTGCTTCATGTGGATATCGGAGGTAGCCAGAAATGTGTGGATACGCGGCCGAACGGCAGGCTCGACCGCGCGCCAGGCGGTTTCGATGTCGCTTGTGGTCGCCCGGGCCAGACCGCAGATGATCGGCGGTGTGGTCGATGGGGCGAGCTCGGCTCCGGCCTGGCCGCCCACCGTTGCGGCGATGTTGCGCACTGCCTCGAGATCGTCGGGCGATGCGGCGGGAAATCCGGCCTCAATGATGTCGACGCCGAGGCGGGCCAGGGCGCGGGCGACTTTCAGTTTTTCGCCCGAGGTCATGGTCGCGCCCGGCGATTGCTCGCCGTCGCGCAATGTGGTGTCGAAAATGCGGACATAGTTGGTATCGCTGTATTGCACGGCGTCACTCTCCGGGTTTTACCGTGACCGGATTCAAAAACGGCATCATGTGGCGCAGTTTGGCGCCCACGACCTCGATGGGTTGCTCCTGTTCCCGGCGCCGCGTTTCGCGGAAAAACGGCCGCCCTTTGGCGTTTTCTTCGATCCATGCCGTGGCGTAGGTCCCATCTTGAATCTCCCCGAGCATCTTTTTCATCTCGGCCCGAGTGGCGTCGGTGACAACCCGGGGACCACCGGTGTAATCGCCGTGCTCGGCAGTATCGCTCACCGAATAACGCATGTAATTGAGGCCGCCGCGGTACATGAGATCGACGATCAGCTTGAGTTCGTGCAGGCACTCGAAATAGGCGATCTCGGGCTGGTAGCCGGCTTCGACCAGGGTTTCAAAGCCGGCCTTGACAAGCGCGCTCACCCCGCCGCACAAGACCGCCTGCTCGCCGAATAGATCGGTTTCGGTCTCCTCGGCAAATGTGGTTTCAAGGGTTCCGGCCCGCGTGCCGCCCAGCGCCATGGCATACGAAAGGGCCAGGTCTCTGGCACTGCCGCTGGCATCTCGATGTACGGCCAGAAGACAGGGAGTTCCGGCTCCGTCGAGGTAGGTTTCCCGCACCCGGTGCCCGGGCGATTTCGGCGCAATCATGCTGACATCGACATCGGCAGGCGGCTCGATGGTGCCAAAGCGGATGTTGAAGCCGTGGGCGAACATCAGGGTATCGCCCGCTTTCAGTCCCGGTGCGATATGCTCGCGGTAGAGCGCCGGCTGGCGCGTATCCGGGGCGAGGATCATGACCACGTCGGCCCACGCCGCAGCGTCGGCCAATCCGAGCACCTCGACGCCGTCGGCCCGGGCGCTGTCTCGGCTCTTGCTGTCCGGGCGCAGCCCGACCCGGACATCCACGCCGCTGTCTCTGAGATTGAGAGCGTGCGCGTGACCCTGTGAGCCGTAGCCGATCACAGCCACGCGTTTGGCCTTGATGAGGTCGAGATTTGCATCGGTGTCGTAGTAGATAGTCGCCATCTCATGAATCTCCGTTGGTTGGAACCCGGGCGTGGACAAAGCCCGGATCGATGGGTATTCCGTCGGCGCCGCGGGTCATGGCAATGATCCCGGTGCGCACCATTTCGACGATGCCAAACGGCTGTAAAACGTCGATGAGGCCCTGAATCTTGTCCTCGGTTCCGGTGATCTCCAGGACCAGGGACTCGGTTGTCACATCGACCACACGGGCCCGAAAGACCTCGGCGATCTGCATGACCTTGGGTCGGATCTCGGCGTTGGCCTTGACCTTGATGAGGGATAGGTCGCGCAGCAGGGTCGGTTCGTGGGTGACATCCTCGACCCGCAGGACATTGACCAGTTTGTAGAGATTGGCCTCGACCAGGCGCGCAGTGGCGGCATCCGCTTCCATCACGATGGTCATGCGCGAGATTCCGGCGATCTCGGTCCGGCCCACTGTGAGTGAATCGATATTGTAGGCGCGCCGGCGAAACAGGGAGGTCACCCGGTTGAGCACGCCCGGGCGGTCTTCGACGTGCGCGACAAAGGTGTGCAATTCGCGGCGCAAAGCGGCGCGAGCACCGTTTCGCTTGCCGTTGTGCCCGCTCTGGCCGTTGCCGTTGTGGCGGTGTTGTTGCTCGCGGTTTTGCTTTTCTGGTTGCACGGTAGCCTCCTATAGCTCATCGCGGCCGGTTTCGGCGATGGCGCTGGTCGGCGCCCTGACCGGTGTATCTGGCCGGTCTTTTGATTGCCGGACCGGCGATGGTAGGGCCGACTCTTCGGGCCGGCGGATCATTTCGTGTAGTTCGGCGCCCGCCGGTACCATTGGATAGACTGAATCTTCTTGCTCGACGCGAAAATCGACCACCATGGTGGCCGCGCTGCTGCGCGCCATCTCGACCGCCCGGGGTACTTCGGCGCGGCTGGAGACGACCATCCCGTCGAGCCCGTGGGCCTGGGCCAGCTTGAGGTAATCCGGGCTGAGGATCGGCGTGGCCGCATAGCGGCGCTGGTAAAAGAATTCTTGCCACTGCCGGACCATGCCCAGATATCCATTGTTGATGATGGCGATATTCAGTTTGATGCCCTCTTGCGCGCAGGTGGACAGTTCGGCGGCTGTCATCTGAAAGCCGCCGTCCCCTGCGATGACCCAGATTTCGGCCTCGGGCCTGGCAAACCGGGCGCCGATCGCGGCCGGCAGGGCAAATCCCATCGTCCCCAGACCGCCCGAGGTGATCAGGGTGCGGGGCGCGTCATGCTTGTAATACTGCGCTTCCCACATCTGATGTTGCCCGACGTCGGTAACCACGATGGTGTCGCGGCCGGTCAGCCGCCACAGGTCGTGAATGACGTGCGCGGCCCACAGATGGCCGGTGTCGGGCAGACGCTGAATGTCGCGCACTGCCGCATGACCCTTGAGCCCGTCGATATAATCCAGCCACCCGGGCCGCTTGCGGCCGGCCATGGCTGCGATGAGCTGGCGCAATACCTGCTTGAGATCGCCGACCAGACCGACATCGACCGCGACGTTCTTGCTGATCTCTGCGGGGTCGATGTCGATGTGAATCTTGCGGGCACGCGGGGCATACGCAGCCAGTTTCCCGGTCACGCGGTCGTCGAAGCGCATGCCGAAACTGAGCAGCAGATCGGCCTCCTGGATGGCCTGATTGACCCACGACTCGCCGTGCATGCCCATCATTCCCAGATTGAGCGGATGGCTGGCCGGAAACCCGCCCAGCCCGAGCAGGGTCATGGCCACGGGCATTTCGCTTTTTTCGACAAATTCGAGGACCTCGGCCCCGGCCACCGAGTGAATGACGCCCTGTCCGGCCAGGATCACCGGTCGCTCGGCCCGGTCGATGAGCTCGATGGCGTGCTCGTATTCCTCGGCCACAGCGGCCAGATCGGTCCGGTAGCCGGGCAGCCGTATCGGGGCCTCATCGGGTTGATAGTCGATTTCGGCCTGTTGGGCGTTTTTGGTAATATCGATCAATACCGGCCCCGGGCGCCCGGAGCGCGCGATGTAGAATGCCTCGCGCACCGTGCGATCGATGTCCTCGGCACGGGTGACCAGGTAATTGTGTTTTGTGATCGGCTGGGTAATGCCGGTGACATCCACTTCCTGAAAGGCATCTTTTCCGATCATCGCTTCCGGAACCTGGCCGGTGATGCAGACGATCGGGGATGAATCGAGCATCGCCGTGGCAATGCCCGTGACCAGGTTGGTCGCCCCGGGCCCCGAGGTCGCTATGGCCACGCCGACCTTGCCCGACGCCCTCGCATAGCCGTCGGCCATGTGCGCCGCGCCCTGCTCGTGTCTGACCAGTACGTGGTGGATGTCGTAGTCGAGCATGGCGTCATAGGCGGGGAGGATGGCTCCACCCGGATAACCAAATACCGTGTCCACGCCCTCGCGGGTGAGAGCTTCCCATAGGATCTGCGCGCCTCTACGTTTCATACATGTCCCCTGTGCAGGTGAACGCCCCGCGCCATGATTGTTTCGGCGTTTCGGCGTTTCGGCGTTTCAGCCGCTACTGTGTCTTTAAAATGTTTGTAGAATGCCCCGGTATGAACACATCGTTCATGTCGAGAGAAACTGCACTGGCAAACGTCGATATCCCGCCGCACCCATGGGTGCGGCGGGCTCGGGTCACGTGCAAATTCACCTGGAGTAATCATGTCCAATAACCGGCGGAGTCGAACGATTACCAGTGGAGTCCAGCGGACTGCCAACCGAGCCATGCTGCGCGCGGTCGGCTTTGACGACGGCGATTTCGACAAGCCGATCGTCGGTGTCGCAAATGCATACAGCAATCTCACCCCCTGCAATGCCGGACTCGACGGGTTGGCCCGGCAGGCGATGGCGGCGCTGGATCAGTCCGGCGCCAAGGGACAGACGTTTGGCACGATCACTGTGTCCGATGGAATCTCCATGGGTACAGAGGGCATGAAGTACTCGCTGGTGTCGCGCGAGGTGATCGCCGACTCGATCGAAACCGTGACATGTGGCCAGAGCATGGACGGCGTGCTCGCGCTGGGCGGATGCGACAAAAATATGCCAGGCGCCATGATGGCCATTGCGCGCATCAATATCCCGGCCATCTTTGTCTACGGCGGCACGATCAAGCCCGGCCACCACGGGGGCAGCGATTTGACCGTGGTGAGCGCGTTCGAAGCGGTAGGGCGGCACGCTTCGGGCGCCATATCGGATGCGGAATTGTCGGCCATCGAGCGCCACGCCTGTCCGGGCCCCGGATCGTGTGGTGGCATGTTCACCGCCAACACCATGTCGAGTGCGTTCGAGGCCATGGGTATGAGTTTGCCGCGCTCGTCGACCATGGCGGCCGAAGACGGCGAAAAAGCCGACAGCGCGGCCGAGAGTGCGCGTGTGCTGGTCGACGCGATCGGCAAAAATCTCCTGCCCCGGCACATTCTCACCCGCGAGGCGTTCTTGAATGCCATTGCGGTAACCATGGCGGTCGGCGGCTCGACCAATGCGGTTCTCCATCTGCTGGCGATCGCTCATGCGGCCGAGGTCGAACTCGGCCTCGACGATTTCGAGCAGGTCGGAGCGAACGTTCCAGTGCTCTGCGATCTCAAGCCTTCTGGCCGGTACGTCACGGTGGACTTTCACCGCGCCGGTGGAGTGCCCCAGGTGATGAAGATGCTGCTCGACCACGGAGTCCTTCACGGCGATTGCCTTACCATCTCGGGACAGACCATCGCGGAGATCGTGGCCGATGTACCGGCCGAGCCAGCCGCCGATCAAGATGTCATTCGACCATGGGACCGGCCTTTGTACCCCACCGGCCATCTGGCCATCTTGCGCGGCAACCTCGCTCCCGATGGCTGTGTGGCCAAGCTCAGCGGGGTGACCAACCGGCGGATCCGCGGTCCTGCCCGCGTGTTCGACCGCGAAGAGGATTGTTTGGCTGCAATTCTGGCCGGCGATATCGGCCCGGGCGATGTGCTGGTCATACGCTACGAGGGCCCGGTAGGTGGTCCCGGTATGCGAGAAATGTTGGCTCCGACCTCGGCGATCATCGGAGCCGGGCTGGGTGACCGGGTCGGGCTTCTGACCGATGGGCGCTTTTCTGGCGGCACCTACGGCCTGGTGGTCGGTCATGTGGTTCCCGAAGCTGCCGTGGGCGGACCGATTGCTCTGGTCCGCGATGGAGACCCTATATTGATCGATGCCGATGCACGTGTGGTCCAACTCGACATCGACCGCGAGGAAATGGCCCGGCGCCGCGCGGCGTTCCGCCCACCACCAACTCGCTACAAACGCGGTGTGCTGGCCAAATACGCCCGGCTGGTAGCGCCGGCCGACCGGGGCGCTGTGACCGATATCGACAGTGCCTGAGCTCATATTGCTGCTCTTCGAGTCATTGCTTGAGAAAAACGCCAAAAAAACGCCAAAAAAAAACCCCGCAGAGTGTTTCTGCGGGGCTTCGTATCTACCTTGCGGTGGCTACGTAGACCCGCTTCCGCAAATAATGACGAGTACGAGACCGAGAAGGCTTACAAGAATGCTCGTAGAGAGGCTTACACGAAGCCCGCTGGACAAGAGCCCAGTGGTCGGAAGAAATGCGGAAGCACTAGCCTTACGAGACATTAATTAAACCTTAGCGGCCGCCTGGTCTTGAGTCAATTCGAAGTCGACCGCAAAATGCACTTTGTCCCGCCACGTCTCACAAGGATCGTCCCATAACGATCGTTCTTCGAGCCTGGCCGACGTGTGCGGCAATGAAAGCGTCTCTGCGTTGCTCATGGCGACGTGTTCGCAATCCATGGATCGCGAGACGCCGCCAATGAGCCAGAGCCTAGTTCCTGCGCGCAGTCCCTTGAGGTGGATTCATGAAATAGTAAATCGTGTGTTGAATCGCGACCAGCAAGAGAACGGTGGAGAACGGTGGAGAACGGTGGAGAACACAGTGGAGAACAGTGAAAAACAGTGGAGAACAGTCGGATTGTGAACGGAGGGAGTCGACTCTGGGCAAATGTGACACGTCTGTGTCAGCATTGTGTGTTCCGCTTCGATCTGGAACGCTGACCGGAGCGATGTGGGACGCGGCCAAAATCCCCTGCGTGGTGCCGAAACTATATCTCGCTGTGGCGAAATCGATTTCGATATGCGGCCGGGGATACTTGTATCGTGTCCTGAAATGCTCGTCGCATCATTTCGGCACTGCCAAAGCCGCACTCGGCGGCGATTTCGTCGATGGACTCGCGAGTTTCCTCGAGGCGGTGTCGGGCTGCTTCGACCCGGGCTCTGCGCACAAATCGGGCCGGGGTGTGGCCGGTTTCTTCGGCGAACCGCCGGGCAAAGTTGCGCGGGCTCATTCCGGCCCGGCGCGCCAGCTCGGGAACCCGCAGATCCTCGTGGGGATGAGCGGCGACCCATGCGATCAGCTCGGTGAGCGGTTGCCGCGCCGCCTGTTGCGCGGCAAGTGGCGCGCTGAACTGGGATTGTCCACCGGGTCGCTTGAGAAATACGACCAGAAGGCGAGCGACCATCAAGGCCATATCGCGGCCCATATCCTCCTCGACCAGCGCCAGGGACAGATCGATTCCCGCGGTGACCCCGGCCGACGTGTACACATTGCCGTCGCGGATATAGATCGCGTCGCTTTCGACCTCGACATCGGGATAGGCGCGGGCCAGCTCGTCGGCACAGAACCAGTGTGTGGTCGCCCGCCGCTCCGACAGAATTCCAGCTCGAGCCAGTACGAAAGCACCACTGCACACCGAGGCAACCCGGCGGGCTCGATCGGCGATCCGGCGCAGCGAGGCCAGTGCGCGGTCATCAATGGCCAGGTCGGGGCGGTTGGCACTGCCAGCCACGATCAGAGTATCGACCGGCCCGCGCACCGCCGAAATCCCCCGGGCAGTGACGCTGAGGCCGCACGTTGTCGCTATCGGGCCGGCCTGCGAAGCCGCGACCTCGGACCGGTAGGTCGGCGTCGTATTACCGATATACGCCATATATCGCCTGGCTGCGTCGAATACATCGAGCGGCCCGGCGAGATCCAGGAGCTGCACCTCGGGGGGAGCAAATAATACGATTCGGCGCGGACGCCCGATTTGACCCATCATGAAGCAAGCATAGCAAGGTTGGCAGAAAAGGTGGGAAAAATGTCCTTTCTGCCAACGTCGTGGCAGGTCATCCTGACCGTATGTTGCATCGCATTTCTTCTTTTAATGCTGTCCGTCGGGCCAAGGTGGCCACACGTATGGCAGCGCTCGTGGCTGGGCAGCACGTGCGCCGGGGAGTTCACCGGCTGGGTCTGCACCGGCCAAATTCTCTGCCCGAGGATGCGTTCGATCCTCCGGACAGTGTATTGTGCCAGCGCGCCACCCGGTTGGTCGATGAGGTATCGCCGGCGTTTTTGTTTAACCACTGTGTGCGGACCTGGGCGTTTGGCGTGGCGGTCGGTATTCACCTGGGCTACAAATTTGACCGCGAATTGCTTTATCTCGCTGCGATCATGCACGATCTCGGTCTCACTGACCGGTACAGCGGCGCCGATTGGTTCGAGCGCCGGGGGGCGCGGGCAGCGCGGGCATTTTGTCTCGACCAGGGCATGTCCGAGCGGCGCGCCGCGCTCGTCCACGACGCGATCTTGCTGCACGACCAGTTTCAGGCCGCGCAGCGCGAAGCAGAGGTCGCGTTGGTCCATTTTGGCGCCGGGGTGGATGTGATCGGCTTTCGCGCCGAGGACGTCGCTGTGGCGACCAGAAATGCGGTTGTCGAGCGCTGGCCGCGGCTCGGCTTTAAACGCGAGATGCTTCCTCTGGTCGTGCGAGAAGCGGAACGCAATCCCGCCTGTCCCATCGCCGATCATCTGGCGCTGGGTCTGGCCAGCCGGGTCCGGGCTGCCCCGTTTGCCGAGTGATCCAAGTCCTGGTTCCGCTACTCCAGCGAGCGCAACCGGTGTCTGTGTTTGGCCAGAAAGTCGGCCAGTGTGCGACGCTGATATCTGCCCGCCCGGCCGAGCCGGGTGTCGCCGGACGCGACCAGGTCGATCAATCCGGCGAGGTCGCGGGTCAGCTCGCGCCAGCCGGGCGGCGGTGCACGACCGGACCGGCGATCCGATGCGCTCGATCGGCGCTCGGCAAGGTGATGTTCGGGATCGACGTCGGTCAGCGGATACAGGCAGTGCATCATGCGGTGTATTCGGGACGGCGAATCGCCGGCCGGGCCGGTCGGTACGACTGCGTCGGCCAGGGCGCGGGTGCAATAGCCGATCAGTCGGAGTCGAGCATTGGCAGCGAGCGGGCCGCCCTGGCCGGCGATCGCTTTGAGCTCGGCCATGCGACCGCGCACTTGACTGCGCGTGGCCGGCGGATGGGCGTCGAACCGGAGCACGGTAAAGGCCGCTCGCCCGTGGACATGGCTGCGCTCGCGAGCCAGCAATCGATCGACATCGCGCAGCAATGCGGCGAGTACTGCGTCCGTGGCCGCGCGGCCGCGCGCTGCCCGACCGGTCAGGCCCAGGCCGCGATGAAGGGCGACCAGGCTGGTATCGTCCCGGGCAAAGCGGGCGTCGTCGAACAGGTCGAGCAAATAGTGAATTCGGCTCCAGGCGGCGTCCAGCTGACCGGCACGAGCGCCTGTGGCCAGCCGATCGAGCGCCGCCGCGGTGCCTTCGACATCGGTGATCGGAATGGTCAGCGCGGTTTCGCGCTCGGCCGGGGCGACCTGATCGGCCGCAGTTTCGGCAGCGGTGCGCCGCGGAGAAGCGCCCGCAGTACAGCTGGCCACAGTCCACAGGACCACGGCCGGCACGAGCGACACAGCCGGACTACGCATGGCGCGATCATACGCCGAATTGGCCCATCCAGCGGCGTGCAACTCGCTCGTTTGTGACCGGGCGCAACGGTCGCAAGCGGGGGTGTGACGGAGCGGAGCGACGGGCGGCCGACATTCGATCGACGGTGCGGTTCTTGACACAGACGGCCGCCGCTCATAGCGTTCGGTTCCCGATGCGCCTTTGCTCGATTGTGCTCGTACTTGTCGCAGGGTTGCCCGCTGTGGAGACCGCAACGGCCTACGAATTCGAAGTACGTGCTCGCACGATCGGGCAGGGCTACCAGGCGCGATCATTTCGCCTGCTCGGCAGCGATGTGACGCTCTCTCGCCGGCGCTTTACGCAGACTCTCAGCCTGAATATATGGGACCTGAGTGGCCGTCGACGCGACCGCATGCTCCACGACCTGACTCCTCTGTCCGGGCCCGATCTCTACGTTTCGCTCTATCTTCGCATCGAGCACGATTTTGGCAGCTGGTCCACGGGCTCTCTCGTCATCGACAACCGCGTATTCGATGCTGTCGATCTCATTCCCGAACTGGAACGAGGTCTTGTCGCGCTCGACATCCTGTACGGCTATGCCGCCGCCGAGGGTCTGGCCGGCGGCTGGCTCGATCTCTATGCCGGCCGATTGCTCGACAGCGACAGTCTGGACTGGTTCGACATGGATGGAGTCAAGGCCCGCTTTCACACCCCGATTGGCGTGTCGCTGGCCGGATTCGCGGGCCTGCGAGTACGCGACTCGTCGCCCCTGGCATCGCCGACGTTCGAGCCCGATGGAACCGGCAGCGCCGAGTGCGCCGAATATGTCGAAGGCCAGAACCCCGGCTCGGGGTCGTGGCGTCCCATCGACCGGCAGAGGCCGGGTGACAACCGCCTGTTTGAAAATGACTTCGACCGCTGTCCCCAGCGCGACCAGATCATGCCGACCTTTGGCGGATCGGTCGAGACGCGCGGATTCGACTGGTTGTGGGCCCGGCTGAGCTACCGTCGGTCGATGTCGCCGACCCCCGGATTGATCGGCCCGGTCGATCGATTCGAGGTTGCCGATACCGGCCTCTATCCCGATGAGGTCGACCAGGCGCCGGACTGGGGCGTAAACGAGGAGTTTGCCACTGCGTCGGTGCGGAGCAATCACCGGGCCTTTGCCGGCGGCGGCCAGATCACGCCCCACGGGGCAGTGCGCTACAATCTGCTCCTCGGCCTCATCGACCAGGCTCATGTCGGGGTCAGAATGCGCTACCGGCAGAGTACGATCGAGCCCGAAATCTATTACTCATTTCCCTCGTTCGACGGCGATTCGATCTTGAATGTATTTTCGTCTCAGCCCTATGTGGATGCGCGCATCACCTACGATCAGGCGCTGCGCGATGTCCCGCTGAGCGGCTATGTCCGGCCCTGGCTGCGCCGGTTCGGCGTCGCCCGCGATCAACGCGGCGGGCCGGGTGACTCGGACAACCTCGCCGGCGGAATTCACATCGGTGCGCGCTATCGCCGGCACGGCCTTCTGTCCGCTCAGGTCGATCTCTTCCACGACAGTGGCTATGGCGGCCGGCGCACCGGAGGGTACGCCGACGCCTACTGGCAAACCACGCGCGACACCGGTGTGCGCGTCCGGTTCAGCACGATCTACCTCGATGCCGACCTGTCGCAAACGCTCCACCCATCGTCCCGCAAAACCACCTTCGCCGGACAGGCCGGAGTTACATATCGTGTCGCCGAAGGTGTGGTATTCCACCTTGTCGCAGAACAAAATGTCAGTCGGCTCAGCCCCAGCCAGTTCCGCTTGCTCGGAGTCGTGGATCTGGCCTTTGTCCCCGAAGTATGACCATGAGAGACCGGGGCGCAGACATGAAATGTTCGAGACGAGCCATGGCTCGAGCGGCACTGCTCGTGGGATTGTCGGTTGCTCTGGGTTGGCTCTTGCCGGTCCAGCGGGCCGGTGCGGGCGAGCAAAAGGGAGTGTCTGTCCGGCCGGTGTCGCCGGTGATCTTTCCCGAACAGCGAATTCCGCTGCGCTTTTCGCACGTCCGACATCTCACCTCGCCGGCCGCGCGCCTGCCCGGCGATCGGCCTCTTACCTGCGAGTCATGCCACCAGCGCGCGCGCCACTCGCAGTCCTCGCTCGACAATCTGATCCCGGCCGAATCGGCCTGCCGACCGTGCCACGCGATCGTCAGAGCAACGGCCGGCGATGCCGGTCGAATGGACACCCCGGCAGGAGACGGCCGCACTCCTGCGACTCGCTGTGTGGCATGCCATCTCGGCTACGACGCCGCTCGAGACCACGTGCCGCGGGTCTATATCCCGGTGCCCAACATCAAGTTCAGCCACGCCCGGCACGCCGACGAGGGCATTGCCTGCACCGGATGCCACGGCGATCTGGCAGCCGAAAACACAGCTCTGGCAACCCGGGACCAGTTGCCCTCCATGGCCTCGTGCCTGTCTTGCCACGACGGCAAACGAGCTCCCTCGCAGTGCACGACCTGCCACCTGGCCGGCGCGGGCGGGCGAATCCAGACCCACTACACCAGTGGCGTACTGGCCCCTTCGGGTGTGCTCTACGGCGCTCGGCACAGTATCGGATTTCGCACCGATCACCGCGCTGCAGCGCAGAACAACCGCGACTACTGTCAGAACTGTCATCGCAAAAGCGAATGCGTGCAGTGTCACAATGGCTCGATCAAGCCGTGGGGGTTCCACCAGGGCGACTACGTGACCAGCCACGCCATCGATGCCCGGCGCAATCAGCCCGATTGTGGGTCGTGCCACCGAAGCCAGACGTTTTGTACCGGCTGTCATTCGCGCAGCGGGGTATCGTCCGACCGCCGTGGTTCGCAGTTCGACAGTGCCGATGGGGCACTGCGCTTTCATCCCGCAGGCTGGGCCGATGCCACCATTCGCGGTCCCGATCATCACGCCCACCAGGCCCAGCGCAATATTCGCCAGTGTGTGGCCTGTCATCGCGAACAGTTCTGCGTTCGCTGTCACACCGCCGAACTGGGTAGCGGTAGCGGCTTGCGCGGGGTTAACCCACACCCGCCCGACTGGGCTCGAAGCCGACGCTGCCGCGCGCTCCTGGCCCGAAATCGCCGGGTTTGCCTGCGCTGTCACATCGAACCCGACGAAGTTCGCTGCGCCGGCTAACCCGAACCCGGTTAGCCCGAACAAAGCACAGCAGCGCGGCCGCGATCACCCATCATCTGACTCATCTCCCGCACTGATCTCCAGTGCGCTCTGTCAGGGACGATACCAGAGGCGCGGATTGGCGATCGCAAAAACACCCAGGCCGAGCCGCCGCACCAGTCGATGTTGAACTCTGACTTGCCGGCGGCCGCTCTCTCCCCCATACCTACCTTTGTGGATTCTGATTCACCAGGCCACGTTGTTGTCGACTTTTCCCGACAACTTTGGTTTTCTACGGAACGATGTTGCGCCAAGTGAGCAAGCACTGCGGGGAACAACCCAGTCGGCAGTGCCAGCGATGCTAGGCGATGATCGACTGAGCCTGCCGGTAGCCACATGAGCGACGATCAGTTCAAGGCGGGGGCGCTCGACGAGATCACGCTCGCCTTGCCCGACGATGAAGTGAGCGGTCCGGTATCGCGTTACCAGCCGGGCGAGATTGTCGGGCGGTACCGGATTCTCGAGATCCTGGGCGGGGGTGGTATGGGTGAGGTGTACGAGGCCTACGACCCCGAGCTGGGCCGCCGGGTCGCGCTCAAACTTCTGGCAACGCGGCGCCGCACGTCGCCGTACGCGCAGCGCCGTCTGGTGCGGGAGGCGCGCGCCCTGGCCAAGCTGTCGCATCCCCACGTGGTTCAGGTCTACGACGTGGGTTTGCACGGCGAGGATGTGTTTGCCGCCATGGAGTATGTCGAGGGGCAGTGTCTCCAGGAATGGACCAGGCGGAAGCCGCGGCCGGGCTGGCGCGAAGTGCTGCGGGTGTTTCTCGACGCTGCCCGTGGGCTCGCTGCCGCGCACGAAAAAGGACTGATCCATCGCGACGTCAAGCCGTCCAACATGCTCATCGGCAAAGACGGCCGGGTACGCGTGGCCGACTTTGGCCTGGCCGCCGCCCTGCAACGCGACGTGCCTTCGTCAGAAGAGCACTCCGATGATGCAGACTCCGATACATGGTTGTCAGACTCGGTGCCTGTCGGGCACCCGGACGCCCCGACAAAGAATGCGAAACTCGGTTCTCGCCAAGAGGAGCGGCCGGGCCGGCCAGTTGATCGGCCCGCGACTCGATCGGATTCGGAATCGAAGTCTCATGACTCGACGTCTGGCCGGTCACTGTCTTCGGATTCCGAGTCTCCTGTATGGAGCGGTTTAGTGGGCTGGCTGGAAGAGCGAATGACCGTGACCGGAGCCATCATCGGTACGCCGGCGTTCATGGCCCCAGAACAGCATACTCAGACCGAACTGGACCCATCTGCCGATCAGTATGGCTTCTGTGCATCTCTGTACGCCGGACTCTATGGAAAGCTGCCATTTGCGACTCCGGGCGAGCGGGGGGAGAAAAAACTCTCGGGCATGGCCCGGCTGCTTGTCCGCAAGCTCAACGGCGACGTCACGCCTCCACCCCCGGGCACAGAGGTGCCCGATTGGGTATACCGGGTGCTGTTGCGCGGCCTCGCCGGCAAGCCGGAGCAGCGCTTTCCCTCCATGCAGGCCCTCATTGCAGCCCTCGAAGACGACCCCGCAGTGCGATGGCGCAAACGCATGCGAATCGCCGCGGCGATTGCCGCGATCTGTGTCGTCATCGCCTTGTTTGGCTCGATTCGGCTGGAGCGTTCCGGCGCGGCCTGTGACGACGCCGCCAGCGAGCTCGCCGGGGTCTGGGACGATGGGGTCAAAAAACGCGTCAGCGCAGCATTTTCGGCGACCAAGTCGATCTACGCGGGCGAGTTATATTACCGATTCTCGGCGATTCTAGACCGGTATACCGGGGCGTGGGTGGCCATGAAGAGCGATGCGTGCGAGGCCACCCATGTGCATAAACGGCAGTCCGAGGCGACCCTTGCTCTGCGCGAGCACTGCCTCGAGCGACGGCGGAGTCAGATGCGCGCTCTGGTCGCGCTCTTTGCCCGGGATGTCGATTCGGCGAGGCTGCACAAGTCCGTGCAGGCGGCGACCGAATTGCCGGACATCGAGTATTGCGGCGATACTACGGCCCTCACCGCTGCGGTTCCGCTTCCCGAGGATCCCGAGATGCGAATGCGGGTGAAGCGTTTTCACGAGCGGGTCGATGAGATCGTCGCTCTGCGAGAAGCGGGGCGCCCCCGGGAGGGCCTGCCGATCGGCGAGGCTTTGCTCAGAGAGGTTGGGAACTGGGACTACGCACCGATCCGAGCTCGAACCATGTGGGAGGTCGCCCTTTTGCGCGAGCGGTCTGGACAGTACGCCAGTGCCGAGGAGCTGATGCGCCAGTTGCTCCCCGTGGCGGCCCAGGCCAAGGACGACGCGTTGGCGGCGAGAGCCTGGAGCTCGCTCATTTTCCTGGTCGGCGGCAGACAGGGCCGACAGAACGACGTGGCACCGCTTTTCTTACCCGCCACCACAGCAGTGCAACGCGCCGGTGATGATCTGGCACGAGCCCATCTGGCCAACAGCCTGGGTGTGGTGTTGCGCATGCAAGAGAAGTACGAAGAGGCGCTGCTCCACAACAGAAGCGCGCTGGCGCTGCGCCAGAGAGTGCTGGGCGCCGATCATCACAAGGTCGGGCCAACTCATCACAATCTGGCCAGCACGTTTCGAGACATGGGCCGCTACGCAGAGGCCAAGCACAGCTACCAGCGTGCGGCCGAGATCTTTGCCAAGGCCCTGGGACCCGACCACCCGATGGTCGCCTATCCGCTGGCCGGTCTCGGTACCACGCTGATGTACCTCAACAAGCCGCAAGAGGGGTTGGCCGCTCTGACCCGCGCCCTGACCATTCGCCGCAATGCGCTCGGTCCCGACCATCCCGAGGTTGCCCAGTCGTTGCTCGCACTCGGCCAAGCGTACGAACAGCAACACAAGCCGACCGAGGCGTTGCAATTCTTCCGCGCCGCGTACGAGATCAGCGAGGCCAGGCCAGCTTCGGATCGCGGCGACATTTTGTACGGGCTGGCGCGAGCCCTGTGGGCGCTCGGCCAGGACCGCATGGGCGCGCTTGGCTTGGCCGAACAAGCGCGCCAATTCTATGTCAGCAAAAGCAAAGAACCCTGCGCCAACAAGGTCGCGCAATGGCTCGACGAGCGACGGGCAGAACTATCGAGCCCAGCACAGCGAGAGAGACAAGAGCAGGTCGGTCAGCTCCGGCCTGAACGCACCGAGTAGGTCCCGAGATCACGGGACAGCAAGACCCGGCTCGATTCGATCGTCTCCGCCGAAGGAGGGAAGAGCTGCGTCGCATGCGATCGGTTTTGGACATCGCTCGAGGACGCCGGCATCGCCGTCTCCGGTGGAAGTCTGATTGAGCACAGCCGGGCGAATGTGACAGCTCTCGGTATCCTCGGCGCAGCGCAAGATCACCCGGCCATTGGGATAATCGACGTCCACGATGAGTTGGCTCAGGATGTCGGTGCCCAGGATGCCATCGATCTCGGGCAGGGCTGGCCTGAGCTCGTCGCGCAGCCCCTGCAGGACGGGATGGTCGTCTTTTACCACGGCGACCGGGAATGAACCGCATAGCTCGACCACTGCTCCGGCCCGGCAAAAGCGCGAATCCCCCTGGCATGGGCAGATCCCGTTGTCGATGTCTTCGACCTCGCAGCGGCCCTTGTCGGTCATGAACGCGTTGGCGTACCGCTCGTAGCAAGGTCCTCGCTGATCGCTCTCCTCGGCGATCAGCGCCAGATGGTTGAGCTGACCGAGCTGAGCTTCGATCGGCCCAGAGGACAGATAAATGGTGATCGGTATGGAGGTAGGCGGCGGGGCAGGGGAGCCGGTCAGGGTTTCGGCGTTGAGCCGGTAGCGCTCGTAGGTGCTGTTCGCCACGATGGTGATGCCCAATCCGGTGGAGACCAGGAATAGGGCGTCCAGTCCTTGCCGTAGGCCCGGTTCGGACGCGATGAACGGCTCGCTGCCGGCGCCCATCTCGCGCAATTCTCGCTCCTCGTCGACATTGAGAAAGCAGGCTCCAAGGGCCATGCGCCGGCCGGAATATGGCTTTTCAGCTCCACCGACGACCAGGATGCCGCCGCCGTGAAACGGAGTGGGAAATACCGCCTCGCACATGCGCGCTCGGTCCAGGTTATCACCGGCAATATCGGGGAAAAGACTCATTCGACTGGCCGCGACCTCGAACCGCACAGCGTAGGGCGACAGTGCGTCGGCACCGAGAATCCCGCGGATCCACTCCCTCTGATCGACCCCGTCCACGGTCGTGCCCACAGCGCACGGGCCGACCCCGGCATCGGGAATACCGCAGGGATGCAAATCCAGCGTTTCAACCCCGCGCAGGCGGGCGCGGGTCACTCGAGTCACTCCTTCGCCATCGGCTTTCAGGCCGAGATCAAGAGTGCGCCGCCGCGGTGTGGCGAGTTCTTTGCCCTCCTGGTAGGTATCGATGATCGTGATCGGCGACATGGTATCCACCAACCCTGTGCACGTCGCGGAGCCATCGCCCTGGCCGCCATCGGGCCCGGCAGCACTGTCGGCCTTTGCCGCGCATTGATCCACGCCCTCGACATCGAACTCGAGCTGAAGCAAGACCGGGCCGGTACTGGTATCGACCGGAATCGGAAACGGCGAGATGGACGGCGGGTCACTGCTGCAGGCTGCAAGCGCCAATACAGTGGTAAAGGTGACACGCACGCGGACAACATAACACACCCTCCGACCCCCATTGAGGTCGATGCCCCCCGATTGCAACCCAACGTTACTCATTGCGTCATCCTGGTTTCAGGGACTTATCGATCTGGCATTGAGTTCGCAGATTCGACGACACGACAGCAAAGTAATGAGGGGTACAGAACAACGATGACCGCCGTATTTGCAACTGCTGAGCAAGGGTATCCGAAAGCCGTCTGTTACAACTGCAACTTCAGAACACTGGAGCCAACTTTCAGTTCAAACTGCCCGAAGTGTGGCTTTCCGCTCATTCTTCAGCCTCAGAACCAGTCGATGAGACTCAATGTGCGCGAGATCTTCGACCGCACAGCGGTCGGAGTCGGCCCGCGGCTGCCCGGGATGGGCACGCAGTCGGGCGTTGATGCGCGCTACCCGGCCCACACGCCACCTCATGTGCTGCCTGCGGCTTCGATGGCGCCCATGATGCCGCCTGGAGCGTTTGTCACGCCACCGCCAAAACGGCGCCACAAGCTGGTTGGTCTGACCCTGGCACTGGTCTCGGCAGTGGCGATCGGCGTGGTCGCCGCGCTGATACAAAACGCCTTGTGACCCGCTCGGTGGAGAACCGCGTCGATGCCCGGTGTCCGAGTATCGATCGCATTGGCGAAAAACTGTGCCGCTCCAACGCCGAGTGCCTGCAGCTCGGCACCGATGTCCGGGTCGAACGCGCCAAATGCACCGGTCAGAACGAGCTATCGAGGTTCTTGGCGAGGGGTTGTTGCGATAGCATGAGCCGATGTACTTTGTTGCCAAGGCGCTGCACATCATCGGGTTTGTGTCGTGGTTTGCCGGACTCTTTTACATCGTGCGCCTGTTCGTTTATGACGTGGAGGCCGCCGACCGACCGGCCGCAGCCCGTCACATATTGCAGGATCAGCTGCGCATCATGCAGCGGCGCCTGTGGTACGGTATTGCCTGGCCGGCCATGCTGTTCACTGCGGTATTCGGGTTGTGGATGGTCACCAGTCTGGTGCTGAACAATGTCCCGCTCGGTGCCTGGCTCCATCTCAAGCTGAGCCTGGTCGCCGGTCTTGTCGGTTACCACCTGCAATGCGGCCGCATCCGCAAACAGCTCATTGCCGGGACGTGTCGATGGTCGTCGCAACGGCTGCGCATGTGGAACGAACTGGCCACACTCTTTTTGGTCGCCATCGTATTCGACGCCGTGTTCAAGAGCCTCGAACACATGGTCTGGGGCGTCTTGGGCCTGGTCATCTTCGCCGCTCTTCTCATGATCGCCATCCGCCTCTACCGGCGGGCGCGCGTCGGATCGCGTGCGGTGACACCGTGAGCGATCACATGGTCGGCGAAAACCTGGCGCGTCCGGCGCTGCCAGCCAGATGTCGGTCGAACACCATGCACACGTTGCGGATCAAATAGGTGCCCAGGGGCGTGGTCCGGAGGCGGCGCGCATCGAAGTCGACTTCGATCAACTCGGCGTAGTCGGGGCCGCCGAGCCCATCGAGTTCGCGGTCGAAGTAGTCCTCGAAACGGATTCCGCATTCAGCATCGATCTCCGCGAAATCGAGCTGGGCATGACACATGAGCGTTGCGATGACGCGGCGTCGAATCCGGTCGTCGCGGTCGAGCTGCATGCCGCGGACTACGGCCGCGCGGCCCGCGGTCACCGCTGCGGCAAACGCGGGGATTTCCGGATTGTTCTGCCAGTACGCATCGGCCACACTCGAGATGGCCGATGCGCCGAAGCCGATCAGGTTGTCGGCGCGCTTGACAGAGTAGCCCTGAAAGTTGCGCCACAGAGACCCGTCGCGCGCAGCGCGGGCCAGGGGTGCGTCGGGCGGCGCGAAGTGATCGAGGCCCACCTGGATGTAGCCGGCGTTTTCGAAGGTGTCCCGGGCGACCAGAAAAAGTGCGGCGCGGTCGTCCGGTCCGGGTACCGAGTGCTTGCGCTCGACCAGCCGCTGGTGGCGGAAACGCCGTGGCAGATGGGCATAGCCGAATAGCGCCACTTGCTGCGGGGTCATGGCGATGACCGCGTTGAGGGTACCGCGGAGCGAGTCGCGAGTCTGCCCGGGCAGACCGTACACCAGATCGATGTTGAGGCTGGTAAAGCCGCGGCTGCGCGCGTGATCGACTAGGGCACGGGTGGTCTCGGCACTCTGCTGGCGATGGATCGCTTCCTGGACCTGGGGGGCGAAGTCCTGGACTCCGACGCTCAGGCGCTTGAAGCCCAGTCGGGCCAGATTATCGACCTGATCGCGGCTGGTATCGCGCGGATCGCATTCGATGCCGAGTTCGGCGCCGGGACGCAGATCGAAGTTTTCGGCAATGGCCTCGACGAGCCGGGTATGTTGGTCGGCGGTGAGAAAATTGGGCGAGCCCCCACCCAGCGCGACCTCGGCCACGGGCTGAGACCTGCCGAGCGCGTTGCCCACGAGGGCGAGCTCTGCGATCAACGCGTCGAGGTAGCTGCGCCCGCGGTCCCGCTCGCGGGTCACCTTGACGTTGCACGCACAGTACCAGCACAGACTGGAACAGAACGGAATGTGACAGTAGAGCGAGATCGGTTCATCGGGACTGTGCTCGCGTACGTGGGCCAGGGTTGCGCGGACCTGGTCGGGGCCAAAGCTGGGGGAGAATGTGGTGGCCGGCGGATAGCTGGTGTAGCGGGGACCCGGCCGGGCGTGGCGGGCCAGGTCCCGGGCAGACACCGAAGAGGCCAGTTGCATGGCTTCCGACGCAGCAAGCGCCATGCCCGATCGATCGAATGGCCGGCTGCGCGGTCCCCTCGGCTGGCCATGGAGTCAGCTTCGCACTGCTTGCCGGAACGCGAATTGATTGCATCGTGCCGGGTTTTTCGCGGCAGATTTTGCGCATTTCCGTGCTCGCCGGGTTGTGGAGCATGGACGCGGGTTACTCGGAGAACGGAAGCTCGACCACTGTGGCCTGGCGGCCAGCCACGGTGACCTGGTTGCCGGCGTCGAAGACAGTGCGGTGCAGGTAGGCCAGCGCGATGGGACCGAAAGTTGGCGAATTCACCGACGAGGTGACCGTGCCCGCATCGTCGCGCTCGGCGTGGCTCACCTGAGTGCCCGGCTCGATCGAGCCGGCGCCGGTGACGAGCAGGCCGCGCAGGGCCTTGTTGGGCTTGCCGCGAAAGTGTACGCGCGAGATCGGCTCCTGGCCGATGTAACAGCCCTTCTCGTAATCGATATATCGGCCCAGCGGTGATTCGAATGGAAAATTGTCCTCGCTGACATCTGCGCCGTAGCGGGGCAGACCTGCTTCGACCCGCCGGATCTCGACTTGCTCGGCGCTGGCCACGGGCTCTTGCGGTGGCTCGAAAATGGGCGGTGCATCCCATACCGAGGCCGGGCTGTCCCATACTCGGTGCACGGCGAGACGCTCGATCGCCTCGAATACAACCTCGTCCATGATGGCGTACCGTTCGAGCAGTTCGACGGTCTTTTGGGTCAGGCCGGGCTCGCAGAGCAACACCAGATGATCGCCGCGATGGGCGATCTCGATGATCGACATGACACGCCCCTTGGCGTTGAGTATGGCGGCACGGGTCCACTCGCCCTGGCTCAGCGCCTCGACATTGGCGGTGCACATGCCCTGCATGAAGCGCATGCGATCAGCGCCGGTGACGTTGATATGACCCCAATCGCTTTGATCGACGATCACGTTGGATTTCTCCCTGCAGCTTTGAGCCGGTCGATACGCCGTTTTTCAGCGGCGGCGAAGCGACGGCGATCCTCGTCGGTGACCAGCTCGAGGGTGGGTACGGGTCTTTTTTTGCTCTCGCCGTCGATGGCCACGAAGGTGAGATACGCTTTTGTTGCATAGCGCAACTGCCGGGTCAGGGGGTGCTCGATCTCGACCCGGCAGCCCACTTCCATCGAGGTTCGATGCACGTAGTTGACCTGGGCTTGCAGCAAGACCACGTTGCCCAGCCGCACCGGTTCGAGAAAATCCAGCCGGTCGATCGATGCGGTGACCACGGCGCCGCCCGAATGGCGCATCGCCGCTACCCCGGCGCACACGTCGATCCACTGAACCATGACCCCGCCGAACAAGACACCGGATGGGCCGTTGGTGTGTCCGGGCATCACGAGCTGCGTCATCACGCAGCGGGACGTTTCCGGGGTTAGCATCAAAAGCGGGTCGCAGAGCGCGTGGTCTGCCAGAGTGCGGTCCAGATTATTCGCCCGACGAAGATTCGCCGGTTTTGGCGCCGCTCAGAGCGGTTTTGGCCGACTTGGCGGCCTCCTGTTTGCGCTTCTGCCGGAGCTTGAGTTTGCGCTGCCGCTTGTGGCGGCGCATTTTGGGTGATTTGCGACGGTCTCCTCTGCCCACGGACAGTCTCCTTTGAATTGGAAAGGACAAATCTTGCAATGACCTTGTCCGGCCTGTCAACCGGGGATGCTCCATAGTGGTTAGCTTGCCTACAGCACTGGTCCTGCGGGCCAAACTCATACCGGCTCTGCCGGCCAGACCCATGTAGTAGCCGCTTGCCTTGTGCCCAGCCGGACGTCCCGGCAAGGGATGCGAAGCGGAGTTCATGCGGAGCGAAGCGGCCGGGCGGTCGGCTAATCGATCGGCGCAGACTGCAGTCGGGGCAAGATGCGGTACGCTCGGGTTCATGAGCGAATTCACTGCGGCAGGGCCCGCAACCCCCGGTGACGGGCGATTTGGCAAGTACGGCGGTCAGTACGTCGCCGAGACTCTCATGCCCGCGATCCACGAACTCGCCGGGGCCTATGCAGCGGCGGCTGGCGACCCGTTGTTTCAGGCTGAATTGAGTCGTTACTTCAGACACTACGTCGGCCGGCCGTCGCTGCTCACGTTTGCGGCCAATCTGTCGAGCGAACTCGGCGCCAAGATCTACCTCAAGCGTGAAGATCTCAATCATACTGGTGCGCACAAGATCAATAACTGTATCGGCCAGGCGCTGTTGGCCAGACGGATGGGCAAGCGGCGCCTCATTGCCGAGACCGGTGCCGGCCAGCACGGCGTGGCCACGGCGACCGTGGCGGCGCTTTTTGGCATGCCGTGTGACGTCTACATGGGCGCGGAAGACGTCGCGCGACAATCGCTCAACGTGTTTCGCATGAAGCTGCTCGGCACCCGGGTGATCCCGGTTCATTCGGGAACCTGTACCCTGAAAGATGCCATGAACGAGGCGTTGCGCGACTGGGTCACCAATGTGGAAGACACCCATTATCTGATCGGGTCGGTGGCCGGTCCCCACCCATATCCGGTCATTGTGCGCGACCTTCAGGCGGTCATCGGCCGTGAGGCCAGGGAGCAGATCCTCGGCCTCGAGGGGTGTTTGCCCGACGCGCTGGTTGCCTGCGTGGGCGGTGGATCCAACGCTGCAGGGTTGTTTTCGCCGTTTGAAGGCGATCGCTCGGTGGCCATGATCGGGGTCGAGGCCGCCGGTGAGGGCATCGAGACCGGTCGGCATGCAGCCACGTTGGGGCACGGCCGGGTCGGTGTGTTACACGGCTCCAAGTCGTATGTGCTGTGTCGCGACGACGGGCAGATCAGCGAGGCGCACTCGATCAGCGCGGGACTCGACTATCCCGGAGTCGGGCCCGAACACGCATTGTGGAAGGACACCGGCCGGGCGCGTTACCTGACCCGAACCAATCGAGAAGCGCTCGACGGACTGACCCTTTTGGCCCGCACCGAGGGCATTTTATGCGCTCTTGAGACCGCCCACGCGGTGGCCGCACTGGCCGAGGTGGCCAGTGATGTGGGGCCGGACGGTATCGTCATATTGGGCCTGTCGGGCCGCGGCGACAAGGACATGAGCACGGTGGCCAGGGCCATGGGTACGGACCTCGGGCTCGATGGCGACAGAAATTCGGCTGCGGGATCGAACGGCCAGGGTGGGGGCGAGGAGGGCGACCGATGACCCGATTGCGCGCAGTGATGGACCGGGCTCGCCAGACCGGCCGAAAGTTTCTGGTCATCTATTTGACCGAGGGCGACCCGTCGCCCGAGCAGACACCGGCGATTGTTTCGGCTGCTGCCGATGCCGGGGCCGACGTCATTGAACTCGGGGTGCCGTTCAGCGATCCCAATGCCGACGGCGTGGTGATTCAAGAAGCCATGCAGCGAGCCCTTGTGGCTGGCGGCGGATTGCACAGCGCGCTCGATTCAGTTGCCCACTTGCGGTCGAGTGGCTGCGAGGTTCCGATCGTGCTCTTCGGTTATTACAATCCGCTTTTTGTCTACGGCACCGAGGCGTTTGCCGACGCTGCCAAGGGCGCGGGTGTGGATGCTGTTCTCACTGTGGACTTGCCGCTCGACGAGCTCGAAGAACTGCACGGCCCGCTGTCCAAGCGTGGCCTCGACGTGGTGCCGTTGATCGCCCCGACGTCGGGTTCCGAGCGCATCGCCCGGGTCGAGGAGTTCGCCCCGCCCTTTGTGTATTACATTTCGATGACCGGAATCACAGGCGCGGCTTTCCGCGGTGCTTCGGGTGGCCGGGATCGGGTGGCCGAGATCCGTTCACTGTCCGGTGCCCCGGTCGCTGTAGGGTTTGGCATCAAGACAGCGGATGACGCCCGCTCGGTGGCCGAGTATGCAGATGGTGTGGTGGTCGGCTCGGCGGTCATTCGACGCATTGCCAGCGCCGGAGCTGGTCAAGCTGCCCGCGCGGTGGCTGAATTCGTGGCCGAGCTGCGCGCTGGAATAGACTCGTAAGATCGGCTCTACCGGCAACCAAAAAGCCGGCAACAGAGAAGACAACACTCCTCGTCCCGAGCGCAGGTCCGGGCCATTATGGACCAACGAGCAGGGCATGGCCGAGGTCGAAGTGTGGGTACAAACCAGTGAGACCAACGCGCTCGCCCACGTGGCAATGGCGATACGCGATGCCGAGCATTTATCCGCTGGCCAGAACTTGCAACGGGTACGCCCAATACATCCCCCGGTCGATTGTTCGGCCACGGCAGCTGAGCTATCCTTCCCGCCCCATGAGCACCCCGGAACAGGCACGGATCGATCCAGTCGACGAGGAGCCGGAGCCGGTCACCAAAGAAGAATTGATGCCGCTCTATCGGCAGATGCTGGCCATTCGCCGGCTCGAGGAAGCCTCGGCCAAGGCCTACTCGCAGGGCAAGATCGGCGGCTTTCTGCACCTGGTGATCGGACAAGAAGCAGTGTGTGTCGGCGCCATCGCGACGATCGGACAAGACGACTATGTCGTTGCAACCTATCGCGAACACGGCCACGCCTATGCCAAGGGCATACCCGCCCGACCGATCCTGGCCGAGCTTTTCGGCAAGAAAACCGGGCTGGTAAAGGGGCTGGGCGGGTCGATGCATCTATTCGACAAAGAGACCAACTTTTTGGGTGGCCACGGCATCGTGGGCGGCCACGTCCCGATCGGCGCGGGCGCCGCGTTCAAAGCCAAATACAGGGGCGAAAAACGGGTCACCCTGTGTTTTTTCGGCGAAGGTGCCTCGACCATCGGTGGCTTTTCCGAAGGCGTGGCCCTCACTGCTCTGTGGAAGCTGCCCATGGTTCTCATCTGCGAGAACAATCTCTATTCGATGGGCACACCGCTCTATCGCTCGCTGGCCGTCGAAGATGTGTCCATGCGCGCACTGTCGCACGGCATGGCGCGCGACCGCTTCGACGGCGATGACGTCATCAAGGTCAAGCGGCGTATCGCGGTGGCGGTCGAGCGGGCCCGAGAGACCAACGAGCCGACTCTGGTCGAGGTCAGGACCTATCGCTTCCGCGGCCATTCGATGTCGGACCCCGGCCTTTACCGGACCAAGGACGAAGTCGCGGAGTGGAAACGCCGCGACCCGATCCGACATTCTCGGCAGCGCCTGGTCGAGGACTGCGGAGTGGGCGAAGAAGAGCTCAAAGAGCTCGAAAATGAGGTCAAGGCCGAAATCGCCGACGCCGTGCGCTTTGCCGAGGATAGCCCGCCGGCCGACGAGTACTTCCCCTATGTGATCAAGGAGTGACCGTGCCGATCATCAGTATGCGAGAAGCACTCAACCAGGCCATGAACGAGGAGATGGAACGGGATCCCGACGTATTCCTGATGGGCGAAGAGGTCGGCTATTACAACGGGGCATACAAGGTGTCGCAGGGACTCTTGCAGACCTTCTCGGAACGCCGGGTCATCGACGCTCCCATCGCCGAGATGGGCTTTGCCGGCATTGGTGTGGGCGCGGCTATGGTCGGGCTGCGCCCGATCATCGAATTCATGACCTTCAACTTTTCGCTGGTCGCCATCGATCAGATCGTCAATAACGCGGCCAAGATCTATCAGATGTCGGCCGGACAGTTCTGTGTACCCATCGTGTTTCGCGGCCCGGGCGGGCCGGCTGTGCAAGTGGCCGCGCAGCACTCGCAGTCTCTCGAGTCGTTCTACGCCAACGTGCCGGGCCTCAAGGTAGTCATGCCAGCCACTGCCTACGACAGCAAAGGACTGCTAAAGACTGCAATCCGCGACGACAATCCCGTCGTGTTTATCGAGAGCGAGACCCTGTATGGCGTGACCTCGGAGGTGCCCGAAGAAGAATATCTCATCCCGATGGGCAAGGGCGATATCAAACGCGAGGGACAGCACGTAACTCTGGTCGCCTGGTCCAAGATGGTGCACACTTGCCTCGACGCGGCCGGCGAACTGGCCACCATGGACATCGAGGCCGAAGTGGTCGACCCTCGCTCGCTGCGGCCGCTCGACAATGAGATCATCACCGACAGTGTGCGCAAGACCGGGCGCTGTGTCATCGTCGAAGTCGGCTGGCCGCACTGCGGTTTTGGTGCAGAAATCGCCTTTCAGGTCCAGCGCGACTGTCTGGACCATCTCGATGCCCCGGTCGAACGGGTCACCTCGGACGACGTGCCCATGCCTTATGCACTCAACCTCGAAAATGAAGTGCAGCCCCAGGTCAAAGACGTGGTGGCTGCCGTCAAGAGGGTTCTCTACCTCGAGTAGGCGACCGATGCTGTCCGACGCGCGAGCCGCGACCGGAACGATTGATCGACCGCTTGCCCGATCGGCCGCGTGCCCGCTTGACCGCTTGACCGCTCGACCGCTTGACCGCTCGACCGGCCGCAAGACAATCCGAGCGATCGGGCGCGGGCCGGTCAGCCGATCGACCTGTAGGCAATCAATCGGCGTAACGATTTCTGTACAGCGTGCATATATATCGAGGGCATCTCTCGCCGACAGCGCACCCACGCAACCAAGCAAAGGACGAACATGGCTCAGATCATCGGACTTCCCAAGTTGTCACCAACCATGGAGGAAGGGGTACTGGTCAAGTGGATCAAGGGTGAAGGCGACGCAGTCGAGCCCGGCGACCTCGTCGCCGAGGTCGAGACTGATAAGGCCAACATGGATTTTAACCTCGAGGACGAGGGCGTGTTGCTCAAGCTGCTCGTCGAGGAGGGCGATACAGTCAAGCTGGGCGCGCCTGTGGCCATCTTGGGCGAAGAGGGCGAGGATATCGCCAGTCTGCTCACTGAAGTCGATGCCATGCGTGCGGGTGGTGGCCAGGCCGCTGTACCCGCCGCCGAATCTGCTCCGCCCGCCGCGCCATCAGCTGCGCCACCGGCGCCCACCGCGCCACCGGCGCCAACTGCCCCGGCTGCGGTTGCCGCTCAGCCGGCCGCCGCGCCCGCTCCATCTAGCGGTAGAGTTCTGGCCTCACCGCTGGCCAAAACCCTGGCCATCGAGCTGGGCATCGATCTGCGCACAATCCAGGGCACGGGGCCGGGTGGGCGTATCGTGGAGCGCGATGTTCGCGCAGCAGCCCAGGGTGCCCCCTCTGCCGCGCCCGCAGTGCCCGCAGTCGCAGCGCCCACGCCCGCAGCTGCAGTGCCCGCAGCTGCAGTGCCCGCAGTCGCAGCGCCCACGCCCGCAGTGGCTCAGGTGCCTGCCGCCCGGGAAACGAGTCTGGCCGTGGTGCCGCCGGCCGCGCCGCCACGGCTTGCCGAAACCGACAGCGACTACCGCGACGAACCGCTGTCAGGTGTGCGCAAGACCATTGCCCAGCGTATGCTCGCGGCCAAGCGCGATATTCCCCATTTCTATCTCACCCGCAGCTTTGACGTCGCCGCCATGCTGGCGTTTCGCAAGCGCCTCAACGAACTGCTGGATGGACGCGGCAAGGTTTCGGTCAACGACCTCATCGTCAAGGCCGTGGCATTGGCGCTCAGGCGGGTGCCCGAATGCAATGCGTCGTTCATGGACGCGGTCATTCGATATCACAATCGCGTGCACATCGGCGTGGCGGTGGCCAGCGACCGGGGACTGATCACTCCGGTGGTACGCGACGCCGATCTCAAAGGACTGAGCGTGATCGCCGCCGAGGTGCGCGATCTGGCGCAGCGCGCGCGCGACCGCCGTCTCAAGGTCCACGAGATCCAGGGCTCGACATTCACCGTGTCCAATCTGGGCATGTTCGGTATCGAGTCGTTCCAGGCCATCGTAAACCCGCCCGAGGGTGGTATTTTGGCCGTGGGTACCGTGGTCGACCAGCCGGTCGTGGTCGATGGGGAGTTGACGGTGGCCAGACGAATGACTGTGACTCTGTCGTGCGACCACCGGGTGATCGACGGCGCACTCGGCGCCCGCTATCTCGCCGAACTGGTCGAGCTACTCGAAAAACCCGAATCTCTGGCACTGTAGCGTCGCACAGTCGCTCAGGGCGACCAGTTCCACAAAGGAGTATTCCATGTCCGAGAAGAGCCAATACGATGTCGCCGTGGTCGGGGCCGGCCCGGGTGGGTATGTGGCTGCGATCCGAGCAGCCCAGCTCGGCCTCGATACCGTGTGCGTCGAGCGCGAAAACCTGGGCGGCATCTGCCTCAACTGGGGCTGCATTCCGACCAAGGCGCTGTTGCGTTCGGCCGAAGTGCTCGAATTGTGCCACCGCGCTGATGAGTTCGGCATCAAGGTCGAAAACATCTCGTTCGACTTTGCTGCAGTGATCAAGCGCAGCCGCGATATCTCGTCCAGGATTACCAAGGGTGTCGAATTCTTGTTCCGCAAGAACAAGATCGATCATATCGCTGGATCCGCCCGGCTGGGCGGCGCCGGGCGGATCGATATCACCCTTTCCGAGGGTGGTGGCAACCGCTCGATCACCGCCAAACACATTATCGTGGCGACCGGAGCCCGGGCTCGTGAATTACCCGGTGTACCCATCGATGGCGAGCGAATCATCGAATATCGCAAGGCCATGACATTGCCCGAGCGGCCGACCTCCATGATCGTCGTCGGCGCCGGCGCGATCGGTGTCGAGTTCGCCTCGTTCTATCGCGCGCTCGGTACCGAGGTCACTATCGTCGAATTCTTGCCCCGCCTGGTGCCCAATGAGGATGAAGAGATCTCGGCCGAACTCGAGCGCGCATTTAAAAGACGCGGAATCAAGTTTTTGACCGATCATCAGGTCACCGGAGCAGAAACCAGCGATCGCGGTGTGGCGGTAACCGTGGGGAAGCGGGGCGCGGACAGCGAGGATACGACCATCGAGGCGGACCTGGTTCTGGTCGCCATCGGGGTTACTGGCAATGTCGAGAATATCGGCCTCGAAGACATTGGCGTGACAGTGGAGCGCGGTTTCATCAAGGTAAACGAGCACTGCGAGACCGGAGCTGGGGGAATCTACGCGATCGGTGATGTGATCGCCACCCCGGCGTTGGCTCATGTGGCCAGTGCCGAGGGGGTCTATGTGGCCGAGCGAATCGCTGGCAAGAATCCCCCACTGGTCCCGTATGACGCCATTCCGGCCTGCACCTACTGCCATCCCGAGATCGCCTCGGTCGGCTTGACCGAAGCCCAGGCCAGAGAAAAAGGCATCTCGGTGAACGTGGGCAAATACCCGTTCCGTCCCATGGGCAAGACCATGGCTGCCGGCGAATATCCGGGCATGGTCAAGTTGCTGTGGGCCAGCGACAACGGCGCTCTGGTCGGCGCCCACATGATCGGGCCGGCGGTCACCGATCTGATCGCCGAGATGACCTTGGCAAAAACGACAGAAGTCAACGCCGAAAGCCTGATCTACACTATTCATGCTCACCCGACATTTGCCGAGGCGATAAAAGAAGCGAGCGAGGATGCCTACGGACACGCCATCCACCTTTAAATCTCGTACGGACCGCCGAGCGGCCGTGCATCTACCCGTGTTTTCCGAAACACTGTCCTCGCCCGGCGGGCCGGGTGTCGATGGGCCGGATTCGCCCGATCAGGGGGCCGGTGATGCCCGGCCGGATTCGACCGGCCGGAAGCGGCGTCATCCGCCCTGGATCAAGGCCAGGTTTCCCAACAAGCCGACTTTCTTCGAGGTCAGAAACCGCGTGCGCGAGCTCGCTCTGCACACTGTATGCGAGAGCGCCAGCTGTCCCAATATCGGCGAGTGCTGGACCCGGCGCGCGCTCACCATCATGATCCTGGGCGATATTTGCACCCGCTCGTGCCGGTTTTGCGATGTGGCCACCGGCCGACCGCAGCCGCCCGACCCCGACGAGCCGAGACGAGTGGCCGAAATGCTCGCCGGCCTCGATCTCGAGCACACCGTGATCACGTGCGTCGATCGCGATGATCTCGCCGATGGTGGCGCAGCCCATTGGGCCGAGACGATTCGGCGAGTGAAAACCGCGTGTCCGAACATGACTCTCGAGGTCCTGACCGGGGATTTTAAGGGACAGACCGAGCACGTGGACACTGTGCTCGAGGCAAAACCCGACGTGTTTGCCCACAACCTCGAGACCGTGCCGCGTCTATCTCGCCAGGTGCGAGTCCAGGCGAGCTATCCGCGCAGCTATCGAATTCTCGAGCACGCCAAACGGCGCGGCGCCATTACCAAGACCGGCCTCATGCTCGGCCTGGGCGAAACGCGCGACGAGATCATCGAGGTCATCAAGGACACTCATGCACTGGGCGTCGACATCATGACGCTGGGGCAGTATCTACAACCTTCCAGCAACCATCTGCCGATAGCACGGTACGTGCCACCGGAAGAGTTTGCCTGGTTGCGCAACTACGCCCTCGAACTCGGTTTCCCCCATGTCGAGTCCGGGCCGCTGGTGAGATCGTCGTATCACGCCGACGGTCAGGCCGATCTAGTCCGCGCGATCCTCACCCGTCGCTCTCGAGAGACAGCTTCACGCGATCGCGCTGCAAAGGATGCAACGTGAACCGTGCTTGGGCCCGACCGCCAGAACGGCCGGGCCAAGTTTTCATGCAGCTTCAGCCACTCGCGCCGGTGCCAGGCGCAAACCGGTTTCGATCGCCTCAAAGGCCCATTGGGCACTCTGTTCGAACGAAGCACCCTGCAGTGACACGCTCTTGCGCGCATCGGCCGCGTGGAAAGCACCGAGAAACAGCGACCACAGGACGTCAGCTGTCTCGGTTGGTGCGACCGGGCGATACAGTCCTGTCTCGATTCCGGCAACAACGCTGGCCTCGAGGGCCTGAGAGACCCGACGCAAGCCGTCGCTGACCGCTTCGGTGACTTCGGTCGAAAGCCGGCTACGGACCTCTGGCTGGGCCAGCGCCCGAAGGATGACGATATTCTCCGGATCAGATGTCGCCCAATCAACGAGTCGCGACCAGCTTGTCCGGAGCGGACTGCCATGGTGGGGTTCTGTGCGCGCATTGAACTCGGCCAGCTCTGCAGCGAGTCCAGTTAGAGGGGCCTCGATCAGTGACATGTAGAGGTCTTCCTTAGACCTGAAATACAGATAGATTGCACCGACAGAGAGAGAGGCCCGCTGAGCAACCTGTTCGATGGAGGTTTTGGCGTACCCCTTGGCGGCGAAAATCTCTCGCGCTGCCTCCTGAATGAGGCGCCGACGGGCTTGCCGTTCTTGCTTTTTGCGTTCCTGAGCGGTGGTCATGCGCAAGGTGTAATCTGGTTGACGCGAGGCGTCAAGTGAATTGATGCTGCGCTGAGTCAAAAAAACCCAAATGTCGGGATCGCCTGCCGGGCCAGCGACAGAAAGTCGTTTAATTTTAATTCGATGGAGAAGCGAATCAGTACATGAGGCGATATGCTTTGGCGCGGGTTTTTTTGCGAGCCCGCTTGCCGGCTTTGGAGGCTGCCGGGGCGATCTGGAACGCGTTGTCGGCGTTGTCGGCAGCTTTGCCGAGTTCGGCGCCGAGTGCTGCGTCGTTCACGGAGGACGCGATCGACTGGGCTTCTTTCCGGCGCGCTCTGAGCACTTGCATGGCGCCGGCAGAATCTCCGGCCTCGTAGCGCTCTGTGGCCAGGTTGATCGCCTTGGCGGTACGAGCTCGTTCGATATGTCGGATGGCCTCGCGGTCGCGACCGGCGAGCACCGTGTCACGATTATCGGTTACTGCGGTTCGCGCGGCGATGTGCAGGGTGCGTTGCGCCAGTGACTCGGTTGGCCGGAACGAGATCGCGATATCGGCGATCGCCATTTCTCCTGGGGTTTTGGCATCGACCCGCAGGTGGAGGACCACTTTGCGCGTCTCGCCAGCGTGCAGGTCGGCCACGGGTACGAGCACCTGCGAGCCAGTGTGTTCCATCGGGTAGCCGAAGGCATCGGCGATTTGGACGCCGGGTTTGGGCGACAGGGTCAACTGCACATGGGTTGCCACTGTGGCGCTGAGTTTGTCGAGTTCTTGCCGAAACAGGTCGGCGAGCATGAGTGAGGATTCAGCAAAATAATAATGGCCTCGGCCACTGACTGCGATCTGGGTCATCATCCGCTCGTCGAAGTCGAGGCCCACTCCCACTGTGGTGATCGAAATACCGCGTTCGGCTGTTTGTGAGGCCAGCAGGGCCAACTGATCGAAGCCCACGATGCCCGCATTGGCGTGGCCGTCGCTGATGAGCACAATTCGCTCGACCGAAGCGGGCTCGGGATTACGAGCGATCTGGTCGTGTCCAGCCAGGAGGCCGCCCGACAGGTTGGTACCTCCATCGTCGTAAATACTATCGATGGCGCGGTAGGCGGCGCTTTTGGTGGTCTGAGTGGCCCGAGCGGATCTGAACGCCACGTCGACATCCGACCCGTAGGCAATGATGGCCACTCGGTCGCTAGGATGAAGCTGATTGACCAGCTGCCGTGCCGCTTGTTTGGCGTGGCGCAGTTTTTGTCCAGACATGGAGCCCGAACGGTCGATCACGATCGCTACGTTGACCGGCGGGCGGTTGTGCGGTTTTTCCGTGGTGGGGGCCTCGATGGTGACCGCCATGTAGCTATCGCCGGTACCGCGCAGGAGGTGACTGGATTGCATGCGGGCACTGATCTGGAGGCCGGAGGGATCGCGAGCCGTGTTCGGTGTATCAGCGATCGGGTCGAAGGCCGATCCGGTATGGGTGAAGAGAGTGGCACTGCCGGCGACGAGGCCAGCTAGAAGGAGAATCGCTGAGGTCTTGCGAGCCGGAGTCATTCGGGCTGAAACGCGTGCAGTATTCATTGGGTCTAGCCTGGTCTAGCCTGGATTATTCATCGCGAGCACCGCGGCAGGGCTTTAGCTATCGACCCCGGCCACTTCGATGCGCAACTCGCGGCTTACCATCAGTACAGACTCGCGTGGAATCTCTTCAAAGCCCTCCCCGGGGTGGGTATCGGCGCTGACCAGAAGCACGCCGCGGAATCCGTTGTCGCGATCTGCCTTGGTCCGGTCGCGGCTGGACTCGGCGACCATCAGGTTGCGCATGTACAGCGGCTTATCCAGACGCGCGGCCAACATGGAACGGCCGTTGGACGCGGTGATGTTGCCCAGGTTGTATTCGACTCCGTCCTCATTGAGGACACTCTTCGTCAGTTTGATTGCTGCGTACAAGGCCCGCCGGGACTCGGCGAGGGGAAGGTTGGGGTCCTCGACGCTCTTGGTGTCGTGAAGCAGGGATAGAAAGATGTGGAACATGTACTCGGCCGGGGTTTTGCCGTGTAGATTGCGGCGCAAGAATCCCGGTACGTGGTCGAGCAACTTGTCCTGAACCCGCGAGATATCGGCGATCGTGCCCTCCTGGGCAAAGAGCCAGCGGCGATAGCGGAACGGCTGGGTATTGACATTTCCCGACAGGCCATCTGCCACGGCTGCATGTCCCATCACATAGTGGGACCGCAATCGCTCGAGCTGTTGGTAGAAATCGACAGGATGCTCGCTGCGTCGAGGAGTTCGGCTGAGCAACGCTTCACCGCCCTGGATATAACCCAGCCCCCAGCGCTCTACCGGGGGATCGGCCACAAGAGCACTGCGTATGGGCGCTAGTGCATGGGCGAGTTGTTCGGGTTGATTACAAGTACATCCAAAGAGACAGGTCATGGCGCGACTCCATTCCTCACAGGCCGACCTCGAATACCTCTGTGATGACCGGCGAAGGGAACAATCACCTGCAAGGAGCTCTCAGACCCTCAAGGAACAAGGCGGCAAGGGGCCGCAAGGTAGCTCAAGTATAGAGCGGGGGTCTGGAACGCGCAAAGGTGCCTTGGGCCAAGTCATTGTCATCCGGACGGATCATCTCCTGAAGACACGATACCAGCCGGTCGAATACGCGTCCGCGCTCGCGCTCGTTGAATACTTCGTGCTGCATTCCGGCCAGCGAGTAATACAGCGAAGGCGTGCGCAACCTGGCACGTACAGCCCGGCTGACCGCGGGATCGGCAACGCGATCGTCCGCGGCGACCAACCACAGGGTCGGGACATCGATGCGCGCTGCAAACTCGGCTACATAGTCATGGGCTGCGAGTACGCAAGTGTACCACCTGGTACTCGCAGAGTCGTGGCACAGTGTGTCGAGGCGCCGCTCTTCCTGTTTCTCGGGATCACTGGTCAGCTCGTCCAGGGCGAGCTGGTTGGGCAGGGACAGCCTGGGCAACAGGCGACCCAGAGCCCGGCCAATGAGGTCCTTTGTCGGGGCAACGCCGGTTCCGAAACCCAAAAATGGTGAGGACAAGACGGCGGCTGCAATGCGGTCGGGCTTGCGCACTGGATCACACAAAGCGCGCAGGATCACCAGTCCGCCATTGCTGTGTCCGAGCAGAAATCGCGGCACCTCCGGTTCCGGCTGGGCCGCGCGCACGCGCCTGTCCAGCTCTTCGAGCGCGGCGGCGAGATCGTCGAGATACTCGCCGATGTCGCCGATATGGCCGCGCTGCCCCGCAGAACGGCCATGTCCGCGCATATCGTACGAAAGAACCGAGATTCGAGCCCGAGTCAACACGTGGGCGAGCTCGCGATAACGCCCGCAGTGCTCGAAATACCCGTGTGCCACGACAACAGCAGCTCGGGCCAGAGTCATCGGTTCAGCTCCCCGGGGATCTCGCGCAGCGAAGAACTCGCCGTACAGGTCAGTCCCGTCGTTGGACGCAAAGCGAAACGTCTCGCTGGGATCGACTGGACCCGGTACGCGAATCGCGTACTCGTTGGAGCGAGCAGTGGTCATGGGTAGAATCTATATCATGCTAGACTGGCGCACGGATTGAATATTTTTCAAGACTTGCGAGTCTGTGGAGACGCATGATTCAGTGCGGAGTCTCGATATGCGAATTGTCCATACAGCATTGGTCGCCTTGCTTCTTACAGGTCTCTGCGCGCTTTCCAGCGGTCCGGCACACGCCGAGCGGAAGGTGTATCTGAACGGAGTGGATCTGGCCGATGTGGATGTCCGCGGGCACCGCTTCGACGGATGTGAAGTCCGCTTCGACAAGGCCGGCAATATCTACATCACGGTCAAAGGCCTCAAGATTGAAACGGCCGCGGCGTCGACCAACAAGAACAACTCTCCCGCAACTCTTGGCAAGCGCTACTTCATGGTGGTGAAGCCGGTTCGGGGTGGCAACGCGCCGTATCGAGTGACAGTGTACCTCAACGGCAAGCTCACTCGTCTCGTCAAGGGGTCGAACGAAATGCAGGTCTTCGAGATCACGAAGTATGTCAGACCGGGCGACAACCAGGTGAGAATGATTGCGGTCCGCGAGCTGGGAAAAAAGGCGCTAAGTCGTTCACCCAAGGACGTATTAGAGATCGTCCTGGGTCGGGGCACCATCAAAAATGGTGCGGTGATCATCCAGGTACCCCATGTCGAGTATCGCCGTAATGCGTCGGAAACAAAGAGGTTTGACGAGACATTTCACTTTGCCGGCGAATGAGAGCCAGGTCACGGCGAGCCGGGCCAGGCATTGACAGCCTGTGAGGGCATTTGCTAGCGTGCCTTGTTGATGCAAGGTAACTGGCCAAGATTGCTCGTTTTTCTGGCAATTGCATGGGCGATTGCGTGTGCCGGATCGGGGGCGCAATACGACCAGAAAGCGATCGAGAAGAGCCAGACTCGGCTGGATCTGGCCAAGGATTTTCTCAGCAAGGGGCAGCTGGAGGGAGCCGAGACCGAGGCCCACAAGGCCCTGGCGTTTTATCCCGGCAACGAGGAGGCCCATTATCTTCTCGGATTGGTCGATTTTCTGCGCGGGCTGGCCGCTCATAATCTTCTCGAGGTCGACGAGTGTATGACTGGGGTTGACGCCGAGGTATTGCGAGCTGAAAAGGATACCCACCTGAGCGCGGCGGAAGCGCATTTTGTCCGCGCGACTGAAATCGACCCGGAGTTTGGCGAGCCGTTGGCCAGTCGGGGCACCATCGCGACCCTGCTCGGTCGGTACGACGAAGCGGTCGAGTATCTGACCACTGCATTGAGTCTACCGGCCCGACTTCAAAACATCGCCCTGGTGCGGGCCAATCTGGGGTGGGCGTATTTCCACAAAGCCAATCTGGTATCCGCAGCCAAAGAGCTTCTCCAGGCAGCCCAGTTTCAACCCGGCATGTGTGTGGCAACTTATCGTCTTGGAAGGGTTTACTTTGCTCGCAAAGAGTGGGAAAAAGCCCTACAGAAGTTTCGAGATGTTGTGGGGCGGGACTGCCCCATACAAGATGCGCATCTTTATCTCATGAGGACCTACGTCGCGATCGGCTCGACCGAGGAGCAAACCGATCCGCTGCCAGTCGCCGAGAAAGCGTGTGTGGCACTGGCTCCACGAAGCTGCGTTGCAGCGCAATGCCGCCTGGTCGCGTCGGAGGCTTTGCGGCCTGGAACACCGTGATGGAACGCCGCCGCGCCACAACCGACGATTTGACGCAAAACCGGGAAGCGGTGTCGCCAATGAGCGAAGGTGCCATGGGCGAGGCGACATCTCGAGAGAGTTTCTGCAGCGATCTGATCGCGGCTCGCACAGATAGCGGCATGACACTGAATCAGATCGCGGATGTCACCCGCATTCCGACTCGTTCGCTGGAATGGCTGGAATCGGGACAATTCGAAAAGCTGCCCGCCGATGTGTTCATACGCGGTTTTTTGCGCTCGTACTGCCGTTGTGTCGGATTGGATGTCGAGGAGACGATTCGCCGCTACGCCCGGTGTGGCATGACACCTGCGCCGGTCGCATCCCCTCTGGTGAACGAGCGTGGGAGTACGTCGTCGCCCTTTCGAGCGCGGCGCCCCACCACGGCATCGGACGCCTCGGCTGCGCCAGCCTGGGCAGAAGCCACCCAACGGATGAGTCTGATCCAGCGCGCCCGGCGAGCTCTGACCCAGAATAGCTCCACCGACGAACCAGTCGGCGAGTCCGAGCGCTCGCAGCAGGAACCCGCGTCGGGTGACTTTGCCTGGGACCAGGTGGCCAAGAACCGGGCCGCTAGCTCGGCCGAGCCGGTGGATATTGCCAGGTCCACGGATGAGCAGAGCTTCTGGCTGGGCGACGGCGCGGCCGATAAGCCGATTTCGGCCCGAGACGGCCATGACCGCGCCGCAACGCATGATTCGATGGAAGCAGACGAGCCGATCAACGGCCGCGCGACCGCCTCGCTCGGCGAGACCTCGGCTTCGCATTGCCGGCCGCACGATCCCGACGATGCGGATGATCTGGTCGAGGCGACAGCGGCAGACGAGCCCGTTGAATCGGCCGGAGTGGCTGATTCGACTTCCACCAAAACGGTCCGAAAAGCGCCTGTGCGGGCGCCTTCTCTCGTCATCGACGACGACTACCCCGAGCTGGCCGCTCTGCAAAGGGAAGAGCGCGACAAAGGAGACGCGGGTCGCGATGACCCGACATGGCGCAGTTTTTTGCCGCCATCCCTGTTCGATAACGAGACCGGAGCACGGCGTAACGCATTGACACTGGCCGTGATCATCCTGGTTATCGTGGCGACATTAACGATGTCGTATTTGCTCAGAAGGCCGAGTGATTCGGGTGACGGCGTCACCCAGAGAACGGTCATCCAGAACGTGGTCATCCGAGAAACGGTCATCGAAGAGACGATGGCCGAGGTGCGGGGACCGGTACCCAGTGGCCCGCGAATCTGTCACGACCGAAGCGATCGTATTGCGCAGTGTCGCCTACCGCGATGCTGATCGCATCGTGACGCTGTATACCCGAGGGCGTGGTCGGCTATCTGCGCTGGCCCGGTCGGCCCGCTCGTCGCGCAAGCGTTTTGCCGGATGTCTCGACTTCTTCACCGTGTCCACCATGCACCTGTCGACGCGCAGCAACGCCGAACTGTGGACCTTGACGTCTGCCGAGTTGGCCACTCGGTTTGCCAGATTGACCGGTGATATGGCCAGCTATGCTCACGCCAGCTACGGAACCGAGCTGGTCCGTGAGTTGACGGCTGCCGAGGTGCCCGATGAGCGTGTTCTCGACCTGGTCGTCGAACTGTACCGAGAACTCGACCGGGACGGTGCGTATCTCCCGCTTTTGCGCGCGTTCGAACTGCGCCTGCTCGAACTGGTCGGGCTCGCGCCGGTGCTCGACCGCTGTGTTGGCTGCGGCAGCCGCGATATCGATGGCCGTGGAATGGTTCTCGACCCCGAGCGCGGTGGTGTGTGCTGCCCGAGCTGTGCTGCGTTTGCCCGCAATGTAGGAGTCCGGCCGCTCTCTGGTGGCGCCCGTCGAGATCTGCGCACAGTGCAATCGGTCGGCTCGCTGGGCGACGCCCGTTCGGTGCGCATGGCTCCGGCCGAAGCAGGAGAAGCTCGCGATGCTGTCCTGGCACTGGTGATGAGCCATGTAGGGAAACCTCTGCGCTCTGTCGAGTTCATCGCCAAAGTGAGTGGAGCAGCGAGGCAACGGCGTGAGTCGTAGAATGGGACCGGTCGTCGTGTAGAATATGTATCCATGAGAACTGAACGCGACGATCGACCGGTTCTTCCGATCTGCATGAATCCGAGCTGCATTCCCCGGCAGAGATTGCAGCCGGCTCGCCAGGCGATCGTTCTGATCGCGGCTATCGCCGTGATCGTATCCGGGTTGTTTGCAGTGGACGCGGCGCCAGCCCTTGCCAGTGACACCAAGAAGGCGCGCAAACTTTTGCAAAAAGGCGACAAGTATCTGCGCCGCGCCGACCGTCGCGCGCAACAGGGCAAGGGCAAACGGGCCAAGCGGTATTATCAAAAGGCCCTGACCAACTATCAAAAAGCCTACAAGCTGGTTCCCAAGGCGACCATCTTCATGGCGATCGCCCGGGCTGAGGCCGGCCTCGAGCGCCATGCAGACGCGATCACGCATTTTCAAAAAGTCGTCGCGGAAGTCGATGACGACGCGCTCAAAAGGGAAGCACGCCAGCACATCGACAAGCTCAAACAGCACGTTGCAGCGGTGAAGTTCGCGATCGGGCCAAGTGGCGCTGCACTGAGCATTGACGGCGTTCCGCGCGGTGCCGCACCGATCGAAGGGATGGTTTTTCTGGCCCCCGGAAAGCACACGCTCACCGTGACCTCGGAGGGCTACGCACCCTACGAGGCCAAGCTCGACCTCGGTGCCGGTAGGGAATCGACTCAGACGATCGAACTCAGACCCAGCTCGGCTGCAGCTTCGACACTCAACACCACGACAGGGACATCGGCAACAGCGAGCCGTGCCACTGTCGACAAGCCGGCCGAGCCCGAAAGCAAACCCGCGCCCGAGCCGGCGATCCGGACCAGGCCAAAGCCAGGGCGGGAGTCCAGGTCATCGTCCGAGCGCCGGCCCAGGCCAGTATTCGATACCGAGCGGCTGCCCACTCTCGAGGAATCGCGCAAACGCCGACGGCGGCGATTGAGCGTCAACCAGCCGGGCAGGGGACGCATGATACTGGGCACGACCGTGACGGTGGGATTTCTCACCGGGGCCGCGGTGACCGGCCTTGCCGCGCTGCAAAAAAACGATACGTTCAAGGACGACGACGAGTTGAGGAGTGCCCGCGACGACGCCAGGGATTCGGGAAAATCGCTGGCCCTGACCACCGACATTCTGCTCGCCGGTGCCACTCTCGCCGGTGCCTACACGGTCTATCACTACTTCACATCGTACCGGCCGCAAAAGAAAGCGTACGAGGAGCACCAGCGCAGACGTCGAGACCCCACCTTTCTCATCTCCGGCTACGTCGACGGGCGAGGTGGTGGATTGGCTGTACTCGGACATTTCTGATATTGTTGCCGATGTAGTCATAGATACTTTCCCTTTATGGAAGACGCGTGTAGAACGGTTGTAGAAACGGTCGTATGTCGAATCCCAACGGGCACAACCAATATCCGGGCTATGGCCACCCTCCCGGGGGATACGGCGGCGGCTATCCCCATATGCCGCAGAACCAGGCCGGATCGGCGCCCTATGCCATGCCACCGGGGGCCCGGCCGGTTCCTCATATGCCAGGAGCGGGCCGAGGACCCTCGCGCGCGTTGCCGATCATCGTGGCTGGCGGTCTTGCAGTTGGCGTCTTTGGCGGTCTGATGATCGTGCGCGGCACGGGAAGTTCAGGGGCAGCGACAGGTGCTCCAAAAGTCGATGCCGGGTCCATCCCCGTAGTGATCCGTGGCGGCCCCTCTACTGGCCACGATGCCGGTGTTGCACCGCCAAAACCGCCGCCGAGAGCACCCGACGCCGCTGTTGCGGTTGCTCCCATGCCCGTGGATGCCGCTCCACCCGAGATTGCCCGGGCAGTGATCACGTTTGACGTAAAGCCGACCGGGGCCGCGATCACGGTCGATGGCGAGCCAGTTGAAGGCACCACGTACGAATGCGAACTCGGTAAAGACGGGGCCAAAAAAGTCGACATACGGGCCTCGGCCCGCGGTTATTTCAACAAGGCGCTCAGCCACACGATCACCGGCGATGAGGTAGTGCGCATTCGCCTGGGTCGAAGGCGTCCGAGCTCGTCGACCGGCCGCAAGCAAAAGTCCAGCGACACATTCATTGATATCGACTGACTCGGCTGCTGCCGGTGCGAGCGCATGAGCCGGCCGTCACGCCTGTTCGAGCTCGTCCCGTGCCGACAGGCCTGTCACGGGCCGACCACGATGGACAGCGTGTAATCGGTTTCTGCGTTCGAGATGGTCGGATAGACCTCAATCGCGTAGAGCGCGCCGTTTGTGAGTTCTGCACTGGAGGCGCTGAGGCTCGTCATTCCACCAGCGCCTTCGATTTCTTTGATCACCTTGTCATTGTCGAGCACTGCCGGGTCGTGCAAGCGCAAACCCAGCTCTCCGCCACCCTGGTACTCGAGTGCGATGGTGACCCCTTGATCTACCGGGGCCGTCACGCTGAAGAAATCAGTGCCCGTTCCGGCGCAAATCGATGCGATGACCGGTGTGCCCGGCAGTCCGGTGTCAGCTTCAGCAGTGGCGTTGTCGAGATCGTTGTTGGCTTCGAAGGCGCCACATTTCGAGGCAAAGAAGGCATCGATAACCACCTGGCCGGCGTCCTGCGCGTTGGTGCTGGACTCGCTGAAGTCCAGGATGAGCGAGCATCCGCTGGCCAGTGCACCGAGGGCGAGTGCCCATGACCAATACGATCGGACGATCCGGCTGCCCGACTGATCGGCCGGGGGTTCCGGCAAGCAATGCGAGGCGGGGTTCTCACGGCGCGGAGCGTCCGGACGGTTGGTAGACATGCCCCCAAGCATGGTTGGGACGGGAAAGATGGTCAAGAGATTGCGCGGCCTAGCCCGCCTTGACCCCCCCCACGACGCTCTGCTAATTTGCCGCGATTTCCATCCCATAGCGCCCCGAAGCAAGTTGACAAGGCGCTGTTGTTGGCATTCTAGGAGCGGTTGATCACAATTCACGATTTCTGGCGAATAATCGGGCCGAACAATCTGGCCAATCATCCGGAGCCTCGATGCCACGCTCGCGGAGCGTCTGCGCGGCGTTGATCTCGCTATCCGGAGCCCGGCGGGTGAGAATTCGGTGGTTTCGCGAAGCGCATTTATCACGACCTTACTCCCACGACCTTACTCCATGACCTCTACTCGAATTGCCGATTTCAGGCAGCTGGCGGTGTGACATGACGCGGTATGTGTATCGATTCGGTGCTGGCGAGGCCGACGGACGTAGCGATCAGAAGGACCTTCTGGGCGGAAAAGGGGCCAATCTGGCCGAAATGACCAACATGGGTATTCCCGTGCCGCCGGGGTTTACGATCACTACCGAGGTTTGTGCCTACTACCACGACAATGACCACACACCTCCCGACGAGCTGACCGATCAGGTCACGTCGGCGCTCGAGCGGGTCGGAGAATTGACCGGCGCGGTGTTTGCCGATCCCGAGAATCCGCTGCTGGTTTCCGTGCGCTCGGGCGCTCCGGTGTCGATGCCGGGCATGATGGATACCATCCTCAACCTGGGCCTGAACGACGACACAGTGCAAGGCCTGGCTGCCAAGACCGGCGATCTGCGGTTTGCCTATGATTGCTACCGCCGTTTTGTGGCGATGTACGGCGAGATCGTCATGGGGGTGACCGCGCCATCGGAGCACGAAGAAAACCCGTTTTCGCGCATTCTCGAGGATGCCAAGGTCGAGCGCGGCGTCGACCGCGACGCCGACCTGTCGGCCGAGGATCTCAAGTCTCTGGTCACCGAATACAAGATCGCCATCCTCAGAACCACCGATCAGCCGTTTCCCGAGGATGCGATGGCGCAGATATGGGGAGCCATCGGCGCGGTGTTTGGCTCGTTCTACAACCCGCGCGCGCAAGTCTACCGCCGTCTTCACGGGATCGCCGGATCCATCGGTACTGCGGTCAACGTCCAGGCCATGGTATTTGGCAACATGGGCGACGATTGCGCGACCGGAGTCGCCTTCACCCGCGACCCGTCGACCGGCGAACCGGGCCTCTACGGCGAGTTCTTGCGCAATGCACAGGGCGAAGATGTGGTGGCCGGGCTGCGCACACCCGACCCGATCGACGAGCTTGCGGCAGTCATGCCCCAGTCCCACGCCGGGCTGGTCGCTATCGGCGAGCGGCTCGAGTCGCATTTCCGCGACATGCAGGACTTGGAGTTCACCATCCAGTCGGGCAATCTGTGGTTGCTCCAGACCCGCAACGGCAAGCGTTCGGCCCGGGCCATGGTGCGGACTGCCGTGGACATGGTGCGCGAGGGGCTGATCGACCAGCGCGAGGCAGTATTGCGGGTAGAGCCCGAAAAGCTCGAAGAGCTGATGCATCCCACGCTGGCTCCGGACGGTCGGCCCGAGGTCCTGGCCAAGGGTCTGCCCGCGTCGCCCGGGGCCACCATCGGGCGCGTCGTGTTCACGGCATCTGCGGCGGAAAGCTGGGCCAAGCGCGGCGAACAGGTCATCCTGGTCAGAGTCGAAACCTCGCCCGAGGATATTCACGGCATGAAAGCCGCAAACGGCATTCTCACCGCCCGCGGCGGCATGACCTCGCACGCCGCGGTGGTCGCCCGCGGCATGGGAAAGCCGTGCATCACGGCGTGCACGTCCATGAAAGTGGACCTGACCCGCGAGCAATTTGCCGTGGGCAGGACCGTGATCCGAAAAGGCGACGTGGTCACAGTGGACGGCTCGACCGGTGAGCTCTTTGTCGGCGCGGCACCGCTGGTCCCGGCCGAGCCATCGAGCGATTTCGAGCAGCTCATGGCGTGGGTCGACGAGTTTCGCCGCCTGCGCGTGCGCACCAATGCAGACACGGCTGTGGACGCGCGCACGGCACGTGCTTTTGGCGCCGAGGGCATCGGGCTGTGCCGAACCGAGCACATGTTTTTCGCGCCCGAGCGAATTCTCGCCGTGCGGCAGATGATCCTGGCCCCTGACCAGGCCGGGCGGCGCGCTGCTCTGGACAAAATACTGCCCATGCAGCGCGATGATTTTGTCGAGATCTTTCGCGAGATGAACGGTCTTCCCGTGACCATTCGGCTGCTCGATCCGCCGCTTCACGAATTTCTGCCCACCACCGCGGCCGAGCTCGCCCAGGTTGCGCGCGAACTCGGCGAGCGACCCGAAGTGCTGACCGCACTGGTCAAGGAGTTCACCGAGACCAACCCCATGCTCGGCCATCGCGGCTGCCGGTTGGCCATCAGTTATCCCGAGGTCTACGAAACCCAGACCCGGGCCATCGCCGAGGCAGCCATCGCAGCGTTACAGGAAGGGATCGATGTCCAACCCGAGATCATGATCCCGTTTGTATCGGTGCCGGCCGAGTTGCACGTGCTGCGCCAGCTAGTCGCCCGCACGGTGGACGAGATCTTTGCCGCTGCCGGGGTCGAGATGGCCTATCTCATCGGCACCATGATCGAACTTCCGCGCGCCTGTCTGGTCGGCGACCAGATCGCCGAGCACGCCGATTTCTTCTCGTTTGGCACCAATGATCTGACCCAGACCACCTATGGATTTTCGCGCGACGACAGCGGCCGCTTTTTGCCCGAATATCTCGAGCGCAATCTGCTCGGCAGCGATCCGTTTGCCGTGCTCGACCGCCGTGGGGTCGGCGGGCTCATCCGCATCGCGGTCGAGCAGGGCCGCGCGGTCAAGACCAAGTTGAAGATCGGAATCTGCGGTGAACACGGCGGTGACCCCGACTCGGTCGAGTTCTGCCACCGCGAGGGGCTCGATTATGTGTCGTGCTCGCCGTTCCGCGTGCCGATCGCCCGTTTGTCTGCAGCCCGCGCCGCCTTGCGCCGCGGAACCCGAGCGAAATGAGGGCAACCCCGCATCGGGTCCGAGAGTCGAAGTTCATGGTGTCAACTCGTCAGGATTTTTGCATCGTTGGCCGGGCATGGCGGCTCGCTGTGCCGGTCTCTGTGCCGCTATTGGCCTTTCTCGCCGCGGGATGCCCGGCCTCGGCCGACGAGGTCGAACCGCCGCGCGACCAGCTGGTCTTTCCGACCGGTATCGCAGTCAGCCCCGACGAATCGGTCCTCTTTGTGGCCAACGCCAACTCCGAACTGGCCCATAGCGGAGGCAGTGTGCTGGTTGTCGACCTGCAAGAGGTCGATGACCTCATCGCCAGTGGCAACGGCGCGTGCGCGTTTGATCCGCTGGTGCCCGGCCTGCGCCAATGTGACGAAAGCGCTGTCATCCGGGCCGACGCCGGTGTGCGCATTGGCAACTTTGCTACCGAGATCGGCGTGCAGGAGCTCGAATCCGGCGATCTGCGCCTGCTCATACCGGTGCGCGGCGATCCTTCGTTGACCTGGGTCGATTACCCGGCACAGTCGGAAACCGGCGCCCAGCTGAGCTGCGGTGAGTCTGCCGAGGTGTTTCCACAGTGCGGCGAGAATCACCAGCTCGTCCATCTGCGCAACGATGTCGAATTGCAGTCGCTGATTCGTGAGCCATTTGGAATATACGTCACATCGGACGATCAGGCAGCTGTGGTGACCCATCTATCGCTGGCCAATATCACGCTGGTCGACCTGCCCCGGGTTGTCGGTGGCGGAGAACGTGCTCCGCCACCGCCGGTCTTGACCGATTCGAAGGCCGGCTTATTCGAGCCCGATTCCAGCACCGGGATACGAAGCGCTGTGGGCATTGCCGGTCGTCCATCGGGCGATGCCACGGCCAAAGAGCTCATGTATGTCACCAGCCGGTCCGAGGCGCGGGTCCAGATCCTGTACGTCGATCGCGGCAATGCGGGACCGGCTGTGGTCCCGGCCGGGTCGTTTAGGCTAACCGGAGTCCCGCCAGCGGACGACGCGCGCGGAATCGCATTCAACGACGACGGTTCTCGCGTCTACATCGTGAATCGCGATCCGCCCATTGTTCACGTATATAATACCGAATTGGGCCAGACCGGGTTGCCCAAGAACCGGCCAGTTACCTTCACCGAGGTCTGTCGCGACGCGTCCAATGTGAGAGTGGTCGATGTCGGCCGTGGCGATCGGGTGTATGTCGCGTGTTTCTCCGGTGGGCAGATCTGGGTGCTCAGTCCCGAGGTCAGCCCGGATCCCCAGGCGATCATCGATGTCGACCGCGGCCCTCACGCGCTTGCCGTGGCGCTGGGGCGGAAGCGGCTCTATGTGGCCAATGTCCTCGATGACACCATTTCTGTCGTCGATCTGACCCCGGGTGCGGAGACCGAAAACCGTGTTGTCGTGCGCCTGGGAATTGCCAAAAACCAAGAAGGAGGCGAATGATGCCTGGCTTGCAATATCGCCTGCCACTGCGCTCCTGGGCTTGGGGAGTCGTGGCCGTCGCGCTCGCTGCGAGCTGTGAAGATACCGTGCGGCCACAGCTGGTTCTCACTCTCGATCGGCCCTCGGCGATCAGTTTTGCTCAGGTGGGCATCTACGATGAGGAGGGTGTTCGCACCGGCGTGAATACCTACGGGTTGATCCTGCAGAAAGCGCAGGGCACGGTGGCGGTGTCGTGGCACGACGGTGATATTCTGCCCGAACCGATCCTCCTGGACACGGATCGATTCACCCCGGGAACCAATCCGATCCCGGTCGGCAGCTTGCCGGCCGACATTGCAACCGACCCGTCGAGTTGCTATGTGGCGACTGCCAATGCTGGAACCTGCGACCTCTCGCTGATCGAGGTCAGCTCGGTGGTCGACAGGTCGCTGCGTCCCTCGGTGCGACGCATCGACCTGGTCGATGCGAGTGGCGTGGCGATCCCGGCCCGGCCCACGGCCATGGCCAGCGCACCTATCGACGGGCCCGGTGAGACGGAATTCGAATGTCCGGCCGATCCACAGAGCTGGCTGCTCTACATCGCATATCCGGACTGCAATGCGGTGGCTGCGGTCGATGCGGCCACTGGACAGGCTGTGGCAGCAGTTCAGTTCGCCGACGACGGCACACTGACCATCACCGACGGCACGCTCGCGTGCGCCGGGACCGGAGCGTGCGGCAGTTTTGTGGCCGGGGCGGAGCAAAACGCACCGCGGCCCAGTGTGGTCGAGATGCGGGTTGAACAAGCAGGCGAAGACACCAGCCGCCGACTGTATATTGGCTTCGACAACCGCTCTGCCATCACCGCGGTGGATCTGGACAGCGAGTATCGCCCCGAGGCGAGCAATTTTACGGTCTCACTCGAGGGCGACATCGGGATCACTGCGCTCGCCGTGTCCGATCAATTGACCCTGGCCGGAGGCAATGAATTCCGCTTTGCCTATGCCATTGCGACCGATGGCACGGTGCGGGTTGCCGATGTCAACGCGATCAAGGCCGAGTGCGAAACCCAGGGGGATAGCCGTTATCTCCACGACGAGACCGATCAGGCCTTTCTTCCTTGCATGACCCGTGTCGACCCGCGCACACCGCCCCGGCGCGCCGGCGCGCGCTCGCCGGGCATCCATATTCCGGGCAATGCCCTGGCCATGGACGTGGCGTTTGCCCATATCGGGGGCAGCGTAGGCGACCTGTCGCCCACCACACTGATCGGCGACTTTGCCTATATTCCGATCAGCACCGGTCAGATCCTGGTGGTCAATGTCTACGACCGCAACTACGCCGCGGCGCGAGGGTTCGTCGAGCTCGATAGCGACGACTACTACCCCGAGATCACGCTCTCTCTTCCCCATCAGATCCGGGATAATGGCGTCGACCGGAACAGGCTATGGGGGTTCAACGCGCCCAAGCCTGAGGAGAATCCAGACCCCCGAGAGGACCAGGCATGCAACTCGCCCGATCCAAATACCACAGCCGAAACCCTCTATGGACCCCGGGGGGTCCTACTCGAGGAGCCACCGCCGTCGGGCAATGCCGCATCAGACAATGTCGCATCAGACAAAGAATACTTGTTGCCCCACCTGCGCTCGGTCTGGTGCAAAGCGGACGGCGACGCCATCGATCCGGTTGCCACGCCGGACGACTTCCTGCCGGTATCAGAATTGTCGATCGGGGCCGATACCAGTACGCGCAAACAGGCCTTTCCCGATTGGCCGAGTGTCTTGGACGAAGATACGTGGACTATCGAATGGGAAGGCGCGGTTGTCACTGGTCGCATTGGCGCGGCCTCGTTTGTCGGCGGCTTTGCCATCGAAGACGGCAGCGAACCGTTTTGCGGCATCGGCGTCGAGCTCCACGATGTCCTGGTATTTCTCGGCTGTAACCCCGCTCTCGGTTCCGCTGATTGCGCCCTCGGCGAGTCCTGTTTTGTCGACCCGGAAGCCGCGGAGCCGACCGGACTGTGCCTGCCCGACGATCGCGTCGATCAACTGGCCAACGAATGCCGGGGGATCTTGACCACGCGCCGGCGTTTCTCGGTCAAAGAGGTATTCAGCGACCGCCTCGTGCTGCAAGAGCGGCGCCGGGTCCTTCGCACCACGCCGCTCGAAGGGTGCACCGGCGACGCTCAGTGCGACACACTGTACGCTGTCGAGCGAGCACTGGCCGAGCCCGAGCCCGAGCCGTCGAACTTCAAGCCGACCTGGTTGTGCGAACCCGACCCCAGCCGGGCCGGAGACGTGCCGCGTTGTGTGATGACCTGCACCACCGACAACGACTGCGAGACCGACCTGGGCTTTGCCTGCTCGGGCGGCTATTGCGTCGAAGGTGCTGTGCCGCCGCCGCAGTGCCTGCCGTCCCTGCGGCGCTACGCGGTTCGATCGAGTGACGCATTTGTGGTCACCAGCCAGCGGACCGGTTACACCCACAATCGAATTGTCGCCACCGATGGCTCGAAACAATGCCTGGACGACCCCGACGGCCATCCACTATCGATCGGGCGAATTCCTCTGACCGCGGTTCCGTGTACCGGTGACGGCATCGAGGACATCGAGCCCAACCCCTGCTTGGTCACTGTCGAAGATGCCGAGAAAGGCCGTGACTGCCGGAAACCCCTGGAAGAACGACAGGCCCAGGCGATTCGTTTCCGCAATTCAGCCCTCACGTTGCATCTGGTCGATCCGGTGGTCCGGACGGCCGCGAGCCAAGAGTGTGACGTGAAGGTGAAGGTGAACCAGGACGGGAACGACGAGGACGTATCGATCGCCGGCATTCCAATTGTGTACCCCGAATACGTCCAGAAATTCGTGGTCCAGGGCGGGCCCCGTCCGATGCGCGAAGCCATGCTCGCAACCGGTGGTTTTGGCGAGCGGCGGCAGATGGCCTTTCCAGTCGGCATCACGTTCGGTCCAGACGGCAGACTGTGGGTCCTGGACCAGGGCGACCGGCTGACTGTCATCGCCGGCCAGGTGGTTCTGATCAACGGCCAGGTAATCCGGTTCAGTCCCGACAATCTGCGCGAGTCTGCCTTCTATTTGCAGTAAACCCGGCTCGATCGTGCCATTTTTTTGCTCCTGGACCGGGGATCCTCCACTCTGGTCGATACGCCACGTGGAGGTCTCATGCCTGTGGAAAGCGAGCTTTTTAAGGACAAGATCGAGGTCAGTCTCGACAGTAGACAGATTTTTTATGTGTTTTTTGGCGGCGCAGTGATCGTCGCCATGGTGTTTGTGCTCGGGATCATGGTGGGCAAGCGGGTAGAAGCACGGGCCCAGCTGGACCGACCCGCGTCGCCGGAGCGCGATCCGCTGGCTGCGCTCGACGCTCTTGGCCACAAGGACGAGCTGGCGTTTCCCACCGCGCTGGCCGGCCACAGCGGAGCAGGATCGCAGGCCTCGTCCCCCCTGCCGCTCGGCTCGGTCGACGAAGAGGTACTCGCCCGGGCCAAGAGCAACACCGACAAGTCCAAGAACAGCAAGAACACCGAGAGAACCAAGAACAGCAAGAAAACCAGCGCCCGGGCCAAAAAGAGCGTCCCCGAGCGAGTGGCGGCAAGACCCGCCCAGCGTGCCCACCGCGCGGCGAAACCCCCTTCTGCGCAGGCTTCTGCCGAAACCGACGCCGCGGCAACAAAACCCGCCGCGAAAAAACCGGGCGAGCCAGCGGCCCGGGCTGCAGCCGGGCCTTCCCGGACCGAGAAACCCCGGTCTCGCTTTACCCTGCAGCTGTCGTCGTTTCGCGCCCGTGCAGAAGCGGATTCATTCTACAACAAGCTCAAAGACGCCGGCTACGAGCCATACGTCATTGAGGCCGAGGTCCCGGGCAAGGGCACGTGGTATCGGGTCCGGCTGGGTCACTACGGCAGCTACGAAAAAGCCATCGAGGCCAAAAAGACCTTCGAGGACGATCTGCATATCATCGCGTATGTAACCCGGCTCAAGAACTGACCTGTCAAATGGCCGCGCAAATGATCCGGGCGCTTGCCACAATCGGCCGGGAGTTCGATGATGGCGCCGATGACCGAGCATTCATCGCGATCTCGAGAAAGCCGTGGCCAGCCGGCAGGGAACCGGCCTGCTGTGGTCGATGTAGTGATCCAGACCATCGCTGCCGGTGGCGACGGAGTCGGCCCAGATGGCTCGGGGCGGATCACCTTCATCCCGGGCACAGCACCCACAGAGCGAGTGCGCGCGCGCCTCGAAGAGAGCAAGAAGAACTATGCCCGGGCAGAATTGATCGAGGTGATCGAACCGTCGCCGAGCCGGGTCGAGCCAGTATGTCCACTCTTTTCCGCTCGGCGATGCGGCGGGTGCCAGTGGCAGCACCTCGACCTGGCCGAGCAACACCGGGCCAAAACGGCCATTGTCGAGCGCGAGCTGCGGCGGCACATTGCCGGTGGGTTGCAGCTCTTGCCCATGGCCTGTGATGTAGCGCCGTACAAATGGCGGCGCCGGGCTCGTTTGCACTGGTTTCGCCCGCGCGGTGCCGAGCGCGCCTCGATCGGATTCTTCGGCCCGCGCAGCCATCGCGTCGCCGATGTCGATGCCTGTCCACAGATGACCCGGGCCCTGTCCGACGTATTGTCAGTCATCCGCAGCGAGCTCGGTCCTCATCTGGGCAGCCGCGGATCGATCGAACTGCTCGCCGGCCACAACGGCGAGGTGCACGTTTCGATCGACGGCTGGTGTTCGCCCAAATGGGCCTCGCGTCTGATCGGCAAGGGGGGTCTTGTGGGAACGATCGTGGGCGTGGTTCTGCATGATCGAAAAGCCGATCGCGACAGCGCAATCCAGTGGGGCAAGCGGTCGATCTCGCTCGAGCCCGGACTGCGCGGTCGCGCCGATCGCTTTGCCCAGGCTTCCGAGACCGGCAACCAGGCTCTTCTGGCCGCGGTAGACCGCGCCTGCGGCGATCGAGAGGGCCAGCGGATCATCGAGTTTTATGCCGGTACGGGCAATCTCACCCGAGTCCTCGCGCGCGGCAAACCGGCCGAGGTGGTCGCCACCGACAGCCGGCGCGTCTCGTGGCGCCACGATCTGCGCATCGGCCCGGCCCAGGACATCGCCTGCGAGCTGGTCGAAGACGGCTATTACTTCGATCTGGCGGTGCTCGATCCACCGCGGATCGGAGCCAAAGAGCTGCTCTCTCCCCTCATCGAACTCCACCCTGCGCGCATCGTGTACGCATCCTGCGATCCGGCCACCCTGGCGCGCGATCTCGACGTCCTTGTCGAGTCGGGCTATCGCGCCCCGTGGGCACAGCCGCTCGACCTCATGCCGCAGACTGCCCATGTCGAGGTCGTGGTCCGTCTCGACGCAGTGGAAAGGGTCCTGCCGTACGGCGAATGACTCCGGTCATGCGCCGAAATACGGTTGAAAACTCTCGAGTACCCCGCGGTGCCGGCGCAGGTGGGTGCGATGCGTCCTCGCCGGTGTGCTCAGAATGAGCGAGAGCGAGTAGCTGCGAAAGAACAGAAAGCGTACCAGCACAACTTCGGCCCGTCCGTCGGTGTGGTGGCGGAACGACAGATCGAGAGCGGGGACGTTGCCCAGCTTGTGGACGCGCGAGTGGAGCGGCCGATAGCCGCGCACCGTGGCGCGGATACCCTCTTCGATCTCCTCCTTGTACGCCGGCATGGTCCGTTTTCGCCAGGCCTCGAGGTTGGGATAACCGACTCGGTTGATCGCCAACAGCGCCTGGCTGGCCGGGTGCTCGAAGCCGGCCAGTGGGGCCAGCGACTCGGTGGGCACGGCGAGTTGGCGCCAACTCTCATCCAGATTCACCGCGTAGCGGTGTTTTGCGTCTTTATGCGCCTGGGTCTGCGCGGTGGGCTCGGCCTCGCGGCCCCGGGGAGACGCTTGCAGTGTACCGGGCCACGAGGCTGGAAAAAAAGCCAGTAAGGCGACGGCAAGGACCGCGAAAGGCCCAGGAGAGGCGAAGCCGTGGCAAGAGGCGAAGCCGTGGCAAGAGGCGAAGCCGTGGTCTGTGTCCGCGAAGCCGTGGTCTGTGTCCGCGAAGCCGTGGTCTGTGTCCGCACCGCGCATGGCCTATTCTGCGGCCTCGTTTTGCGATGCTTTCTGTTCGGATGCCGCTGCGGTTTTGCTGTGCGCCCGGTGGTTGCCCGGTGCGGGCGAACCGGGTGGTTTTTTGTCGTCGCCCGAGCTGGTCGCCTTCTTGTCGAGATCGGCGTTGGCTTCGTTTTTGGCGAGATGTTTGTGAAGTATCTGCGCGACTCCACGCTGGTCCGCCTCGCTGACAAACCAATCGCGCGAGTAGGTGAACACCTGATCACCGACTTCGATGACCAGGAGGGGCGCGGCCTGGGTCCACGGCACGGCACGTCTCAGGAAGTAGACGTAGCGTACCTCGCTGGTGGCAAATGAGTGGGAGGTGCCGCGGCACAGACCTTGTGGCAGCTGCACTGTTTTGCGATCGATCCGGATGGTCCCGGCGGCCTTGACCAGGGTTCTGATAAAGAGAAACGTGCTGCGGGCAGAGAGCACGAGCAAAACCACACCGGCGAGCTTGAATATGGCGCCCAGCTTGGCAATGAGCGCACTGCCGATGATGATGCTGGCGAGCGCCCAGGTGAAATGGCGCCACCGCGAGTGCTCCAGCGATACTTCGACGACATCGGCCATCTTGCCTCGCCTGGATTCCGAGCGTGTACGCCCTGGATCCCGTCCCGAGTGTCTGGCCGAGCTCCCGGACGGAGACCCGCCGCGCATACGCCGGTTACCACCGGCTCGTGAGTGGGCGGACACTGACTTGGATTTCCTTGAGATGAGCGCAGGTGAGGACGCGACAGAACACTGAGAATTCATCATCTACCACGTCATCGATCGTGGTGCGAGGATAGAGAGTATACACCGTATCGCAAAAACGCTCGTCCCATGGGCGGCTGTGGTGATGACTTTGTAGTAGTCTCGGTGCGTGGCCGATGTCCTGGATCGTATCAAGCAGGGCAAGCTCGATCCGGTGTATGTCCTACTGTCCGAGCAGCCGTTTTTGATCCAGCGCCTGGTTACCGCCATTCTCGATGCAGCCGTGCCGCCCAGTGCGCGCGGATTCAACTACGACATCGTGCAGGGAAAGGCGTTTTCGGCCGATCGGGTCCTGACCGCAGCGCAGACCCTGCCCATGATGGCCGAGCGCCGCATGGTGCTTTGCCGCGATCTGTCGGCCGTTTCTGCAGCCGAACTGGCCAAACTGGTGCCCTACCTCGAGGCACCGAGTCCGACCACGGTCTTGGTGGCCACTGTGGCCAAAGCTGACAAGCGAATCAAGTTCTATGCCCAGGCCAAGAAGAAAAAAGTTCTCCACGAGCTGTCGGCGCCGAAAAGTCTGGCACCGTGGATACGGGCCGAAGCGGCGGACCGGCAGGTGGCCATCCAAGCGCAAGCCGCAGCCAGGCTGGCCGATGTGATCGGCAAGGATCTGGCGCGCATCGCTCTGTCTCTAGAACAGTTGAGCCTCTATTCAGGAGGCCGCCCGATCACAGCCGCCGACGTCGACGATCTGATCGCAGACACGCGCGAACGGTCGGTCTTCGAGCTGACTGAGGCGATCGGCCAGGGCGATCTGGCCGGTGCCCTGACATCGGTGGCCTCGCTGTGCGAGCAGAGACAGAGCGCGATCGGCGTGGTTGTCATGCTGGCCAGACATATGCGGCAGCTCGGTCAGTGCGTGGTGGCCAGGTCCGAGAGACTGTCCAAATTCGACGTGGCAAAACGAGTTGGAGTGCCGCCGTTTGTCGCGGGCAAACTCATCAGCCAGGCGCGCCGCTACCGGCCCGAAGCCATCGGCATCGCCTTGCGCAAATTGTCCCAGGCCGACCGGGAGTTGAAAGGCCAGACCAATGTGATCAAAACCTTGGGCAGACCGCTGGGCGAGCGGGCCATACTCGACCGCATCGTGACCGAGCTCGTCGCGCTCGGCAGGTAGGCTCTCGCCCTCTGTGGCTCTCGCTCAGTCCGGCACAGTGCGTCTGACCAGACGGGAAATATACCTGGATCCGGTATTGCGCTTGAGAGCGCCTTTACTCACAGCTTGATCGATATACGAAACAGCCTGCTTGATAAGCTTGTCTGCTTCCGGATTCTTCTGGTCGACGGCGGCGCGGGCCAACTTGATGACAGTACGCATTCGGCCGACGACGGCGCGATTGGCCAGCCGTCGTTTTTTGCGCTGACGATCCCGTTTTTCCGCGGACTTGTGATTCGGCACTGGCGACTCCTACATTGCGCCCTTGGCAAGGGACGGTCTTTACCGTGCTGGGTTTTGGCTGTCAAGTCCCCACCGGCACCTCACTCGTAGAACCGGATCGGCGCGGTGTCACCGGTGCCTGTGAGAATTCCACATCGTCTGTGAACAACCTGCGAGCAACCCTGTGTGTGAAATCATCCATGGGCCGGTGCTCGGGGCCATCTAGGTAGATTGCACAAAAATGCATCAAAAAAATCACATTTTGGTTACAAAGGCTCCGATACGTCGTTGCCGAGAAACGGTTTTCTCAGTGTTGACCAGGTGTTACGCCAATCTTTTTGGCTTCGTTCCAGAGCGCATCCATCTCCTCGAGAGATGCCTTGTCGAGTGAACGCCCTCGCTCGTGCAGGGTTTGTTCGACGTGGGCGAATCGGCTGGCAAAGCGGCGATTTGCTTCGCGCAGGGTGGACTCGGCATCCCGGCCGAGTTTGCGGGCCAGGTTGACCGTCGCAAACAAAAGGTCGCCCAGCTCATGGCTGATTGCTGCTGCCTGTTGTGAGTCGCGGCCTGGTGCCCGGGCCAGAGCGGCCTCCAGTTCACCGATCTCCTCCTTGATCTTGGCGACGCATCCGGCCACATCAGGCCAGTCAAAGCCCACGTCGGCTGCGCGTGCGCCCAATTTTTGCGCCCGGGCCAGGGCCGGCATGTTGGCCGGGATGCCCTCGAGCGTGCGCCGCGGCCCTACGGCGCTGTTTTTGGCCTGCTTTTCGGCGTCCTTGATCTGGTCCCACTGGGTTTTGACCTGACCGGCGGTATCGGCGCTGGCGTCACCAAAAACATGAGGGTGCCGGCGTATCAGTTTGGTCGTGATGGCCGCGATCACATCGTCGATGGCAAATGCGCCTTCCGCTTGACGCAGAGCGGCTTGAAACACGACCTGCAGAAGCAGATCGCCGAGTTCTTCGCAATGATCGGACGCGTCGCCGGTTTCGATTGCCTCGAGCACTTCATAGGTCTCCTCGACCAGGTAGGGCTTAAGCGAATCGACAGTCTGCTCGCGGTCCCACGGACAGCCATCCGGTGCCAGGAGCCGGCGCATGATGTCGACGAGTTCGACCAATGAGTGCCCGGGCATGTGGCTGGTATCTGACCGCGATGGAGCGGGGTCTGGCCCGGTGGGGGGATGCTGCGGCTTCTTCATGGCCGCAGCATAGGCGATCCGGCGAGCGATGCGGAGCCGGCCGGCCGGCCGTTCATTCGATCGGTTTGGTCGAACTCGGACCGGTCAATGCCAACCTCTTGCGTCGGGATGCTTGTCGTTTGCGTCGCGCGATGATATCGGAATGAGTTTGAGGGAGACGAACGTTTGAGCACACCAAGTTCCGATCGACAGAAGCGGGACAAACTCAGCTTTGACGATGCCGATGCACTGTTGTCTCTGTGCGGTCAGTCCAACCGGCGTCTGAAGTTGATCGCGCGGACCGCCGGAGTGGGCCTTCACGTGCGTGGCAACGAGATCACCATCGAGGCCGACCAGCCGGGGATCCAGCTTGCCCGCAATTTGCTCGAGCAGTTGTACGGATTTGCTCGGCGCGGCAAGCCGCTGGGATCGGACGACATTGTGCGGGCAGTGCAGGTTTTGCGCGCCGACCGCAGTGCCGACTTGCGGGAGATTTTTTCCGATACTGTATTGATCCCGCGGATTGGCCGTCCCATTACTCCCAAGGGTCTGGCCCAGAAGGTCTACGTCGATGCCGTGCGCAAATGCGATATCGTATTTGCCATCGGACCGGCCGGCACGGGCAAGACCTACCTGGCCATGGCGCTCGCTGTCCGCGCCCTTCTCGACAAGGAAGTCAAGCGCATCGTACTCACCCGTCCGGCTGTCGAGGCGGGCGAGCGGCTGGGCTTTTTGCCGGGATCCCTCGAGGAGAAAGTCAATCCGTATCTGCGGCCGCTCTACGACGCCCTGCACGATATGCTCGATTTCAGCCGGGTGCGCCGGCTGATGGAACAGGATACCATCGAGGTCGCGCCGCTCGCCTTCATGCGTGGCCGCACCTTAAACAACTGTTTCATCATTCTCGATGAGGCGCAAAATACCACCAGCGAGCAAATGAAGATGTTTCTCACCCGTCTTGGCTTTGGCTCCCGGGCCGTCATAACGGGCGACGTGACGCAGAGCGATCTGCCTGCCAGCACGCGCTCGGGACTGAGCCTGGCCGCCGAGATTCTGGCCGACGTGGAAGGCATCCACATCAGTCGCTTTACCGACGCCGACGTGGTACGGCATCCGCTGGTCCAGGACATCATCCGCGCCTACGATCGATGGGAGAGCAGGCACAAACCGGGGCCGGGCACAAGGGCGGTCCATCGCTCCGAGCGCAGACCGGGCCGGGAGGGCGACGAAACGAGCGAGGACAGCGATGCCTGAATCCCCAGCGGTTGTCGCCTGTGCGGCTGATCTGGCCCGGTTGATACGGAGCGAGAAAGAGTTCTCCACATGGGTGTTTAAGGTCGAAGAGGCCGGTTACCTCGAGCTTCGCTGCGACGCCGCGCATCTGGTCTTGCTCTGGCCCGAGTGCTGGCTTGCCGGCGACGAACTGCCAGTTCATCTCATACGCGCGCGGAGCGGCGACTTTGGCCTGCTTCTCTTCGGCGCCGACGACGATCTCGTCCAGTGTGATGTGGATGGTCCAGACGTGCCCGGGCTCATCTTCGTGCCCACGCCGTCGCCCCGGGCTCGCCTGGTGGTCACCCTGCGCAATGCTGCGTTCAGCTTGAACCACAGCCGCCTGGCCGCCCGGCTCGAGCGCAAACTCGAGCAGGCGCGATACGAGAACGACATGCTCATCTCGATCGGCCGGGCCCTGTCGCAAAAAAGCGATCTGCAGTCGCTGATGGATCTCATCTTGCTCCGGGCCCGAGAAGTCACCGGCGCCGATGCCGGTTCCATCTTTGTCGTCGAGGGCAATGATGGCGACATCAGCCAGCGCACACTGCGCTGCGTGGTGTCACAGAACGACTCGGTCCCGATCGAATCCCGTGAGTTCGCCGTCCCGGTCACCGCCGAGTCGATCGCCGGCTCGTGTGTCATCGAGCGCCAGCCGATCGATATCGAGGACCTGTACCAGGATTGCCAGGGGTATCATCACGACCGCAGCTTTGACCACAAGAATCAATACCAGACTCGCTCGCTCTTGACCGTGCCAATGATCTCGGCGCGCAATCAGGTCATCGGCGTCATCCAGCTCATCAACAAGCGAGCGCGGGGGGTGACCAAGCTGAGCGGACCGGACTCGTTTGCCAGTGGAGTGATTCCGTTTGACCCGGTCTCGGTCATGTACGCCAACTCGCTCGGCTCGCAGGCCGGGATCGCGCTGGAAAACGCCCTTCTTTACGACGAGGTCCGCACTGTCTTCGACGGCTTTGTGCGCGCTTCGGTCACCGCCATCGAGTCGCGCGATCCGACCACCTCGGGCCATTCCGAGCGGGTTGCCAGGCTCACCGTCGAACTGGCCAAGACCGCCGACCGGGCCGAGGCCGCGCCGTACCGCCATCTCCAGTTCTCGCTCGACGACCTCAAGGAGATCGAGTACGCCGCATTGCTGCACGACTTCGGCAAGGTCGGAGTGCGCGAAAATGTCCTGGTCAAGGCCAGGAAACTGTACGATCACCAGTACGATCTCATCGTCCAGCGCTTTCAGTTCCTCCGCAAGGCTCTCGAGAGTGATGCCTTGGCCGAAAAGCTGGACTATGTGCTAAAGAACGCCTCCGCCGCCGGCGCCTCTGCCGAGCTCAAGACCCGGTTGTCGGAGATCGAGGCCGAACTGGCCGATCGCGTCGGGGAGATCGATCGATTCAGGAAATTCATCAATGCGGCCAACCAGCCGACCGTGCTCGATTCGGGTGGATTCGAACTCATCCGCACCATTGCCGGCCGGTGTTATGTCGACGACCAGGGGCGCGAGCACCGCTATTTGACCGACGAAGAGGCGTCTGCCCTGCAGATCGTGCGCGGCTCGCTGACCCCGGAAGAGCGTCGAGAGATCCAGAGCCACGTCATGCACACCGACAAGTTTCTCAGACAGATTCCCTGGGGCCGGGGGTTTCGCAGTGTTCCCGAGATCGCCCAGGCGCACCACGAAAAGCTCGACGGCACCGGGTATCCGTTTGGCCTGGTCGCTGCCGCCATCCCGCCGCCGGCTCGAATGATGGCGATCAGCGATATCTACGACGCCTTGACCGCGTCTGATCGCCCGTACAAGGAAGCGGTTCCGCCCGATCGGGCCCTCGACATTCTGCGCGACGAGGTCGACCACGGGCGTCTTGACAGCGACCTCTTCGCGCTGTTTGTCGACGCCAAACTGTACCAGATCAACCCGTGTCGGCGTGGCAGGCCGTGAAGTCGTCGACTGCGGGTCAGTCGGGTGCACGTCTGTCCGATGCGGCCGTGATGGTCGATCTGATCGTCGATCCAGCGGTGCGCGGCCGCGTGGCCCGGGCCGAGAGAAATCGGCTGCGGGTTCGTTTCGAGCGTATGGTTCGGGCTGCCTGGCTGACCGAGCAGACCGAGCGACCGCTGCAGGTCGCGGTGCGTCTCACCGACGATGCCGCGATTCGCGAGCTCAATCGCGACTATCGCGATCGCGACCGGCCGACCGACGTCCTCGCGTTTGCCCTGCGCGAGGCTCCGGGCGGCATGCTCTGTCCCGAACTCCTCGGAGACATCGTCATCTCGGTAGAAACCGCCTCAGAGCAGGCCAAACGCGAGGTCAAAACGACCCTGACCGACGAGCTTCTGTTGCTCGGCGCCCACGGCCTCTGTCACCTGCTCGGTTACGACCATCAGACCGACGCCGAGGAATCGGAGATGAACGCGCGCATGGCAGCGTTGCTGCGCGAGGCCGAAAGGCGTGGTCCGACCCGAGCGGCGTAACCCGAGCACTCACAAGAACACCTGCGATCGGCAATCCGTGCCGTTTTCGTCACTGTCGAGGTGATACCCTGACCCATCGTTGGCCAGGGTATATTACGTTTTGGCCCAACGCCTGCGGTCGAGCGACCGGTCGCCAAGGGTTCGCTCAAACGCTGCGTCAGTGATAGACTCATTTCCCAAACTCTGGAGGGGATCATGATTGTCGGTATACCTGCGGAGATCAAAGACAACGAGAACCGTATCGCGATGGTGCCGGGCGGAGTCCACGAACTCGTGGAACGCGGCCATACAGTGCTGGTTCAGCACGGCGGAGGACTGGGCTCCGGCTTCTCGGACGACGATTACCGCGCCGCTGGTGCCGAGATCGTGGCGGCGGCGCCGGACATATTCAAGCGCGCCAACATGATCATCAAGGTCAAGGAGCCGCAGGAAGCCGAGTATCGGATGATGCGCGGCGACCAGCTGGTTTTTACCTACTTCCACTTTGCCGCGGACGAAACGCTCACCCGCGGGTGCATGGAGAGCGGGGCGACCTGCATCGCGTATGAGACCATCGAAGATGCCAACGGGCATCTGCCGCTTTTGACCCCGATGTCGGAGGTTGCCGGGCGGATGGCGGTCCAGGTCGGCGCCCATTTCCTGCAGAATCCGGAAGGCGGGCGCGGCGTTTTGCTGAGCGGCGTGCCCGGCGTGCCCGCGTCCGTGGTTGTCATTGTCGGCGCCGGGGTGGTCGGAACCCAGGCCTGCTGGATGGCCGCTGGACTGGGCGCGCGCGTCACGATCCTGGACATCGATCTCGACCGGCTGCGCTACCTGGACGACATCATGCCGGCCAATGTCACCACGCTGGCCAGCAACCCGCACAACATCCGCGCCGCCTGTGCCAGGGCCGACCTTCTGGTCGGCGCAGTGCTGATCGAGGGCGCCAAGGCGCCCACGCTGGTACCGCGCACGTATCTGGCCGACATGAAGGACGGCTCGGTGATCGTGGACGTGGCCGTCGATCAGGGCGGCTGTGTCGAGACCAGCAAGCCCACGACCCATTCCAGCCCGACCTATGTCGTCGACGGGGTTTTGCACTACTGTGTCGCCAACATGCCCGGCGCAGTGCCGCGCACGTCCACCTATGCGCTGACCAACGCGACGCTGCCGTATGCCATTCGCCTGGCCGATGGTGGGCTCGATGTGGTTCGCGGCGAGCCGGGTTTCGCAACGGGCATCAACGTCAGTGCGGGCAAGATCACCCACAAGGCGGTCGCCGCGGCGTTCGGCCTCGACTACACGCCCGTGAAAGACGTGCTCGGCGGGTCGTGAGCTCGACTGGTTGGAATGATATCGAAACCAACATGACGACACCGATCATCGTGGTTCACGGTGGCGCCGCACTGTTCGAAAGCGAGCGTCATGAGCCTGCCAAGCAGGGCTGTGAGGAAGCGGCGCGGGCCGGTCTCGCCAGTCTCGCCGCGGGCCGATCGGCGCTCGATGCGGTGGTTGCTGCGGTGCGTGTGCTCGAGGACTGCCCGGCAGTCAACGCCGGCGTCGGATCGGTGCTCACCCGGGCCGAGACAGTCGAACTCGACGCCGCAGTGATGGTTGGAACCGGCTTGCGGTTCGGCGCGGTGGCTGCCATGCCTCCGGTGCACCATCCGATCGAGGTGGCCCGGATGGTTCTGGAAGACGGCGAGCACGTCCTCTTGTGTGCTGGCGGCGCTGGGGTCTTTGCGTGCGAACATGGGGTCGAACTGTGCGATCCCGACGAACTCATCACTCCACGGGCGCTCCGCCATCTGCAGGACGCCCATGCCCACCGGGCTGACGGCACGGGTGGACGGGGCGCTGCACTCGATCCGGGAACTGTCGGTGCCTGTGCCATCGACCAGTCCGGTCATGTCGCCACTGCGACCTCGACCGGTGGCACGACCTATAAACGAATCGGACGCATCGGCGACACTCCGATGTGCGGTTGTGGAACCTATGCCGACGATCGCGGTGGCGCGGCCTCGGCGACCGGCCATGGCGAGTCGATCATCCGGATCACCATGACCCGGCGCTGCGTCGATCACATGCGGGCGGGAGCGAGTGCGACCGATGCGGCCTGGCGGGTGGTTGCCGAACTGGCCGGGGATGTTGCGGGCGACGGCGGGATCATCTGTTGTGATCGCAGCGGTCGGGTCGGCGCGGCGCACAACACCGAGCACATGCCCCACGCCGCGGCGGTTGTCCACGCCGGTGCGGCCCGGGTGGTCGCCGGTTTGTCCCTGGCGCCAAACACCGATTTGATGGCCGAGTTGCTCGGCTAGCGTCGGCGACGGCTAGCTCCACGGTCATAGTTCGACGAATTGTGTGTCCATGTGCGATATCACCAAAAATGTGCCTCAAGTGGATGTGCTGATCCCCGACGTCGCGTATAGGACTCGGACAACGTTCATGGAGGATGCAGCCTAGTGACCAAGCGAACCTACGATCAGTCCTTCTGGGAACAGCTCTGGTCGAAGACTCTGCGTGAGCACGCGGATAACGTTGCGGAGCGCCCACCGAACGCACATCTCGTCGGCGAAGTTGTGAACCTTCACCCCGGGCGCGCCCTCGACGCGGGCTGTGGACACGGAGCGGACACGCTTTGGCTCGCCGCTCATGGATGGCAAGTCACGGCGGTCGATTTCTCCGCAAGCGCCGTGGCTCATGGCCGGTCGATGGCCGAGGCGGTCGGGACGGACGTCTCGGAGCGCATCGTCTGGGTCGAGGGCGATCTCGCGACCTGGACCGCACAGCCTGGTCATTTCGATCTCGTGGTCTGCCTGTACGTTCACGTGGCTGGGTCAGTGGAAGAGATGGTGCGGAGGATAGCGAACCGAGTCGCGGTTGGCGGGACCCTATTCATGGTCGGCCACCGCCCGATCGATCCCACGACCGGAGCCGCCACGGCCGCAGCCGGTCAGGTGCAAGTTTCCGTCGAGAGCGCGGTCGCCGCGCTCGACCCGCGCCGCTGGGAATTGGTCGTCGCGGAGGAGCGTCCGCGACCTGTCGCCGGGACCGGGGTCGACGCCGTGATACGTGCGCGACGTCTGTCCTGATGCCGTGAATCACTGTTACTGCGTGGCCAACAAATGCAGCATGTGCAGGTAGAAGTTCTCGCTGTAGTAGCGCAAGAACGGCTCGGCGATGATGCCCAGGCCGGTCTTGGTGTCCATGGGCTCGATGCGAGTGCTGCCCAGGGCGGCGGTCTCGACGATTTCGTCAGGCACCTCTAGGCCATCGAGGAGCTTTTCCAGGATGGGCCTCCTCTCGCGCAGCTCGTTTTTGAGGTCGTCGAGGCGGCCACCAGCGCGGCGGCAGAACAGCATGGATTCGCCGGTAGAAGCCAGGAGAGCCTCATATTTTCTACGCCCATCTCGATAATCATATCCGCCCTTGAGTGCCAGTTGCGCCAGATCGCGCAAGTCATCGACATGACCCTGAGAGCAACTATGATACACCATATGGTAGTTCAGGGGTACGCTGACGTCCTCTTCGGGTACAACATATAGAGATTTTGGTCGAGCCGCATCGCAAATTATAGTAAGCCAGTGGCATAATAAGTCCTCGCAAGCAGGTTCACCTGTGATTAGTTTTTCGTCGCCTTTCCAGCGCTGACGGTTACCAAAGTCCAGCATCGCATCGGCGCGGCGTCGGTATTGACTGAGTCCAGTATGTTTTGTGCCGAAAAGATAGAGATAAACCGGACGGAGATGCAACTTCGTTCCCTGGATCTGGATGCATAGTTCAAGCTGTATATAGTGATCACTCCCATCCAGTCGCTGTACTCGCTCGCATAGAAAGGTGGCATGGTCCTGCTTCAGGTCGAGTACGTGTTTGACTAGGACTGGGCTTCGATAGTCCCAGCCACTCCCGAACTCGCGATACTCGAGGCTATATAGCGCCTTTCCAGCCGTAGCAATGCTGGCAGCCAGCAGCTCGGTCCCATCCCTCACATCGTCAAGATCGAAATCTACATGCAGTTCCCAACTCATAAGTCTCCCATATGCGTCTCTAGCGCGAGATTTTGCCCAGGTCACCGCGACGAATAATGACTGGCTTGCCGGCGAACGACACAGGCTGCCAGATCTGTGGTCTGCCTGTGCCGTCAACCAGTCGCCATAGCTTACCATCTGCTGTTGTTTTGAAGTTGGTCGGCATAATCGATGTGCGATGAACAATGATCTCAAAGTGATCGATCTTCTCCAAAACCTCGGGCGGTGCGTTATTGGCGATTTCCTCAAACTTCCTCATCGCCGCGTTTCCTTGCCCAGACAAGTGAGGTTCTTTCTGATTCTTCACTTCCGTGGGCACTAGCCGACCATGTTTCTCCTCTACAAGCATATCGACCATTGGCCGCGCTTTACCGTTCACTTCATACTCCATCCCTAGCCGCTGCGATGCCCTGGACTCCCCCATAATAACGTCCTTGTTGCGCGGGTCGCCGCGATACAGCCTCTCGGCGTAGATCTCACTGTCCGACACATCGTTCATGTAGCCGGTTCCGTACTCCTCCTCGAGCTCACGGCGGCGGGCACGCACATTCTTCTTGGCGTGGGCCGCGTCGGAGAAGCCGCCACCCTGACGGGATACCTTGTGCTCGGGCATGCGATTACTCAGGGTTGGTGTGGGCTTACCCGCGTTGGTGACCGCATCGGTCATCAGGCCGCTGTGAGTGCGGGTCAAGGTTTTTGCGACAGCGTTTCTCTCCCTTGTTGCCAATCCGGCCTCGTCGAGGTGGCGCAGGGCCTGCTGCAATTTGCCCGAGGCCATGGCGTTATCAGCGTTTCGCAGAGCCACGACGGCGTCGTCGCTCAGCGCGGCCAGGCCGTTTGCGTCGATGCCGGCGTCGCCGAGGGCATCGAGTAGACGAGTGGCCTGGGCCTGGTCGGCGCTCAGTTCTACCACCCGAGCGGCGCCGCTCAGCTCGGTGACCGCTTCATCGACGCTGCGGACGTGCTCGGCTGCAGTGGCGGCGATGGGATTGCCCGGGTTGGTCTGGGCCAGTTCATCGCTGTGGAACTCTTCCAAGGCCACGGGTCAAGTTGTTGGGGGACCGAAACTCCCTTCGGACGACATTTTCGCGACTTGGGAGGCCGCCTCAGCAATTGCAGCGATTGTTCAATTGTTACGGACAGATCACCCCCTGTGCCGGGCCTGACTCGAAGCGAGGTGACCCAGTGTCACACGTTGGACGATCCGGTCTATGTGCAGCATCTGCGCGGCTGTCCATCCAGACGGGAGGACCACTCACTTTCTGTGGGAACGGTAAGTACCGCGACCCGCAAGTAAGTACCCATTATGGCCGACCAGCCCGCCGATGGCTGTGTTGCTCATCGGTCACGTAGGCCCACTATGCTCCCTCTCCGCGCCTTGCCCTCGACGCGCTGGACCGACCCTACTGGGCACTTACTTACGGGTCGCGGTACTTAGGTTGTTATCAATGTGTCTCGGCTGTCCTAGCAGCATTGAGGAAACATCGTTTTTCCCCAACCCAGGCCATCTGGTTTCTAGCAGCATTCGGGAAAAATCGTTTTCCCGAATCTGTGTGCCCTGGCCGAGAACGGCGATCAGCCGATTTCGGGCACATGGGGCGCCCGGCGGGAGTCCGCCGGAGGGCTTTGCCCAACAATGGTAGCGGCGTTCGGGATTTTTCCCGAACGCTGCTAGACCGCTGGTGACATTCTCATGATTGGCCCGGCCGTTCCGCTCAGTACCGACGCGGCCTCACATTGCCGGCCGGGATATCCGGTCGAGTCGGACCGTTTAGCCGGCAGTGGAAAGCTGGTAGAATCACCGCCCTGTGCGTAGAGCTCAACAGCTGGGTCGCTATCATCTGCTCGATCGCATTGCGTTTGGCGGGATGGCCGAGATCTATCGCGCCAAGACCTTCGATGCCAACGGCCATGCTCATCTGGTCGCTGTCAAGCGGGTTCTGGCCCACCTGGCCGAGGATGACGATTTCATCCAGATGCTGGTCGACGAGGCCAAGATCGCCAGTTTGCTGAAACATCCCAACATCGCCCGGGTCTACGAATTCGCCCGTGCCCACGGCGAGTACTTCATCGCCATGGAGTACGTGGACGGCAAAGATCTGCGGTCCATTCTCGAGCGTTGCCGGCAGCGCAAGAAGCCCATACCTCCGCAGCATGCCGCGTATACGGCAGCTGAGCTGGCCATGGCACTGCACGGCGCGCACTCGGCCACCGACCGGCAGCGCCGATCGCTGCGCATCGTGCACCGCGATGTCTCGCCGTCCAACGTGATCTGTGCGTATACCGGCGAGGTCAAGCTATGCGACTTTGGCATTGCCAAGGCCACCCTGTCGCAAGTGCGAACCAAGACAGGTGTCATCAAGGGCAAGGTCAAGTACATGAGCCCGGAGCAGGCCCTGGGTCGCAAGCTCGACCACCGTTCGGACATTTTTTCGCTGGGCTCGTGTCTGTACGAGATGCTGACCAGGGTACCGCCGTTTACCGCGACCAACGAGATGGATCTACTCATCAAGGTCAGGGATGCACAGCACCGGCCGATCGGCGAGATAGTGCCGGGAATGCCGCGCGAACTCGAGGCGATCTGCGACCGCTGTTTGACCCGTTCGCGGGCCCACCGCTATCAGACAGCCGAAGAAGTCGCCATTGACTTGCGTGGCTTTCTCAAGCAGTACATTCCCAAGTACTCGCGCAGCCATTTGGGGCGCTACGTGCGCAAGCTATTTGCCGCCGAAATCGAGCGCGAGTTGCGCATGCTCGAAGAATTTGTGCTCAGCGAAGTGGTCGATTCAGAGTTGGGCGAAAACCTGATCGGCGACGCCATGGGCGAGGATTCCGAGGCAATGAACTTCACGCCATACCCCACCTCGCTAAATCGGGCTGACCTCGACGAAGAAGATACCGACGCTCCCGGGCCAATCGGCGCCCGCCCGGCCACGTTACTCCGCAAGAGCGCGGCCTCGTATTCTCCGTCGACCCATTCGGCCGAGGATCAGACCGACCCCTCGCTCGATCGAGCGGCCCAGGATCAGGCCAGTGATTTCGATATTCACAGCGCCGAGACACTGATCCTCGACAGCTCTCGGCCGGGTGCGCGACGGCGCGGTCACAACAAGTCGGACGAAAAGGCCGACGAGGGCCTACACAGCGCCGAAACCGCGCTCATCGACATGCCCCGCCATCGCTGACCCCGGCCCGACGGCGCGGCGACCGACAACCGACAGCGACAGCGACAATGCCGTGCAAAAAAATGCACCGACCGGCCACTCCGTGGACTGTGCACTGGAGTGAACCGATCGGCGCGGGGGGAACCAGCCGGAGCTATCTGAGGTTTTCGGAGACGATGTCCCGATGTCCCGGCGAGAATCGATATCCATCCCGGACGAGATAGACGACCGACGTCTCCCCATCACCTTCGTTGCCGCGGTGCATGGCGCTCCGCGGCAACGCGTCTGCGACTAGCCTCAGAAACTCCAGCTGGAAGTGGGAGCGAGAGGAGGCATCGTTGTGCCGAACTTCCACCCGGCAAAGCGTGGACCGACACTCCGAGCTGATCATGGTCGTGTGGCCCAGGCTGTCCTCGGCCAGGGCGTGCGAAATGCGCTCCTCGGCATTGCTCGCCCACGAGCCATCCACTCTCTCGGCCTGGAAATTCCGCTCGGTCGATTGCTGGCGCGCCGCCGCTCGGTTCCTGGCATCCTCGATGAGCTGCTCTTCGCCGGGCGCTGCTCGGGTCCCATCAACGGCGTCGCCACCGGTAGATTCCGGCGTCGATACTGGCCGGGGACGCGCGCGGCGAAATCGCCAGGACTGCGACCGCGTTTGCGATGCGCGCTGCACCTCCGAGGGCTCGAGGGTCTCGGCCCGGTCGGAGGTGACCGCAGTCGATCGAGCGGGAGTTTCTCCCCGCGTGATCAGCAATAATCCCACCATCGCCCCAACTACCGCCACGCCTGCCGCATAGAAAAAGAACCGCACGACGAACCTCCTCTTCCTGCTCCTGCTCTTGTGTTACCTGCTCAGCTGGTGCCTATTCTGTGGGCAGAAATTCGTCGACACGGTAACTGTGGATTCTGCCGCGCGGGGGAATAAGGCAGTAGATGTTGTAGAATCCGTACGACGCGCTGCTATTCACGTCCAGAAACAAGCTCTGAAACAGCACTGCCCCGCTGGCCACAGCGTTGTCCGATTCAATAAAGGTACCGTCGGATTGCCGGCTGTGCAGGTTACAACTCATGGTCGTTGCCGCGTCGAACCGGCGCGTGCGTACGTACACTCGCGCAGTACCGTCCAAGTTGGTCAGGTTGTCGCGCGCGATCGGACAGGATACCCATCGTGAGCTCGTGGCATTGCTGTTGTAGATGCCGTCGGCTTGTGACTGCAAATCTCCCGCGGTCGAGCCGAAATACGGCTGGCACATATTGCCCGACATGACTTTGCTGTCATCGGCCATGGCGTTGCCAGCTAAGCCGAGCGATGCGAGCACTACACTTGCCACCATCGTTCTCTTCACACTGAACATATTTCTCCTCTTTCCATCCATTTCTCTATACTCGTCGGGACTCGCAATCGCGGCCAGCCAGCTCGTCTTGTCGCTCGCCACCGCCTCAGCTGTCCCTCTTTCCCTGGGTAGTGCCTGACCGCAGTCGGGTGTTACGCAGAAAATGTGCTTTCGAGATCACCGCCGGCAAATCCCGGAGGATGTGGTGCGGGCCCGGTTCCGGGGTGCGGGGTTCTTGGCGGGCGGGGTTCCCGGGTGCGGTCATGGAACTCACCGCCGAGCCGCGTTCGCGACCCGGTCCAGGCATTGCTGCCGGTTGCGCCGGGCAGTGGCCCGGTCCACTCCGACCAGACGCATGCGCTGCTCGACCGGCAGGCAATAGGCAGTGGCCTGCCACAGGTTGATCGAATTCGGGGCCAGCGGAGCGAGGTCGCTCCACACCCGCACCACACCGTCCAATCCCGCCGTGGCGATGCGCCGGCCGTCCGGGCTCGCGGCCACGTCCCACACCTGCTCGGGATGACCGGGCACGATCATGGAAGCGCCGCGGTCATCCGTGGGCCGAGCCCCGATGGACCAGATGCGCACGGTTCGGTCCCCGGAGCCCGAGATGACCCGTTTGCCGTCGGGCATGAACCGGGCCGCAAACACCGCTCTTTCATGGCCGCGCAAGACCCGTGCATCACCCCGGCCATCGGCGGGCCAGACCCGCACAGTGCGGTCGAAGCTCGCCGAGACCAGTCGGCTACTGTCGGGACTGAATGCGACAGCGTAGACCCAGCGGGTGTGACCGCGCAGGACGACCGCTTGCCCGACACCGTCGGCGCGCCACACCCGCACTGTCTTGTCGCGTGACGCCGACACAATGTGCTGACCGTCGGGAGCAAATGCCACCGCTTCAATTCCGTCTTGATGGCCGCGCAAGAGCAGCGGCTGACCGGTGCCGTCGGCCGGCCAGAGCCGCACTGTCTTGTCGAGCGAACCGGACACGACAAACCGACCGTCGGGACTGAATGCGACCGAGTTGACCTCGTCCTGGTGACCGGACAGGACTACCGGCTGGCCTTTCACCTCAGTGCCGGTCGAAGCCAGGGTCCACACCCGGACGGTCTTGTCCTCGGAGCTGGACACCAGGCGAGTGCCGTCGGGGGCAAAGGCGACCGATAAGACTTTGCCCTGGTGACCGGTAAGGACCAACGGGTCGGCGCTGCCATCGACCGGCCACACTCGCACCCGGGTGTCTACAGACGCCGAGGCGACCAGCGTACTATCGGGGCTGAATGCCACCGATAGTACCGCCTCTGTAGCGGCGCGCAACTGCACGGGCTCCCGGGGCGGATGTGCCGGCCAGACCCGCACACTTCCATCCAGGGATGTCGAGACGATCGACTGGCCGTCGGGGTCAAATGCTGCCGACCACACCGCCTCCTGGTGGCCGGCCAGGACCAACGGCTCGCCCGGACGATCGAGGGACCACACTCGCACTGTCTTGTCGTCCGCCGCCGAGACAATGTGGCGACCGTCGGGACTGAATGCCGCCGACCACACCGTCTTTTCATGACCTTTGAGGACCTGTGGCCGGCGGTTGCCATGGAGCGGCCAGACCCGGACCCGCGTGTCTTCCGATGCCGAGACGATGCGCTGGCCGTCGGGGCTGAACGCCACCGACAACACGCCAGCGGTGCTATCATGGCGCAAGACCTCGGGCTCTGCGCCGCCATCGATCGGCCACAGCCTCGCGCTTGCGTCCTGGGAGCTGGACACGATACGCCGGCTGTCCGGGCTCACGTCGACCGACCACACCGGCCCGTCATGTCCGCGCAGTACCACGGGCTGCCCGCTGCCGTCGGCCGGCCAGACCCGCACGGTACGATCGACCGATCCGGATACGATGCGCTGGCCGTCGGGACTGATCTGAACCGCGACCACAGGCCCGTCATGTCCGCGCAAAACCAGTGGTTCGCCCCGGCCATCCGCGGGCCACACCCGCACTGTGCCGTCCATGGATCCGGACACAATGCGCCGGCCATCGCGGCTGAAGACCACTGCGCGCACGGTATCGTCATGTCCGCGCAAGATCAGTGTCTCGCCAGAGCCGTCGGCTGACCATACCCGGACCGCAGAATCGGCGCCGGCCGAGGCAATGCGAGTGCCGTCGGCGCTAAACACCGCGGCAAACACTGGCTCGGGGTGCCAGTGCACTGCGCGGGCCAGGGGAGAATACAGTGCCCAGCGGGCCGCAACCGACCAGCCCGGCGGAGGCGACTGCTCGATCTCGCGCAACAGGGCCAGGGCCGTGGTGGGATCGTGCTGCCATTGCCGGGCCGCGGCCATGCGGCTGGCATTGCGGGCGCGCATCGCCTGCTTTTGAGCCTGCTGGGCAGCGCGATTTTCTCTCCAGGACAGCACGGCCAGCAACACAGCCACACATACGACTGCCGTGATTGCCGCGATCACGGCGCGCCAGCGCATGCGCTGGCTGCGCAGCATGTTCGCCTGCGCTGCGTCGAGAAACTGCTCCTGGGCCTCGGTCAACCGACCGCGATAGCGCTGCCGCCAGTACAGGGCTTCACGCACGGGCTCGCCGTGCCACAAGGTGCCCGGTGAGCGATCGCTGGCCTGCCATTGTTCGGCTCCGGTGTGCAGCCGGGCGAGCATCTGTTTGTCGTCGTGGTTTTCGTCCAGCCAGCTCTGCAAGGTGGGCCAGCCGTCGATAAGCGACTCGTGAACCAGCTCGACCGTGCTGCCACCGCCCCGGGCATCGACCTCCATGGCCAGGAGGCGGGCATCGGCCAGATAGTGCACGAGCTTTTCGACCTCGCGCGGGTCGCGATCCAGGTCATCGTGTCCATGGTCGCCCTGCTCTGGCTGTCCAGACCAGTCGCGCAATTCGGCCATCTTGACCATGGCCCGGGTCCGCGCCGGAGTGACCAGGCGCTCGAAAAGAGCTCGGGCCAGGGCCAGCTTGCTGGCCGGCAGAGCGGCCAGGACGGCATCGGCGTGGCGGGCCAGGGTGCCGGTGATGCCGCCGATTTCGTCGTAGCTGCTCGCGGTGAGCAAGCGGGTCTGTCGATCGCGCATGTCCCATAGTTGCGCGGCGGTGAACTGCAGGAGCGGCAGGGCACCGGGCCTGGCTTCCACTGTGTCGAGCATGTCGTCGACCACTCGATCGCTGTCAAACGAATGGCCCGCAGCTTTGAGCGGCCGGGTCAAGGCCTGGCCCAGGTTGTCCCGACTCATGGACGGCAGCAAGACCAGGCCCTGGGCGATCCGGGGCGCCAGCTGATCGTTGTCGACAATGCGGTGGAGAAAGTCCGACCGTATGGCGAGGATGATCCGGAGCGGCGAGGTCGGATCGTCGGCCACTCCGGCCAGGCAGTCGATAAAGGACTCGCACTGATCGGCACTGACATCGGCGGTGTACAGCTCTTCGAACTGATCGACAAACAACAGAATGCGGCGCAATGTGCGCCTGGCCCGCTGGCGCAGTGCCACACCCAGCGAACCCGGTTCCCGGTCCAGTCGGTGCACCCAATCGTGCGACGTGCCAGCGGACGAGTTCGGCGACAGGCTGGCGAGCAGGTCGGCCAGGGCACGCAGAGGGCGTCGGCCCGGGCGGATGACCTCTGCCTGCCAGCCCTCGCCCGAGCGCTTGATCGCCGGGATCACCCCGGCCCGCACCAGGGACGATTTGCCCGTGCCCGACGGACCGGTCAGGAACAGCATGGGGGTCTGGCGCAGGCGTTCGACCGTGCTGGTGATCTCGCGACTGCGGCCAAAAAACCGATGGGCTGCCGATTCGGTAAAGGCGGCCAGTCCGGCAAACGGATTCTCGGTGTCATCGCCGTCGCGGTCGCCGGCAAGGCGGTCAGAACCGCCCGGCAAGAGCCCTTCCAGCTCGCCCAACAACTCGCTGGCCGAGCCCGTGCGATCGGCTTTGCGCTTGATCAGACAGCGCTGGACAATGGGCGCGAGGGGGCCCAGTTCGGGCGCGTGCTCGCTGACATCGGGCATGGGTCGGTCGAGGTCTGTGATGGCTGCGAGTGTGCGATTGGTGAGAGGCTCGAGGGGATGTCGACCGGTGACCAGTTCGTGGAGCGTGATGCCCACGGCCCATAGATCCGTTCGGTGGTCGACGGCCTCGTCGCTCGCCTCGGCATCCGGACCAGCGTCGTGGCTGTGACTGGTTGTTGGGCCGAAAATCCCCCAATTGCCTGCGGTGAGCTGTTCGGGCGACATATACGCCAGGGTACCGAGCAGGGTACGGCTGGCCGTACCGGCAAAGCTGCGCGGAACGATCGAAGCGCCGGCCGATCGCAACGCCGGCCGGTTGCTCCGCTCGGCTGGAGCTCTGCCTGGCAGCGCGGGCCGGGATGTCCGGTCGATGGGCTCTGCCGCTCGTCTGGACTCAACGGCAGCCCAAAACGCTGCCGGTGGGGCCAGCTGCTTGGCCACTCCAAAGTCGATCACCTTGACCACGCCGCTGTCGGTGAGCACGATATTGGACGGCTTGAGGTCGCGATGGACGATGCCGTGCTCGTGGGCGCATTGCAGGGCGCGCAACACCGGTACCATGAGCTCGACTGCGCGCTGCACGGTCAGCGTGTCGCCGCGGGCCAGGTCTGCGAGCGTGCGACCCTTCAAGTACTCGAGCACCATGAACGGTCTGCCGCGGTAGTTGTCGGCGTGGTGGACGACCACAATGTTTTCGTGCTGGCAGCGTTTCAGGGCCCGGCCTTCGATGACAAAGCGCTGGCGCAAGTCCGGTTCGTCTTCGAGCTGAAACTTGACCGCGACCAGGCAGGCCAGGACCGTGTCGCGAGCCAGGTACACGATGCTCATGCCGCCCCGACCCAGGACGCGAATGAGCTCGTACTGATTGATGCGATCACCGGGATGGGGCAGAGCGGGCCGGTCTGCAGCGCGGCCGGACCGGACCTGGCCAGCCGGCGTTGCATGGCCAGGTGGCACCAGCCGGCTGGATTCGTGCCCGGCGCGATGCGACTCCGACCCGGCGCCGTCGCGACACGCAGATGGCATCGCGAATCCGGGGTGGGGCGACTCGAGCGCTGCGGGCTCGCTGGCCCGGTCGGACAAATGGCTGCGCTCGCTGGCTTCGGGCCCACAGCTCACCGGGCTGGCCTCGCGACCATCGTCCACTGTGCTGAGCTGGTCCTGACCGACTTGGCTGTCGCGCTTGACCACGCTGCGCAACGCATCCTGCAACGCTTCCACCGTGGGGTAGCGCTGGGCCGGGGCCTCGGCCATCGCCCGGGCGATGACCGAGGCGAGGCCCACTGATCCGGACCGAGCGGCGTTTGCTCGCTGGCCGGGGTCGCCCCGGTCAGCACCGGGGGGCGCCTGGCCCGTCACCAGGTGGTGCAGTAGAGAGCCCAGGGCGTAGATATCGGCTCGTCTGTCCAGCCGCTGGTCGTGCAGTTGCTCCGGGGCCACAATTCCGTCCGCCTTGATCGGCGGCCGGGACCGCGATCCCGGTGCTGGAGACAGCTGCGTGGCGGCGCCAAAGTCGATGAGCTTGACCGTGATTCCGCTGGCGCGGCCAGGTGTCCGACCGTGTTCGATCAGTATGGGCGGGCCGGGTACGGCCAGGATATTGTCGGCGTCGAGGCCCCGGTGGATGATGCCCTGCTGGTGCAGAAACGACACTGCCGAGCACAGCTGATCCATGAGTGCCAGTACCTCGGCGATGGGCAGCGGACCGCGCCGGTCGAGTTCGTCGCTCAGAGTGCTGCTTTCGAACCATTCCATGGCCAGGTAGGGCCGGCCGTCGTGGAGCTCGCTCAATTCCAGCATGCGCGCAATATGAGGGTGGTGCAGGTTTCTGAGCAGCTCGGCTTCGCGGTGAAAACCGGCCATGGCCGCCAGCGAGTCGGCCAGGTCCAGATGGAGCACTTTGAGCGCTGCGGGCTGGCCAGAACGGCTATGGGTAGCCCGGTAGATCGAGGCATTGCGGCCGCGATGGGCCAGCTTTTGAACGATATACAAGCCGGCGAGGGCGCCGGGGGCCAGCGGCTCGCCGTACAGATCTCGAATCTGTGGAGGCATCATGGCGACTCTACAGTCTCATCGACCTGGCGATCCATGGCGCCAACCGGCGCCCGGTTCGCGCCTGCTGACAATCCGCTCGCCGGACTGCTCGCCTCTGCTTCGGACCTGGCCACCTTGGTCGATTTGGTGTCGGTATAGCCAGCGTCCGCAGTGGACTTACAACCGGTCTCTTTGGTGGCCAGTTGACTGCCCCCCATGTCGACGATATCGGACGGTTTGCAGAGAAACACCGTGATGGGATACTGCCAGCGTTTATCGCAGACCGTGCCGGGCAATCGGCCACACTGGTCAAAATCGCCGTGGCCCGTGGGCGGCTGATGTTCCTGGCAGCACAATCCGGGCGACTCAGCCGCTGCCGGCCAGCAGGGACCGATGGGTTTGGCGGCGCACAAATCGCTGTTTTTGCCGTCCGCGCCGCACAGGCGCTTGTGGGTATAAGGCTCGCCGTCGCTGCCCCAGTGAGGCGCCCAGCACGCGAACATATCGCGATAAAAATACAGCGGTTCATCCTGCGGGTGGGCACCCGACACATGGTGCTCCATCACCCAGCGGTGATACATCGTGCGCAGGTGAATCGTGGCCTCGCCCATCGGCCCGTGGGTCTCGAGCAGCTTCTTCCACCGCTCCCATGCCGTCTTGTCTCCGCGCGGAACCATCGGGTCTGGAAAACTGCGCATAGACGTCGACGTGGCACCGATGTGGTAGCGAATATCGGGTACTCCATCGACATCTTCCACCGAGATTGTGTAGGGCATCTCGGTCGCTCCGCGCGGCATAAATATGTTGCCAAAAAACGCCGCCTCGCGGACCGTATATTTGAGGTCGCTCGGCGAACTGCCAAAATAGTTGCCGTATCGCTTGCTGTCGTCGGGGTAGCGGAATCCGCGCATGGAGATGGATACCTTTTCGCCGAGAGCGTTGTTGCGGGCCAGGAGGCACGCCGAGACGATCTCCTGACAGCGCGAAGAGATGACGCTGTTGTGGCCGTGCGGGTGCCAGTCGGAGTTGTTTTCATGCCAGTCGGGGCACAGGGCGAGAGAGCCGCGCCACGTCGTCGGCCCGTAGACCACCTCCTGGTTTGGCGCCAGGGCGCATTCGACCATGTATTGCATGAACCTCTGGCTGCTGGGATCGCGAAGCGCCTCGTACAAGGCCGGATTGCTGGCAATGTCTTTCAGAGCAGTGCGCAATAGTTCGACCACGGTCAGCGGATTGGCCATGACAGAATTGCCCACGAGCTCCTCTTTGCTGATGCCATTGCCGCCGTTACCAGTATTCCACGCCGGGTTGTTGTCGCTGGGCGGGTCGTTGCGCTCGCGCGCGGCGACCCGGTTGCCAGACTCGACGCGGCCAGCCCCGGCCGCGGGATAGCAAACCGGTGGCTCGTATTGCTCGGCCAGGCCAACTGGGTTGGCTGTGGGATCAACGATGCTGAGAGCGATAGCAATCACACCCATGACAATCACACTGACAATGATGGCTGCCGCGTTTCTCTGTGCAGCTCGACTTGCTTTTTGTTTCTGCATGTCGCTCATGCTGCATTTGAATAGCAATCGCCGTGCCGTCTTGCCCGGCCGTGGCTGCAACCCGGAAGACCCTGGCAAACAGGGCTGCCACTCGGCTCCATACCGGTTGGGCCGAGCGGTCGTGTGACTCGACAGTGCACAGCTGCCCCGGTGACTGTGAGTGCACAGTGACTGAACGGTGCACACGGCGAACGTGCCCGGGCTGACCGCGGGTTCCAGCTCCGCGCAGTGCCCTGTTTTGTGGACACTAGCAGCATTCGGGAAAAATCGTTTTTTCAAATCTGCGTGCGCCCGGGCCGAGAGCGGCGCTCAGCCGATTTCGGGCACCTGGGGCACCCGGCGGGAGTCGGCCGGACGGCTGTGCCCAACCGTGGTCGCAGCGTTGCGGATTTTTCCCGAACGCTGCTACGAGGCGCCGTCGTGGTCGATATCGGTCGGCGTTCTGCGCACTCCGTGCTCGCGGATCAAGCGGTGGCAGTATTCGCGGCGGATATCGGCGGCTGCTGCGGTTTGCGCCACATTGCCGTTGTTTTGGCGGAGCAGCTCGCCCAGATAGACCTGGTGGAATTTGTGTAGAATTTGCCTTTTCGCCTCGCGATACGACAGATCGATATCGATGGCCACAGTGGACGCGGGCGCTTTTTGTGGCTGGCTTGGCGAATCGCTCACCGGTACGGGGTGAGGGGGCATGGCCGAGAAGGCCAGGGCGCGCTCGAGGTAATTGCGCAGTTCGCGGATATTGCCCGGCCAGTCGTGCTCGCGCAATCGGGCCAGCGACGGCTCGGCCAACAGGCGGTCCATCTGCTCCTGGGTGGGGTCTTGCCGCGAACTCTTGAGCAGTTCTTTGACCAGAAGCGGCAGGTCATCGAGGCATTCGCGCAGCGGAGGCAACTCGATGGTCAGAACCGCAATGCGATGAAACAGGTCCTCGCGGAAGCGGTCGGCGTTGATCCGGGCACGCACGTCGCGATTGGTGGCACTGATGACCCGGACATCGACCTCGCGAAGTCGATTGCACCCGACTCGGCGAAACTGGCCCCGATCGAGCACGGTGAGCAGAGCCGGCTGCAGCTCCAGCGGCAACTCGCCGATCTCATCGAGGAAGAGAGTGCCGCCGTCAGCGGCTTCGAATGCTCCCTTGTGCTCCCTGGCGCCAGTAAAGGCGCCGCTGGCATGGCCAAAGAGTGCGCTCTCGAGCAAATTGGCCGGGATTGCGCTGCAGTTGACCGCAAAGAACGGCCCGTCTTTGCGCGCGCTTTCCATGTGAACCGACTCGGCGGCGATGCTCTTGCCAGTGCCGGTCGGGCCTTGCAGGAGCAAATTCAGTCCACTGGCCGCGGCCGCTCCTTCGAGGCTGGCAAACGCACTCTGCATGGCTGCAGAGGTGCCCACCATGAGGCCGAATCGGCTGCGCTGCGACTGCGGGATGGCCACCCCTGCGCCCATAAAGGCAAAGTGGACCACGGTGTTGCCGAGGCGAATCAGGCTGCCGGTGCGCAGATACCCCTCGCACACCCGGACCCCATCGACGAACACACCGTTGACGCTGCTCTGGTCGCGGATCAGCGCATGGCGGCCGTTGATGGTTATCTTGCAGTGAAATCGGGATACCGTGGGCTCATCGATGACCAGATTGCACGTCTTGCTCGAGCCAATGGTGCAGCGATCTGAGACCGAGTCCCAGCGGATTCCAGTGCAGGGACCTTCGACAATTTCCAGCTGAAATCCGCGCACGACTCGGGTTTCGGTGCTGGACAGGGTGGAGCCGCCCGCAGTGAGCGTTTTGCGTTCGGTCAGGTCTGTGGCCGGCGCCATACCGTCGGCCCCGACTGTAGCGCAGTCGCGAAATTCAGGCAAGCCACGACGCCCAGGCGGGTTAACCAAAACGGCCGGTCAAGTAGTACTCGGTGCGCTTGCGCCGGGGATCGACGAACATTTGCTCGGTCGGGCCGTACTCGATGAGCTCGCCCAGATAGAGAAATGCCGTATAATCGGATACGCGACCCGCTTGCTGCAGGTTGTGGGTGACGATCACCTGAGTGTAGTCTTTGGTCAAGGTGCGCATGAGTGCCTCGATCCGGCTCGTGGCAATGGGATCGAGAGCCGAGCATGGCTCATCGTAGAGAATCACTTCCGGTTCGACCGCGATGGCGCGCGCTATGCACAAACGCTGCTGCTGTCCACCCGACAGACCGAGGGCATTGTCGTGCAGGCGGTCTTTGACCTCGTCCCACAGAGCTGCGTCGCGCAAGCTGCGCTCGACGATCAGGTCGAGCTCGGCCGTACTGCTGATCCCCTGCAGCCGGCAGCCATAGGCGACATTTTCATATATCGATTTGGGGAACGGATTGGATTTTTGAAAAACCATACCGATCCGCTTGCGCAATAGATGCACATCCATGTCGGGGCCGAGAATACTCTCGCCCTCGAAAAACACATCGCCGTCGATGCGCACGGTTCCGATGAGATCGTTGAGCCGATTGAAACAGCGCAAGAGAGTCGATTTGCCGCATCCCGAGGGTCCGATCAGGCTGGTGACCTTGTTCTTGGAAATCGCCATCGAGATATCGAATAGAGCCTGTTTTTCGCCATACCACAGCGACAGCGAGGCTACATCGATGATGGGATCGTGAATGTCGGGATGGAGAGCCTCGCGAATGGTCTCCTCGCTGTCGTCGATCCCAGCGTCGCTGTCCGTGCGCCGCTTGCCGGCCTCGGATAACGCCGCCCTGGGTGCCGCCAACTCAGCGCGGCCGACGGCGGCTTGATCACCAGCAGAGCTACTCTTGGTCATGATTCCTATCCTTCGGGCCGCAGCTCCACAGTCTCACCCAGTGAGCGGCCACGGCGCGACTACCAGCGTTGCTCCCAGCGGCGGCGCAGGTATACTGCCAGCGCATTCATGGCGATCAAGAACACCAGGAGCACCATGATGGCCGCCGAGGTTTTTTCCACAAACGCCCGTTCCGGGCTGTCGGCCCACAGGAAGATCTGAACCGGCAATGCTGTGGCCGGGTCGGTGAACCCCTGGGGCACATCGACGATGAACGCGACCATGCCGATCATCAAGAGAGGCGCGGTCTCGCCCAGCGCTTGTGCCAATCCAATGATCGTGCCGGTGAGAATTCCCGGCATGGCAGCGGGCAGCACATGGTGCTGGATGACCTGCATGGGGGTTGCGCCCAGCCCGTAGGCAGCCTCGCGGATCGACGGCGGAACTGCCTTGAGCGCCGCGCGCGAGGCAATGATGATGGTCGGCAGGGTCATCAGGGTGAGAACCAGGCCGCCGACCAGCGGCGCCGAGCGCGGCAGGTCAAAGAAGTTCAAGAACACCGCCAGTCCCAGCAGGCCGAAGACGATCGACGGTACGGCGGCGAGGTTGTTGATGTTGACCTCGATGAGATCGATCCACCGATTGGTCGGAGCAAACTCCTCCAAATACACCGCTGTGGCCACGCCTAGGGGGAACGAGAGCATCAGGGTCACCACCATGGTGTACACCGATCCCATCAGCGCAGCCAGGATTCCGGCTTCTTCGGGTTCGCGGGAGTCACCGTTTGTAAAGAAGCGGCGATTGAGCTGTTGCTCGACCAGGCCCTGCGCGGCGAGGTTGTCGAGCCAGGCCAGCTGGCGGTCGGATACCGGCCGTTCGGCCTCGGGCAGATGGCGAGAAACGTGGCCTTTGACCACCATATCGACCTCGTCCGAGGCGAGGAGCCAGACCGTGCGCTTGTGGCCGATGAGGTCGGGATCGTTTGCGACCATGCGCTGGAGCTGAAATGCCGCGCCCGAGCTGACAAGGCGGTAGAGTTCGCGGCGCAGGGCGCGCGTATTGACCTCGCCATGCGCGCGCAACAACGGCTGGCGCCACAGTGCCGCGTAGTCGGCCTCGGCCAGCATTTCAGCATCGCGCTCGCCGTCGGGGTCGATGATTTCGGGGTCGAAAAAGATTTCGAAGCGGATCGCAGTCTGTTGAAATGCCGTGTATCCCTTGCTGATGATATCGACAAACAAGAAGATCAGACAGAGGACTGCAAAGCCGACAGCCGCGATGCAATAGGCGCGAAACCGCCGCTCTCGGCGGTGTCGTTTGCGAAGCCGCGCTACCACTGCCTGGGTGTGCAATGCCGGGTGCACGGTGCGGGCCTGCTTATTCATATTGCTCCCGATATTTGCGAACCATGCGCAGGGCCACGATGTTGAAACAAAGTGTCAAGATAAATAGACCCAGCCCCAGGGCAAATGCCGAGAGCGTCTTGGCGCTGTCGAACTCCTGGTCGCCGACGAGCAGTGTCACGATCTGTACAGTCACCGTGGTGACCGCCTCGAATGGATTGGCGGTGAGATTGGCGGCCAGCCCGGCGGCCATGACAACGATCATGGTCTCGCCAATCGCCCGCGAGATGGCGAGGAGGATACCGCCCACGATGCCCGGCAACGCGGCCGGCAAGAGCACTTTGAGGATGGTTTCGGAGCGGGTTGCGCCGACCCCATACGAGGCCTCGCGCAATCCGTTGGGGACCGCGTTGAGAACGTCGTCCGACAGCGAGGACACGAATGGAATGATCATGATCCCCATGACCATACCGGCGGCCAGCGCGCTCTCCGAGGCCACATCGAGGCCGAGCGACTGGCCCATATCGCGGATGGCCGGAGCCACGGTCAGCGCGGCAAAGAAGCCATAGACCACGGTGGGAATGCCGGCGAGGATTTCGAGGACGGGCTTGAGCGCGCTGCGGGTTCGGGTCGAGGCATATTCGGACATGAAGACCGCCGCGAACAACCCGACCGGCACCGCGACCGTCATGGCAATGGCGCTGATCATGGCGGTACCGGCAAATACCGGGATCGAGCCAAACGCGCCCGAGCTGCCGACCTGATCGTCGCGTATCGCGGTCTGCGGGCTCCATTCGGTGCCAAATGCGAAATCCCAAAACGGCACGCGATTGAAGAACCGGAGTGCCTCGAAGAGAAGTGACAGAACGATGCCAATGGTGGTCAGCACCGCGACTGTCGACCCGAGCAGCAAGAAGGCCTTGATCAGCCGCTCGACCTTGTAGATGGCCTCGAAGCGGGGGGCGATTCGCCGACGCGCGCACATGGCGCCGCTCGCGCTCAACAGAAAGGCGATGATGGCGAGGCTGGCCAGGCCAATATCGTGCCAGCGGTTGTAGTGGTCGGCCGCAGCCTGCATGGCGGGATCGGGTTCTCGGCTCAGGATGTTGCCGTCGGCGAGATTTTTGATGTCATTGATCAGAAGATCGATTTGCGCCGAAGAGAGGGTTTTGATCTCATCGGGCAGGTGCGAGACCAGCAAGTAGTCGATCAATCTCGGCTCGAGGATGAGCCACAACGCCACCACGACCAGCGCGGGTATGGCACACCACAGGGCGACGTATGCACCGTAGTGGCCGGGCAGCGAATGCAGCTTGCGCGGGTTACCCGAAACCGCCGCCAGGGCATAGTTCCGCCCCCAGCGATAGGCGAGGGCAGAGATGCAAAGGAGTGCCGCGACGAGTATGATTTCGATCATGGGCGAAAATCTGTGCAACCTGGCGGGCAGTGCGCCCACCTGCCCTTATCGGTTCACGTTGTTGGCCAACGATCGGGCTTCGTTGCGCATGCGGGTCCGTTCCGCGCGGGGCAGGGGAATGAGGCCGATGTCGGATAGATATCCGTCGTTGCCCCACGCCTTATCGTTGGTGAAAGCCCGGACATATTCCGCGATGCCGGGAATGACCTTGGCATGGGCTTTTTTGACGTAAAAGAATAGCGGCCGCGAGACCGGGTATTTCTGTCCCGCAATATTGTCAAAGGTGGGCGCGACCCCGTCGACCGCGCTGCCCTGAATTCGGTCTTTGTTTTGGTCGAGAAAGCTGAAGCCGAAGATGCCGAGCGCATTGCGATTGGCGACCAGTTTTTGAACGATCAGGTTGTCGTTTTCGCCCGCCTCGACATAGGCGCCGTCTTCGCGAATCCCGTGGCAGATAGCTTTGTAGCGCTTCTTGTCGCTCTTCTTCAGCGCCTTGATCCAGCCGAATTGCTTGCAGCCACCTTCCATGGCCAGCTCGGAGAACGCATCGCGGGTACCCGAGGTCGGCGGCGGCCCCAGCACTTCGATCTTCACTGCCGGCAAGGACCGATCGACATCGCGCCAGGTTTTGTAGGGATTGCGCTGCAGCTTGCCGTTGGCGGTCGGGATCTCTTTGGCCAGGGCCAGGAAGATGTGCTTGCGGGTAAGGGTGAGGCGTTTGGCTCGCTTGGAGTTGGCCAGAACAATGCCGTCGTAGCCGATTTTTACTTCGGTGATATCTCGGACCCCATTGCGCATGCAGGTCTCGACCTCGGACGCCTTGATGGCCCGGGATGCATTGGTGATGTCCGGGTGTTGGACCCCGACCCCGGCGCAAAAGAGCTTGATACCGCCGCCCGAGCCAGTGCTTTCGATGACCGGGGTTTTGTATTTGGTGGTGCGGCCAAACTGCTCCGCGACCTTGGTAGCAAACGGATATACCGTGGACGAGCCAACAATGCGGATCTGATCGCGCTGCTGAGCCAGAGCAGTGGATGCACAGGCGAGCGACACCGCAGCAGTGATGGTGAGGATTCGTTTTATGTACGTCATGGGATGATTCTCCTTGCCCCTACGATGAGCCTTGGTCCGTAACCATGGACACCGCTACCGTAGGTCGTACTCACGCCCTGACCGGATGACATTTTGGTGTCATTTCGGCAACAGGTTGCGTTGCGAGGCAGCAAATGCCTGGCAAGACTCAGTGATTGCGAGCTATTGCAGTGATCGTGCGAAGATTTCGGGCGTCCGCCGAGATCTTGGTAAAGCGGTAGGGCGCACAAGTGCGGGGATTGTCGGTCGATTCATCCGTTGCGGGTGCCGGTTGTCGGTTCAGTTGCCGGTCTCGGTCTCGGTTATTGCCGGTCGCAGGTGGATTTGACGGGATTGGCCGTGTAGGGAATGAGCGGGCGGTAATATCCTGTAATGGTCGGTAATGGCCTGTAATAGACAAAGCAGTGCAAAAGAGTTTATATACGTATCTGCAACCGATATATGTATCTCCAACCGAGCGCCGGTCGGGTCATGGCGACAGCTGGTTCGAGTGGCCAGAATTGCGGCTATGACACGATGGCGCGTCACAGACAGACACAGGATAGAAGGAAAGGAAGGAGTCCATGGTCGTCCCCAATCGTTTATTTACGCTGTACAAGTTTCCCATCGGGCGCATGGCGTTTGCGCTCGGCAACACCGCCAGGCGGGCGACGACGTTACCCGAGCCGGTAGAGCCGATCGCGGAGTTGGCCGGGCGCGGTGCCACCATGGCGCGCGAGACCCTGCAACTCATCGGCTTATATCGCTCGAGCAATACCGGACAAGCTCTGTATCCGCCCCAGGCCCGGCCGCTCGATCAGCTGGTCGATGCCGGGGTGAGCGGTACCCATAGTTATCTGTCTTCCCAGCTGACCATGTTTGGTCATACCGCGCGCGGTGAGGCGGCCCAACAAATGCTTGACGCTCTGTTTCCCGAGGGTCTTGTGGCCATTGTCAGCCAGCCGTTTACCGCCGAGCACGAGCGAGTCGCGGTATTGCTCGACATTGCCGAGTCGGCCAAACTGGCCGAGGCTCGCGCCCAGCTGCCCGACTTGCCGGCAATGCTCGACGAGTTGCGGGCCCGCAACGAGCAATACGGCGAAGTTTTGCACGAGGTCTCGGACGCGCCCACCAGCAACGACGTACAGCGCGCTCGCGAGCAGTGTCAGGATACCCTGTGCGCCACCGTGGGCCTGATCATTGGTCACTTTGCCCTCCACGCGCCGGAGCGCACCGCTGACCGCGACCATTTGCTCGAACCGATCATGGTTCAGAACGAAGCCATCGGGCGGGCTCGCCGGCGCCGGATAGTACCTGCCGACACCGATCCCGACACCGGCGAAGAGATCGGCGGCGACGGCGACAGCCAATCGGACGACGATCAAGCCGGCGACGCCAGCTAACCGCTCGGGCGAACAGGGCAGCCCTGAGAGGCGGGGTTGGTGGCGACTCATGACGACCCGAGTAGCTGTGGAGGCGGGGTTGGTGGTGACATTTGAGGACCCGAGTAGCTGTGGAGGCGGGGTTGGTGGTGACATTTGACGGCCCGAGTAGCTGTGGAGGCGGGGTTGGTGGTGACATTTGACGGCCCGAGTCGTGGTAAGGACGGGGTTGGGGCTGCCATTGGTCGGCTCAAGTCGCGGTTGGGATGGGGTCGGGGCTGCCTTTTATTGACTCCAGCACTTATTGGCGCGGGATTGGTGGTGACGTTTGACAACCGAGTTGTCATCGAGACCGGGTTGGGGCTGCCATTGGTCGGCTCAAGTCGCGGTTGGGATGGGGTCGGGGCTGCCTTTTATTGACTCCAGTTGTTATCGGCACGGGGTTGGGGTTGCCTGATCGAAGCTCAAGTTGCGATGGGCACGGGCTCGGTGATGACTGTTGACGACCCGAGTCGTTATCGGCACGGGGTTGGGGTTGCCTGACGTCGGCTCCAGTCACGGTTGGCATAGGCTCGGGGCTACCCGATGTTGGGTCGAGTCATGGTCGGGACGGGGTCGGGGCTGCCCGATATTGGGTCGAGTCGCGGCCGGGACGGGCCGGGAGCATCCATTTCCTGCATTGAAGTAACTCAGTGGCGCGGTGGCAGCATCCATGTCCTACATCGACCTGGTCCGCTCGGGATTGCCACGCTCAAGCCGATGTTTGGCGTGCTCAAGGGAATCCTGGTGAGCGACCGTGCCGGGGCGCTGAATTTGGGCAATGAAGCAGCGCCAGATCTGCTGAGCGCATTTGCTTAGGAAATTTGTCTCGTTTTCTGAACGAGATGGTCGTGCCGGTGCGTTCGGCCGCGATCGATTGAACTACACCGGCATCTTGTTCGAGTACTGACATTACAGGCAGCGGCCTGTGATTTCGATGACCCACGCCCTGGCCATGGTCGAGCGCGATATCGCGGTGCTGGCGGAGCAGACCATCGGTAGGCCGCGTAGTTCGGCCGGCTACGAGCTCTGGATATCATGGTCGCACTAAAAACTTACGAATTTTGGCGAGTTACAGCGGCGCGGCTGTACGTTTTGGCTTGATAGAAAAAACCAGAGCGATAGGCTTACTATATGAGCACGAGCCCTCAGATTGTGTCGGCGAACGACGAGTTTCCCGACGAGCTGCCCAAGCAATACGAGATCGTTTGTGGCAACCTCGTGCGTAAGGCAGTGCCGGACGATCGACACAGTGCTCTTCAGCTGCGCGTAGGTGTGTTTGTCTTTCCATACGAGGGCAGGCGGCAGACACCCGGAGGTTGGCGATTGCGCACCGAGTGTGAAGTCGAGTTCTTCGCCAAAACCAAGTCACAGCGGTTCCTGCCGGATGTGGCGGGATGGAAGATCGATGTCGTACCGGAGCTACCTGGGCCTGGTCGTGTACGCGTTCCTCCTCAGTGGGTGTGCGAGATCTTGTCGGAGTCTACAGCCGCTAGAGACAAGGGCATCAAGCTGGACACCTACCACCGCGCTCACGTCGATCACTACTGGCTCGTCGATCCGGAGAAACAGACTTTGACCGTGCTGGCCTGGGCCGAGGACGGATACCAAACGATTCTCACCGCTGGCCCAGGCGACTTCGTTCGCGCCGAACCGTTTGCTGAGCGCGAGTTGGACCTCGGCTGGCTTTTTGATCTCGAGTAGGGTTGTCCTACCTTTGACGGTACGACCTTTCTACTTGTGGGTCTCGACAGAGCGTAGGGACGGTGTAAGCTTTTCAACTTGGCACCGAAGTATACCGTTCCCCTACATCAGAGCG
>JAKSDA010000238.1 GCA_022360315.1 Pseudomonadota bacterium
AGTTTGGCCAGCGTTCTTATGCTCGGCAGAGCGATGCCGCGCTCGATGCGGGCGTAGAACTCGGCGGACAGGCCGATGCGTTCAGCGATGTCGGCCTGGGTTAATTTTTTCGCTTCGCGCACATTGCGCGTGACCCGACCGATGGTCGCTTGCAGCCATACACGGCCAACGTCGTCATTGCTATTGGGCGTAGCGATCGGTGACTCCGGTTGGTCGCGTGTTCCGTCGCTCGGGCGTTTCCCATACTTTCGCTTATACGTACCTCGCTGTGTTTTCCCCATGGCTAACATCGGATCCTTTCTACAGTGCGCTATCGCAGTTGACGCACCGGATCTCGTTGGCGGAGTGCGCGCCATCGGCCGTCAAGGCGTACCGCCCGGTTTGTCGGCAAAACTGTTTCTGGCTCGTCAACCGTGGGCATACCAGCGGCACGAGCGACGCGTTCAACATAACGCATGGTTCACCTGCTTTCTTGTGGCGGCCCGTATACGAATCAGCTGCGCGCGTAGGGCTCAGTTAACTCCTGTCTGCGGCTCCCTCCAAGCGGAAAAACCTGATCGATGCATTTTTTCTAATAATTAGAAAACCACCCCTTCTGAAGGGTCGTTTTTCTAATTATTAGAAAATCGCCACGGGCCGTTCCCCACGACGATGCTCTCTGTGGGGGAACGATTTGCAGCTCCACGATCATTGACTGGAGCACCGTTGGAGGTCTGGCTCGCTGAGACGGTCGGCAATGTATACTGATCTCGTGAGGCGGCGCACCCAACCCTCTACACCGACGCATCCCGGTCGCGACGTTGCCGGCCTGGGGGGGCGAGGCGGGCGACTGAGCGCGCACCGACCGTTTGCGCGCAGCGAATCTACCCGGTAAGGACGTTCGGGATACCAGAAGGTCTCGCATCTATGGTACGGTCCGACACGTTGCGTTCCGTTCCTGTGATCGTTTTGTCTTCGCGAAACCCGCATTCCTGGCTGTTGGATGGCCTTTGGCTGCGAGTGCGGGCGTGGGCAGACTCTGGTGACCATGACACTTGCTGGCTCAATCTCGACTGAAAGGCCATGGAGCAGGACTGTGCGATCAAACGGTTTCTTACCTGGCGGTTCATGGATTCTAACAGCACACCTGGCGCTCTGGCTCAGTGGGTGCGGGGACGGCCTGCCCGAGATCCCTCGGGGTACGGTTGATGGCTACATTGCAACGGCGCAGCCCATCGTGGGGGCATATGTTGATGTCTACCAGCTCGACGAACGTACCGGCGAGCTGGTGGACTGGCTTCCGGTCGCGAGCACACCGATGCCGAGCGATGCCAATGGCGAGTTTCGACTGCCCGATCCAGGCTTTCGTGGAACCCTGCTATTTGTTGGTCGCGGCGGCGAAGTGAATGAATACTGGTCGCCGATGTCAGCGTCACTGAACGTCGGGCATCTGACTGCCATTGTCGAGCATTGGATCGGTGCACGGCCGGTTACCATTACCCCCTGGACAACACTCGTACACGAGCTTGGTGCTGCCCGCTATCGCAACGATGAAGCCGACACGTTTGCCGCTGCGGTGCGTGATGCCGAACGGCTGTTGTACGAACATTTTATCGGGCCTACAGTCGATGCACATAATGAGAACCACTGTCCGTCTCTACTCAACTGCCTGCGACCATCCGCACAGCTCTTCGGGCCAGAGGACCGTCTTCCCGAGTCGGATACGTATGCGCTCACGCTGCTTGCCCTCAGTGCTCGCGTCGCCATTGAGTCGGTCGACGAGATCCGGCACCGGAACTCGGTGACGATGACGATTCGGCGCCTCGTGCGCGATGCTCGCGACGCACGGTTCGACGGCATCTCGCTACGAGGCTCGGGTAGCACGACCGTTGACACACTACGCTCGGAATTGGGGCATGCGTTCGCGATCCACGGCCTCGACGCTGTCCCGCAATCTCATAGCTACGCCGAGTTCGCCGCAGAGTTCGAACGACTGGCCTCCAACACTGATTCAAGGTTGTTTGGCGAGGGAGAACCAACGCCAATCGATGCAGTTGCACCGGCGGTATATGTACGGCATTCGCCCATCTTCGATGAACGCGATAGTCGTATTGTGTTTGATGAACACCGGAGACCCATTCATCTCAACAACCACTCATCGGCGGTTTTTCTCGAGACTGTCTTTGAGCCGGGTTGTCCCGAAATTCACAAGCATGTAAATTTGCTCGACGACACTGACGTCACAGCGAATCCACTGCAATGGCGTTTGGTTGCGTATGATGAAGGGACTGGTCTCGCCGATGTCCGGGCCGACGTGTCCATCGGACCATCGTTCGAACCTGTGCGCCATGCGGACGTCGAGATCGCCGACGAGCCGTTGCCCGATGGTGGGTACGAGGTTTTAGTGACCGCTACCTCGGATTCGATTCCAGAGCTTGTCGATCACGAAGCGGATGTCAGAATCGCCATCATTGCCACGGATACGGTCGGCAACGAATCTGATCCGCTCGAGGGATGCTGGCACCACGTACCGCGGGCTGCGCCACTGTGGGTCGGCCCGGTGACGCCTGCCGAGGGGCCAGACTCCATGGCCAACTACTCACTGGAGCAGGATAATTTATCGCCACTCTTGAATGAGTCGTTTGTCGTGGCGGAAGCTCCGGTCCTGGCGTCATTCGACGTCTTTAACCCCAATGAACAGATGGTCTATCTCGCCCTGACACCGCAGGACATTCATGGAGAATACGCCTGGACATGGACCTATGACTATGTTCAGGGCAGGCTGGAGCAGGGGGTTGACTCGTGCATCCAGCAGGGCACCTGCACACCGCGGATTCCAGTATTTGACAGACGGACGTCGGGCCAACCAAACCCGCCCATACCCGATGATGGCGTCGCTTTGACAGCGGGTGGCTTGTGTGGCGGTGATTGCTCGGGCGCGTTGATACCCGTCGCGCCGGGGGCAACAATTACAGTGCAGGTGCGCTGGTCCAACTTTCAGATCCTGTCTCCAGAGGATACCGCGTCGGGCGAATTCAGTGAGTTTCCCGATCCGGTCGATGGGCAAGGAATCGTGACCGGCACAAGTCGTGTCTACGTGCGTTGCACGGCAAACCGA
>JAKSDA010000212.1 GCA_022360315.1 Pseudomonadota bacterium
CGGCCAGGGCATTGACGCATTTGCGATGCGCCACATGGGCCGACGCAGCGTACACCAATGGTGTCACATCAAAGGTGCGGACAAGGCACTCCTTGGCACCGCACTCCGGGCAATGCGGCAAGTCGATGATGTTCACATCCGTCATCGCCTGCGGTCCCGAGCCCTTGGTCACGCCAAGGCGTCTTGCGCCGTATCGCCGGCTGCGGAAGCCGAGAATCTCGCGTGCAGAGCCAGCGACTTGAATCGACGTGATATCGACCCCGGTCGCATGACTACAGATCCGCGGCGCGTGCTCGTCCACATCCGCGGTTGCGCCGACCAGAACGGCGTTGATGCGATCGACGACCTCATGGACGCGCGGATTCGTCGGGTCGGAGAAATGCGGGGCCACGAATTCGACGGCTTGTGCAGCGTTTCCGTCGACCGCGATCTCGAGCGTCTGTCCACTCAACGAGCCGTAGGGCCCCCGCTTGCCCTTGCTACATCCGTGCATGAGCGGGATGGTGTGGGTTCCGGCGCAGTGCGCGCAGGTCTGGATGAGATCGGTTGCTGTCAGCTCTCGAATGGGCATGGTGAAGACTCCCTATGAGGCGGTGAATTCCAGAAACATGTATTTGACCTTGCTGAGCTCATCCGTGCTGTCAAACCATCCCATTCCATTGACGGACGGAGCAAACGCCGATGGATTGTTGTCAGTACCAAACTGCGTAATCACGTTGAAGGTGACGGAGCTCGGTGTGCTCGGGAGTATTCCCGAGCTAAAGGACGCGCCACCGCCAAGGTTCGCATTTGCGAGGATGTACGCTTGCCCTGCGGCGTATCCTACCAGCGGACCAGAGATGATCAGCTCGCGGCCCAGTTGGATGAACTCACCAAACGCGAGGTTCGGCAAGAACACTGTGACCACCTTGCTCGACGGCCCGGCAAGCCAGAGCGAATCGCCAAACGGCTGGGCAACGGTGCTGGCAATCTGCTGGATATCAAAGCGATCCCGCTCAAAGACATACCGCGCGGCCGTGGACGCGGTGTTATCTCGCTCCCAGTCGGTCCCCGTCCAGCGCGCATTGACGGCAAATTCGAAGCGCGCGAGCGGTACCGAGTAGTACAGGCGATGCCGGATGCCGCTGGGCGGGCCCAGCTCAA
>JAKSDA010000274.1 GCA_022360315.1 Pseudomonadota bacterium
CATCGGCCGCTTCCTGTCGATCGATCCGATCTTGCATACTCCGTTTGCGTCCCAGGGAACCAACGCCTACTCGTACGTCTACAACAACCCCCTGTCCTTCCGCGACCCATCCGGTCTGTCGCCTGACAACGTGCGGGTTATCGACTTCAGTGACTGTCCCACGGTCATTGTAGCCGGCGCAGATGAGGTCCCCGACCAACCCTGCCCGCCCAAATCGGGCCCCTCTGGCAACGGCGCCAGCAGCAGCACCAGCAGTCAGGGAACCACGGGCGCCGGCAATCGAACCCAGCCTGGCTCCGCCGAGACCACAGCGCATCAACCCGGCGCCGCGGGTACCAGCGACGGCGAGCTCGGTGGCGGCCACAGCGACCCCAGCACAGCCCCTGGACGTCCCGGAGGCTCTCCCCACGGCGTCAGCTACGGTAAAAAGGGCGGCGCCGAGGAAGTCCCCCTGTTTGCCGGCATCGGCCTGTTCAACACCGCCCTCGGCAGATGGCTATCCTCGTTCAAGGTCAAAGCCAGCACCAAAGCCGCCCTCGATGGCGCCTCGATCCTCGCCGCAGTATTCACCGGCGTGACCTCCTTTGTCGCGAAGCTGGCGAAAAAAGCTGTGCGAGCGGGCACGAAGGCGCTCGGTGGAGCGTTTCGCCGATTCAGGCGGCCCAGTGCCTCAAGGGGAGGTGGAGGCCCAGCAGTGCGTTCCGTGTACAGCGACGGCACGCGAGTACTGCAGGGCCAGCAGCCACCCAGGATTCGCGGTCCCGAACCGTCCGCTCAGGGACCACACTCAGTACTCCGCCGCGACACTGCAAACAACCGCGTGTATCAAGCCCGCGAGTTTGATGCGGCGGGCAATCCCGTCCGCGACGTCGACTTTACGAATCCGACATTCCCCAACGGGACTCCCAGACCTGGCCATCCTGGTCCACCTCATCAGCACAGGTTTGAGGTCAACGATCCGCGGGTAGGTCCGCGCTCTGGGCATAGGCGTGGCGGACCGGAGCCGATCCCATGAAGGGCGTGACGATACTGGACCGCGATCCGACCACGGGCGTGCTGTCCTTTGATCTGCGGGACATCTTGCCTCTGCTCGGAAAAGATGGCGAACGCTCGACGTGGACCGTGCGGGATGTGGAGTGCTTGGGTGGAGATGCCGTCCAAGAGCTGCATGATGCTTCTGACGCATGCCAAGCACTCACGGGTAGCCGGCTGATCGAACTGGCTCGCGCTGTTGGGCAGGTCATTGATGGTGAATTCTCGGGCCGTTTGCCGAACGATGAGGCGGACTGGATCATGATTCGAGCGGTGGACAGCTCCGCCTTTGACGTTCATACCGACCGGGAGGACATACTGGCGGCCTTGAAGTTGAAGTTCGAGCGGGTCGAAGACATCCCGGTGTAATCGACCTTGCGATCCCGCCCACAGCACGCCTTCATCCCCAAGGATGGCGAACTACGCCGACTCGACACGCACCCGACGGACCTTGACCGAACGTGAGCAGAGAACACTGCTCAAAGGCACCGGCGAGCACCGAGCGGGCTATCGCAATCACTGCCTGTACGCCCTGCGGCACGGGCCTGCGCGAGCACGAGCTCGCCGTAGGCGACCAGCGAAGCTGGCTTGGCCTTTATATCCGCAGGCGGCGCTGCTACCCCCCGTGTGGGGTGGGTCAGTTTTGGCAAGCGAACCTGGGTCAATTCTGGCGAGCGTCGCAGGGCTTCCGGTCTGCATCACCCTCCGCACCGCTCATTCTGAATTCCTAGAATCGACACTTGACGGGTCAAAAGCGAGCGAGGGCGCAAGGTGTGAACATCGTCGCTGCAGATCAGCACTTAAACCTCGTCCAGCCACTGCTGATTCTACGTTCTCAGAGTCAGTACCACTCAAACCCGGGAAATCGCAAAACAAATCCGTGGCGGCCGTTTCATGACGGCGATTGCCTGGAATGTGAGGCGATACAACCAACCAGCGCAGCGATGCGCGCGGTATCATCCCAAATCGCCGGCTCCAAACCTGCAATGCGGCAGTTAGAACGTTAGAACGGCACAGAAGCGGGTGGGATTCGCCAATGCAGCGCCAAACAGAGCGCGGATCGAGCGATCTGGACTCCCTCACCACGCGATACGGTCGCAAATGGTTCGCCGAATGGCGCTTTTGCCCTCTATTGTCGTTTGGAGCGCATTTATCCGAGATTCGCCGAATAGTTTGGCGAATCATTTGGCAAATGACTCGAATCTGCGCTCTTGAGAGCACATTCGCAAAAAGTGCTCTTCCTTCATGACGGATTGCGGCTCATGTTGTGATGCAGGTTTCCGAGTTCGAAGTCATGGTTCAAGTCGTCGCTGCGACCGCCGTCGCCCGTACAGAGGCTTGACCGAAACGCTGTGGAAGCGCCACGATGGGTACATGGGGCCACGCGGACCCGAGCGCGGGGTACCACCCAGGAGACCATGCAGAACCAGGACCAGTCCCATGCACCAAGCAACCCGACATCACCCGGAGACTCTATCGATTCCGACCGGCAGCAAACCGCGCGGTGCTGCTACGTCGAGTTGATACGGGTCAGTGGCCGTGGCCAGGTCGAGCGCGAGACCCCTGAATCGCAGCGTCGCTCCCTCGACAGACTGTCCCGAACGCGCCCTGGCATCCGCATCGCCCGAATTGAAGCGCTGGCCGTATCGGCGGCGATTCCCCTGGAGCAAACGGAGCAGGGCCAACAGCTGCTCGAACTCGCGAGCAACAGATTCGACGAATTGCGGCTGTGGGATGTCGATCGCGGCCTTGGATCCCGGGCTGAAGATCCCCGGGATCGCTTGGCGATCTTCGCCA
>JAKSDA010000403.1 GCA_022360315.1 Pseudomonadota bacterium
ACATTGCCGTCCATGTCCAGGCGTAAAGCCACCTTCGATCCCGCTCCCGCATTCGCCGCTCTCGGCGATCGGACCCGACTACGCCTGGTCGCGCGCCTCAGCGACGGCGTGCCGCGGTCGATCGCGACCCTTTGCGACGACACCGACATCACACGCCAGGCGGTGACCAAGCACCTTCGAGTGCTCGAACGTGCTGGGCTCGTGGACAGCACGCGGGTCGGACGCGAGAGCCGTTTTTCACTCCGACCCGAGCCCGTCGATGCGCTTCGACAGTATCTTGACGAGGTGTCCCGGCAGTGGGACCGAGCGCTAACGCGCCTCAAGTCGCTCGTCGAGGAGTCCTAAGCGCCGTCGTTCACGGCCGCCGTCGAATCGCTGGCAGAGTTGGGCCCTCGTCCGACTGCCTGGCGACGCCGAGGACTTCGGCCGTTAAGGTTGATCGAAGTCGATGATGGCTTCATCGGCGCTTTCGTGCAGAAACTATACTTCCGGTCCTCGGAGGGGATCTTTGCGTACTCGCGCTGTGCGCACTGTTCACGGCGGTCAGGTCGCAGGAACTTTTTGGGACAGTGCCCGCTGCACCGTGTTTGGAGATTTTCAGACTCTCGGCGATCTCTCTAATTCATTGCAGTAGTTCTTGGGCTCCGAATTCAGCCAATCTCGGCACGTCTCCCCGAGTAAACGGGAAAGACGCGCATGGGCGGTTCCCGCTGTAAACTGATCGGTCGTTACCTCTGGTCCGCTAACCATGTTGCCGCTTTTGGGCGTGGGGTTGGGTCACACAGATCTGTGCGGTAACGCATCTGGTCGTGATTCAGCCATGGTACCGGACCATGTGGTAATCTGATTGGGGGGAGTTTCAGGCGCCACCATGACCGCACAGCTCGACCGAGACATCGTCGCGTACTTGTATGCCAAGTACCATCAGAGCGTGCGGCGGTGCTGCATGAAGATCCTGGGCGATTCCGCCAACGTCGACGATCTCTGTCACGAGGCGTTCATAAGGTTGTTATCTCGACATACTCAATATCTTTCGCGGCGGCACTAATAAATACGTCACAGTCGTCATCGGCTTCGACTTGTTGCTGCCGGGATCACGCCTTTTTAAACTCGGCGAACACCTCAAGCAGAACAGGAATTTCACGAAGCACCACGATTTGGAGTGCGACCACGGGGAACTCCTTTTCCATCCAACTGCGCGCGGCCTCGAGAGTGGAACGCCCTCGGCACGGTGTTACCCTGCCTGCCGCTTCATCCGGGCTCGCGGCAGGGCCCCGCGGACTGCAGGGACGCCCGCACGACGTCTCGAAGCCAGCGATGAGCTGGGTTGTCGCTGCGACGCTCGTCAGCTCGGAATGACAATGAACTGTTCGCTAAAACAGAGTTCAAACTCAATATTCGCGACAAAACCATCACGTGTCCAGCCGGACAGACTCAGACGATCCAGGTTGGCAAAACGGCGAGGTTCGAGCCGGAAATCTGTGATCCGTGTGAGCTGCGTGGCCAATGCACCAAGGCAAAGGCTGGGCGGGGCCGCACGATTCAAATCGCAAAAGACGAAAAACTCCAGCAACGCTTGCGCAAGAACACTGCGACAAGCCGAGGTCGAGCGCGACTGCGGCAGCGTATTTTGGAACCTTGATTTCAGCTTGCGGGGACGCGGACATCAATCTTCATGGACAAGCGTCAAGCGTCCGCTAGGGCTCCTTGGCTTCTTGGGTAGCGGCAACGCGGCGGAGGCAGCGTTCGCGCTCCTTAATAGCGAGTTCTTCGGAAATGCTGAGTAGCCGCATACGCCGTTTGACCGACGGACAGTAGGTGGTCGCCGTCCACAGAAGGGGATCATCGAGCCCGTCAATAGGCTCGAGATTGCTCCACACCTTGGCGGCATGCTCAATGCGTTCGGCCTGCTGCGAGGTGGCGGGCATACGCACGGCATGTGAGGCAGTCACGATGCGGCTGCCGTCGGGACTGAAGGCCGCCTCGGTGGCGTTCAGGTCCGGCGCGCGGAGGATCAGTGGTTCACGCGAGTTGTCGACACTCCATAGTCGGATGGTTTGGTCGTTCGCGATTGTCACAACGCGGGTCCCGTTCGGGCTAAACGCTGCCTCAACAATGTAATCGAGGTGACCGCGAAGGACAACTGGCTGGCCGCTGCCATCAACCCTCCACACTCGCCCGGTCTTGTCTTCAGAAACCGTAAGGATGTGAGCCCCGTCGGGGCTCAATGTTGCCCGGTAGACGCGCTCAAGGTGACCGCGGAGGACAACCGGCTGACCACTGCCATCGGCGTTCCACACTCGCGCGGTCTTGTCCGCCGAAGCGGTGACAATGCGGGTACTGTTGGGGCTGAATGTTGCCGATGCGACGGAACCTAAGTGGCCGCGAAGGACAACCGGCTGACCGCTGCCATTGGCGTTCCACACCCGCGCGGTCTTATCCTCCGAAGCGGTGACAACACGGGCGCTATCCGGGCTGAACGCCGCAAAGGAGACGCGCTCGAGGTGGCCGCGAAGGATAACCGGCTGACCGCTGCCGTTGGCGTTCCACACCCGCAAGGACTTCTCGTCCGCCGAAATTATGGCGATACGGCTCCCGTCAGGGCTCAAAACCATCGGGTGGGCCCCCTCAATATCCTCACGAAGGACGCGAGACGGACCGCTGCCGTCGGCATTATGCAATCTCACGGTCTTATCATATGAAGCGGTCACAATGTGGATCCCATCGGGACTGAACACTGCCGAGCTCAGGTAATCGAGGTGCCCGCGAAGCAAAACTGGCCTGCCGCTGCCATCAGCTCTCCACACCTGTGTAATGTTGTCTCTGGAAGAGGTGAGGACGCGGGTACCATCAGGGCTGAACACTGCCGTTTGGACGGAGCTTAGGTGGGCGCCCAGCACAACTGGCTGGATGCTGCTATCGACGCTCCACACCCGCGCTGTCCTGTCCAGTGACGCAGTAAGAACGCGGGTGCCGTCGGGACTAAACGTCGCTGACCTGATGTAATGCAGATGACCGCGAAGGACAACGGGCTTCCCACTGCCATCGGCTCTCCACACTCGCGCGGTCTTGTCAGACGACGCAGTGAGAACGCGGGTGCCGTCGGGGCTAAAAGCCGCCGGCCCGACCGAACCCTGGTGACCGCGAAGGACAACCGGCTGCCCACTACCATCGGCCCTCCACACCCGTGCGGTTTTGTCACTCGAAGCAGTGAGAATCCGAGTTCCGTCGGGACTGAACGCGACGGGAGGACCGCGAAGGACAACCGGCTGGCCGCTACCATCGGCCCTCCACACTCGCGCGGTCTTATCCAACGAAGCGGTGAAAACACGGCCTCCATCGGGACTGAACGCCGCTGTAGCGACGGGCTCAAGATGACCGCGAAGTACAACTGACTGGCCGGTGCCATCAGCCCTCCACACTCGCGCGGTCTTATCCACCGAAGCGGTGACAATATGCGTGCTGTCAGGGCTGAACGCCGCCTGCCAGACAGTATCGAGGTGACCGCGAAGTACAACTGACTGGCCGGTGCCATCGGCCCTCCACACTCGCCCGGTCTTGTCCGCCGAAGCGGTGACAATATGAGTGCCGTCGGGGCTGAACGCCGCCCGCAAGACATTATGACTGTGACCACGAAGGATAAGAGGCTGGCCGCCGCCATCGCTCCTCCACACTCGCGCGGTCTTGTCCGACGAAGCGGTGACAATATGAGTGCCGTCGGGGCTGAACGCCGCCGACCAGATAACCTCTTGGTGACCGCGAAGAACGACGGGCTGGCCGCTGCCGTCGGCGTTCCACACCCGCGCCGTCTTATCCAACGAAACGGTGACAATACGGGTCCCGTCAGGGCTGAACGCAGCCTGCCAGACTTCATCGGGATGTTCTAGGACCACGCGCGCGATGCCCTGTTGCATGGCCCAGCGGGCGAGCTCGCGCCACCGCTCGGGTTGCTGGAATGGCTCGAGCTCGCGTACCAGTGCAAGAACCAATGTCGGATCGAGCTGGTTTTCTCGCGCTACGCTCATCCGATTCGCGTTGCGGGCCTGGATGGCTTGCTCCTGTGCATCGGTAGCTGCACGGTTGGCCCTTACCGCCAATACCGAAACCACCACGGCGACTGCACTGATCATTGCAAAGGCCGCGACTGCAAGCTGCCGGCGCCGACGCCGAACGCGGGCTGCCAACGCCATCACTGCCTGCAGGTACTGCCGGTCGCGTTCACCTAGCTCAACCCAGGTACCAGGGCTACCTGTGGACGACTGGTCATCGGCAAGTCGGCGCCAGTGTGCTTGCCAGCGCTTGGACTCGTCGGCCAGTGGACCACGCCAGAGTAATTCTTCTGTCTGACCGCGTTTGTCCCATTCTGTGGCAGCGGTGCGCAAGCGAGCCCGAAACCGGGCCTCTTCTTCATCCTCGTCCAGCCATTGCCGCAATCTCGGCCACCGTTCGATGAGCGATTCGTGCGAGAGCTCGACCATCGCCCCCCGAGCGGCGTCGTTTTCGATGTGCAGCAAGCGGGCCCTGGCCAGATTCTGTACGACGTGTTTGAGCGCGTCGCCCATAGTCTCTGGTGCAAGAGCACAGAGCTCGGACACGCTGACAACGGCGCGGGTTCGCTCCTCGGTAACTAGGTTGGTGAGCACTAGGCGTGCAAGTCGTTGATCGGCTCCCGAGATTCCGCTGAGCACTTCATCAGCGTGTCCGGCCAGAGCACCCGCCACTCCACCCAATGCGTCATAGCTCTCCTGCGTGAGCAGCTGGTGTTCGCGATCGCGTGCCTGCCAAAGCTGGGCTGCCGTGAACTGCAAGAGCGGTAAGGGGCTCCGGGTAAGCTCCAGCGCATCAAGCGCAGTTTCCACAGTCTCGTCAGTCTCGAAACGACAACCAGTCGCCTCCAGCGGCAAAGTGAGGGTTTGGCGGAGCTCCTCGCGGCCCATGGGTGGCAAGAGCAAGAGACCCTGAGTGAGTTCGCTAGAGAATGCGCGGTCCTCGGTTACGCGGTCGAGAAAGTCAGAACGCAGCGAAAGTACGACGCGCAGTGGACACGAGACATCATCGGCTACACTGTCCAGGCTGCGGAGAAACGCGGCCCGTGTCTCTCCGTCGGCTCCTAGTGTATAGAGCTCCTCGAACTGGTCGACAAAGAACAGGATGCGCGCGCGCCGTTCTCGACAGCGTCCCCGTAATACGGCTCCCATAGTACCGGGCTGTGCGCGCAAGTTGGCGATTTGCGCCTGCTGTCTGTCCGCATCAGAGTGGGCAGAGCCAGCCATCCCGGGTCGGTCGTTGCGAGGCGACGCAATCGTGGCCAATACGTTGGCCAGTGCCGCCAGCGGCTCGCGTCCCGGCCGCACGATGAACGCCTCCCAGGCTCGCCCTGATCGTTTCAAGGCCGGGATGACCCCTGCCCGTATGAACGACGACTTGCCCGCGCCCGATGGGCCGACCACAGCAATCAACCGGTGAAGACGCAGCCGGGTCATCATGCTGGCAATCTCGCGGTCGCGGCCAAAAAAGCGTTCAGCGTCCGCCTCCTGAAAGGCTGCCAATCCGGCGTAGGGATTGGCTACATCCTCCGTAGTCTCGGTACTGGCTGCGCCGCTGCGTCGCCTTGCAAGTCCTTCGAGTTGCTCGAGAAGCGCAGTAGTAGACGAAATGCGATCGGCTTTGTGCTTATGCAAGCAACCGTCGATGACATCGGCGAGCGGACCGATATCCGGGCGCTGCAAGGAAATTGACGGCATGGAGAGAATGAGAGTTGCAACCTCCATGAGCCGTGTGGCGGACAGAGGCGCCAGTGGATGGTGACCAGTCAGCAGTTCCCACAGGATGATCCCTACGGCCCATATGTCGCTACGCGCATCAACGCCGTCATTTGTCCACTGCTCGGGGGACATATAGGGAAGGGTTCCCACGATCGCGCTGGCGCGGCTTTCTGCGCGTCCATCCGACCGCTCGTGGCTCTGCCCCGTTGTGTACGGGTAGGCTGTGGGGTCGAGCAACTTGGCAATCCCGAAGTCGAGCACCTTGATGGTGCCGTCACGCGACAGCATGATGTTTTCGGGTTTGAGATCGCGATGCACGAGGCCTCGTCCATGCGCGTGGGCCAGAGCGCGTACCACTGGTACGATGATCTCCACAGCCAGGTCGGCCGATACGGCTGAACGCACCGAGGTCGAGATGTCCGCAGGGGCGAAGTCGTGCCCAGCCCAGTCGTCCAGCTCCCAATGGTCGTTGATCCACTCGCGCAATGTCGTGCCTTCGACATATTCGAGCACTATGTACGAGCGACCCAGAGCCTCCCCCACGTCGTGGACGATCACGATGTTCTCGTGTTTGCATCGAGCGGTCGCGCGGGCCTCGGCTCGGAAACGCTCGGGCAACGAATCGTTGTCCTCGGCAAGAAACTTGATTGCAACACGCCGGCCCAGGCGGACATCCCGGGCCAGGAATACCACCCCATGCCACCTTGTCCGAGCTCCCGAACCAGCTCGTACTGGGCAATTACAGTGCCTCTACTCAGCCTAGCGTGGAGGCCCGGATGCGGTTCAACGTCGTCCTTAAGGTCTTCGGTATCGTCGTTATCAAGAGCCTTTGAGAGCTGGTGAAATGCAGATCTTGAGCCATCCTTCCGGTCTCGGTCCGCCACGGCCGGGAACAGCAAATTCCGCGATGACTCGTGGGCAGCTGCTAGCAGCATTTCCAGCTGCCCACGCAGGTCGGCATCCCTAGCACCGACGCGATCTAACAGCTCAGCACGTTCATTTGCATCGAGATCGAGCAAATCATCAAACAACTCTTCCAGCCTGCGTCTACTAGTCCGCAACTAGCTACCTCCCTGAGAAAAGCAACTGTCCCATTAGCATTACACAGCCATGCAAACATGGGGTGGCCTATTCACTATCGAAAGACGGTCACCTGTCAAACGGGAGCGCAGTAGCGAAAAGTGCCCGCAATCATAGAGAAAGTCGCTGGATGGCCGTTCCAGCGGCTCTCTAATGCTTTCGGCGAATTACGTCGAGCCGACTTGCCCAGTTCGCCGTTGCCGCTGCCAAAATTCCGGCGAATTACTCTGCAGTTGAAGACCGAACTACCAGGCTGTCTCGGGTGGACTGTCTCCTTGGCGGTGTCCTCAACAGAGGACACGTGGATGCAGCAGGAGGAGGCAGTCTTGTCGTGGGGCCCACGACAGAGCAAAGCCGCTGCGTCGCATAAGCGCGGTTATGTCAACATTCGGCGGGTACCGCTCGAAGTGGTCGGCGTGTGACGGTGGCGACAAGGGGGCAGCAAAAGGCGGGGGGCTGGGGGCGGGACCCCCCCGCTCATGATTGATCGGATCTCCTCAGACCGCGTGCGGCTCGCCAGCCACGCTCGAGTAGCAAAGCACGCTGGTAGCCGCGGCCAATCACCGCCCATCCCGGAGGCCCGTTGTTTTTGATATGGCCGCCCAGGCTGGCCATAGCATTCAAAGCGTCCGCTACTGTGGGCTCAGTGGGGAAGGTGCCGTTCAGCTCGTATCTGAGGACACTGAGCATTGTCGGGCGGAAGATTTCAGATGCCGGAGTGGCGGGGGCTACCCGAGACAGGTAGCGGGCGCGTAACAGTTGGTAGGCAACCGGAAGGGTCATGGCCAACTGGATTCGCAGAGCGCGATAGGATTCAAGTTGCGCTTTCTCGTAGTTACAGCCTGTTTTGATTGCTTTGAAAAACTCTTCGATGAGCCAGCGGGCTCGATAATAGTCAATGATACGCTTGAGGTCCTCGACGGTGTCTATAGGCTCGGACGTCAGGAGGGTCCAGTTAACCGGCTCTTGACCGCGTGGCGGATTGGTTTCAATGACTGAGACGACGTTGACAGCGACAGAGGTGGGCAGCTTCTCTCCACGAGCTTGATCGGGAATCCTGAGCCGCACGTGTGCGGCTCGGATGTCGAGAACGGCTTTACGTGGCTTGCGCGCTCGGTTTCGTCGTCGTGCCTTCTTGGCAGTGCTTTGGCCCTTTTTGGCCTTCCTGGCCGAGAGATTGGCAAACCTCTGTGCAACGGGGAGCTCCATCTTGAGCCGGGAGTACAGATATGGCCGCTCGCTTGTCTCGTCCTTCATCAAGGCACGATC
>JAKSDA010000041.1 GCA_022360315.1 Pseudomonadota bacterium
CGGCCTCACCCGCGCCCGCATCACCCAGCTCCTCGACCTCACCCTCCTCGCTCCCGACCTCCAGGAACACATCCTCTTGCTCGAAGCCATCGACGGCGCCGAGCCAATCAGCGAGCGAAGCCTGCGGCGCCTGACATGCAGAGTTATCTGGACCGACCAGCGCGTCTGTTGGAAGGATTCGTAGAATCGGGATTGCCGGGATTGTCCGAACGAAAATGAATGAAATTTCGTCGGGCCTATTTCGTTGAAATCGCGCTCCGGCAGCTGAAGTAGGCGAACACACTGAGGCCAGAGCCAATGGGCGAACCCGCTCGGGCGCTCTCTGGTTGCGGCAAACGAGGCGCCGCGCGGCGAAAATCCTTTGAGATTCACGGGTTGTACGCGAACTGGGCGCTGTAAACCAAAACGGCCCACCGGTTGGTGGGCCCCCTGCTATGGCGCTATGGCTCCCCATTGTCGTCAATAAACCAACCCCGGTTCCGGAGAGCAAATCCAGAGTTTCAACTCCGACTCTCCGGAATCTCCCAGGGATTGCAGGCAGTTAGAGCCGACTCTCCGGAGATCGTCCAGAATGGGCTATCGCTCGGGGATGATGGCGAATTCCACGCGGCGGTTGTTGGCTTTGGCTTCGGGGGTTTTTTCGTTGTGCCGGGGTTGTTCTTCTCCATAGCCTTTGGCGACCAGTCGGTCACCGTCGACTTGCTTTACCTTGGTGAGATAGTCGCGCACTGCGTCGGCGCGCTGTTGACTCAACTGCTCATTGCGTCTGGTCGAGCCTTCCCCATCGGCATGGCCCTCGATGCGGAGACGGATTTTGGGGTAGTCGTCGAGGGCTTTGGCTACCTCGTCGACAATGGCCTTATATTCGTCCTTGAGGTTGGCCTTTTTATTATCGAATAGAATCGACTGTTTCGTGAGTTTGATGGCCGTTTCCGTCACCTCGATCCACTCATACGTGGGAGGACAGCCATTCGGCTGGGTTGGAAATGATTTCAGAGGGCATTTATCGGCAACATCGAGTATCCCATCCTGGTCGTTGTCAGGATCTGGGCAGCCGTCTTGGTCCTCAAAGCCGTCTATGTCTTCGGCCACGCGAGGGCATTTGTCGTCGACGTCCAAGGCTCTGTCCTGATCGAAATCGCTCTCGGGACAGCCTATACGCCCAGGCTCGATCAATGCGTCGTGATCATCGGGCTGTCTGGGGCAAACATCGTTTGCATCTAGTATGCGATCTTGGTCAAAATCCTTACCAGGACTCCAACGGAAGCCAACCATAAGCAGAGCAGTTCGGTTTTTATACACCGAAACATTTTGGTTATCGAGCCCGATGTCATTGGATATATTATTAAGTCCGATGCTATACTGGAAACCGACTTCAACCGATTTCGACGGCGCAACATGAAACGCAACCCGGCTACCGAGCACAAATGCCCTGTCCATGAATTCAGGTGAATTCGTGAAGCCGTTGTGATGAAGGCGGAATGCGACTGAAAACCCCATTTGGAAAGCCGGCTCAACCTTGCCAAGTATCTTATCTCCTACTCCTACACTGGCGAGAATAGGGACTTCAAGATAACCTACGGTCCGCTCAGAAAGCTCCTGGATACCGACTCTGCGATCAGTGCCTCGGTACGCATAACCAAGTCCGGCCTCCATGGCGATGGGGATTTGACGATAATACGGAATTGGTAAGGTGTAGTGAGCGATAGCCAATACACTCCCCCCCATCCTGCTCAGGGTATCAACAGCGTTAGAAGATTTGAATGATGTCCAGCCTCCTCCAGCCAAGATGCTGATGTTTGTATGTTCTATTAGATGGCTGCCAATCATTTGCTTGGGGCCATTTTCCGCATAAGCGGATGAGGCAAAAATCAACGTAGCGACACAGAGAGGAGGTAAATAGTTACGCCCGATCACATGCCGATTTCCACGGAAAATTTCAAGAACGAACACATTCACATTCATTTGAAGGTCCTGGTAACACGCAGGTGTCCCCTCCATTACAGGGATGATTTAAATCGCATTCCTCGCCAGGTCCCTTGAATCCGTCTCCGCAATATGCGTTTCGACAAGTCCCGCCCGGGCCGTTGGGGCAATCGTCATTGTTGTCGTGGTTATTGTCGTCACACTGCTCGACGTCCTGCCATACGAAGCCGTCGCCGCAGAAGGCGGGCACGCAGGTCGCCTGATTGTCCTCGGCCTTATCGGGATTGTTGGGGCATGCATCCTGATTGCTTGGCTCGTTC